>JAEUKE010000255.1 GCA_016794345.1 Myxococcales bacterium
ACGCGATCGTCCACGCCGGCCTGCATTGGCGCGACAACGGGCTCGGCGCCTACCAGGACCACAACTCGCAGATCAACATGCGCGAGAACGACGTCGTGGTGGAGAACAACGTCTTCATCGGGAGCGCGGCGCCGCTCCTCAACTTCTGGCGCGGGGAGGAGGCGGGGGACGCGCCGCTCGTGGCGGTGCTGAGGAACAACTACTTCGCCGAGACACGTGCCGGCTTCGCGGGCTACTTCGGCGGCGCGGCCGCCGCGGCGTCCACCTATCTGGTCGAGGGCAACCGCTTCCGCAACATCGACTTCTTCTACGATCAGCTCGACCCTGCTGCGACCGATCGCATGGTGCTCTTCGGCGTGAACAACGGGGTGGACGCGACTATCACCTTCCAGGGCAACGTGTGGGAAGGAGACGAGCAGCTCGTGTCGGGCATCCCCGAGAACGGTAGCTCTGGCAACGTCACCGCGACGGGAAATGCAAAGGGGACCGTGGCGCCGATTGCCTTCGTCGATGCGCTCGAGGTCTCCGGGACCAACCTCGAGTTCTGGGTTGCGTCATCGCCGCTCGCGGCTGGCAACCCGCCTCGCACCTACCAGGCGGGCGAGGTCGTGCTGCACGTGGACGGAAACCTGTACCGCGCGATCGCCACCAGCACGGCGCTCGTTCCTCCCGAGCACCCGGAGGCCTGGGAGGTCTTGCCGACGCCGGCAGACGACTACCGTGTCGTAACCGGATCGGAGCACGACGGCCTGGGTCCGCAGTAGATTCGGACAGTCCGCGGTAGACGTGCGGTCGTACGATTGACAGGTTCGGCCGAAGGACCTCGCGCGAACTACTTTGAAAACCAAGCTTTAGGCGGCATCATTGAGATCCGCGAGGGAGGGTATGACCGACGTTCGAACGCGCAACAATGTCCAGGTGACGGGGAGCGGCCCGCCGCTCGTGTTCGCGCACGGGTTCGGATGCGACCAGAACGTCTGGCGCAGGGTCGCGCCGCGGTTCGAAGCGAGCCACACCGTGGTGTGCTTCGACTACGTGGGTGCCGGCAAGGCCGACCGCTCCGCCTACGACTCCGAGCGCTACGGGTCTCTTCGCGGGTACGCTCGAGACGTGACCGAGGTCTGCGAAGCGCTCGGTATCCAGGCGCGGTGCTCGTGGGGCACTCGGTGAGCTCGATGATCGGCGCGTGGGCGGCCGTGGATGCACCGCATCTGTTCGACCGCATCGTCATGCTCGCGCCTTCACCGTGTTTCATCGACAGGGCCGGCTATCGGGGGGGCTTCGAGCGGAAAGACGTCGAGCAGCTCCTCGATCTGATGGACGCGAACTTCATGGGATGGGCGACGGCGCTCTCCCAGATGGCGCTCCACCCGCCGGATCTCGCCCGTGAGCTCCGTCGACGTTGCGCGCGGTCGTCGAGACGGTGCCGAACTTCCTGATGCTCCTCGACCGCGATGGGGAGATCCGCTTCATCAACCACGCCCTCTCCGGCTTCGCGACGAGCGACGTCGTGGGCGGGC
>JAEUKE010000283.1 GCA_016794345.1 Myxococcales bacterium
ACCGAATGCCCTGATTCGGTCCTCGGCCAGGAGTTACGACCGCCGGATGCAGAGAGAAGGCCTGGCGCCGCGGGAGCGACCCCTCACCCCTTGGGGGTCGCGGAAGCGGCGCGCGGTCATCGCATCCGAATCGCGGTGTAGTAGGGGTCGATCCGGTCCGGCGCTACATCGCCCCTTCGCGGGCTGCATCCGCCAGGGCTCGGCTCAGGGCGACCGCGAGCGCCCGCTTGCGTGCCGGTGCGTAGATGCTCCCCTCCCTGTCGGCGTGGCCCCTCCCGACGAAGCGGCGCCCGGCCGAGTCGACCTCGACTTCGACCCAGAGCGACTGACGATCGAACGTGACGCCGGCCGGCGCGAGGAGAAACCAGGCGAAGACGGCCAGGCCGTCGGTCGCCACTGCCGAGGCGGCGTAATCGTGGTGCTCATCGAGGACGACGCTGACACGGACCAACGAAGGCGCGCCGCCGGTGGTGCTCTTGCGAGCGGCGTCCTCGAGGATCTTCACCGTCTGCGTGCGAACCGCTGCCTGCGTCTCGGAGTCTACGTCGCCGGCCGAATCGGTCACCGCGACCTCGGTCACATCGAGCTGCGCGGGGCCGTGCCGACTGCCGACGAGCTCTTCCGGGAGCTCGGGCGTGGGGGTGCGAAACGCGCAGCCCGCCGAGAGAGCGGCGACCAAGACCGGCAACGATCTGCGAGCGACGGACCGAAGCATGTGGCCATCGTGCGGCACCTCCCACCCCCGAGCCACGAGCGAGCCCGTTTCCGACACTCGGTGTAGCCTCGGGCTCATGGCACGAGGTCGACTCTCGTCGTCCGATGCACGAAGGGGGCCGACGAAGGTCGTCGGCCGCTACGCCCTCTTCGATCGCATCGCGACGGGCGGAATGGCGACCGTGCACCTCGGGCGGCTCGTGGGCGCAGCGGGCTTCGCACGGACCGTCGCCATCAAGCGGCTGCGCCCCAACTACGCGCGAGATCCCAAGTTCGTGCGGATGTTCATCGATGAGGCGCGGCTCTCGAGCCGCATCCGGCACCCGAACGTGGCCGCGACGATCGACGTCGTGAGCGACGGCGCTCGAGCTCGCGGTGGCGCTCGAAGAGGCCTCGGCGAGCGTGGCGACGCAGCACACGCTCTCCTCCTGGGTCCAGGAGCGCGCGGCGCCGGTCCTCGCGGAGAGGCAGGCGATCATCGAGTCCATGGAGCGCGTCGCGTTGACCGCCGGAGATCGGCCGAGCACGGTCGAGCTCGGCTCGGCGGAGGACGAGGATCCGCTCGCACGGATGTCGGACGTCCTCGCGAACCTGAAGACGATCAAGCTCGCGCCGCGGACCGCGCCCGCCCGTCCGGAGGAGGCGCTCGACGACTCGCCGACGGTCGAGTCCACGCCGCCGACCGAGATGCTCCCAACCGCGCCGCAAATCGAACGGGCTCTCCTCACGCCGCCCGAGCCACGTGCCACCGGCGCTCCTCCCATGCCTCGCATCGAGGCGCCCGCCATCGCAGACCGACTCGCCCACCCCTCGACGGGCGAGCCCGCGCAAAGCTTGCCGCAGCCGAGCGCGCGCTCGCCGTGGTTGGTCGTGACGCTGATCTTCCTCGTCGCGGCCGCGGCGCTGCTCGTGGTTCTGGTGCTCACTGAGCTCGGTCGATAGACTCGCCGCCCCTTGATCGAGAAGCTCGAGCGAATCCGCGCGGCCGCTTCCCGCGTCTTCGAGAAGGCGCGCGGGTTTCCGCTGCCTTTGTTGCTGCTCGCCGCGCTCTGGTACTTCAAGTCCCAGGTCGAGCCGCACTACCCGCTCGAGAAGTGGCTGTTCTGGCACTACGGGCTGGCCTGGGCTTCGGCCCTCTTCTGGGCCGCGGGCTGCATCGCGACGGGGCACGTCATCGTCCGCCGCGTGCTGAAGACCACGCTCCCCCTGCTGGAGCACGTAGGCACGAGCTTCGCGACCGGCGCGTTCGCGTTTTTCGTCGCGATGAACGCCGTCGGGCACCTGCAGCTCTACAAACCGTGGATGTTCTTCGCGCTGCCGCTCGCCTTCCTGGCGATCGGCGCGCGCGACGGCTGGCGAACGCTCCGCAGGCTGCGGCGTCACCTCGCGCACGCGCGAAAGACCGCGGTCGCCAAGCCGCGGCCCTTCTACTTCTGGCCCGCCATCGTGTTCGGCGTCCTCGGCGCCGCGATGGTCTATTTCTGCATCCTCACGCCGGACAACGTCCAGTTCGACTCGCGCTGGAAACACCTCGCGCTGGCCGAGGAGTTCGCGGCGCACGGCGGCCTGCGCCGGTTCGACGAAGGTTTCACCGTCGGCACGTACCCGCACCTGCCGAGCTTCTTCTACGGCTGGGCGTTCCTCTGTCCGAAGGCGAGCCTCTTCGACAAGGTCGAGATCGCCGCGCACCTCGAGTTCGTCACCCTGCTCGGGACGCTCGTCTCCATCCCCGGGCTCGTGCGGCTCTTCGTGCCGGGCCAGCGCGCGCACCTCTCGTGGGTCGCGCGGTTTTTGTTCCCGGGCTTCTTCCTCTACGACTCGAACCTGTCCGCGGGCGCCGACCACATCGGCGCGTTCTTCGTCATCCCGGTCTTCACGCAGCTCATCCGCTCCTGGAGGGAGCTGTCGCCTCGCCACCTCGTCATCCTCGCCATCCCGCTCTGCGGCGTGGGCCTCTCGAAGTACACCGCGACGACCCTCGTCTTGCCCGGCGTCGGCCTCGCGGTGTTCCTGCGGATGGTGTGGGCGCTCGGCTGCAAGCTGACCAAACGCGGCTCCCCGGCCCTCGCCGCGAACTGGCTCGTCGGGCCGCTCGCGTCCTTCGTGGCCATCCTCCTGCTCACGCTGCCGCACTGGCTCAAGAACTGGGTGTGGTACGGCGACCCGGCCTACCCCACGCTGTACAAGGAGCTCTCGGTCCGCCCCTGGACCCAGGACGCAGCCGATCTGTTCGAATACGGCTACAAGGAGTACCAGTTCTGGCGTCCGCCGCGGACGTGGGAAGGCAAGAAGGAGACGCTGAAGGCGCTCTACAACTTCTCGTTCATCCCCAACGACTACCCGCGGTTCCACGGGAAGGTGCCGACCTTCGGCTCCTTGATGACGCTTCTGTTAGCGTCCCTCTTCTTCCTGCGTCGCACGCTGCGGATCTGGGGCTGCGTCGCGCTGATCCATTTCGCCATCCTCATCTGGTACTGGACACACCACCAGGACCGGTATCTGCAGGCGATCCTCCCGTGGATGGCGGCGGTCACCGCGGCCATCATCGTGAAGCTCTGGCACGATCCGGCGCCGCAGATCCGCTTCGGCTGGGTGCTGCGTGGCTCCTGGCGGGCCGTGCTCGCCGCGCTCGTCTGCTTCCAGATCGTGTGGGGCGGCGACGTGTGGTTCTTGCCCAACCACGCGATGGCCGGCTCCGTCCAGAAGCGGGTCATCGACCTCATCGGGATGGGCTACAAGAAGAAATACGAGGAGCGCTTCAAGATCTTCGCGCCCTACACGGACGTGGCGAAGCTCCTCCCGAAGAGGTCGCGCGTGTTGCTCCACGACAACCACGTGCACGTCGGCATCGGCGCCGAGAGCGTGAGCGACTGGGGCGGGTGGCAGTTCGGCATCAGCTACGGCCGGCTCGGCAGCCCACGCGCAGTCTGGGAGAAATACAAAGAGCTCGGCGTCACTCACGTGCTCTGGGATCACACCGTGTCGAAGGGGTGGGACTCGATCGGCGGCGATCTCGTCTTCTTCGAGTTCGCGACCCGTCACACGCAGGGCATCAAGTCGGTCGGCCGTACACGGCTCGGGCTCATGCCGAAGGACCCGCCGGACGAGTCGGAGCGCTCGGCCAATGTGCTCATGGTCTCGTGCGACGCGCGCAACTACCCGCCGGGCTTGTACGAGGTGACGGACCTGATCGCGCCCGTCTTCGGGCCGCGCCAGTTCAAGTGGCCGCAGCCCCGGGAGCAGGGCAGCTTCGACGACCTCGCCGACGACGCGTACTTCGCGGTCGTGGATCCGGGCTGCGCCGAGGGGAAGAGCTTCACCAAGAAGAGCGCCTTCGAGCTGGTCGCCAAGCGCAAGCGCATCTACGGCGGCCGCGGCACCCTCGACCTCTACATCCGCAAAGGAGACTCGAGCCCGGCCGAGCCTGTGCCAGCGGACAAGCCCGAGAAGAAGCCCGAACGGCCCGCCCCCGAGCGAGCCCCGGACGACGACTTCGATCCCGGCGAGGCGACGGACGAGCCGGGCTGACGCGCGGCTTGCGTGCCCAAAGCGGCACACCTCACCCCGCGACGCTCGGAATGGCAGAGCTTTCTCGAGGGCATGATTCCTGCTCCGGACCGGGGGGGTTTGTGTGCCCGGAGGGAGAGCGCCCCGCGCCTAACCTCGAGACCGAATCTGATGGAAGAGCTCGGCCACCTCGGGCTCGAGACCGGGCAGCGACGGGTGTGCGGGAACGCTGCCGTCGACCCCCAGCTGCTGCTCGTTCGTCGCCGTGAGGACGACCATCCGCGGCTCGCTCGGGAAGAGGAGCCACACGACCTCGACACCGTGATCGAGGTACCAAGCTGCCTTCTGGCGAAGCTCGACCTCATCCTCGAACTGCCCCTGGATCTCGACCGCGAGGATGGGCGGGACGCGACGGAACTTCCCCCGGTGTTGGCCGACGTCGGACCGCCGCCAGACGGCCGCGTCGGCGCCGCGCGACTCCCCGCCGAGCACCATGCCGGCTTCATTGCCACCCACGACGAACGCCTCGTTTCGCCGCTGCCAGTTACCAAGACAAGTCGCGACGTCGATGCTGGTGTCCTGCTGCAAGTCGGCGCACGGCGGCATGTAGTAGAGCTTTCCCCCGATGAACTCGAGCCTGCCCTCGGTGTGCGGCCACGTCGCGGGCTCGTCGACGACGAACCCATCCGGGACAGGGAGCTCGAGCGGAAACCTCACCGCGACCCGCGGGACCGGTACCATCTCCTCGTAGGCCGACGTCACGGTTCGAAGGATCGCACAGGGGCATCGAGCCCGCACGCCTTCACCGGCCAACGACGACTTCGATCCGGGTGAACCGCTCGCCAAGCCTGGCTAACGCCGCGGCTCAAGACGGCACGTTGTCCGCAACCCGAAGCGCAACTCCACGCGATTTCGCGGGCATGGATCGTGCTTTGGGGGGGGATGCGTTTGCTCTGCCTTCGTCACATCACAGTCGTGGTTCTTGGGACGACTCTCGGGTGCGCAGGTGACGACTCGGGAGCCGGAGGGGATGGCTCGAGCTCCAACAGCACGACGACGAGCACCGGCTCGGTGACCGCGTCGATCACAACGGGGAAGCCGAACGCGTGTGAGCCAGACACGGGTTGTCCGGGCGACTTCTGTCTCGACGGCGCGTGCGTGAACGAGTGCCCCGCCGACCGGCCAAGCTGCACCTTCCACATCGACCAGGGGATCGGGAGCTGCTGCCTCCCGACGGAGGTCTGCTGCTCGGAGGCATTCTGGGGCGCCGGTTACTGTGAAGACGCTGCCATCGGCTGCCCAGAGGATTGCCCACCCGACGGGTCTGGCCGTTTCTGCGTTCCGCCGGAGCACTGCGTGCAGGATCCCGAGACGCAGATCTGGGGATGCCAATGATGACAATTCGGTATCTTTCTCTCACCGCCGCGCCAGATCAACGCTCAGGAAGCGGGTCGCGGTAGAGATCGCTCACCGCCAGAGTCACCCCCGCGACTACGGCGGTGTCCCCCGCCGTGAAGACGCGGCGCGATCCATGGGGTCGCCGCGTCGGCTCTCGACCAGACCTCGAGCTCTTCGCGGATGTGCGAGACGATCACGTACTCTCGCAGGGACGTGATGAGGCGATAGTCGTCGAGCTTGATCCCACGATCGCGCTTTTCGGTGCTGCGACTCGTCACTTCGACCAAGACCGTTGGGTTGATGACCTGGTACGTGGTGGGTAGGTCGGCCCGAACCGACGGGTCGTCACCAATAGGATAGCCCCCGCTCCTTCTCCGTTCACAACCTCTCAGAGAGACCGAACCTGATGGAAGAGCTCGGCCACCTCGGGCTCGAGAGTCGATCACAACAGGGAAGCCCAGACCCGGGGGAGCGCTCTCGTGCTTTCACCTGGCCCAGAGCGACGCGAGCGGCAGCGCAATCTCCGCAAACGGCTCCGCGCTGACGATGGCGTCATCGCGCCACGACCCCACGGTGAGGTAACCGGCGCTCTCGTGGCGCTGGACCTCGAGCGTGCGCGCGTCGGGATCCACGAGCCAGAGGTGGCCCACGCGCTCGCGGTGGTAGATCGCGCGCTTGTCCGTCAGATCGTAGGTCCGCGTCGCGGGTGAGAGGGCCTCGCAAATCCAGTCGGGCGCCTGCGTGAAGAACGCGACGTCCGGCAGCTCCGGCATGCGCTCTCGCCGCCAGCCGGCGAGGTCAGGGACGAGCACGTCGTCGGCCAGGTGGAGCTCGGGCTCGTCCAGCAAGATCCACCCGCCGGGTCCCCCGTCCCCTTCGTCGAAAGGCGGTCCGAGCCGCGCGCCGAGGCGGGAGGTCGCGCGCCCGTGCCGCACCCTCGGACGTGGGAAGACGTGGAGGACGCCGAAAAGGATCTCGCCGACGACGTGCGGAGGCAGCGCCTCGAGGTCGGCGAGCGTCGCCTTCTTCTCCGCAGCGTGGCCCATGGCGTCAGAATAGCAGCGACACGGGCCGCGGCTCGGCAGACCTCTGGCTCAAGCGACCGAGCGCACATGCGCTGCCCTGCGTCTTCTTCGGTCCTCCACGCGGAGGGATCGGCGCGGAGCGCGCGCAGACGGCTGGCGATCTCGGCGTCCGTCAACCAGCCGACTTCCTCCGGCCCGGGCGCCGAGAGGGCCTCGACCCGGTCCGGTGCCAGGGCACTCCTGTCCAGTATGGGACAGAAGTCCGATCAGGGTTCGCGAGGACACGCCGTCCGCGAGCCTGTTTCCTCCCGCGAGCGCAGTCGACCGAGCCAAACGGCCGAGCCCCCGTAGCGCCGGCGACTCACCCTTTGGGGGCGCCTCGAAGGACCCGCCGAGTCCTCTGAAACACTGCGCCATGACGCGGGTTTCGGTTCGTGGTACCCCCCGCCGGTCATGACGAAAAAGGCCCTCGTCACGGGCATCACAGGCCAAGACGGTTCTTACCTTGCCGAGCTTCTGCTGGAGAAGGGTTACGAAGTCCACGGCGTGGTCCGCCGCTCGAGCTCGTTCAACACCGAGCGCATCGACCACCTGTACGTCGACCCGCACGACCGCAACGCCCGGCTCTTCCTGCACTACGGCGATCTGAACGACGCCTCGAGCCTGCAGACCATCGTCGCCGACGTGCAACCGGACGAGGTCTACAACCTCGGCGCGCAGAGCCACGTGCGCGTCTCCTTCGATATCCCGGAGTACACGGGCGAGATCACGGCGCTCGGGACGACGCGCCTGCTCGAGGCCATCCGCAAGCTGGGCGTGAAGTGCCGCTTCTACCAGGCGAGCTCGAGCGAGCTCTACGGCAAGGTCGTCGAGACGCCGCAGAAGGAGACGACGCCCTTCCACCCGCGAAGCCCCTACGCCGCGGCGAAGGCCTACTCCTTCTACATGACCCAGAACTACCGCGAGGCGTACAACCTCTTCGCGACGAACGGCATCCTCTTCAACCACGAGAGCGAGCGCCGCGGCGAGACGTTCGTGACGCGCAAGATCACGCGCGCCGTCGGCCGCATCAAACACGGCCTCCAGAAGGACCTCTTCCTCGGCAACCTCGACGCGAAGCGCGACTGGGGCCACGCCAAGGACTACGTCGAGGCGATGTGGCTGATGCTCCAGCACGACACGCCTGACGACTTCGTCATCGGCACCGGCAAGACGTACGCCGTGAAGGAGTTCGCGGAGAAGGCGTTCGCCCACGTCGGCCTGGACGCGAAGGACTTCATCAAGGTCGACCCGCGCTACTTCCGCCCGGCCGAGGTCGATCTGCTCCTCGCCGATCCGTCGAAGGCGAAGAAGGTCCTCGGCTGGGAGCCGAAGATCAGCTTCGACGATCTGGTGAGGCTGATGGTCGAGAGTGATCTGGAGCTTGCTGCGCGCGAGAAGCGCGCTCGTGGATAGTCATGGATAAAGCGCAGGTAACGATGAACGGTGGCGCCAAGACCATCGAGGACGCCCGCGAGGCGAGGTTCCGGTCCGAGTTCGCGGCGCGCGAGAAGGCGCGCCTCGACCGGCGCGTGGCTCGCTACGACGAGCTCGCCGAGATCCGCGAGCGCAAGGCGGGCCTCCGCCACTACTACCTCGAGCAACTGAAGCGCCTCGTCGGCAGCTTCATCATGCCGGGCTCGCGCGTGCTCGAGATCGGCTGCGGCTTCGGTGACCTCATCGCCGCGCTCCCCGGCTCGCGCAAGGTGGGCGTCGACATCTCGGCGCGCATGATCGACAAGGCCCGCGCCAAGCACCCCGAGGTGGAGCTCTCGGTCGCGGACGTCGAGCACGACGAGCTGCCCGAGGGGCCCTTCGACGTGATCGTCCTCTCGGACGTCGTCGGCCACCTCGACGACATCCAGCTCGCGATGGAGCGCGTGGTGCCCCTGCTGGCGCCGGGCGGCCGCGTCGTCGTCACGTATTACAACTTCGTCTGGGAGCCGGTCCTTCGTACGGCGGAGCGCCTCGGCATGAAGGAGCCCTGGCCCGACCAGAACTGGCTCTCGATGGACGACCTCGCGAACATCCTCTCGCTCGCCGACCTCGAGGTCGTGCGCCGCGGGACGGACGTGCTCGTCCCCGTCGGCGTCCCGCTCGTGTCGGACGTGGCGAACCTGGTCGGCGCCAAGGTGCCCGGCCTCAATCAGACGGCGCTGGTGCAGTACTTCATCGCGCGCCACGTGCCCGCGCAGATCCCGGCGAAGCTCCCCACCGTCAGCGTCATCTGCCCCTGCCGCAACGAGAAGGGAAACATCCGCGAGGCCGTCGCTCGCACGCCCGTCATGGGCGCGGCGACGGAGCTCATCTTCGTCGACGGCAACTCGAGCGACGGCACGGTCGAGGAGATCGAGGCCGTCATGCGCGAGCACGAGGCCATGCGCGCGGCGAACCCGAACGCGCCTCAGCTCGAGCTCAAGCTCATCCTCCAGGGCGACGGCAAAGGCAAAGGGGACGCCGTCCGCAAGGGCTTCGCCGCGGCGAAATACGACGTGCTGATGATCCTCGACAGCGATCTCACCGTCCCCCCGGAAGACCTGCCGAAGTTCTACCGCGCGCTCGTGGCCGGCAAGGGCGAGTTCATCAACGGCGTGCGGCTCGTCTACCCGATGGAAGGCGAGGCCATGCGCTTCTTGAACCTGCTCGGGAACAAGTTCTTCAGTCTGGCGCTCTCGTGGCTGCTCGAGCAACCCATCAAGGACTCGCTGTGTGGAACCAAGGTCCTCTACAAAGAGGCTTACGACCGCATCGCCGCCAACCGCGCGTTTTTCGGGGACTTCGATCCGTTCGGGGACTTCGATCTGCTCTTCGGCGCCGCGCGCCTGAACATGAAGATCGCCGACCTACCCGTTCGCTACCGCGCGCGCGTCTACGGCGACACCAAGATCTCGCGGTTCGCTCACGGCTGGCTGCTCCTCAAGATGACGGCGTTCGGATTCCGGAAGCTCCGCCTGGGCGTCTGAGCCTTGCGAATCTGACACGACGCGGTTTCGACCGCCGGACTTCGCCCGGTACATGGCGGCGTCCGCGCGGGCGACGAGCATGTCCAGCGGCTCGTTCTTGCGCAAGCTCGCGACGCCGACTGAGGCGGTGACGGAAAGACTCGCCCCCGACGGCGTCGTGATTCGCGACGCCTCGATCGCCGCGCGGACCCGCTCGCATGCCCGGAGCCCACCCTCGTGATCGGTGTCGGGCAGCGCGATGACGATCTCCTCCCCACCCCAACGGGCGACGATATCCGCCTCGCGCAAGGACTCGCGAACGACGAGCGCGACGTTCACCAGCACCGCGTCGCCGGCGTCGTGTCCATGGCGGTCGTTGACGGACTTGAAATGGTCGATATCGAGCAGCGCGAGGCTGAGCGGGTGCTCGTAGCGATGGGCACGCGGGCCTTCGTGCTCCATCCATTGGTTGAAAGCGCGCCGATTCAGGAGGCCGGTCAGAGGGTCCGTCGACGCGAGCCGCCTCGTCTCCTCGACGAGCGAGGTGACGCGAAGCGGCCCGCCGAGCTCGCGCGACAGGATGGTCAGGATGGAGGAGGACTCCATCTCACCCTTTCGCGACGGTGAGAGGGCGATTCGCCCGATCGGGGTCTGCCCGAGCGAGATCGTCTGCACGATCGGATCTGCCTTCGGCAGGTCGTCGGACGTGTCCTCGTCCTCCAACCGGAATGCCTGCTGGGCGGCCCCGACGCCGAGGATGCGCCGCGCGCTGTCCTCCGCCGCGTCGGCGGCCTCCGGGTGCTGGTGGATGGCGAAGAAGGACAGATCCGGGGCGTACATCGCGAGCCAGCGGTAGGAGTGGACCTGCGAGACGAACTGGGTCAGCCGATCGAAGAGCCTCTCCGGCGTATCGCACGCCGCGAGCGCCCGCACCTCGGCGGCGATGACCGACTCGAACAGGGTGACGTCGAGGTGGCGCGCGATGCGCTCGCGCACATCCATCATCCCACCGGAGAGCTGCATGAAGAAGTCGTCGCGCTTGGGAGCGATCTCGAGCTCGCGATCGAGCACGCGAAGCAGCTCGCCGATCCGGCCTTTGCTCACGAGCGTCGCCGCCCCGGCGCGCCGGGCCCAGAATCGATTGCGACGGTCGGACTCGTTCCCGCGGAGCAGCACGGGCACCATCGCGGTAGCGGGCTCGCTCCGGAGGAACCGGCAAATCTGCACGCCCGAAGCGCCGGGCGTCCAAAGATCCGCGATGACGGCGTCGGGCGGATCCGCGAGCGCGAGCCCCGCGCCCGAGATACCGTCCTCCGCGAGGGTCACGGCATAACCCAGTCCTTCCAGCCTCTTCGAGAGGTGGGCGCGACTGGCCGGCTCGGGATCTATCAGAATGAGCCGGTGCATGGATCTGGCCCTTTGGGCATACGCATCAGAAGCGGCGCAAGACCAGCTCGGCTTAACGGCTCCCCGATCGATGGGCCCGAGGCCCACCTGTTAAGGTTCGCCGGCGCGTGCCGATCAATTCCGAGACCATGCAATCGTCCCGTTCGCCGCGCCTCGACCGCCGGCCGTCGGCCCTCGCGGTGTCGAACCGCGCCGCGTTGGTCCAGGTCATGCGGCAGGCCGCCGAGAGGCTTTTCGCCACCATGAACCTGAGCGCGACCTACGCAGGCTCGTTCAGCATGAACGACATGGTCTGGCGCGACCCGGTGGCAATCTTGCCATTTACGGGGACGGACGTGGCCGGCTCACTCATCCTGACCGCGCCCGTCGAGCTGATCAGCGCCATTTCTCCTTCCGGAGAGCAAGACTTGGACGCGCTGATCGACTGGTCTCGTGAGCTCGCGAACCTCCTCGTAGGGTCTTTGAAGAACACGCTCCTGAACCAGGGCATTCGCATCGAGCTGGGCATCCCGACCTCGGTCATCGGGGACGCGGTGCGGGTCGGCGCTCCCAGGGAGAGCGCGCTCGGGCTGCTGTTCGAGCACCGCGGCCAGTTTCTCACCCATTCGCTCCACCTGGCGCTCGACGTCTACGTGTCGGACGACGTGAAGATATCGTGTCCGGGCGAGAGCCCACCCGAGCTCGATTGCATGATGTTCTGAAAGCGGACGGAGGAATGGCAATGACGAAGATCATCGTGGTCGACGACTCGCGTACGGCCCGAACGCAAGTGATTCATGCTCTGGCGAACGCCGGCTTCGAGATCGTCGAGGCGATCGACGGCAAGGACGGCCTCGCGAAGATCGCCGCCCACAACGACGCCAAGCTCGTCCTCTGCGACATCAACATGCCCAACCTGAACGGGCTCGAGATGATGGACGCCCTCCCCGCGGACAAGCGGAGCTCGATGAGCTTCTTGATGCTGACGACCGAGGCCGAGCCGCGCCTGGTGCAGCGAGCGAAGGAGCTCGGCGCCAAGGGCTGGTTCGTGAAGCCGTTCAAGCCCGAGCTGCTCCTCGCCGCAGTGAAGAAGCTCGCCGGCTGAGCCCTTCAGGCGCGGGCGCGGGGGCGGCGAACGACAACCACGACGCCGGCGACGATGATCGCGCAGGCGAAGAGCCTGCCCGACGAGAGCGGCTCTCCCGCGAGGACGGCCCCGAGGACGAGCGCGACGACGGGGTTCACGTACGCGTAGCTCGAGGCAAGCGCCGGGCGCGTGTGCTCGAGCAAGTGGCGGTAAGCCGTGAAGCCGAGGAGCGAGCCGAAGACCACGAGGTAGCCGACGGCCGAGAGGACGCGCGCATCGACCTCGTGAGGCAGGCTCTCGCCGGTCACGAGCGCGACGCCGAGCATGGTGAGGCCGCCTGCGAGCATCTGGACGCCGGATCCCATCAGCCCTCTGGGCATCGGGGCGCGCCTCGAGATCACGGAGCCGAGGGCCCACCCGATGGGAGCGCCGATGAGGGCGAGGCCGCCGACGCCGCCCAGGTTCAAGCTGCCGCCGGCGTGGAGCACGGCGACGCCGAGAAACGCGAGCACGAGCCCAAAGGCTTCGCGCCGCGTCGGCCGGTCTCCGACGAACGCGCCCATCAGGGCCATCCACATCGGCATCGTCGCGACCACGGTCGCCGCGACGCCCGAGTCGATCGACGTCTTCTGGGCGACGCCGACGAGCCCATTGCCGAGCGAGAGCATGAGGCTACCGCTCACCGCAGCGCCCGCCCATTGCCGCGAGTCGGGCCAGGGTGCACCACGAAGGCGCTCGAAGGCGACGAGGAGACCTCCTGCGAGGAGGAACCGCGCCGCGCCGAGCCAGAACGGGGAGAATGTCTCGAGCGCGACCCGCATGCCGAGGTACGTCGAGCCCCAGATCACGTAGACCGCGAGCAGGGCGAGGACGACCGCCAAGGATGGGAGCTTGGCGGCCGCGGGCGCCTCGGACGGCTGATCGACGAGCGGGACGGTCATGCGACTTCCCTCCTCACGGAGTGAGGGGGGCCGGGGGGGTAAAAGGGCGGCACGAGCCTCATCGATCAGATGGGGTGCCACTCACTCACCCTGCTTAGCGCAGCGTGCCGGCCTCTGCCCGTCGTTTCCTCGAATCGGAGCGATCAGATCGATCGGTATGGGAGGAGCACACCGGTCGATCGCCGGCGCTCACCCTCGCCCGCGCCTCGCTCAGCCGGTCGTGGCGAGCTCGATCACGGGCACGGGCGCCGTCGAGACGAGGCGAGTCCCCGAGGTAGGCGGCGCGGTGCGCTTGGCCATCGCCTCGGCGATCTGCACGCTGGGTCCGTACCGCTCCGGGTCGAGGAGGATCTGCGCGCCGATCCGGTTCTTCGCGTCGACGACGAGCGGGGCGAGCAGGTTCGCGCGCAGGCTCCCGTCGTCGGGCTCGATGGCGAGGACGACGAGGACGAGCAGGTCGTCGGGCTCGACGCCCGCCAGCCCGGCGAGGTGATCACCGGCCGCGTCCGGGTACGCGGGCTGGAGGAATCGCGCGTCGATGACCGGCAGCGCGATGCCCGGGGTCATCAGCGACTGCAAGTACGCGATGGGCCCGCGCTCTCGCTCGAGGAGAGCGAAGGTCGTCTCCGTGCTGAAGCCAATGAGCCCGCGCGGGAACTTGATTTGCGCAGATTCATCGAGCGTGATGGTACCGAAACGCGTTTTTTCGAGGCGGATCATCGTGATTCCTCCAGTAAAGATCGCTCTTCCACATTCGATGCCGGCAGGGAGCTCCTTCGTGTCCTCGCTGCAGCCGCGTTCGCCGAGACGACGGCATCGTGGACCTCTCCGCGAGCTATCCAGACGTCTTTCGGCGCGGTGACCGCGAGCTTCACTCCGCCGCGCCCGACGGCGACGACGGTAATCTCGATTCCACCGCTCAACACGAGCCGCTCTCCGACTCTTCGTTGTACGACGAGCATTCTTGCCCTCCGTGGCAACGAGGAGCTTTGCGATTAGCGTGCCAGGACCTTGTCGGCCGGCATGAGGCTGAGGATCTTCCGCGTGATCTCCAGGCTGCGCTCGTAAGCGCCCTGCGCCGAGCTCAGATCGCTGTACGCCTGCACGACGTCCACCTCCTGAACGCCCGCGCGAGCGCTCTCCACGGCGCCGTGGCCTAGCCTCGCGGCGCTCGCGGCCATCCGAACGCTGTCGATTGCGAGCCCAGATTCACCGCGAACGCCGGTGATCTGCGCGATCCCTTCATCGAGCGTGGAGGCCATGGCCTGCACGCCGGCGATGTCGTTGTTCTGGAGCGCCGTGGCGAAGCTCGCGAGATCTTGGAACAAGTCGCGACCGCCCGCGCCCGTGAACGCGCGCGCGCCGCTGGCGTTCGCGCGGATCCGCTGGCCTTCCGCGATCTCGACCTCGAGCGCGTCGTCGTTGCCGTTGAACACGCCGTTCGTGGAGAACGGTGGAGCGTCGGTCTTGGAGCCGCCGAAGACGTAACCCGACGCCGTGCGGCTGTTTCCGATGCCGACGAGCGCTTGACGCAGCTGCGTCACTTCCTTGGCGGCGAGGTCTCGCTGCTCCGGCGCGACGGTGCCGTCCGCCATTTGCACCGCGAGCTCGCGCGCGCGAGACATGATGTCGGCGGCCGAGGCCAGCGCGGACTCGGCGAACGCGACCGCGTCTTGTGCCTTCTCGAGCGCGCTGCGACGCGCCTCGTAGGTCGCCGCTGCGCCTTCGTACCTTGCGATCTGCGCGAACGCGCCTGGGTCGTCCCCGGGGGCCGACACCCGCTCGCCGGTCGAAGCTCGCCGCGTCGCCATGTGGAGACGAAGCGCGCTCTCCGCGTTTGCGTCGCTCAACCCGGACATCCTGATCGACTCGGTGATGCGCATGATCAAACCTCCCGAATGAGGCCTTCGAGCAGCTCGTCGGCAACCTTGAGCACCCGCATGGTGGCCTCGAATGCACGCTGGTAGCGGGAGAGGTCGACCATCTCTTCTTCGATCGACACGCCGCTCGCCTGTTCGCGCATGGTCTCGGCCATCGAGAGGGTCCCCTCCCGGAGGCCGATTGCGCTCTCCGCCGACACCTGCGCGTTGCCCAGCCCGCCAGCGAACGAGCCGAAGCGCTCCGCCGGCGTCCCTCCGGCGCCGAGCGTCTGGGATGCGATGTCGGCGAAGGCCAGCGCGATGTCATTGCCCGCGGGGACGCTGCTCGCGCTCCCCGAGGCAGCGACCTTGTCTGGCTGGCCGGCCACGCCGGGGTCGACCACCAGAGCGCTCGCGGCTCCCGCCACACCGGCGGGCGGCGCGAAGAGCGGCCGGCCCGAGACGCCGTCGAGCCCGAAGCCCGAGGCGTGGACGGTGTTGGCCTTCTCGGCGAAATCGTAGGCGAGCTGGTCGAGCGACCCCTGGAGGGCGACGAGATCGGTGTCGCGCGCCTCGCGAATGCCGCCGAGCTTGCCCGAGTCGACCCGCTGCGTGATGTCGATCTTCGCGCCGCTAGGCTTCTGGACCTCGAACTTCAGCGTGTTGGAGGCGCCCATCGAGACGGCGACCTGGTTGACCTGGTCTCCCTGGACGAGCGTCGTGCCGCCCGCCATGAGCGCCACCATCCCATTGGGCTCCTCGAACGCGGTCGCGCCGATGGCGTCACCCACCTGCTTCACGAGGAGGTCGCGCTTGTCGCGCAGATCGGCCGCGGGCTGACCCAAGGCCTGGGCTTCGGCGATCTTCTTGTTCAGGTCTCCGATGGCCGTGAGGTTCTTGTTGAGCTCACCGGCAACCTCGCCGGCCTGCCCGGCGAGGTCCGAGCGACGCTGCGAGAGCGCATTGCCCGCCGCGCGGAACGACAGCGCGACCTGCTCGGCCTTCGCGAGGAAGGCGCTGCGGGCTGTCGGATCCGAGGCGTTCGTCGCGAGCTCGGTGGCGGCCGAGAAGAGCGCGTTCATCGAGTCGCCGACGCCGCCCTCGGGTGGCGTCAGCCAGCCCTCCAAGCCTGACAGCCCGCCAGCCCGCGACTTCGCGGCGGCGAGCATGCCCGTCTCTCCCATGATGCGCATCTCGGCGAACTTGTCGTAGTGGCGACGAATCCCCGAGAAATCGATGCCGCCGACCGCACCAGGCGTGAGCGCGCGAGCCTCCAGTACGGCCGAGCGCCGCACGTACCCGGGCGTGTTCGCGTTGGTCACGTTCTGACCCGCGATGTCGAGCGCCCCGGACTGCGCGAGCATCCCGTCGCGAGCGAGGAACATGAGGGCGGAGAGGGAGCTCACGGCATCACCCCTTCACCGAGATCTTGAGGCCTCGCCGCGCGACGGCCTCGTTCGGTCGCGGACCGTGCGACGCGGGGCTCGAGGCGTTCAGCTCCCGTGCGTAGCTGCCCATGACGTCGCGCAAGCAGTCGCGCGCGTGTGCGAGCAGGAGGCAGTTGTCGCGCAGCTTGCGGGTCGAGGCGCGGAGCCGTGGCTCCAGGTCTGCCCGGCCGCGAACCATCGGACCGAGTCGGTCCATGAGGGTGGCCTTCTCTTCGGCCAGTCGCAGCGTGGTCTCCGAATCGAGCGCGACGATGGCCGCCCGCTCACGTGTAAGCAGGACATCCAACTCGTCGAGCGTCGTTTCGGGTGTCACGTCATGCCTCCTCCATCAAGCGGCGTGCCACCTCCGGCGCGTCGATCTTCCAGGACTCGGAGCCATACGTCCCTCTGAGCTCGTCGAGCCTCGCCGTATCGGCGGGCGCGGCGCGTGCCAGCTCGGCGGCGCGACCAGACACGCTCACGGAGTACGCGCCGCTCTGCAGCTTGGCGGGGCGCTCGTTCTCGACGTGACGCGTTTTCTGGCTCTGGCCGCCACGTGACACCCCGAGCTCGGCTCCGGATGTACGCGGCGGTTGGCCACCATCGACGATCTTCATAGGGGACTACCTCACGACTGGGTCGTGCTCGTCTGGACCGCTTGGCGGAACGCCTCGCGCACCGGGGACAAGACACGGCGGACGTCTTCGATCCGGTTCGCGTCGCGGTAGAGGTTCGCCTCCACGAGCCGGCTCATGCAAAAGACGTAGATGGATTCGAGGTTCTCGCAGAGCTCGGGCGCCCCACGGCGGTCGAGCGTCGCGGCCAGCTCGGTGAGGATGGCGTGTGATCGCTCGATCCTCTCGCCCGCGCGAGCGCGGTCGTCGGCGATGATCGCGGCCTTTGCCTCATCGAGGAACTTGAAGACCCCGTCGAACAGCATCAGGAGGATGGCGCCGGGGGACGACGTCTGGACCTGGACCGCTTTGTAGCGGCTGGCTGCGCGGGCGATGCTCATGCTCACGTGGTTCCTCCGCTCGCGGCCATGTTCGATACGGCCGTACCTTGCGTCTTGTACTTGCTCACGATCACCTCGAGCTGGGCGAAGCGCTCGCGAAGCTGGTTCTCGTACATGGCCATCCGGCGGTCGCCGGCGGCGATGTCGTCCTCGAGGCGCGTCGAGAGCTTCCCGAGCACGTCGAGCCGCGACTTGAGGGTGGAGCCCTCGTTCTGGGCCAGCTGGTCGATGGCCGTCATGAAGGACTTCATCGCGCCGGTGGCGCCGATCGCCGGGTCCTCCACGAATAGCTTGGCGACCGAGGTCGGGTCCGCGGTGAGGGCCGCGCTGAGCTTGGTCTCGTCGAGCTTGAGCTTGCCGTCACGGTCGGTCGTGAGGCCGATGCTCCCGAGGGTCGTGTACTTGCCGCTCGTTCCGGTGACCGGCGTCGAGACGATCCTCGCGAGACGGTCGAGCGAGGTTCGGATCGCCGAGTCGCCGGACAGCTCCTTCACCGATGCCTTCGACGTCCCGTAGCCGGACATGGAGTGCCCTGCGTTGACCACGTCGTTGTACGCAGTAACGAACGCTTGGACCTTCTTCTTAAGTCCTTCCGGGTCGGACTCGACCGTGACGTTCGAGGTGATGCCCTCCTTCGTGAGGGCGAGGGTGATACCCGGGATGACACCGGAGACCTGGTTGGTCGACCGCGTCATGGGGATCCCGTCCACCGTGAACTGCGCGTCTTGCGCCGGTTGCAGGGTGTTCGCCGGGTTGAGGAGCCCCAGCGAGAAGCCGGTCTCGGTCATGTTCACGGTGTTGGCGGCGCCCGAGTCGAGGCCGCGCACCTGGAGCCGGTACTGTGAGCCGTCGAAAATGACGCTCGCGCCGACACGCGCACCGCTCGACCCGATCTTTGTCGCGATGTCGGTCAGCGAGTCGGTCGAGTCGATCGTGAGCGTGACGGTCGAGCCGGAGCCGACCTGGAGGGAGAGGCTTCCGGACATCCCGAGCGCGGCCGTGCTGGAGGCCTGCGTGTCGGAGTAGGTCCGCTGCTCCTTCGCGAGCTTCGTGACCGACAAAGCGTAAGCGCCGGGCGCAGCCGAACCGGAGACGGTGGCCACGACCGACGCGTCCGAAGAGCCCGCCTTGTAGGAGGCGAAGCCGACCGAGGTCGAGAGCGCCTGAGCGGCCGACTTGATGCTGGCCATCTTGCTCGACAAGCTCGAGATGGCGTCCTTCGCGGCCGAGAGCTCCTTCTGCCTGGTCTCGAGCTGCGTGATCGGGATCCGCTCCGCTTGCAGGAGCGAGCTGATGATCGCGTTGGTGTCGAGGCCGGAGGCGAGGCCGCCGAAGGTGAGGAGAGCCATGGGACGATACCGGGTTCGAGTGAGGCCCCCGCTCGGGGCCGTGACGCGCGCCAGGAGCGACGCGCGTCACGGGCTCGCCGTTACCTGAGGAGGCTGAGGGCGAGCTGCGGAGACTGGTTGGCTTGCGAGAGGATCGAGACGGACGCCTGCTGCAGCACCTGAGTGCGAGCAAGCGCGGCGGACTCTTCGGCGACGTCGACGTCGCGGATGCGGCTGTTCGCAGCCGACATGTTCGTGCGCATCGACTGGAGGTTCGAGACCGTGTTGCCGAGCCGGTTCATCGCGGCGCCGAAGTCGGCGCGGCGCGTGGAGACGGCACCGATGGCGGTGTCGAGGGCGGTGATGGAGTTCTGCGCGTTGGTCGCCGTCGCACCGTCGACGGTCGAAGCGTTGATGCCGAGGGCCGTCAGATCGACACCGCCGAAGGTGACGCTGATCTGGTCGGCCGAGGTGTTGTTGATGCCGACCTGGAACACGATCGCCGTGCTGGCGCCCGAGAGCAGGTCTTTGCCGTTGAATTTGGTGGAGTCCGCGATGCGCGTGATCTCGTCACGGAGCGCGAGGAACTCGGTGTTGAGGAAGCCGCGGTCCGTGGACGTCAGGTCGCCGTTGGCGCCCTGAACCGCGATCTCGCGCATGCGGCCGAGCATGTTGCCGACCTGGCCGAGCGCGCCCTCTGCCGTCTGCGCCATGCTGATCGCGTTGTTCGAGTTGCGCTCGGCAACGCTCAAGCTCCGGGTCTGGGCCTTCAAGCTCTCGCTGATGCCCAAACCTGCGGCGTCGTCCGCCGCGGTGTTGATGCGCATACCGCTGGAGAGGCGCTGGAAGCTCGTGTTGAGCGACTGAGACGCGTTCGACAAGCTCCGTTGCGACTCGAGCGATGCGACGTTGGTGTTGATGTATAGGGGCATGACCGATCTCCTTCTTGGAGTTTCGAGGTGGCGTCCTGCCACCCGGTGGCGCGACCCTCTCTTTCGGGGTAGCCACGGATCTGAGGACGGTCCTGTCCCGACGACCTTAAGGGTCGTTCACGCAGCGAAAGCCGATCGTCTCGGAGGGCGCGCCTTGCGGTACGCGGAGCGAGTCGGGCTCCGAACCGGCGATCTTGTTCGTGGCGAAGTTGCTCCCGAGCGCGACGCTCGAATCACCTTCCGCGTCGCTGACCCATTCGGAGACGTTGCCCTCCATGTCGAGCACGATCGACGGACCGGCCTTGAACGAGCCGACCGGCGACGTCCCGTCGAACCCGTCGTCGCCATCGAGCGGAGGCAACGCGAACTGCCCGTGCTCGTACCACCACGCAGCGCACTCCCACCGACACACGTTTGCGGTCGGACGCTCCGCCGTCCCGACCTTCTGTCGCGCGGAAGCGTAGGCGGCCTTCCACTCGCGCGCGGTCGGCAGGCGAGCGTGGCGCCACGCGCAGAAGTTGCTCGCCGCTGCCTGCGTCACGCAGTTCGCCGGGTGATCGCCGCGATCGGCGGGCCCGTTGCAGAACGCGCTGCGGGCCTTGCGGATGTCGGGCCGCTTCGCCGGCGCGGCCTCGCCACCGAGGGGAGCGCATGCGCCCTCTTCCTCACACTTCCCGTAGGCGCTCGCCGACACCTCGACGCGGTCGAAGCAGACCTCGATGTCGCCGATGTGCACAGAGCCGCGAGGACAGCCGTGTGGCTCCGAGGCGGCCTCAGAAGCGCTGGCCGACGGCGCGCCGTGAGCGGCGTGCGCCGAAGCCGATGCTCCGGCCTCCACGGTGACCTTGTGCGGGCGGAGGCCGATCGCGAGCCCGCTCGAGAGCCCAACGGCAATGCCGGCGGCGATCAAGATGGAGGGCATCAGCGACACGAGGGAGAGCTTCGCGGGGGGCTTGTGATCGACCGCGACCGCTTGCGGGAGGGGCGTGTCGGCGTGCGGGCGGGCCTCAGCCGCAGGAGGGGGCTCGGGCGGGAGGTTGAAGACGGCGATGGGCGAGAGCTCGCTCGCCGGCATCGGCGGCGAGGAGGGCGAGAGGGCCCACGGGTCGTCCTGCGCGTGCGTCGTGTCGTTGCCATCCGCTTCGGCGGCGACGTCGTTATCGTGCGGCTCCGTCCAAGGATCGCTCGCCGCCGGAGGGCTCGAAGGAGACGCCACCGTCGCTGGGAGCGCCGAGACGCTCTCTTCACGGGTGTGCTCGACGAGGAGGCCGTCGCGCGCGAGGTCGTCGTCGCTCGGCGCCTGCTCCTCGAAGCCTTCCTCTTCGACGGGCTCGTCGGTCGCAGGCTCGGGCTCCGACGGCTCGAAGCTGGCCGGCTCGTCTTGCACGAGCTCGAGGTGGGGTTTGTCGTCGTGATCTCCGGGCTCGGAGGGCGGCGCCGGCTCGCGCATCGAGGGGACGGGCAGGAGATCGGACGCCTCGACCTCGACCGTCGGCTCGCGACCCGAGATGGGCGGCTCGGGGGCGCTCTTTCGTTCGGCGTGCTCGTCGTCGATCGTGACCTCGGGTGCGTTCGATGGCCACGGCTCCGGCGACCACACGTCGCGCAGGAACGCCTGTACGGCCGCGCCCCCGTCGGGGTACCGATCGTCGATCTCGCGGCAGACACATTTTGCGAACCACTCGTCGAAGCCCTCGGGCAGCTTGACCGTGTTCGGCGTCGAGTCCGCGCGCTGCGAAGCGGGCGGCAGCTCGTCGAAGCAGACCTCACGCAGGAGCACCGGCACGGCGACGTCCTGCGACGCGGACGCCCAATAGTACGATCCTGTCAGCAAGTAATAGGTGAGCAGCCCGAGGGCCCAGACGTCTGTCTGGGGTCCGATGCGGCCGTGAGGGTCGGTCTGCTCGGGCGCCATGAAGAGTGGAGAGCCGACCGGCTGCGTCCCCTCCGCCGCGCTGCCTTCGCTGAGCAGCTTGGCCACGCCGAAGTCGAGGACCTTGGCCGTGAATCGGTCGGTCGCGCGGCGCGGGAGCGCCAAGAAGACGTTCTCCGGCTTCAGATCGCGGTGAACGATCCCTTGGAGGTGGGCTCGTTCGAGGGCATGTCCGACATGCGTCAAGATGAGACGGACGTCCTCGAACGGGACAGGTCCACCGGTCTCGACGAGCTCGCACAGGTCCTGGCCGTCGAGCAGCTCCATCACGATGTAGGGAGCGTTCGTCAACGCGTCGACGCCCGCCGTCACGACATCGACGACGTGGTCACTGTCGATCGCTGCCGCGGCGCGTGCCTCGCGGAGGAACCGAGCGCGGCTCTCTTCGCGCTCGACGAGCTGCTCGGCCAGGAGCTTGAGGACGCGGAGCTTGTTCGTGGACAGCTGCACGACCACATAGAGCCGGCCCATCCCACCCGAGCGCAGCGGTCTCACGACGCGATAGCCCTCGGCGAAGATGTCTCCAGGGCCGAGATCCAACGGGTCGCTCACGGTCCGCCCTTCATCAAGCCCCGTGCCGAACGCCACGAGCGCGGGCACGAGGCGTGCACCCGCGTCCACGGCGCCCCGTGAGCCCCAACAAACTAGCTGAAACCTTCACCTCCATCCCGCCGCCGTCCCCCTCTGGCTCACCGGGCGAGCCGAGGCCACGCCTCGCGGTGGCGTCCGACCGTTCTCAATTTGCGACATCGCTCGAGAAACTGCTCCGCACCGGGGGCTACGAGGTCTCCTTGCTCCCGAGCGAGGACCGAACCGCGCCGGCCATCGCAGCCGAGCCGCCCGACATTCTCCTGATCGACGCCGCGCTCGAGCGCCCCACGGCCTTCGAGCTGTGTGGGGAGCTCCGCGCGACGGAGTCGGGCCGCCAGCTCCCTGTCATGTTCGTGGCGAGCCCGCCGGCCACCGAGATGCTCGCCGCCAGGAGCCTGCTCACCGGCGCCGACGACTTCTGCGTGGTGACCGACCGCGGCCTGGAGCTGCTCGCGAGGCTGCGTGTCCAGGTCCGGCACCGAGGCACGCGGCAGGCGCTGCGCGCCGTCCAGAACGAGCGCGACGCCTACAAGGAGGCGTCCAACCTCGACCCGATGACCCAGATCCTGAACCGCCGTTCGATCGACGAGGTCGTCGCCAACGCCGTGGCCGCGCGCTCGCCGTTTGCGCTCCTCTTCCTGGACATCGATCACTTCAAGTCGATCAACGACCGGTTCGGTCACGATCAGGGCGATCAGGTCATCCGCCTGATCGCCGAGTGCCTCAAGCGCCACATCCGCCCCTCCGACTTCTGCGGTCGATACGGCGGGGAAGAGTTCGTCGTCGTCGCCATGGGCGTGACCCACGAGACCGCCCCCGTCGTCGCGGAGCGCCATCGCAAGGCGATCGCGGCCCAGAAGACGAGCGTCTGCGGGATCACGACCAGCGTCGGGGTCGCCGTCTTCGATCCGAACGCGCCCGACCCAGGCGCGCTCGACCTGTACAAACGCGCTGACAACGCCGTCTACGAGGCGAAGCGCCTGGGCCGCAACCGGGTGGTGGTCGCCGCGGCGCTTGGTCCGCCGCCGGCCGGCGCCAAGGGCCTCGAGCAGCTCCTTCTCGACGCGCTCTCGAAGGGGCGAGCCGGCCTCCCCGTGCTCCCGGACGCGGCGCGGGATGCTCTCCGGCTGGCGCGCGACCCGTCCGCCGACCTCCGGCGCATCGCGGTCCTGGTCGATCGCGATCCTCCCCTCGCGGCGCGTTTCCTCGCGCTCGCCAACTCGTCCGCCTTCGGGCGTGGCCTCCGTATCGCCTCGACCCAGTCGGCCCTCGTGCGCCTCGGGCTCACGACCGCGCGCGACCTCCTCCTCCAGGTGGCGCTCGAGCGATCACGCAGCGGCCTGAAGCACTACCGCGCGGAGGTCGAGGCTTCGTTCCGCCGCAGCCTGATCGCGGGCTTCGCTGCCCGCGAGGCTGCCCGCGTCCTAGGCGCCCCCGTGGAAGACGCCTACCTCTGTGGGCTGCTGCACGACATCGGCGAGGCGCGGATCTACCGCGTGCTCTCCGAGATCGAGGGAGCACACGACCCGACGGAGGTGAAGCGGCTCGTCGAGACCCACCACGCCGCGGCCGGCGCGCAGGTCGCGCGTACCTGGGGACTACCCGAAGCGGTGGTGTCGGTCTGCGAGCGTCACCACGATCCGGCCTTCGTCGACAGGCTCGAGGTGCGCGTGGTGATGTTGGCCGACCTCGTCACCGAGGCCCTGGAGAAGAGCCGAAAGCCCCACCTCCCGGAGCACCTGCGCAGCATCCCCGAAGACCTCGTCGAGGCCGTGCGCGCTCGCGTCGTCGACAAGCTCGCCCGGCTCGACGCCAACGAAGACACTTCCAAGGACTCCACCAGCGGCCCGGCACGGATCGCGTCGCGCGTCATGCGCGCGGTCTCGCCGGCGAGTGACGGGACGGGCGAGGCCTCGAAGTAGGAGCCGGAGCCTGTGGCACGCGACCTGCCTGGGCGTAGCCCGTGGCCAGCGCTGCCGTAGCGTCCTCCTCCTCTCGAAGCCGTGTCGAGGTCCTCGTCCCGCTCGGGATCGTCGGCATCGTCTTGATGATGGTGCTGCCGCTTCCGGCGTTTCTGCTGGACGGCCTCCTCACGATCTCCGTCGCCCTCAGCATCGGCGTCTTCTTGACGGCTCTCTACATCGAGAGCGCGCTCGAATTCTCGGCGTTTCCCGCGTTCGTGCTCGTCGCGACGCTCCTTCGCCTGAGCCTCAACGTCGCGACGACGCGGCTCATCTTGCTGCACGGAGCCGAGGGCCACGGCGCGGCGGGGCAGATGGTCGAGGCGTTCGGACGTTTCGTCGTCGGCGGCAACATCGTCGTCGGCCTCGCGGTCTTCCTCATCCTCGTCGTCATCAACTTCGTCGTGATCACGAAGGGCGCGGGCCGCGTGGCCGAGGTCGCCGCGCGCTTCACCCTCGACGCGATGCCCGGCAAACAGATGGCGATCGACGCCGATCTGTCAGCCGGGCTGATCGGGCCGGATCAAGCGAGAGATCGACGCCGCAGCCTCGAGCGGGAGGCGGACTTCTTCGGCGCGATGGACGGCGCGAGCAAGTTCGTCCACGGCGACGCCGTCGCGGGCCTGCTCATCACCGCCATCAACCTGATCGGCGGCCTGATCATCGGGCTGGCGGGTGGGATGGACCTCGCTTCCGCGGCCGAGACCTTCTCGATCCTCAGCGTCGGCGACGCGCTCCTCGCCCAGATCCCCGCCCTCCTCGTCTCGGCCGCGAGCGGCATCGTTGTGACCCGCTCGGCCACCGGCGAGCAGCTCGGACGCGCCTTCGTCTCGCAGCTCGCCGGGCGACGGACGAGCGTCATGATGACCGCCGGGATCTTGACGGTCCTCGGCCTGCTGCCCGGGATGCCGACCATCCCGCTGCTCGCCCTCGCTGGCGCGCTCTTCTTCGTCGCGCGCAAGCTCCCCGAGTCGCCGGCGGTCAAAGAGGCCGCGGCCGCCGCCGAAGCAGCGAAGGAGCTCCCACCCGAGCCGAGGCGCGGCTCGGCCGAGGACATCGACACGCAGCTCGGCCTCGAGGTCCTCACCCTCGAGCTCGGCTACGAGCTGGTGCCGCTGGTCGACGCCTCGCTCGGCGGGACGCTGCTCGATCAGGTCATCGGCCTCCGGCAGGAGATCGCGCGAGAGTGCGGGATCGTCGTGCCGCCGGTGCACGTGTGCGACAGCCTGGATCTCCCTCCCTCGACCTACCGCGTGCTCCTCCTGGGCAACGAGATCGGACGGGGCGAATGCAGGGCCGGCCGCATGCTCGCGATCGACGCCGACGGCGCTGCGCCGCCGATCGAGGGCGAGCCGACGAAGGACCCCGCGTTCAACCAGCCCGCGCGCTGGATCCTCTCGCGCGACCGCGAGATGGCCGAGGCCCTCGGGTACGCGATCGTCGACCACCCAAGCGTGATCGCGACCCATCTGGGCGAGCTCCTGCGGGCCAACGCAGCTCGCCTCATCGGACGTCAGGAGGTCCAGCACCTCCTCGAGGTCCTCGCGAAGACGGCTCCCAAGCTCGTGGACGAGGTGGTCCCGAACTTGCTGCCTCTGGGTGACGTGGTCCGCGTTCTCAAGAACTTGCTCTCGGAACGCGTCTCCATCCGCGACCTCCGGACCATCCTCGAGGCGCTCGCCGACGCAGCCATGCAGACCAAAGATCCCGAGCAGCTGACCGAAGTTTCCCGCGAGAGATTGGCGTCGCACCTGACGAGCAGGCTCCTGGGATCGGACCGGTCGGTGGCCGCATTGGCGCTCGACCCCCGCATGGAGGACGTCTTGCGCAAGGTCCTACGGGACATCGCGTCCGGCGCCGGAGCCGCCATCGATCCGGCGCTGATCCGTCAACTGACTGACGCTGCCGAGAAGGCCATGCCGAAGTTCGGCGTGCTCGGCGCGACCCCGGTGCTCGTCACCCCGCCGGAGCTCCGCCGGTTCGTCCGCGCGATCTTCGAGCGCAAGCTCCCGAGCCTCAGCATCGTGTCGTTCCGCGAGATCGATCCCTCGGTCTCGCTCCGCATCGTGGAGACCATCGGGGCGGCGCCCGCCGGCGCCCCCGCGATGCCCCAGCAAAACGCAGTGAGGTCCGCATGACACCCCAGACGTTCCGTGGACGATCCCTCGACGAGGCTCGCCGCTCTGCAGCGCAGGCGCTGGGCCCGGCCGCCATCGTGCTCGCCAGCCGCCGACTCCCCAAGAACGGTCTGTTCGGCCTGCTCGGCGGCTCCGAGTTCGAGGTCACCGCGACGAACCGCGAGATCGACATGCTGCCGCAGCCCGCGGCGCGCCGGCACCCCTTCGCCGACGCCGTGCGGCTCGGGGCGCAGCAGAACGCCGGCGCGGAGCACATCCGCGACGAGGTTCGAGCGGAGATCCGGGCCCTGCGCGCGCTCATCGCGTCGCAGCGTACGGACACCGCACACGCTCCCAACGAGGCCATGACGCGCGAGCTCGAGGAGCTCCGTGAGCTCGTGCACGAGCTCACCCTGGAGCGCGACGCCCCCAAGAAGGGCAAGCGCCGCGTCAGCGCCCTCGGCCTGGAGGGCGTCGCCGAGCGGATGCTCCAGAAGCGCCTCAAGGACGTGAGCGGCGAGCCCAGCGACGAGGAGCTCCGATCGGCCCTGGCCGAGCTGGTCGACCCGGCGGGCTGGCCGCTCGACGGCGAGGGCCGGAAGCTCATCGCGCTCGTCGGCCCGACTGGCGTGGGCAAGACGACGACGGCGGCCAAGCTCGCCGCGCGCGCCATCCTCGATCATGACCAATCCGTCACGCTTATCACGTGTGACGGCTACCGCGTCGGAGCACAGGAGCAGATGGCACGCTTCGCCGAGCTGCTCGGCGCCGCGTTCGTCGCCGTTCAGGACAAGATCGGGCTCGCCCGCGCCATCGACGCGGCCAAGACCGACGTCGTCATCGTGGACACCGCGGGCCGCGGCCCCGCCGAGCCGGACGGCATCGAGGCCGCGCTCGCGCGTCTGAAGCCGCGCACCGCGATGACTCGCCACACCCTCCTCTGCGTGCCCGCCGCGCTCCGCGACGTCGACGCGCGAGCCATCGGCCGGTACTTCGCCGCCTGCAAGCCGACCGCGCTCGCGGTCACCAAGCTCGACGAGACGACCTCCCCGGTCGGCCTCGTCCACGCGGCCATGGCCACCAAGCTGGGCGTCTCCGTCCTCTGCTTCGGCCAGCGTGTCCCCGACGACATCGCGCCGGCCTCGGACGAGAAGATGGTCGAGGCCCTCGTGCAGAACAGCACCCCCGACGGGGGAGGAACGGCGAAGAGGAGCTCGTGAGCGCGGCCGTGGCCGAGCAAAGGACCGACGTCCAGCGGCGTGCTCTGAGCCGCGACGAATACGAGCGGTACTCGCCGATCGTACGTCGGACTGCCATGCGCTTGGCCCGTCGCGCGCCCGAGCAGGTCCGCGTGAACGATCTGTGCGCTCGCGGGTGGGCCGGTCTCCTCGACGGCCTGGCCACCGCGGGGGCGATGGGCGTCGAGGGCGACATCGACGGCTACGTCGCGTCGCGCGTACAGACCGCGATGCTCGACTACCTCGCCGGCCTCGACGGCGGCGTCCGCCGGGCGAGGCGTGAGTCACGCCTGCTCGCGCGGGTGATCGGCACCCTCGAGCGCGCGCTCGGTCGCCCGCCCGAGGAAGCAGAGATCGCCAGCTCGCTCGAGCTCGAGGCGGCGGACTACGACAGCTTGCTCACGCGTATCGCGGACGCCGGCGTCGCCCGGCTGTGCGTGCTCGACTTCGACGACGAGGGCTCGCTCACCGCGTCCTCGGACGGCGAGCTCGACGGCCCGACGCTGATCGAGGCCATCGAGCGCCTGCCGCGACATGCGCAGCAGGTGCTCTCTCTGCTCTACCAGGAGGGTTGCAGCGCTCAGGAAGCGGCGACCATCCTCGGGCTCGACGAGGGGCGCGTACGCCGCGTCCACACCGAGGCCATCCATCGGATGAGAGCTTCCCTCGGCAAGGAGTAAGGCAAATGGCAAAGGGTGTTTATGCCGCACTGTCCGGCGCCGTAGCGGCCGAGACGGCGCTGGACGCTACTGCTCAGAACCTCGCCAACTCGACCAGCGAGGGTTACCGGCGCCTCCGCCCGCTCTTCCGCGAGGCCCTCGCTCAGGCGCAGCCCAGCGAGGCGCCCGGCTCGAACCGATTTGCGCTCGTCGCGTCGACCGCCATCGATATGGCACCCGGCGTCATTCGTTCGACGGGCCGTGACCTCGACGGCGCGCTCCCCGACAACGCGTTCTTCGCCGTCCAGACGCCGCGTGGCGAGCGCTACACGCGCGCCGGCTCCTTCGAGGTGAGCCCGACGGGGACGCTGCGTACGGGCGGCGGTGACGTCCTGGGCGAGGCGGGTCAACCCATCGAGGTGCCCGAAGGCGCGGCGGTGTCGTTGACGCCCGACGGTCAGGTCCTCGCGAACGGTGAGGCGGTCGGACGGCTCAAGATCGTGCAGTTCGAGACGCCCAGCGAGCTCACGCCCGAGGGCGCTTCGCTCTACGCAGCGACGCCTGAGTCGGGAGAAGCGACGATCGCCGAGGCGACGCTGACGGTTGGCGCGATCGAGGAGTCGAACGCGACGCCCACCACGTCGATGACCGAGATCATCAAGAGCACGCGGCTTTTTGACACCTACCAACGGGCCATTGACGCTTTCTTCGATCTCGACCGCCGAATTGCCTCGGTCGCGGGCCAATAACCATTGGCCTGGGTATTGCGAAGAGCGTTTTCGAGCAATCGGCAAGAAGCCGAGTAACACGAGAGGAACTCCACAATGCCGCTCTACATCAACACCAACGTCGCATCCATGGAGGCTCAGCGTAGCCTCTCCGCCAATCAGAGCACGCTGTCCACCAGCTTCCAGCGGCTCTCGAGCGGCATGCGAATCAACACGGCCGCGGACGACGCGGCGGGCCTCGCCATCGCCGAGCAGATGAAGGCCGACATTCGGTCTTACTCGGTCGCCGAGCGCAACACGCTGAACGCCGTCTCGATGGCGCAGACGGCGGAAGGCGCGCTCAGCCAGGTCACCGCCATCTTGCAGCGCCTCCGCGAGCTGTCGGTGCAGAGCGCAAACGGGGACTTGACCGCGAACGACCGCGGCTACCTCGACTCGGAGTTCCAGGCGATGAAGGCCGAGGTCACGCGCATCGTCGACTCGACGAAGTTCAACGGCAAGGACCTGCTCTCCGGCGCGGCCAACCCGATCGACTTCCAGGTCGGTATCGACAACACCGCGTCCGATCGCCTGACCGTCACCTTCGGCAACGTCTCGCTCACCACGCTCGGCATCAACGCGTCGACCGTCGGCGGCGCGACGCCGACGTCCTCGCAAGCTGCCATCGACGAGGTCGACGCGGCCATCGCGATCGTCTCCAGCCGTCGCGCGGACTTCGGCGCTGCGCTGAACCGCATGCAGGTCACGGTCTCGAACCTCCAGTCGATGCGGACGAACCTCAGCGCCGCGCACAGCCGCATCCGCGACGTCGACGTGGCCGAGGAGTCGAGCCAGCTCGCTCGCACGCAGGTCCTGAACCAGGCGGCGACCGCGATCCTCTCGCAGGCGAACCAGAGCCCGCAGATGGCGCTCCAGCTCCTCAAGGGCTGATGGACGGAGCGCGGAGGACTGAGCCATGCGTATTCGGCTCGAAGCTCCGCGCGCGCTCGAGGAGAAGAAGCCCGAGCGCACACGTGAGGTTGATACCCGGGCGACCCCTCTCTCGCCCGGGGAAATCAAGAGCTCCCTGGCGACCGCTTACCAGAAGCTCCACGGACGAGAGGCCCCGCGAGAGCTGCTCGATACGCTGACCGCGCAGGTCTGCACCGAGACGGCATCCGGCGCGAGGATGCACGACTACAACTTCGGGGGAATCAAGGGTCAGAGCCCGAATGGCCTCACGGCGCGTGTCTCCACACGCGAAGTGCTCGACGGCCGCGAGGTGAAGATCAAAGACGGGTTCCGCGCCTACCGCACACCGATAGAAGGCGCGCTCGACTACGTCTCGTTCCTCGAGCGACGCTTCCCCAGAGCGCTCGAGGCCGCAGAGAAGGGGGATGTGAACGGCTACGTCGGGGCCCTCAAGGCGGGGCGATACTTCACGGCGGACGAGTCCGCCTACGCCGCCGCTATCCGGACCCACAAGGACGTGACGGTGCAGCAGATCGAGGGGCCACCTTCGCTGCTACCGAACACGAGCGACATCCTCAGCCGCGTCAAGGCCGATGAGCTCATCCTGCCTCCCGACGGCGAGATGTTCGCCACGAGCGCGGCCGTGACACAGGTGCTCGACGCGATGAACGCCGCCATGGTGCGCGTGGCGTCGACCCCGAACGAGGAAGAGGCCTGAGTTTCGACTATCATCGGGGCATGAACCCCGGCCCGTTACGGACGCCCTTCCGAGCTCTGCTCTTGGCACTGCTTCTCCTGGCCTGGCCCGACGTGGCCCAGGCGCAGACAATCAAGGACCCGAACGGTCATCCCGACTACGTCGCGGAGCTCGAGCCACACTTCACGTTGGCCGTCTTTCGCAATGGTCTCTACGGGTTCGACCGCGGTCGCAAAGGCAAGTACTTCGGCACGCCAGGCATCGGCGGCGGCTTCCGCGCCAGCTTCGAGGTGGCCGACCCTGCGTTCATCGCCAAGCTCAACAACACCGTGGCCATCACCGTCGGCATCGACGTGACCCATTGCGATGATTGGTGCGCGAACCCGGCCGTCCTCTACATCCCGACCGGAGTGCAGTGGAACTTCTTCTTCTCGAAGGAGTGGGGCGCGTTCGGCGAGATAGGGCCCATGTTGCGGACGGACTTCGACGGCGTCTTGCCCGATCTCTACGTGGCGGCCGGCGGGCGGTACCTGTTCAGCGACAACGTGGGCCTCACGTTGCGCATCGGCTTTCCGTTCGTGACCTTCGGCGTGAGCTTCTTCCCATGAGGGGAGGCCTTCAGAAGACCGGGGCGAGACCAGCTCGCTCGCGCCTCGCAACCTCCCAGCGCGCGAGCCGAGGCGCGAGCAAGGCGACGACCAGCGCCAGCGCGAGGCCGGCCACCACGTCGACCGCGTAGTGCCAGCGAAGGATCATCGTCGAAGCGACGATGTTGGCTGCGAAGAACCCCGTGACGATCGCGGGGATGGTCCAGGCCCGCACGCTCCGGGCGCGGCGCGCTGCGAAGAGCGTGAACCAGACGGGCGTCGCGGTGTGCAGCGACGGGAAGATATCGCGCTGGGCGCCACCGGCCGTCACGGTGCTCTGGACGGCGCGCCAGAAGACGCCCCCTTGGAGCGGCGCGTCGAACACGTCCCGCAGGTGGACGAAGGGGCCGAAGCCGGGCACCACGACGTAGCCGAGCTGCCCGATCGTGTAGACGAGGGCCGTTCCGATCGTGAACTCGGTGAGCGCCGTGCCGCCCGCGCCGAGCCCGAGGAGGGCGAACGTGTAGACGAGGAGCAGCCCGAAGTAACTGAAGTAGAAGAACGCGAAGTACTCGACGACGGCGGGCGCCGTGAACGACTGCGCGAAGAGCGCGGGCTCCACCCCGAAGAGCGCGAGGTCGAGCTCGTAGAGCTCGTGGTCGAGCGTGCCCGACTGAACGACGGGCAGGACCTGCCGCAGCATGAGGTAGGAGCCGACCACCGCGCCGGCGAGGACGACGCGGTAGATGGCGCCGCGCACGCGACGCGCGCCGAAGCGCGCGCTGCGGCCGAAGGCGGCCGCGGCGGCGAGCGTCAGCGCCGAGCCGCCGAGGAGGAGCGCCGCGAGGCCACGCGCGCGGTCGGCCGGCGCGGCGGCGCAGAGCGCGAGCAACACCGCGTGATAGACGAGCAGGATCCAATCGTGGAGCGCGAACGCGCTGCGAACGCGGCGGGGCGAGGGGGCGCCCGAGCGGGCGGCCGGCTCGTTCACTTCGGCGCTGCGCCGACCGCGCAGACGCTGACCGTGGTGCTCTTCACGCCCTCCCCCGCCGGTCCGACGTAGTCGGGCGGAAGCGAGATCTCATAAGACAGGCCGTCGTCTTTGGAGCCGATGATTGTCGTCTCCAGGCAGCCCATGAGGTCGAAGTCGCAAGCGATGACCTTGTCGCCCTTCTTGCGCTTCTTCGACGGGTCGATGGGCGCGAGCGAGGAGAGCGGCACCTTCACCTCGTCCTGGCCGAACTCGTAGGGGGCGAGCCAAGCTGTGGTCTTGTCCGTGTGAACCACGACGCCCATCTTCCAGCCCTCTTCCGTCTTCGTGAGGACCGGCGCGCCGAACTCGACCTTGCCGTTTACCCGCAACGTCTCGTCGATCGGGAACTCCCGCGAGCTCGGCTTGCCGCCCCAAAGGAAGGCGACGTCGGCCTTCGCGTCCTTGATATCGCGCACCAAGCCGCAGACGGCCGAGGTCACGACGGTGACCAGGACCACGTCCCCCTTGACGAGCTTCTTCGGCGGCGCAGCCGGCGCCGTGAATGCCAACGGTATCGTCATCGTCTCTTCGCGCGAGCCGAAGGCGTAGAAGATGGCGGTCGAGCCCTTCACCTCCTTCAGATCCGAGAGCCCGATGCCGGAGTAGTCCGGCCAGTATCTCCAGGCGCGCTCGCCGCTCAGCTTGGGACCCTCCCCAGGGTCTTCGCCCTTGAAGGGCAGCTCGACCGGGGTCTTCTTCTCGTCTTGAGGCTGGGCGGCGCTGGGCGCGGGCTTGGGCGCCTCGGCGGAAGACGCCGCGGAGGCCGCGGGCCCCGGCTCGGCCACGCTGGCGGCAACCTCCTCGGTCCTGGGGGACTCCGGGGCGGCTGCAGGCGAGCAGGCAGAGACCAGGAGCGCGACGGTGAGAGCGGGGTAGGTTCGGCTCATCGAGCCGAGATTCCTACCATGAAGCCGCTCAGCGGCGCTTGTTCTTGAGCTTGTAGACGAAGGCCAGCACCTTCGCGACAGCAGCGAAGTGCTCGACCTTCACCGGGTGGCCGACGGGGACCTCGGCGTCGAGCGTTCGGGCGAGCGCACGGTTCTCCACGATGGGGATCGAGTTCTCACGAGCCTTCGATCGAATGGCGAGGGCCACCTCGTCGTGACCCTTGGCCACCACGATGGGGGCCGGGTCGCTCTTTTCGTATCGCAATGCAACCGAGACGTGTGTGGGGTTGGCGACCACGACGGTGGCGGTCCTCACGTCGGCCATCATTCGCTTGCGTGAGAGAGCGCGCGCCCTGGAGCGCAGCTTCGCCTTGAGCTTCGGATCGCCGTCCTCCTGGCGCATCTCGTCCTTCAGCTCCTGCAGCGTCATCTTCATTTGCTGGGAGAGCTCCCACCAGCTGTGGGCGTAGTCGGCGGCGGCGATCAGCGCGGCGGCGCCGAGCGTCTTGAGGACGATGCGGCCGAGCGCGCCGGCGAGGAGCGCGGCGCCTCCTGCCACGTCGTAGAGCACGAGCTGCAGGAGCACCCCGAGCTCGTCTCGGGTGACCGAATAAGCGACGCCGCCCACGATCGCCACCTTCGCGACGGCCAGGAGCACCTCGAACCCGCCGTGTTTCAGGCTGAACATCTGCCCGAGCTTGGGTAGCGGGTCGAGTCGCTCGAGCTTGAAGCCGACGAGCTCGGTGTTCGGCGCCATGCCGGCCTGGGCCAAGCCCGCGATCGTTCCCGCCAGCGACGTGGCGACGAGCACCGGGACGACGAGGACCAGGAACGCACCCCAGATCGCCCGCGAGACGCTGGTCAGCTCGCCGCGGGCGAGCGCGCCGGGATCGCCGAGCGTGGCGTCGAACAGCTGGCCCACCGCGCTGATGGCCGCGTCCTTCGTGCCCATCGCCACCGCGAGGCCTGCCGCGATCGAGAGCACGGCGCCCGCGTCGCGCGAGCGCGGGAACTTCCCTTCCTTGCGAAACTGCTCCTTTCGCTTTGGAGTTGGGTCGTACTTGCGATCCTCGTCGTTCGTCACGGCGCGATCTCGGTGAGGACACGGTCGATGCGCACCGGGAGCCCGCCCAGGTGGTCGATGAGCGGGCGCATCATGTCTCTCGCCGACGCGGTGAGCACGAGCAGGCCGGCGCCGATGAGTACGGCGAAGCCGACGTTGAAGATCTGGAGGGAGGGCGCGACGCGCGCGACCACGCCGAGGCCCGCTTGAATGGCGAGCGACACAGCGACCACGGGCAGCGCCATGCGCAGGCCCAACACGAGCGCGCCGCCGACGATCTCCACGAGGACGGGGCCCGCGGCGGCAGCGTGCCCGCCGGCTCCGATGGGGAGCGCGTCGAAAGACCCGAGGAGGATCTGGATCACGACCCGGTGCGCCCCCATGGCGAGCGCGAGCAGGAGCGCAAACGTCGAGAAGACGCGGGCGAGCGCGGTCTCCTGCGCCCCGAGCGCAGGGTTGAAGAGCGTGGCCGAGCCGAGGCCCAGCGAGAGGGAGGTGAGCTCACCCGCGACGTCGGCCGCGACGAGCGACATCCGGAAGACCATACCGACGAGCGCGCCGATCGCCGCCTCCCCGATGACCAGCGGTGCCAGCAGCCCCGGGTCGAAGAGGCGCGGCAAGGGCTCGCGCGTCGACATGACGACGATGGCGAGCAGCACGACGAGCCCCACGCGTTGCGTGCGAGGGACCCCCTGCCCCGGAAACGGGGAGGTGAAGACGAACGCGGCGAGACGCGCGACGACCAACCCGAGCGTGACCGCGTAGCCGATCGCGAGGTCCCGCAGCATCAGCGCACCACGCGGGCGACGTCCGTGAAGCAGGTGCGTGTGTAGGAGAGCGCCTTGTCGATCATCGCCGGTCCTGCAAAAAGCAAGAGGATGACCACGCCCGCGACCTTCGCGGCGTACGCGATGCTGGGCTCGTTGATCTGCGTCGCGGTCTGGAGGACGCCGATGAGCGTACCGATGACCGCGGCCACGAGCAGGATGGGGCCGATCAGGACGACGCCGGCCTGGAGGAAGGCGAACAGAAGGGTGAGCGCGTGCTCGATCGTCACGAGAAGCTCCTCAAGAGAGAGCCGACGAGGAGGGTCCAGCCGTCCACCAGGACGAACACCATGAGCTTGAGCGGCAGGCTGATGTTCGCCGGCGGCACCATCATCATGCCCATGCTCATGAGGCCCGACGCGACCGCGAGATCGATCACGAGGAACGGGAGCAGGATGAGCACACCCATCTCGAACGCGGTCGTGAGCTCGCTAACCATGAACGCCGGCGCGGCGATCGTGAGCGGCACCTCTTCCTCGGTCTTGGGCAGGGGCTTGCCGGAGGCCTCGTAGAAGAGCGCGAGGTCGGCCTCACGCGTCTGGCGGAGCATGAAGGAGCGGAGCGGCGCGACCGCGCGGTCGAGCGCCTCGGCCTGCGTGATTTCTTGCCGCTGGAGCGGCTCGTAGGCCTCCGTCGTCATCCTGTCGACGATGGGGGACATGGTGAACGCGGTAAGGAAGAGCGACAGGCCGATGATGACCTGGTTGGGCGGCGTCTGCTGCGTCCCGAGCCCTTGCCGCAAGAACGAGAAGACGACCACGAACCTCGTGAACGAGGTGGTCGTGAGGATGACCGCCGGGAGCAGGGACAGCAGCGTGAGCAGCGCAAGGATGCCCAGCTGCGGCGGCAAGTTGATCTTGTCGAGCCACTCGAAGCCGCGCACGGGATCACCGCTTCTGCTTGTTCTTCAGCCTCGCCAGGTTGAGGACCTGGCCCTCCACGCTGCGTGGTCTTTCGGAGACCTCGGTCACCGAAGGCAGCGTGTTTCGCTCGAGGAGACGGGTCGAGGCGGCGGGCCGCTTGGGGATGACCGCCTCGCGCAACGTCTCTGCGAGATCCTCTTCGCGCGTACGGGCCAGCAGCCGATCGAAGCTCGAGCCGATCGAGCTCTCGTTGAACCGAGCCGTCAGCGCCTCCTCCTCGGAGGCGAGCTTGGAGTCGGCGGGTAGCACGCTCAGGGTGCGCACCGAGCTCGGCGTGACGCCGAGGACGAGGCGGTGACCGTCGACGTCGACGAGCAGGATCTCCGACCGAACGCCGATCGACGCGCGCGCGGCGATCCGGATCGCGGGAGCGGTGGCGCCGAACGCTCGCGGGCGCTTCTTCCAGTAGAGGGCGGCCGCGCCGCCGATGATGAGCGCCGAGAGCCCCAGCTTCGTCCAGATACCCGTGCCGGTGCCGGGAGGAGCCATCTCGAGCGGCTTGGTCGGCCGAACCTCGAGGGGGGTGGGCTCGGGAGGGCCGGGCGGGCCGATCGGCTCGTCGTCCGCGAAGGCGGGCGCGAGCGTCAACGCGTTGGCGGCGAGTGTCAGGCCGGTGGCGAGGATGGCTCGTCGCGCGACCGTTCCGATTCGAGCGAACATCACGGCTTCCCTCCGCCCACGCTCGTGAGCTCGGTGATGCGGACCCCGTATCGGTCGCCCAGGACCACGGCCTCACCGCGGCCGAGGAGCTGCCCGTTCACGTAGATGTCGACGGGCTCGCCGGCGTTTTTTCCGAGCTCGATTGTCTGTCCCGGGGCCACGCGCAGGATGTCCGCGATGCGGCGTCTGGTCCTCCCGATCTCGACGGTGATCTCGACCTCCACGTCGCGCAGGACGTGGAAGGACCCCAGATCGAGCAGGGCTCCGGGCTTGGCGGACTCGGGTTCGGACGTTGTCATGTCCCGGTCTCCGGCAAAGCTTGTGCCGCCTCCGAGACGGTGATCGCGATGCGCGTTCCGTGGGTCGTCGGGTGGCCGCGAAGGACGGGTTGGTTCTGAACGTGGAGGACGAGCGCGTCTTCGACGAGCGTGTCGAGCCGGATGGTGTCGCCCACACGGAGCGCCTCGACGTCCGCCACGCGGCGCCGGAGCCTGCCCAGCTCGCAGACGAGCTCGAGCTCGGCCTCTCCGAGGATGCAGGGCACACGCGCGGCGTCGGATGCGTTCCGCGTCGTCGGGAACTGCCCGGAGGTGACCATCTGCAGGGCCTCGCGCGCGATCGCGAGCGTGATTCGCTTGGGCGAGTCCTCGCCCAGGTTGATGCTCACCGTCGCGAGCTGGGCGTCGCTGGGCACCGAGGCCGAGGCCGGCAGGCGCCGAAGGCCGAAGCCGGCGCTGCCGAACGCGTCGGAGAGGCGCCTGGTGAGCTGGTCGGCGATCCCGCCGAGCACCGCGCGCTGGGGCGGCGTGAGCTCCGTCGCGGGCTCCGCGTCTTCCAGCGACCCGCCGAGCACCCCCGTCAGAATGAAGCCGATCGCGGCCGAGTCGAAGCCGATGAGGGCGCGTGACCCGCCGGGATCGGTGGCCAACGGCACGAGGAAGCTCGGGGTACCGAGCTGTTCCTTCAGCTCTCGCGACGTGCTGAGCCTCGCGGGCTCGACGGCGATCTCGACGGACTTGCGGATCAAGAACGGGATGGCTCGGCGGAGCGCCGAGGCGATCTCTTCCTTCCGTTCGTCCATCGCGCCCAGCACGCGCCGCTGAGCGCCGCCGGCCGTTGACGCGCCGAGGACGTCGAGCAGGCCTAGATCTGCGGACATCGGACCCTCATTGGGTGATGAGATCCGTCACGAGGACTCGCTCGGCGCCCATCGCGCCGAGCGACTGGTACCGCTCGAGCAGGGTCTTGCGGATCTCCTCCATGCCGTCGCCCTGGACCTGCTCGAACGTGAGGCCGCGGAGGTAGCTGAGGGTCGAGTCGCGGATCCGAGGCAAGAAGGGCTTGAACTCGTCTTCTTTGGCCTCGTGACGAAGCTCGATCGCCAGCGTGAGCTTCACCGCGTGCATCTTGCCGTCTTCATCGGGGATGTTCGCGAGGAACGGCTCGAGCGCGACGGTCACGCCCGGGGGCTTGGGCGCGACCACCTCGATCACGGTCGGGGGCTGGTGGTTGGCCGCCTTGGCGCCGCCATAAGCCGCCCCCGCCGCGAGCGCGGCCGAGAGGACGCCGCCGATGAGCGCACCGACGAGCCCTGACTTGCCGCCTTTTGTCTCGGGTTTGGCTTCGGCTTTTTCGGTCTTGGCTTCGCTCATGGCGGCGCTCCCTTCAGCGCTTCAGGTTGACGAGGTCTTGCAACATCTCGTCCGCGGTCGTGATCGTCTTCGAGTTCGCCTGGAAGGCACGCTGGTGCGCGATGAGCTCGACGAACTGGGTCGCGATGTCGACGTTGGACTGCTCGAGCGCGCCCGAGACGACCGACGCGCGGCCGCCGCTGCCCGCCGCCGCGATGGCGGCCTCACCGGACTGGCGCGTCGCCATCCAGACGTTGCGACCGGCGCGCGCCAGGCCGTCGTTCGACGAGAACTTGGCGACGGCGAGCTGGGCGATCGCGACCTGCTGGCCGTTCGAGTAGACGCCGTTCACCACGCCGTCGCCGCCAATCTGGACGCCGGTGAGCTCGCCCGAGCTGTAGCCGTCCTGGGACTGGGAGGTGGTGGTGCTCTTGGCAGTATCGAACTGGGTGATTCCGTCTCGTCCGGTTCCGCCCGCCGAGATCGGCGTGCCGAAGTCGAAGGTGAGCGTCTGCCCCGGCGTTGCGCCGACGAAGTCGGCGCTGCTCGCGACAGGTGTGTGGTCCTGCAAGTAGCCGTCGGTCGTGAACGCGAGCGAGCCGCTCGCGATCTCCACCGGCGTACCGGCGGCTTGGCCCACGTCCGCGCCGTCGACCATCGCGTGGTAGTCCCAGGTGCCGGGGCCGGTGTTCACGAAGTAGACGTCCACCGAGTGCCCCACGCCGAGCGAGTCGTAGACCGTCGTGCTGATCGCGTGGCTCGAGGTGTTGGCCGGGTCGTTCGGGTCCCACGTCTTGATTCCCTCGCTCGCGTCGAGGTTGGCCACCGCTTCGATGTTCGTCGTCGCCTTGGGCGGGAGCGGCGTGCTCGGAATCTGGATGTCGTCCAGCGTGGGAACGAACCCGCCGTTGCCGTCCGACGCGTAGCCCTGGAGCTTGAGCCCCGACGGCGTGGTGAGGAAGCCCTCTGCGTCCTGCGTGAACTGGCCGGCGCGGGTGAAGAACTGGCCCGTCACGCCGCCCATCGAGCCCTCGACGACGAAGAAGCCGTCGCCGGTGAGCGCGAGATCGGTCGCCTGCCCCGTGTTCACGACCGAGCCCTGCGCGAAGAGCTGCTGCGTGCGGGCCATCCGCACGCCGCCGCCCAGGTTCGAGCCGATCGCGCCTCCGAGGACGTCCTCGAAGATGGCGCGCGACTGCTTGAAGCCGATGGTGTTGCTGTTGGCGACGTTGTCGCCCACCACACCCAGGGCTTGTCCCTCGGCGGAGAGCCCCGAAACCCCGGTCCACATGGCCTTCGTGATCGACATGGTGCCTCTACTGTCCCTGCGTTGACGCAAGCTGCTGGATGATCGCCGCCAGCTGCGTGGTGTTGAGTGTCTGTCCTGCTCCGCCCGCCGTAGTCGTGTTGCTGCCGCCGCCGACCGCGACCAGGTCGCTGATGGGCGCGCGCACCCCCGAGTCGAGGACGAGCTCGGGGTACCCCTTGTCGAAGCTCACCGAGACGACCGTGCCGGTGACGTCCTGTGTGGTGGTGACCGCTTCGCCGTCTTTGTTCTCGGCCTTCACGTCGAAGGTGTAGGTGCCCGCCGGGGCCTTGCCGCCGTCGTCCGTCTTGCCGTCCCACGGGATCGGCAGCGCGCCGGCCTGGTGCGCGCCCATCTCGATGGTGCGCACGATCTCGCCGTCGGGGCCGCGCACCTCGACCGTGATCTTCTCGGCCGGCTCGGAGAGCGTGATGCTCGCCGAGGTCGGGGTGAAGCCGTCGTAAGCGACGCCGCTGCCGCGGACCGTGACTTGTTTGCCGACCAGGCCGGCGGCCTCGTTGTTCGAGAGGCCCTTCATCTGCAAGCTGATGAGGTCGAGCTTCGCCGATTGGATCATCTGCTGCTCCACCGACGAGAACTGCGCGAGCTGGGTGACGAACTCCGTCCCCTCCATCGGCTTGAGCGGATCCTGGTGAGACAGCTGCGCGACCAAGAGCTTGAGGAACGCCTCGCGGTCGAGCGAGCCTTGCGGCGCTTCGTTCGTCAGCGGCGCGTTGGTGGTCGACTCACCCACGGATGAAACGGGCATGCCGACCCCTCAAGCATGTGTCGTGCCGGCCCGAAACGCGGCGCTTTCAGCGGGTTTCCGAGCCCGCGCTCCACGTCAAGCCGATGACGGTTTCGTCGGCTGTCTGGCGATCCTGTCGAGCAGGCCTCGCATCTCGTCGGGCGTGAGGAAGGCCAGGTAGTAGGTCAGCGTGAGCAGCGAGAAGGGGCCGACATCCATCGCGAGGAAGATGCCGAGGTGTAAACCGACGCCGATGTAGGCGAAGACCTTCCTCCAGTCGAAGCGAGTGACGATGCGGCGAAGCCGCCCGCCTCGCTCGCTCGTCGCCTTGGCCCAGTACCAGACGAGGAGCAGCGGCGCCGCGAGCTCCCAGTGCCAGGTGACCGCGGTGGCCACGCGGACGAGCGGCATGTAGCCGCCGACCCAGGCCAGATCGAACCGCCGCCAGTTCGGGTCTTGCAGCACGTAATAGAGCGCCGTGTAGCCGCCGAGGGGGTTCCACACCGGGCTGCCCTTCTGGATGCCGGTCGTCGCGTACATGACGACGAGCTGGAAGATCATGAGCCGCCGCGGCCACGCGAAGATCGGCTCGTCTGTCGTCCACTTGCCGGTCCTGATGCGGCAGTCGACCGACGCCGTTCGGCTCGCGCCCGCGAGCAGCAACAGAAAGAGCGCGTTGGCGAAGAGGACGTCGTATCCGGCCGACGTGTTGCCGTTGATACGCGTGAGGGTGAAGTAGGTGTGCGCTCCGATGAAATACGGCGCGCGTCCGCCAGCGCCGATCGTGACGAGCACTGCAGAGAGACAGGCAACGGTGAACACGCCCCACACCACGGTCGGCTTCAGGCCACCGAGCAGGCGGATGAGCCACGGCCCCGGCCCGAGCTCGACCACGCCGCCGTGGTCCCTGTCGATCCACAACGTCGAGACGACGCCGTCCAGCGCAGCGTGGAGCAGCGTGCCCAGCACCAGCAGGCCGACGAGGACCCGCACGGCCGCGAGCACACGCGGGTGCTCCTTGTCGGTGGTGAGATCGATCCAGGCGCGCCAAGCGGTCCCGAGGCGCGCCATCACAACACGTCCTGGCGCGCGATCTCGAGCACGTGCTCGTACTCACCCTTTGGTTTCTCCCCCTTGGCCGCGCGCTCGGGCGGCAAGGTCTCGTAGCCGTAGAGCGCAACGCGAATCCGCTCGACGTCGGGCCGCGCCGCGAACGCGACGCGCGCGAGGTGCCGCGCGAAGCCCGTGTAGTTGTGCTCGTTGAAGCTCTTCGGAAAGCGCCCGGTGAACTTCCGGACGCGATCGTTCGAGAGGTAGTCCTCGAAGAGATCCGCGGACGGATCCTGCGGCCGGGAGAGCGGTGCCCACCTGCCTGCGACGAGCCCGTCCACGTGGAGCTCGTACGGGCGGCGCACCGGGCTCGCGAACATCGCCCAGCCTTGATGGGTGAGCGTCACGCGCGCGTAGAGCGCAAACGGAGTCGCGATGAAGCTGCGGGCGTCGATGTAGTCCTCGGCGAGCCCCTTGAGGCGTCGCTCGAGCGACTCCTTGTCGGTCTGGACGCCGATCTGTCGGAGCCGGGCCGCCCAATCCGCGAGATCGCGCTGGGTGGTCTTCGCGTTCCACCGCGTCTCGCTCGTCAGGCCCGCGGGCAGCGAGAGCACGACCATCGACAGGGCATGGAAGAGCACGAAGGCAGCGCGGAGCTGCGAAGCGCGCCCCGAAGGGGCAGCGGAAGCCATCCCCGGATGTTACATCAGCCCGCTTTCAGGCTGCGGGGCTCACATCACCACGCGCACGCGACGGTTCGCCGTCGGCTTGCCCCTGCGCGGACGGTCCTCACTCGTCGGCGGCTCCTCGTGATCGGACGAGGAGGAGGCTGACCTGCGTGTGTCGAGCGCCGGCGCGACCGGATCGGATACCGGGCGAACCGCGACCGCGGGGGCTTGCACGACCGAGAGGTGCGCGACCGGGACGGCCTCGGTCTTCAGGTGCGACTCGAGCTCGGTCCTGCTCTGGGAGAGGAGCTTCAGCGTCCCTGGCAAAGCCGCCTCGACCCGGAGATCGAGCCCGACGGGCAAGGCCTCCACATGCACGCCGACACGTCCGAGCTCGGGATCGACCAGCGTGGCGTGTACGGCACGGCGAATGGTCATCCGATCGACGAGCGCCGAGATCTCGTCGTTGCGCTCCGCCGAGCCCACCACGCGGGTCATCGAAGGCTCCGCCGCGACGATCGGGATATCCACCAGCGCGCGGGCCTTCTGGGGATCCACCGTGGCGCCGATCGTGGCCACCTCGGGCGGAGTCGGTCCGCCTTGCGGCTCAGGCTCACGTCGCTCGATCCGCGGGTCGTGCGCGCGGGGCGCACCATTCACGGCAGCGCTGCGCTCACCTCGATCGGCGGGCGCATCCGGTCGGGTCTCCCGAGGCTCGGCGCGCAGTGGGTCAGACGCCGGTCGTTCGGCACCGAGCGGGCTCTCCTTGTCGGGACGCGTCGTCGAGACCTCCGGCCGGGCCGGCGCCATCGCCTGCTCGAGCGGTGCGCGGTACGCGGGCTCGAGGATCTCACCCGTGACCCGCCCCACGAGGACCGGCGAGGGAGCTGCGGGCATCGCCGATAGATGCTGTCGCTGCGGGGCTCGCGCGGCCGCTTGCTTGGGCATCGTCGCCACGAACGCGGGCGAGAGCACGAGCATGCTCGTGGGCGCGCCGTCGCGCGACGTCTGCGCCGAGATCTCCAGCGCGGCCCGCTCCGCCGCGGGGGCGGCCGCTCGGCTCACGTCGGGCTGCGGCGTCCCGCGCAACGGGTCGCGCAGCTCGGGTCGATCGCCGGAGGCAAACCCATCGGACGTCTTCCCGGGGCGCGTGTCGTCGGCGCGGACGGCAGCCTTGGCTACGCCGGGCCTCGTCTTGTGCATCTCCGAAGGAGCTTGGCCGACCGCAGGCGAGACCTCGCCGCGCACGGGGGAGCCACCCGGGACGGCCGCGCGCTCCGTGTCGAGGCCGACGCTTTCGGGCGCCGGGACGCTCGCGTCGAGCTTCGGGGCCACCTGGCTCGCGGTGGTCGCCGATCCGGCGAGCTCTTGCGCCGGCGCGAGGACGAGCTCGATGGGCTGCTCCGACATCTGGAGCTCGAACGCCGTGGCCTCCTGTGCGGACGCGTCCTGCCACTCCATGACAGATTCATCATCTTCTTGCTCGGACGAGCCGCCGACGGAGCCCGGCGCTTCCTCGGCGGGATCCGAAGCGCCGTCGGAGACGGCCCCTCCTTCGCCTTGCAGCGACTGGAGCAACGCTTCGAAGCTCGACGCCTCTCCTCCTGCGAGCGGGTTCGTCGGCGCGCTGCCTCGCAGCGGGCGGCTGAGCAGGCCGATGGCCAGGGCGGATAGCTCGATCGTCATTTGTCTTTCTTCCTGCTTCGCGCGGCGATCTCGTCGCTCGCGATCCGGTCGAGCAGCCGCTCCTCCTCGCGGAGGATTGCCTGTGTCGACTCGGCATAGAGCTCCATCTGCCGGACGCCTCGGTGGGCATCCGTCACGGCGCGTTTTCGTCCATCGAGCTGCTCGAGCGCGGCCGCGAGCGCGGTCTCCCTCGACTCGACCCGTGCGCGGGCGGAGAGGACCTCGCTCCTCGCGAAGAGGAAGTCGTCCACGCTGCCCTCCCGCAGCGCGCGCACGCGCTCGACCGAGCTCTCGTAGAGCGCCTCCTCGGCCGACACCGCTTCGCTCCGCTCCTTCGCCTCGCGGTCGGCGGCGGCGTGGGCCGCCCGCGCGCGCTCGAGCGCGTGCTCGCGCAGCGTGAGCAGCTTGGCGATGCGCCCGAGCCGATCACGCGTCACTTTCCACCTCTCACGGCGGAGCGCAGCATGTTGACGGCCGACGCACGCGTGGCCGTCTCGTCGAGGCCCTGGCGAATGAAGGTCTCGATCCTGGGCACCGCGCCGATGGCCGCGTCCACGCGCGGATCGCTGCCGGCCACGTATGCGCCGATCTTGATCAGGTCGGAGGCCTCTCGGTACGCGCCGAGCAGCCCCCGCGCCTCGAGCGCGAGCTGATAGTGCTCGGGAGTCGTCACCTCGCGGGCGACACGGGAGACGCTGCGCAAGACGTCGACCGCGGGGTAGACGCCGCGCTCCCCGAGGCTGCGCGAGAGCACGATGTGGCCGTCGAGGATGCCGCGGACGGCGTCGGCGATGGGATCGTTCATGTCGTCGCCTTCGACGAGCACCGTGTAGATGGCGGTGATGGAGCCCTCGCCCGCGTCGTTGCCCGGCCGCTCGAGCAGCGTGGGGAGCGCCGCGAAGACCGACGGCGTGTAGCCCTTCGTGACGGGCGGCTCACCGGCGGCGAGCGAGGCCTCCCGCAACGCCATCGCGAAGCGCGTCACCGAATCCATGACGAGGAGCACGTGCGCGCCGCGCTCGCGGAAGTGCTCCGCGATCGCCGTGGCGGCGAGCGCACCCTGGACGCGGACGAGGGGCGCGGTGTCGCTCGTCGCCGCGATGACGATGCTGCGCGCGAGGCCGGGGCCGAGCGCACCGCGGACGAAGTCGCCGACCTCGCGACCGCGCTCGCCGACGAGCGACACGACCACCACGTCTGCCGACGCGCGACGGCAGAGCATCGCGAGGAGCGTGCTCTTGCCCACGCCGGTGCCGGCGAAGAGCCCGACGCGCTGACCCCGCCCGAGCGGGAGTAGGCCGTCGAGCACACGCACGCCGGTCTCGAGCGGCGCCTCGATGGGCTTGCGGCTGAAGGAGGGAGGAGGCTTGTTGTAGAGCGGCGCGCGATGCGGGCACATCGGCGGCGGCTTGTCATCCAGCGGAGCGCCGAAGGAGTCGAGCACGCGGCCGAGGAGCGCCTCCCCCACGGGGACCGAGGCGCCGTGCGGCCGGCTGCGCACCGGAGCGCCGGGCTCGACCCCTTGCGTGGAGCCGAGCGGAGCGCAGAGCAGCCTGCCGTTCTTGAAGCCCAGCACCTCGATGGGCAACGTCTTGTCGTGGAGCTCGATCTCGAGACGGCCGCCCGTCGGCTCCGTGAGCCCGGCGACCTCGACCAGGAGCCCGACCACGTCGTGCACGCGCCCCACGGCGCTGGGGCCGCGGGCGTTCTCTGCGCGCCGGATGTAGGGCTCGAGATCGATCATCGATCGTCCTCCAGGCCGAGCGCGTCGCTCACGGCGGCGAGCCTGGCCTCGAGCCCGGCCGCGACGCGGCCATAACGTCCTACGATCTCGATCTGCATCGCCAAGAGCTTCTCGTCGACGATGACGTCGGCGTGGGCGCGGCCGGTGATCTCGCCGTCCAGTACGCCCAGGTGCGTCGCGAGGCCGGGCGCGACACGGATCTCGACCTCGTCCTCCGCGGCGAGCGCGGTCATCCCCTCGCGCACCCAGTTGCGGACGAGCGTCGGGTCGATCTCGAGCTCGCGGCCGATCACACGTTTGGCGATGGCGCAGGCGAGCCGCACGAGGGAGTCCTCGCTCGTCTCGATCGCCTGCCGGCGCGCGGCGCGAACGGCCTCGGCAGCATTCTGCACGACCTCCTGGAGCTCCGCCGTGCGCGCCTCGAGCTCGGCCGAGAGCGCCTCGAGCGCGGGCAACGACGGCGCGCGCAGCGCTCCCCCTTCGAGGTCGAGCAGGTCGCCAGCGAGCGGTCGTATGGAGGGCAAGCGACCGTCCGGCGGGATGCTGCGCGGCCGAACAGACGACATTTTCGTCATGATCACACGGAGGTCGTCTTCGGTGTTGCTCGCGTCCTCGTTGGTGTTGCCCGGCGCCATCCACGCCGGCGGCGTGGGCTCGGGCTCGGCCGCCGAGCTCCACGGCGGGGCCTTTGGCTGTTCGGGGGTCTCGCGGACTTCGGCTATCAGCATGGTCATCGTCCCAGGTCGATCTGGCCCTCGGCCTCGAGCCGGAGGGCCGTCTCGATGATCTCGGTTCGTGCCTTCTCGAGGTCGGCCTTGCGCGGGTTGGGCAAGAGCTCCATGTCGTCGCGGAGGACGTCCGCCGCGCGCTGCGACAGGCCGCCGAAGACCGCGGCCAAGACCTCCTCGGGCGCGCCCTTGAGCGCCGTCGTGAGCCTGTCGCTCGGCACCTCGCGGAGGAGCGTACGCATCGCGCGCGAGTCGAGCCGGGCGAGGTCGGAGAACGTGAACATCGACAGCCGGAGGTCGCGGGACAGATCGGGGTTCTCCATCTCGAGGTGCGTGAGCACCTCGCTGGCCACGTCTTTCTCGCCGGCGTTGAGGATCTGGGCCGCCTTGGCCATGCCGTCGATGCCGATGGCCGCCGCGCCGTCGGACGGCGGGAGCTCGGCGGCGAGCGCGGCCGCGGCCTCCTCGAGGGTGCTCGCCGGCACCTCCGTCAAGCGACTGACGCGCTTGACGATGGCAGCCTGGCGCTCGCGGCTCATGCCCGCGAGGATGAGCGCCGCCGTCGCGGGCTCGAGGCGGGAGAGGATGGCCGCCGCGAGCTGCGGCGGCTCGCGGCCGAGCAGCGCGGCGACGGCCTCGGGCGGAGCGGCCTCGAGCCTCGCGAGCGGGCTCGTGACGCCGTCCTCGAAGACGCCGCGCGCTCGGTCCTCGCCGAACGCGCCGACGGTGAGCCGGCGCAGGTAAGGCAACCCGCCGCGCGGGACCGCGACCGCCTTCGACGACTGGTCGACGAAGTCCTTGTAGGTCGCGTCGAGGGCGTCCGCCGGGACCTCACGCATCGTCGAGGCGACGGCGCGGAGCTTTCGGAGCTCGGCCTCCGACAGCTCTGCCACGATCGGCGCAGCGATCTTCTCGTCGAGCGAGAGGAGGAACACGACGGCTTTCTCGGGACCGGTGAGCATTCGAATGGATGGCCTTCGCAACCACCGTGCCGCGCCGCGGCTCGATCAGACGGCGGCGCGCTGCGCTTCTTGCTCAGCGCCGCCGAGCCAATGTCGGATGATGAGCGCGGCCGTGGCCGGGTCCTCCGCGGCGCGGCGGAGCGCCTCCTCGCGGGGAGGTAGCTCGGGCACTGCCGGGGGCGCTTCGAGCTGGCCCTCGACCGCCGCGACCGTGAGCGCGGCCGTCTCGGTCGCGAGCTGCTTGGCGCGAGCCTTCTTCCGAGCGCGACGAACCGCGAGCATCATCGTCAAGAGGACGAGGGCGCCGAGCCCCGCGCCGGCGTAGGGCGCGTATTTCATGTACTTCTGGTAGGGCGGCGCCGCGACCTCGGGGGGAGCGCTGGCGGCGACGTCCGTCGGGAGGGTGAACGGGATGCACTCGACCGTGACCAGGTCTTCCCGCTTCTCGTCCGCACCGACCGCGCTCCGCACGAGGTTCTCCAGCTGATCGAGCTCCGCCTGGTCGCGGAGGCCGACGATACGAGCGCCCGCCTCGTCCACGCCTTCGACGCCGTCTACCGCGACGGCGACCGTCAAACGCTTGACGGTGCTCGTGCGGTTCACCCGACGCTCCGTCACGCGATCCACCTCGAAGTTTCGCGTGTGCTGGCGACGCACGACACCGCCGGGCATGGTCGTCTCGACCGTGGGGTCTTCGTCGCCCGTCGGGAGGTTGCTCTCCGCCCCTGGGACGCCCGCGACCGTGTCGGGCGCGGCGTCGCCGGTGCGCTCGATGAGCAGCTCCTCGCTGCGGAGCGCGGTGGCCTTGGGCTTGAACTTGTCTTCGGTCCGCTCGGTCTCCGCGTGATCGAGCTCGGCGCTGACACGCACGTCGGCGTGGCCTGGCCCGAGCACACGATCGAGCAGCGTGCGGACGCGCTCCTCGAGGTTCTTCTCGAGCTCGCGCTCCGCGAACGAAGGATCGTCTTCGCCGCCGGGAGAGGCCTTGCCGTCCGCGTCGTTCTTCGGCTTGCGGAGCAGCGCGCCCTCGGTCGTCGCGAGCGCGACCCGGTCCGGCGAGAGGCCGGGCACGGCCGCGCCGACGAGGTGGACGATCGCGGAGATCTCCTGAGCGCCGAGCTCGCGTCCCGGCTTGAGCTTGACCACGACGGAGGCGGAGCCGGGCTCGCGCTTCTGAACGAACACGCTCTTCTCGGGCTGCACGAGGTGCACGCGCGCGCTCTCGATCGCCGAGACCGAGGAGATCGTCCGGGCCAGCTCGCCCTCCATGGCGCGGCGGAACATGACCTGCTGTTCGAACTCGGTCGCGCCGAGGCGCATCTTGTCGAAGCTCTCGAAGCCCACACCTCCGCCACGCGGAAGACCGGAGCCGGCGACCTCGAGGCGAAGCTCGTGTACGCGGCTCTCGGGCACCTCGATCGTCCCACCATCGGTGACCTTGTAGGGTGCCTTGAGCTCCTTCAGCTTCCCCGCGATGGCGGAGGCGTCGTCGGCGGAGAGGCGCCCGAAGAGGACGGCGTACGGCTCACTCGTCGCGCGAACCACGAGCCAGGCGGCGAGCGCCACGGTCGCGATCACCGTGGTCGCGATCATCACGAGCGCCGGCTTTCCCATGGTGCGGACGCGCGCCAAGAGGCCTCGCAGAACCGTCATCAAGCCGCGCTTCTCCTCGGTGTCGTCAGACATTGGTTCGCCAGAGCTCCTGGAAGGCGTCGAGCAGCTTGTTTCGGATCGAGCCGACGAGCTTCACCGAGATCTCCGCCTCTTTGATGGCGATCATCGTGCCGTGCAGGTCGTCCGAAGCGCCGCGGGCGAGCGCCTCCGCTTGCTGGGTGGACTCCACCTTCGCCGTCGCGGCGCTCTCCAGCATCCCCCCGAGCACGTCGGCGAAGCCCGTCGACGCGACCGGCTCCGGCGCATCGAGCCCGCGGAGCGGCGCCACGCCTTCGATTCCGGCGGCGCCTCCTTCGCGGAGGGAGATGGGCAAGGAGGGGGTGATGGCAGCCATGGGCTCTCGGTCGTCTCTCGATCTTCAGCTTGGCGCAGGGGTCACTGGCCGATCTTCAGCGCGGATCGTGCCATCGTCTTCACGCTCTCGATCGTGGCCACGCCGGCCTCGTACGCGCGGGAAGCTGTCATCAGGTTGACCATCTCTGTCACCACGTTGACGTTGGGATACTCCACGTAGCCCTCCCCATCGGCGTCCGGGTGGCCTGGGTCGTAGACCATCTGACCGGGCTCGGTGTCCTCGCGGACCTCGGCCAGATCCACGCGCATCACCGCGTTCAGGACCGCGTCCATCGTCTTGTTGCGCAGCGGCTTGGCCTCGAAGACGGGGTCGATGCGCTTGTAGGGCTCGCCGTCGGCGCCACGCGTCGTGCGCGCGTTCGCGAGGTTCGACGCGATCACGTTCATGCGCGAGCGCTCGGCCGTGAGCCCGCTGGCGGCGACCTCCATGGCGCTGAACACGCCCGGTCCGTTCGGGGGCAACCCGCGAATGGCGCTCATGCCCCACGTCCATCTTGTGCAGCCCAGAGCAGACCCGAGAGCGCGCCTGCGGTGAGGGAGCTGATCGTCTCGTAGCGCAGGTGGTTGGCCGAGACCTTCACCACCTCGCGATCGAGGCTCACGGTGTTGCCGTCGGCGTCGGGCGGCGTCGTCTCGTCCATGGTCACACGCGTCGCTGTCTCGGCTTGAGTCGTCCCGATGTGGCGCGCGTCGGTCTTGACCATCGCGGCCGAAAGCGCCTGCGAGAAGTCGACTCGCTCCAGATCCTTCGCACGGAAGCCCGGCGTGTCGACGTTCGCGAGGTTGGACGCGAGGACGTTGTGGCGCGCGAGGTGATAGTCCAGCCCCGCCTGCATTCGTTCGACGTGACCGAAGATTTTCATCGCGAAGCCGGTCAAGCAAACCCCGTGCCCGAACCGTGGCGCGCCGATTGCTAGGCTCGCTGCCCGCGATGATCAAGCTCACGCGACTCAACCAGCAGATCGTGGCGATCAACCCGGAGAACATCCTCTGGGCCGATGCCTCCCCGGACACGACGCTGTGCATGACCGGCGGAGAGAAGGTGCTGGTTCGCGAGTCCCTCGACGAGCTGCTCGATCGGGTCATCGCCTACCAGCGGCTGATCCGCCGCGACCCGGACGCGCCGCGCGCCGGATGTGAAGCGGCGTCCGATTCCCCGCCGAAACACAAGCCATTCAGCGATCGGCCGGACGAGCCGTAAGGAGCATTGCACCCGTGGACATCGGAATCTTCGTCGGCATCGCGGTCGCCTTCGGCTGCATCCTTCTCGGCAACGCGCTCGAGGGCGGCCACATGGGCTCCATCGTCGGCGGGCCGGCGTTCCTGATCGTCATCGGCGGCACGATCGGCGCCGTCATCGTCCAGTTCCCCCTCCCGCAGGTGGCCGACTCGCTGAAGGCCGCGAAGAAGCTCTTCAAGAAGCCCGGACACGACGCAGCCAAGCTCGTCGACGAGATCGTCGAGTTCGCGCAGCGGGCCCGCAAGGACGGCGTGCTCGGCCTCGAGAAGGTCGCCGGCACCGCGTCCCACCCCTTCCTCACGAAGGGCCTGCTCATGGCGGTCGACGGCTCGGACTCCAACGCGATCCGCACCACGCTCGAGACCGTCATCAGCCAGGAGGAGGCGCACGCCGAGAACTCAGCGAAGGTCTACGAGGCCGCGGGCGGCTACTGCCCGACGGTCGGAATCATCGGCGCCGTGCTCGGCCTCATCCACGTCATGTCGAACCTCTCCGACATCAACGCCGTCGGAAGCGGCATCGCGGCCGCGTTCGTCGCGACGATCTACGGCGTCGCCGCCGCCAACATCTTCTTCCTCCCGCTCGCCGGTCGGATCAAGTTCCGCCAGCACGAGGAGACGGTGGTCATGGAGCTCATGCTCTCCGGCGTCCTCGCGATCCAGGAGGGCCTGAACCCCAAGCTCGTGCGCGAGCGTCTCGCGGCCTACGTGCCGGCGCACGACGGCAAACACGCGGGCGGCGGCGCCGCGGAGAAGGCGCCGGCCTGACGAGCGGGCGCAGGGCGATTCATGTCGAGGAAGAAGAAACATCCCGAGCACGTGAACCACGAGCGGTGGCTGGTCAGCTACGCCGACTTCATCACCCTGCTCTTCGCCTTCTTCGTCGTCATGTTCGCGGTGTCGCAGGTCGACACGAAGAAGCTCGGGCGCTTCACAGAGTCGTTCGAGAACGCGATCGGCATCATCAGCACGCCGGCCGGCGCGGGCATCCTTCCGGGCGAAGGCGAGCTCCCGGAGGCGAACGGCCAGCGCGGCGGGCGCGGCGCGAGCAAGGGAGAGGAGGACGAGCTCGCCGCGCTCCACAAGTCGCTCGCCTCGAAGGCCGGCTTCGGCGGCGGCCTCGCAGGCGTGAAGATCGTCCGGCGCGGCAACGAGCTCGTGCTCCGGATGGACGCGCAGGTCTTGTTCGAGAGCGGCGCCGACTCGCTGCGTGAGCCCGCCCTCCCCCTCCTCAATGCGATCGCGGACGAGCTCCGCACACGGAACGTGAACCTCCGCGTCGAGGGCCACACCGACTCGATACCCATCACCAACGGTCGTTACCGATCGAACTGGGACCTCTCCGCGGCCCGCGCCGCCAGCGTCGTCGACGACCTGGCGAAAGGCGGGCTCATGGACCCGAGCCGCATGGCGGCCGTGGGCTACGGGGAGTACCAGCCGCTCGCTCCGAACGACACCCCCGAAGGGCGCGCGCAGAACCGGCGCGTCGACTTCGTCGTCACGATCCGCGCCACCGGCAACGCGAACGCGACGCCGACGACGCCGGCGAACTGACCATAGCGTCAGCGTTTCGGCGCGGCAGCGTCATCCCGACGTCGGCGCCTGCAGCGGCGAGAGAGAGAGGGAGCCGCCGGTGACGAAATCGCGGCCGCTCCACGCGGAGAGCGTCGGCACGGTGGTTGCGATGAGTGGGATCGATGTTCCGCTCCCTGCACATAGCCGCCACTGGGATGGTCGCTCAAGAGACCAAGCTCGACGCGATCGCCAACAACCTCGCGAACTCGAACACCACGGGTTACAAGCGGCAGTCGGCTGAGTTCGAAGATCTGCTCTACCAGCAGCAGCGCGGCGCCGGCGTGGGAGCAGGAGGCGTGGCGGCGCCGACCGCGGTGGAGCTCGGCTCGGGCGCGCGAGTCGTCGCGACGCCCCGGCAGTTCTCGCAGGGCTCGATCCAGCAGACGGGCAACCCGCTCGACGTCGCGATCGAGGGCGCCGGCTTCCTCCAGGTCCAGCGCGACGACGGCACGACCGCGTACACCCGCGCGGGCACCCTGAAAGTGGACGCGTCCGGTCGGCTCGTGACCTCCGACGGCCTGGCCATCGAGCCGAACATCACCGTCCCTCCCGACGCCACCAACGTGGTCATCGGCAGCGACGGAACGGTAACCGCGGAGGTCGCCGGGCAGGCCCAGCCCGCGCAACTCGGCAAGCTCCAGCTCGTGACGTTTGCCAACCCCGGCGGGCTGAACGCGCTCGGCCACAACCTCTACCTGGCGAGCGCCTCGAGCGGCGAGGCCAACGTGGGGGACGCCGGCGCCGAAGGGCGCGGGCGGTTCATGCAGGGCGCGCTCGAGGGCTCGAACGTGGAGGTCGTGACCGAGATGATCGACCTCATCCGCACGCAGCGAGCCTACGAGATCAACACGAAGATCATCACCGCCGCGGACGAGATGCTCCGCAGCGCGACGCAGGTGCGCTGATGCGAGCCCTCCTCACCGTGTCTCTGGCCCTCTCGCTCGTCTTCGCGCCGCTCGGCGCGGAGGCTGCCAAGCAGAAGAGCGTCGCGGAGGCCCAGCTCGCTCGCGCGCGCGTGCTCCTTTCGGATCTGGTCCCGAACGCGCCGGCGGAGCTCGCGACCATCGACCTCGGCGCCTCGCCACAGCCCGGATCCTCGCGGCTCGTCACCCGCGAGGAGATGGTCGCCGCTCTCCCCGAGGGTGTCGACGCGCAGGCGCTCAAGCTCCCCGCCTCGGTGCGCGTCGTCCGCAAGGCGCGGAAGCTCACGCCGGCCGAGATCGAGAAGATGACTCGCGAATCGATCGCGGCGGTCGGCGTGCCCCGAAACGGGACGCTCGCCGCGGCCCGCCCGCGCGCCACCGTCACCGTCCCTGCGGGCTGGGAGAGCGTGCGGGTCGAGATGCCCAAGCCGCCGCGCAAGACCGGCAGACACCTGACCACCGCGACGCTTGTGCTCCTCGAGGGGGAGACCGTGCTCGCCAGGGTCCCGGTGCCGGTCGAGCTCACGCTACCGAAGAGCGCCGCCGTCCCGGACGTGAAGAAGGGCTCCAAGCTCCAGCTCTTGATCGAGCGCAGCGGCATCGAGATCAAGGCGACCGTGTCCGCCGCCGCAGACGCCGACGTCGGAGAGGAAGTACCCGTCATGTTCGAAAACAGGACCGTCATCAACGCGCGGCTCGTCTCCAAGGACCCGCCCTCCGCCGTGGAGGCGCCGTGAAGCCCGCCCTGCCGGCCTTGCTCGTCGCCCTCGCGACGATCGTCACCGGGTGCGAGCCCTCGCACATCATGGCGTACACGCCGAAGCAGCGCGACTACAAGGCCGGCAAATACGCGCAACGTGATCCGTCCTTGCAGCCGACGCGTGGCTCGCTCTTCAGCGACGCGGTCGGCGGCTTCTTGGAGGACACACGCGCCGTGCGCGTCGGCGACATCGTCCTCATCAAGATCGACGAGGCCGCCGACGCCTCCGGCAACTCGACGACCCAGCTCCAGCGCGAGTCGAACGCCGACCTGGGTGTCTCGAACGTGCTCGGGCTCGTCGGCGCAATCAAGACGGCCGCGCCCATGTTCGACCCGACACACATCCTCAGCTGGATGAGCAACGCCGACTTCGCTGGCCAAGGCAACACCAGCAGGACGGGCGAGCTCCGCGGGCTCGTGGCGGTGCGCGTGGCGCGAGAGATGCCAAACGGCGACCTCTTCCTCGAGGGGACCAAGGTCATCCTCATCAACTACGAGGAGTACCACCTCTACATCTCGGGCCTCGTTCGTCGCGCCGACATCGCCGAGGACAACACCGTGCCCTCGTCACGCATCGCCGACGCCGAGATCGAGTTCACGGGTCGCGGCGACATCGACGACCAGCAGCGCAAGGGCATCCTCGGGCGCGCGCTGGACAAGGGCAACCCGTTTTGACCCCAACCTCGCACTTCCAAACGGAACCGTCATGCCTATGAGCTCACCCCCCCGGCCCCCCTCACGACGTGAGGGGGGAGTAGCGCTCGCGATCCTCATTGCGGTCTTGTGCTCGCTCGCCCCGCGCGAGGCGCGGGCCGACAAGGTCCGCGACCTCGCCGAGGTCGTCGGCGCGCGGGACAACCAGCTCGTCGGCTTCGGGATCGTGACCGGCCTCGCCGGGACGGGCGACGACCAGTCCGCGCCCGTCGCGGCTCAAGCGGCTATCGCGATGCTCCGCCGCCTCGGCGTGCAGGTGGACCCGGCGCAGGTGCGCCTTCGCAACGTCGCAGCGGTCGTCGTCACGGCCACGCTCCCGCCGTTCGCCAAGCCCGGCACCAAGCTCGACGTCTCGGTGAGCTCGCTGGGGAACGCGCGATCGTTGGCTGGGGGCACGCTCGTCCAGGGCCTCTTGAAGGGCGCCGACCTCAAGACCTACGCCGTCGCACAAGGTGGCGTCGTGGTTGGAGGCTTTGGGGCGAAAGGTGCGAGCGGCAGCTCGGCGAAGCAGGGCTCCCTCACGAGCGGTCGCATCCCCCAGGGAGCCATCGTCGAGAAAGAGGTGGTCACCTCCATCGTGGAGAACGGCAAGCTCACGCTCTCGCTCCGCACGCCCGGTTTCACCACGGCTGCGCGAGTCGCAAAGGCAGTCGACGAGGCCATCGGCGCCGGCTCGGCCACCGCGGCGGACGGCGGATCGATCGTCATCAAGATCCCCGAGGCGTTCAAGGCCGACCACGTCGGTCTGATCGCCAAGCTCGAGGATCTCGATGTCACACCGGTGCGCAAGAGCAGGGTGGTCATCAGCGAACGTACCGGCACGATCGTGGCCGGCGGCGACGTCCGACTCGCGCCGGCGGCCATCGTGCACGGCGGGCTCACCATCGTGGTGAAGGAGTCCCGCGCGGTCGCACAGCCCGTCGTCGGCAAGGCGACGACCGTCCCGAAATCAGACGTGTCCGTGAACGAGACATCTCCGGGTGTCCGGTTCGTCCCCCAGGCTCCGTCGCTCGCCGAGGTCGCCGAGGCGCTCGGCACGCTGGGCCTCTCTGCACGTGAGCTCGCGAGCGTTCTGTCGGCGCTCCGCACGGCAGGGTCCCTCGAAGCCGAGATCGTGGTGGAGTGATGGTCCGCCCCGTCGCCCCCAACCAGGTTTCTCCGGCGTCTACGCCCGAGACACGCGAGCTCGCTCGCGTCGCCAAGGAGCTCGAGGGCGTCTTCTTGAGGCAGCTGCTCGCCGCGTCGAAGTTCGGCGAAGAAGCGGGCAAGTCTGGATTCGGGACCATGGTCGTCGACGCCCTCGCGAGCTCCGTGGCCGAAGGCGGAGGCATCGGTCTTGCTCAGAGGATTACCGACGCTCTGGAGGTCGCGGAAAACCCGCGAAAAACAGGGCAGGAGGTCCCGAAGTGAGCAGCGAGATTTCCAGGACTGAGAATCGCCTGACCCTGCGTCCCACGAGCCGGGGAAAGATCGTCGGCCGGAGCGAGCCGCTCCAGCACCTGTTCGGCAGCGTCGACCGCGTCGCGCGGGCGAACTGCACCGTCCTCGTCACCGGCGAGAGCGGGACCGGCAAGGAGACGGTCGTCGCGGCGCTGCACGACGCGAGCGCGCGCCGTGACGCGCCCCTCGTCACGCTGAACTGCGGAGCCATCCCCGAGGCCCTGCTCGAGAGCGAGCTCTTCGGCCACGCGAAGGGGGCGTTCACCGGCGCCCACGCTGCCCGTCAAGGGCGCGTCGCCGCAGCCGAAGGCGGCACGCTGTTCCTGGACGAGATCGGCGAGCTGCCCCTCGGCCTCCAGGTCAAGCTGCTCCGCCTGCTGCAGCAGAAGGAGTACTCGATGGTCGGGGACTCGCGAACCCTCCGCTGCAACGTGCGGATCGTCGCCGCGACCAACCGCGACCTCGAAGCCGAGGTGCGCGCAGGCCGCTTCCGCGAGGACCTCTACTACCGCCTCAACGTCGTCCACCTCCACATCCCGCCGCTCCGCGAGCGCCCGGAGGACGTGCGCGCGTTGCTCTTGCACTTCTTCCGGAGCTTCCGCGACGAGCTCGGCCGCGACGATCTCGAAGGGTTCAGCCCCGAGGCGACGCGCCTGCTCGAGTCCTACCCGTGGCCCGGCAACGTGCGCGAGCTCGAGAACCTCGTCGAGCGCTGCATGCTCCTGACGATCGGTCCCGAGATCGGCGAGAACGACCTGCCCGAATCCATCCGCACGGGCGCCGCTCGCGCGGGTGGCCCCGAGTCCGAGCGCCAGGTGCTCCCCGCCCTCGGGATCGATCTGCGGGCCGCCGTCGAGGAGTTCGAGTCGAGCCTCATCCGGCAGGCCCTTGCGCGCACGAACGGCAACAAGAACCGCGCTGCCCAGCTCCTCGGCTTGAACCGGACGACCCTCGTCGAGATGGTCAAGCGCAAGAAGATCGCCTGCTGAAGCTGCAGAGAACACCCATGCTCGAAACACGTACCTTCCCAAGAGCCAACGTCGAGACCGTCGCCACCTTCGAGTGGGCCGACGGCGAGCGAACGAGCGCGCGCGTCATGAACCTCTCGGAGGGCGGCCTCCTCGCGAAGACGAGGACGTCGTTCGAAAAAGGGATGAGCGTCCGCGTGCTCTTGCCGGTCGGCAACGCCCGACGACCGCTCGACATCGCCGGCACCATCGTGCGCTCCGAAGAGGTGGCGAACGGCTTCAGCGTCGCCATCGAGTGGAAGCGCGTGTCGGACGTCGACGCGAACCGCATCCGCGGGCTCGTCGAGCGCGCCGACTCGATGGCCTGGGAAGCGACGGAGGAGACCCTCCCGCGCGATCTCGCAGTGCGGTTCGTGCCCAAGATCCGGCGCCTCGCCTGGACCATCGCCAAGCGCGTCCGCATGCCGGCCCACCTCGGCATCGACGACCTCCTCGGCGCCGGCTTCGTGGCCCTCGTCGAGGTCTACACGCGCCACCCGAACCTCGACTTCGACGAGCTCGAGCGCGTGGGCTCCCGCCGCATCCGAGGCGCCATGCTCGACGAGCTCCGCAACGCGGATCCGCTGTCACGCCGGATGCGCCAGCGCCAGCGCCGCGTCGAGAAGAGCCGCACCCAGCTCGAGACGGAGCTCGGCCGCGTCCCCACCGACTCCGAGGTGCAGAGCCGCACCGGCCTCAAGCCGCGCGCCTACGCGGAGGCCGTCCGCGCGACCAGCGCCAGCGCGCTCACCGTGTTCGACGACGGCATCGGGCCCGACATCCCCGATACGGCGAGCACCGGCCCGGAAGACCAGATCTCCCGCCGGCAAGACCTCGAGCGGATCCGCGTCGCGCTCGGCGCCCTCCCTCCCCGCCTGAAACACGTCCTCGAGCTGCACTACGGCGACGAGCTGACGCTGCGTGAGATCGGCAACATCCTCGGCGTGACCGAGGCGCGCATCTCGCAGCTCCTCTCGGCTGCCGTGCGCAAGCTCCGCGACAGCTGCGTCGACGAGATCCCCGCCGTGCGGGTCGAGACGCGGCGCACGGCTTGACGCGCGACCGCAGCAAATCGCTCGTGGTCCGCCGACTCGTCCGATAAAGACCGAAACCAAGCGAGCGAGCCTTGGTGTAGAGTGCGCGCCGAAATGGGCGCGATAGTCCTGGATCTGCCCGCGAAGGGCGTGCTTACCCCAAACGACGAGCACGACCCGCTGCCGTTTTACTACAAGCCCGGCGTCGGCTGGCTCTATCGGTACCGACTGACGATGGCGCTCGACTACCTGAAGCCGGGCGGGCGCGTGCTCGAGATCGGCGTCGGCTCCGGGGTGCTCGTCCCGACGCTCACGCGCCACTACGACGAATACGTGGGCACGGACCTCGTGCTCGCCAAAGGCCTCGATCATCTCGTGCGCCCCGGCTGCAAGGCGTCGTTCATCATCGCCGATCTACTCGAGGAGGGCTCGCTGCCCGAGGCGCACTTCGACGCCGTCGTGTGCATCTCGGTGCTGGAGCACATCGCCGACTCGGGCGCCGCGGCAGCATGCCTCGCCCGCGCCCTCAAGCCGGGCGGCACGCTCGTGGCCGGCTACCCCATGGTGAACCAGGCCATGAGCCGCGCCTTCGACGTCATCGGGTTCAAGGGCATCGACGATCACCACGTGAGCCCACCGGCGAAGATCGAGGGCGCCTTGCGTCGTGTGCTGCGGCCCGCGGGCCGCACGGCGTTCCCGCCCCTCTCCCCCGTTCCGCTCGCGCTCTACCAGGTCAGCGCCTGGACGAAATGAGCCCATCGCAGGCCCTTTCGGATCCAGGTGCTAAGCTCGACGGGTGAGCCGGCGAGCCGCGACGTATCGCTACCAGCTCCGGGGCGCCTCGCTCCTCATGCGGTACCTGCCCGTCTTCGCGGGCGTCATCCTCGCCACCGCGTTCTCCCTCTCGGTCCTCACCGACGGCGGGGACGTCGCGCGCGCGGCCTGGACCACCGGCGAGGAGCTGCTCGGGATGTTCGGGGGCTTCGGCCTGGTCGCGTTGCCCGCCATCTTCCTCGCGTCGGCGTTCGCTCGGCGAGGCATCGAAAAGCGCATCCTCACCATCCGCCAGGAGGCCAAGGGCATCGACCTCCTGCTCGAGGCTCAGAAGCGGGTCCACGTGGCGGCCGCCCGGGTTCGGGGCGGGTTCGTGGACGATCTCGGCGACGGCCGCGTGCGGGTCAGCCTGGAGCTCGCCGGCGGCGTGACGGATGGTGACAAGGTTGTCATCGACGCGGAGCGCGCGGACGCGGCCCCGTTCCTGCGTCTGATCGGCCCGGCCCCGCGGTTCGAGCTCGGCGCGGAGGGCTGGCGCTGGGGCGGCGCCCTCTCGACCATCTCGATCGTCGTCGGCGCCAACATCGGCGGCCTCCTGTTCGAGCGGGTCCGGCAAGCCGCAGAGCGAGCCGGCGCAGACGACGCACACGGGGCGGGCTTCGCGCTCGGGATGGCGGTCGCGGCGATCGGCCTGACGCGCGCCGTGTTGGCCTTCGCGATGGCCGCCCGAGAGGTGACCGTCGGCATCGACGGCATCCGGATCGAAGGGGCGCTCCGCAAGCGCTTCGTCGCCTTCGAAGAGATCCGCTCGGTCCACGCGGACGCCTTCGGCGTCGTGGTCGATCTCGCGGACGACGAGCGCCTCCGGCTCGGCTCGCCCGGAATGGATCCGGCTCGGGCGAGGACGCTCGCCGCCCTCATCGCCGAGCGGCTCACCGACGCGGCGCCGGCCTCGCCGCGGGTCCCCTTGGCCCTCTGCGAGGGCGAGGTGAAGGCCTGGCGCCGCGCCATCGAAGAGATGACACGCGGCGCGGGCTACCGCGACAACGCCGGCTCGAGCGAGGCCCTGTCGAGCTCGCTGGAGGCACCCGGCCTGTCTCCCACCGAACGCGTCGCGACCGCGATCGCGCTGCTCGCGCGGGGCGAGGAGCCGGACCGCATCCGAATCGCGGCCGCGAGCGTGGCGGATGAGTCGACCAAGGCCGCCCTCGAGCGGCTCGCCGAGGGCGAGGCGGACGACGACGCGCTCGAGGTGCTCCTGAGCAAACGCGGCGCGCGCGTGTCCACGCGATGAGGGAGCGAGCTCAGCGCTTCAGCTGGCCCGCGTCGCGCAGCTTCGTGAGCTCGGCCGTGCCGCCGATCAACGTCCCGTCGACGAAGACCATGGGGAAGGTCGGGAAGCCCGCCCACAGCTTGAGGGCGAGGCGCTCCTTCCACTTCGAGAGGTAGCTGCCGTATTCGAGGTACTCGAACGGCACGCCCTCCTGTTCGAGGAGCTTGCAGGCGCGCTTCACGAACGGGTTCTGCGCCATCCCGACGACGACCACCGGGTGTTTGGCGACGGCGGTCGCGACCTCGTCGACGACGTCGCGATGGAAAGCGGCAACCTGCTCTTTGACCGAATCGGCGACTTTGTCGGAGGAAAGGACCGGACGTTCCATGGCCGCCTTGATAGCAGCCTCCGTCCGATTCGCCAGATCAGTCCGGGCGAGACTCGAGCGCCAGCTCCGAGCCCGACCCGATCGAGCCGATCTCTTCGCGAATGGGCAGATCGGTCGCCTTCATGCGTTTCTGGTTCAGATACGTCAGGTACTCGCCGATGAAGCCCATCGAGAAGAACTGCAGGCCGAGCACGATGAGGATCGATCCGAAGAGGAGGAGCGGCCGGTCGCCGATCTTGTGCCCGAGGAACCAGAGCACGGTGAGGTAGAGGTTGATGGCGACGCCGGTGAAGCCCATCAAGAGGCCGATGGCGCCGAAGAGGTGCATCGGGCGCTTCGAGTACTTCGTCAGGAACGTGATGCTGATGAGGTCGAAGAAACCGCGGAGGATGCGCTCGAGGCCGTAGCGCGAAGCCCCGTGTTTTCGCGGGTGGTGGTGGACGCCGACCTCCGTCACGCGGAAGCCTTCCCACGCCGCGAACACCGGGATGTACCGGAACAGATCGCCGTAGATGGGGATCGTCTTCACGACCTCACGGCGATACGCCTTGAACCCGCAGTTCATGTCGTGGAGCTTCACGCCGGTGACCCAGCGCACGGTGCCGTTGAAGATCCGTGTGAGCACCAACCGGTTGGCCGGGTCGAGGCGCTTGAGCTTCCAGCCGACGACGACGTCGTAGCCCTCCTCGATCTTCTCGATGAACTTGGGCAGCTCCGCCGGGTCGTCCTGCAGGTCCGCGTCCATCATGATGACGATCTCGCCGCGGACCCGGCTGAAGCCCGCGGAGAGGCCCATGGCCTTGCCGAAGTTCTTGCGGAGCCGCACGGCGCGGACGCGCGGGTCGGCGGCGACCAGGCTCTGCATCACCTTCCACGAGTCGTCGGTCGAGCCGTCGTCGACGAAGATGAGCTCGAAGGTCTCCTTCCCGTCGAGCGTCTCGGCGATGCGCTTGGCCAGCTCCGGGAGGCTCTCGGCCTCGTTCAGGCCGGGGACGACGATCGAGATGCGTGGGGTCTCCGAGAGCCGCAGCCCGGCGAGCCCCGAGGCGGTTTTTTCCCGCTTGGGCTTGTCGGTCTCGGGCTCGACTGTCGCCGTCTGGCTCACGATCCCGGGAGCCTAGTCGATGGCCGGGCCGGGCGCCAAACCCGGTGGGCCTTGGGTCGGGTGAAAAGGCGTGCCATGCTCGCGGCCGGTGCGCAGCAGAGCTTTCCTTCTGATCAGTTGTCTCCTCGCCGCCTGCTCGGACGACACCGAGAGCCAGGACAACGACGTGATCGTCCGGACGCGCACCGAACAAGAGTGGAACCAATACGTCGCGAACGTGGAGTTCGCGAGCGCGTACCAGCCCACCTGCTTCGGCGACCCGTTCTCGACTCGTCCGCGCGTCATCGTCACCGGTTTCGGCCGCTTCCTCGAGAACAAGGAGAACGCCACCGGCCGCATGGTGAGCCGGCTCGTCCCCGGCCTCGTCTACCCCGAGACCGAGGCCCCCGAGGGGGACGCGGTGGACGACCCGGCCGCGCAGACGCGCGTGACGCTCTCCACTATCGACGTCGAGGGCGTCGGCCCCGTCGACGTCTGCGGGATGATCTTGCCGGTGTTCTGGGACGTCGCGGCCATCCTCGTCCTCAAAGAGAGCGAGTCCTTCCTGCCGGATTTCGTGCTCATGAACGGCATCGCCGGCAGCCGCCAGCCGATGTGGATCGAGCTCGGGAGCGTGAACGAGGCGGTCTCGCTACCGGACGGCTCGGGCACGCTCGCGCCGATCGAGTCCGGCACCAAGCTCGTGAACGAGGCGCCGGAAGAAGACCGCGCGCGCGGGCTGGTGCTCTCGTGGACGGACGTTCGAACGCGCGTCGAAGCGGCGCGGGCCGATCTCGCGCCCGAGCGCGACGCCGACGGCCTCGCGTTCGGCGAGGTGCTCCAGGGCGTTCGCTTCGCGACCTTCCCGCGCTCGAGCAACACCTACCTCTGCAACAACACCACGTACGCGGTGAACTACCTGTTCGATCACCCCGGGCAGACGTTCCGTCTGCTCGAGCCGAGCGATCCGCGCGAGGGCGGCCCCACGGGGGTCGACATGAAGCTCGGCGCAGACCTGTCGAAATCTCCGCGTGTCTTCGTGCACTGGGCGAAGGACCTGTCGGGCGAGCACCTCGACCGCGGTGCATCGCTCATGAAAGAGATCGTCGCCGCCCAGCTCACGGCCACGGCCGAGCCCACGCGCGGCGACCCCGCGATGGGCGACGCGGACCTGTAGCCTCAGTTCTGGCAGTTCGTCGCCAGGTCGAGCGTGAGGTCCGGCAGGACGAAGCGCACGTCCACGCCGCGCCGGTTGGACGCCTTGCCGAGCGCCTCGAGGACGACGGTGCCGCCGCCGAGCTCGTCGCGCACGCTCATCGCGCGCATCATCGAGAGCAGGCGCTGCAGCTCGTCGTCGCTTTCGGTCGCGATCGGGATCTCGGGCAGGAGCGCCGCGTTTTTCGCGTCCGCCTTCTTTGTCTTCCAGGCGTCGCGTATCCGCCGCTTGTTCATGATGGGCGTGGCATCGGCGTTGCCGACGAGGATGAGGCTCGCGCCTTTCTGCACCTTGCCGGCGACCAGATCGCGAAAGGCCTTGTCGAGGCAGCCGCCAGCGCCGCAGTCGAACGCGCCCTGGTCGAAGGTGACCTGCGCGGAGACGGTGACGAAGCGCTGATCACAGAGCTCTTCGTGGCGCACGCTCACGGAGGGGAAGCGGGTCGCGTAGACCTTGATGGTGCCGCCTCCGCTCCCGCCGGTGAGCGGGCAGGGGTCGATGGCGCCGACCCCGAGCTCCTTGGCCAGCTCGTTCCGCGCCCGCATGACCTTCTGCACGTGGTCGCGACAGGACGATTTCGTCTGCTTCCCGAGCGCGCCGAGGATGACGCCTTCGGCGCCGGCCACCCGATCACGCACGTCGGCGATCTCCTTGCGCGTCGCCTCCAGGGAACCGCCCAGGGAGGCCACGCGCGAGTCGACACGCTCCACGTCGCCCGAGAGGCCGTCGACCTTGCCGTGGAGGAGGCTGAGGCTCTCCTCGAACCGATCGATGCGAGCCTCGAGCGAGGCGAACCGAGAGCCGGACTCACCCTCGAACCGCTGCAGCTCCGCGAGCACGCTGGCCACACGCGCGACGCGATCGAGCGTACAGGCGCCCTCGCGAGCGGGGTCCTCGATGCAGGCCTTGGAGGCGACCTCGAGCGCTCGCTTCTGCTCGTCCGTCACGGTCGCTTCGGCGGTCTGCTCGGAGGGCAGCGGCTGGAGCGCCGCCTCGAGCGACGCGTCGTCCTCGCCGAGCCCGGGGATCGTCACCCCGACCTGCTCCTCGAGGATCTCCTTGCAGACCGGATCGCCACCCTTCTTCTTCGAGAGCTCCTTGCACGCCGCGACCATCCCGGAGGACTTTCCGTAGCTCGCGCCGGAGAAGCGCAAGATGGCGCGCCTCACGACGCGGTTCGTCACGGCCGAGGCCGGGTCGATGCGCTGGTAGACCTTGCACGCGTGCGCGGCAACGCTCGCCGGCGAGACGTGACCCTCTTTCTCGAGATCCGCGAGCACGCCGTCCATCCCCACCGCGATGAGCTCCGCCGAGACCCGCGCGAGGAGCGGGCTGGCGAAGCCCTTGAAGTAGCCGAAGCCCTCGGCCACGTCGTCGACCATGCCCTCGACGAGCTGAGCGACCTGCACCAGGCCGAGCACGGTGGCGTGGGCGAAGTTGAAGCGCTCGGACAGGGTCGCGAGCTCCACGAGGAGCCGTGACTTTCCGACCTGGCTGGCCTCCTCCGGCGTCTTCGCCGCCAGCGAGAAGCCGACGACCGAGATCACCGGGCTGCCTTGGAGCGCCTCGATCTTCGGCGAGAGCTCGGCCACGATCGCGGCGCAGCGCTCGCTCGAGCCGGACTCGGAGCAGGCCAGAAGCTCACTGACAGATTTGTCATCCACACCCTTCAGCCCCACCGAGTCGAGCAGGGCCTTGGCGCGGCGTTCGCGGTCCTTGCGGACCTGCCCGGCGAGCGCCTTGCGGCGGGCGTCGCCCTCCGCGCCCGGCGCGTCGCCGCGCTCGATGGCCCGGCAGGTCGCGAGGACCTCGTCCTCCTCGGCGATCGTCGCCTCCCCCACGGCGCCGGCCAGCTCGCTCGCGCTCATGTTCGCGGAGCAGGCGAAGAGGAAGACGACGCCGAAGCTGATCAGAATAGAAGGAATGGTTCCGCGCATGATCGGCGGGAGGCTAGCGCAACGGGCTCCAGCGCGGGGGCCCTCACGTGTAGCCTTCGGCCCGATGGACGAACAGCGGAAGAAGCGCGGCGCTTCGATCGCGGCGCTCGGGCTCACGGCGCTCGGGATCGCGCAGCTCGGCGTCGGATGCACGGAGGAGAAGATCGAGCCCGCACCGACCGCGGACCCTCGCCTCGAGACGCTGGGCCGGTGCGCCACGTTCACGCCGACGAAGAACCCCTACTTCGGGGATCTGCACGTCCACACCGCCCTCTCGCTCGACGCCAACACGCAGGGCAATCGCCTCACGGTCGCCGACGCCTACCGCTTCGCGCGCGGCGAGGAGGTCGGCGTCCAGCCACACGACGCATCGGGGAGCCCGCTCCGGAGCCTGCGGCTACCTCGCCCGCTCGATTTCGCGGCCGTCACCGATCACGCCGAGTTCCTCGGCGTCGTCCACGGCTGCACGACCCCGGGCTCGGCCGAATACGACGCCGGCGCGTGCCAGGCGTACCGCGACGATCCCGACGGCTCGTTCTTCGGGTTCAACCTGCGAATCGCGTTCGACCAGAGCTCGGCCGAGAACACGACGCCTTGCACGCCGGAGGAGGGCGGCTGCAAGGAGAGCGTCACGGCGGCGTGGACCGAGATCCAGGAGAGCGCGGAGGCCGCCTACGACCGCACCGACGCGTGCACCTTCACGAGCTTCGTCGCCTACGAATGGTCGGGCTCGCCGGGCGGCTACAACCTGCACCGCAACGTCATCTTCCGCAACCACGTCGTCCCCGAGCACCCCACGGGGTACTTCGACGAAGGCCAGGAGGAGGGGCTGTGGAAGCGGCTCTTCGAAGGGTGCCTCGACGGGCGTGGGCCGTGTGACGTGCTCACGATCCCGCACAACTCGAACGTGAGCTCGGGCCTGATGTTCGAGACCGTCGACGAGACCGGCGCGCCGTTCGACGCCGAATACGCGCGCGTCCGCGCGGAGCTCGAGCCGCTCGTGGAGATCTTCCAGCACAAGGGCGACTCGGAGTGCCTGCCCGGATCGACGGCGGCGGACGAGCTCTGTGACTTCGAGAAGATGCCCTACGCGTCGCTCAGCTCCGCCAACCTGGGCGGCGATCCCGATCCGCTGGTCGAGAGCGACTTCGTGAGGCACGCGCTCGGCCGTGGCCTGGAGCTGTTCGCGACGCTCGGCGTGAACCCCTTCTCCTACGGGTTCATCGCCAGCACCGACACGCACCTCGGTACGCCGGGCGCCGTCGAAGAGCGGCGCTTCCTCGGACACGGCGGCGCCGGGCTCACCGTGCGCGACGCGTTGCCTCCGGGCTTGCCCGACCGACCGTGGTTCAACCCGGGCGGGCTCGCCGTGCTCTGGGCGGAGGAGAACTCGCGCGAGGCGCTGTTCGCGGCCATGCGTCGGCGGGAAGCCTATGGCACGAGCGGCCCGCGCATCGTGCTGCGCGTCTTCGGTGGTTATGGCTACGACGACGCCATCTGCGACGCGGCGAACCTGGCCGAGCAGGGCTACGCGGGCGGCGTGCCGATGGGGGGCATCCTCACGCCTTTGGCGGGCGCTTCGCCTCGGTTCGTTGTCTCCGCGCTCCGCGACGCGGGAACGGCGGAGCTACCGGGGACGCCGCTCCAACGGATCCAGATCGTCAAGGGCTCGCTCGTCGGGGGCGCGGCGAGCTTCGAGGTCTTCGACGTCGCGGGCGGGCCCAACGACGCCGCGGTGGATCCGCTCACGTGTGAGCAGAGCGGCCCGGGAGCCGACAGCCTGTGTGCGGTCTGGGCCGACCCCAGCTTCGATCCGTCGTCGCCTGCCTTTTATTACGTGCGTGTCCTCGAGAACCCGAGCTGCCGCTGGCATGCGTATCTGTGCAACGACGCGGGGGTCGACTGCGACGATCCCGCGACCGTCACCGAAGGATTCGAGGGGTGCTGCGACTACCCGCTCACCCAGCAGGAGCGCGCCTGGAGCTCGCCCATCTGGTACTCGCCGTGAGCGACACCGATCGACCCGCTCCGCTGTGGCGCCTGCTCGCGCGCTTCTTCGTCGGAGGAGCGCTGCTCCTCGCCGCGCGGCAAGCGGTACAAGCCGTCGAGCCCGAGCGACGTCCGCTCGCCGTGGAGGTCTCGTCGGGCGCGACCGAGCCCGAGGTCGCGGCCGCGACCGACGAGGCGATCCTGCTGGATTTTGCGATCCGCGCAGGCTGGCACCGCACGGACACCGTCGTGCGCGAGCGACTGCTGAGCTCGTTGGCTGTCGCGGGCGAGAAGGAAGAAGAGCCGCGCGTCGCGGTCGACCGCGCCATCGCGCTAGGGCTCCACGTGTCTGACCCCATCGCGAGGCGGCGCCTGGTCGAGGTCGCCGAGCGGGCCCTCGAGCACGCGGACGAGGAGCCCGAGCCCACGCAGGACGAGCTCCGCGCCCACGTGGACGCGCACCGGGACGACTACCGCACGCCTGGCCGTGTTCGATTCCGGCAGGTGTTTCTCTCGACCGAGCGAAGGGGCGCCGGGCTCGCCGACGCGGTCACGGAGATCGCCGAGCGCCTCCGAGCCACGCCCGAGGTTGCGCGCGACGTCGATCTCGCGCTCTCGGATCCCTGGCCCTGGTCGGACACACGAGCTGGCGAGTCGCCCGCGAGGCTAGAAGCGCTCTTCGGCGAAGAGTTCGGTCGCGCGCTGGCCGGCGCGCGGCCCGGTCGATGGGAGGGGCCTGTCCGGTCGAGCTTCGGCGTTCACTTCGTCTTCGTCGAGGCGGTCGACGCGCCGGACGATCCGCCGCTCGCCTCCGTGCACGATCGCGTCCGGGCGGCGGTGCTCCGGGAGCGCCGCGCCGCGAGGCGCGCGCAGCGGATGGCCGCGCTCCGGCGCGAATATGTGGTCTCCGTCGTGAGGAGCGCGTGATGGCGCGCCGGCTCGCGCTCCTTTCCCTCTTCGCTGTGCTCGCGTGGCCGGCGCCCCTGCGCGCTCACGGGCTGGATCCCGTCGGGGTCTCGGTTCGCGAGGAGGCGCCGGGTGAGATCACCGTCGCCGTCGATCGACCCGCGACGCTCGCTGGTGGCGTCGCGCTCGAGGTCTCCCTCGGCTCGGGCTGTACAGGGGGTGGGCCAGCGGTCGTGCCGGACCGCGCCGGGCGCGTCGTGGAGACTCGCCGACTCCGATGTGAAGGTCCGCTCGCCGGCCGCACCCTCGAGGTCTCCGGGCTCGAGGCCGCGGCGCAGGGCGCGGTCGTGCGCGTCGAAGAGGCGAGCGGGCTCGTGCACCGCGCCGTGCTCACCGCGCGCTCGCCGCGTTTGGCTGTCCAGGAACCACCGGGGCGCGCGGCGGTCGTCGCGTCGTACCTGCTGCTCGGTGCGGAGCACCTCGCCCGAGGGGCCGATCACCTCGCGTTCATCCTGGGGATGGCGCTCCTCGCGCGCAGGGTGCGCCGCGTCGCGCTCGCGCTCACGGCGTTCACCGTGGGCCACAGCGTCACCCTCTCGGCGACCACCCTCGGCTTGATCCGGCTGCCCACCGCCTGGGCCGAGCTCGCGATCGCCGCGACGCTCGTCTGGCTCGCCGTCGAGATCTCACGCCGCCCCGCACGCGAGGCGACGACCTCGCGACTCGGCGTCGCCTGCGGCGGAGTCGGCCTCGTCCACGGCCTCGGCTTCGCGTCGGCGCTCGCGGAGGTCGGCCTGCCGGAGCGAGACGTTCCCCTCGCCCTCTTCGGCTTCAACGCGGGGATCGAGCTCGCCCAGCTCGCGCTCGTGGGAGCTGCGTTTGCCCTCGCGCGAGCCAGCACGGCGGCGCGCAGGCTCGACCCGGACCGCCTTCGGCCCTGGGTCGGCCACGCCGTCGGCGCGGTCGCCGCGATGTGGTGCCTCGAGCGCCTCTTCGCGCTCTAGCCTCCCATGCAGACACATTCGCCGAAGTCGCTGCCGTCCGCGAGGCACGCCTTCGTTCCTTGTACGCCGCCGGCGCAGCTGCAGGAGACCTCCTCGCCGGGGGCGCACGCGGTCTCGACCTGGCGCGCGTTGCAGGTGCCTTGATCGCAGAAGGCGACCATCGTCCCCACGCAGCCGATGTCGCAGACAGCGTCGCACTCGCCGAGGTCGTCTTCGTACGCCTGCAGATCGCCCTTGTTGATCGCGGCGTTCGGGCAGCCGCAGCAGATGTCGCCGTCGCGGACGACGACGCAGTCGGTGTCGGCCTCACACGTCTGATCGTATTCGGTGACGTCCACCACGGTGGTGCCGCCGCCGCAGGCGCCGATGCCGACCAGACCCAACAGCAGCAAAGACGCGAAGATCTTGGCGAGCATGACTCGGAGGTTACTCGAGCGGCTGGCTCGCCCGCCACCGGGCGCCGACCTCGTCGAGGGCGTCGCGCAGGTCCTGCACGCAGGCGTCCACGCGGTCCGCGTGTGTGCGGAAGGAGAGGATGCAGATGCGCAAGAAATACCGACCCTGCGCCTTCGCGCCCGTGATGAACACACGCTGCCGCTCGTTGACGGCCGCGATGAGCTCGCGGTTCGCGCGCTCGAGGACGCCCTCGTCGTCGACGCCGGGCGGTCGCCATCGAAAGGCGAGGAGCGAGAGCTCCGGCGGGGCGAGCACCTCGATCTCGGGCATTGTCTCGAGCGCGCGCGCCGCACGCGCCGCGAGATCGAGCTTCTCGTCGAGCGCGTCGCGGAAGGCCTTCGCGCCGTGCAGCTTCAGCGGCAGCCACACACGGAGGCCCCGCCACTCGCGCGACAGCTCGGGCCCGAGATCGCAGAAGTCGACGAGACTGTCATCGTCTTGCATCGGCGGCATGTAGGCCGCGTGGACGGCGTGCGCGCGGCGGAGCGCGGTGCGATCGCGGACCAGCACGCACCCAGTGCCGTAGGGGAGGAACAGCCCCTTGTGCGGATCGAGGGTGACCGAGTCCGCGCGCTCGATGCCTCGCAGCTTCTCCTTGCCGCGCTGGGTGAGGGCGAAGAAGCCACCGTACGCCGCGTCGACGTGGAGCCAGAGCCCGGCGCGCGCCGCGACGTCCGCGACGTCGTCGAGCGGGTCCACCGCGCCCGTGTTCGTCGTGCCGGCGCTCGCGACCACACAAAACGGCGTCCGGCCCGCCCTCCTGTCCTCCTCGACCGCGCGCTCGAGCGCCGCCGGGTCCAGCCGGTAGTGGCGGTCTGCCGGGAGCGAGCGGATGTTCTCCGGGGGGAAGCCGGCGATCAGCGCTGCCTTCTCCACCGAGTGGTGGGCCTGATCGGATGCGTAGATGACCCCTCGCAGGAAGTCGGGCGGGAGGCGCTCGCGGCGCGCGGTGACGAGGGCGATGAGGTTCGCCATCGAGCCCCCCGTGGTGAGCAGACCTCCGCTTCCCGGCGGGAGCCCCAGCTCGGCCGCGAACCAGCCGATCACGTTCTGCTCGATCTGGACGAGCCCGGGTCCGGCCACCCAGACCCCGGCGTAGCGGTTCGTCGCCAGCGCGATGAAGTCCGCCACCGCCGAGGCGAAGAGACCTCCCCCCGGGATGTACGCGAGGTACCCGCCCGAGGCCGTGTTGAACGTCGCCGGGATGATGCGCCCGAATAGGAGGCGGAGCGCCCGCTCCACCGGCACGGCCTGCTCGGGGATGGGCTCGCGAAGCAAGGCTGCCAGCTTCTTGCCGCCCGCGACGCGGTGCAGCGGCTGCTCGGGCAGGCTCTCCACGTGGGCGATGACGCGGGCGGCGGCTCGTTCGACGAGGTCCCGCATCGCGCCCGCGTCGAGCTCGAGCGGCAGGCCTGGCGCGTTCCGAGGGATCTTCTTCCGGCCCAGGCGGCCACTCTACTAGAACCTCGGGTCAACTTGGGCTTTTCGCCTCGGCCGGCTGCGGGTAGAACCCCGGGCATGAGCGGCCATTCGAAATGGGCCACGATCAAGCACAAGAAGGCCGCGGTCGACGCGAAGCGCGGCAAGATGTTCACGAAGCTGATCAAGGAGATCACCGTCGCCGCGCGCATGGGCGGAGGTGATGCCAGCGGCAACCCGCGCCTGCGAAAGGCGATCGACGACGCCAAGGGCCAGCAGATGCCCGCGGACACGATCAAGCGCGCCGTGCAGCGCGGCACGGGTGAGCTCGAAGGCGCCACCTACGAAGAGATCCTCTACGAAGGCACCGGCCCGAGCGGCACCCTGTTCATCGCCGAGGTCATGACGGACAACCGCAACCGCACGGTGGCCGAGGTCCGGAAGATCTTCGAGAAGAACGGCGGCGCGATGGGCGCAGGCGGCACCGCGGCGTGGGCGTTCGATCGAAAAGGGATGATCCTGATCGCGAAGGAGAACGCGACCGAGGACCAGCTCATGGAGATCGCCGTCGGCGCGGGCGCCGACGACTACACGGACATCGGCGAGGAGTGGCAGATCCTCTGCGAGCCCTCGAAGCTCGACCCGGTGAGCAAGGCGCTTGAAGAGGCGAAGATCGCGACGAAGTCGGCTAACCTCGCCTACGTCCCGAAGAACAAGCGCGAGGTCTCCGGCCGCGACGCGGAGCTCTGCCTGAATCTGGCGGAGGCCCTCGACGATCACGACGACATCCAGAACGTCTTCAGCGACTTCGACGTGTCCGACGAAGAGATGGCCCGCATCGCGGGCTGATCCCGAATGACGTTGTTCGAAGCGCGGCTCGTCACGGCGTTCGTGGATGGCGCCGGGTCGAGCCGCGAGGACCGGGTCGCCCACGAGGAGCCGCTCGAGATCCAGGTGCAGGGGGTCTCCTGCGCCGTGGTCATGCGCACGCCCGGCCATGACGAGGAGCTCGCGCTCGGGTTCCTCGCCACCGAACGCGTGATCGAGTCGGTCGCGGACGTCGTGTCGGTCCGACACTGCACGACCGCCGAGGACCCCGAGTCGGAGGGCAACGTCATCCGCGTCGTCCTGCGCGACGGGATCGACCTGCCCCTCGAGCGCATCCGGCGCAACACGTACGCGAGCTCCAGCTGCGGGCTCTGCGGCAAGGCAACGATCGAGGCGGCGCTCTCGCACGGTCCTCCGCTGGCGGGCGGCCTCACCGTGAGCGCGGAGGCCATCTACCTCCTGCCCGACCGGCTCCGCGCCGAGCAAGGCGCCTTCACCGAGACCGGCGGCTTGCACGCAGCCGCGCTCTTCGATGACGGTGCCGTCCTCTCGTTTGTTCGAGAGGACGTTGGCCGGCACAACGCCGTGGACAAAGTGGTCGGCGCCGCGCTCCGCGAGGGCGTCCCGCGCAACGAGCGCGGGCTGTTCGTGTCGGGCCGCGTGAGCTTCGAGATCGTCCAGAAGGCCGCGGCGTTCGGGGTCGCGATCGTGGCCGGGATCTCCGCCCCGACCTCGCTGGCCGCCAAATACGGTGACGCCCTCGGGGTGACGGTCGTCGGTTTCGTGCGTGGGCGTTCGCTCAACGTCTACAGCCGGCCGGAGCGCATCCGCTGACCGGGTTGGGTCGCGCTCTGGCCCACACCGACACAAGCCAGCCTGCGCCCACGGCGTTTTCCGGCGTGGACGGGCCGGCACACGGAATGCAAGGCGCGGCGGCATGCGTCCTTGCTTGCTCCCCGTGCTCCTCCTCGTCGGCCTGCTCCCCGCGTGCACCTCGACCGTAACCGTCGACCGGGATGACGAGGAAGAGGAGTGCGGACCGAAGCCGGGCAGCAGCGGCTGGTGCCCGCCCGCCTGGGTCTGCATCGACGGGCAGTGGCAAGACACGGCCGGCGCCTGCCCCGAGCCCACGTGCCCCACGACCGCGCCGGGGAGCGGTGACGCCTGCGAGCTCGTCGGTCAGCAGTGTTCGTACACCGTCGAATACGGCTGCGACACCACGGGGGAGCAGGTCTTCGAGTGTACGAGCTCCGGCTGGGAGACCGCGTACACCGCGTGCCAGCCCGAGCCCACCTGCCCTCTCGAGATGCCGGTCATCGGGAGCGACTGCTCCGGGTGGGACTACCCCTACTTCTGCCAGTACGCCGTGGCCTGCTTCGACGAAGAGACCACGGTGGCGATGAGCTGCGACTATCAGACGACGCCGCCCCAATGGCAGCTCGACACCGCGCCGCAAGCCTGCGGCGACTGCGCGATCGTGGGTGACCCGGCGAGCTGCGTCGCGACCAGCGGGTGCCAATGGCTCGAGCCCGGGTGCGGGGAGAACCCGGTGCAGCAGGGCTGCTACCCCGTCGGTGATTGTCTGGTGAACGGCTGCGCTCCGGACCAGGTCTGCGTCGGCTTCGACCAGAACCCCTGCTGGAACTCGCTCTGCGACGCCTGCAACGCGCCGATCGGCCTCTGCTTCTGGGCCGACTGATCCGCTACGGTGGGCGCATGCGCGCCGAGCCGCTCGTTTGGCTGGCCGCGGTGCTCACCGCGGCCGCACTCGCTTGCAACACAAACGAACCGACGAAGGCCGACGCCTCGAGCGCCACGAGCGCGGCGCAGCCGCCAACGCCCGCCGCCGCGAGCGGCTCCGCGAGCGCGGCCCCAGCACCCGACGCGAGGGAGCCCCGGACCCCGAACGAGCTCCTCGCCCGAGGCGCGCCCACATTCGTCGTGGGCACGAGCGGCGATGACCTGACCGACAAGAAGCTCCGAGCCCAGGCGGAGCTCGTCCGCTCGATGCTCTTCCCGGCCGCGCCCCTGATCGAAGACACGAAGATCGACGTCGCCGCAGGGCCCGCCGGGTGGCCGAAGAACCCGGTCGTCTACGGCGGCCCACACGTCAACGCGGCCCTCGCGGCGATCTCGCGTCAGCTCCCGTTCGAGATGAAGGCAGGGCTCCTGAAGCTCGGCCGCGACACGATGTCGTCCGACACCTTCGTGCTGATCACGGTCGTGCCGGGACGCGCCGCCGACGCCGACGGGCCCGGCTACCCCACCTTCTTGCTCTACGCCGGCACGGGCACGCCGGGGGTGGCCGAGATCAACGGGCTCAAACACGGCTCGGATGGCTTTCTCGTGGGCGACGCGTTCGGCGCGTTCATGCGCGGGGACTGGGCGCCGGACGGGCCGACCGGCAAGGTGAGGCCGCTGTTGCGCGTATCGCAAGAGCGGGAGGATCTGGAGCATAACGATCCCGTCACGCTGGAGTTGCGGACCAAGCCCGGCAAGCCGGCCGGAAAGGTCCGTGTCTGGTCCATTCGCGCCCAGCCGAACGCAGACGACGCCCCTCACCGGAGCGCCGTGCTGCGCGGGCTCGAGTCGGCCGCGAAGAAGCTCGGCGTGGAGGACCTGCCGGACATCGACGTGTTCCTGTATCCGAGCGGCGAGCTCAAGGCGAAGCTGACGGGCTTCGCAGGGGACGGGCACGCGGTCCCCTACGCGCGCGCCCTGCACATGGTGAAGGCGCCTCCAGGACCTGACGGTCCGCTCGAGCACCTCGCCGCACACGAGGGGACACACATCCTCACGCATGGGGCGTGGGGCCCGCCCGGTACGCCGCTCCTGGGCGAGGGCGTCGCGGTGTGGGTGTCCGGCCATTACGGCGGCAAGCCCCTCGCCAGCTTCGCGAACAAGGAGAAGGCGCCCCCGATTCGCGCGCTCCTGGGCCCCGACTTTCGCAGGCTCCCCGAAGGCGAGACCTACCCGCGCGCCGGCCTCTTCGTCGGCGCGGCCGTTCGGGAGATCGGGCTGCCCAAGGTCCGTGAGCACCTCTTTGGCGCGACCGCCGCGACGTGGGACGCGGCGTGCGCGGCGGCCGGGACCACACCCGAGAAGCTCGAGGCTGCCTCGACCGCATCGCGCTGACGTTATTGGCGCGCCAGCTCCAGGAGCCGTTGCTCGATGAGGAGCCGCTCGTCGCTGCCTTCCCGGTAGAGATCGATCGCCGCGCGCAGGGCGGCGCGCGCCTCCTCGATCTTGCCGGCCGCGGCGAGGGCGAGGCCGAGGTGGTGCTGGGCCGCACCGTGCCGGACTCGCACGTCCACCTTGCAGCCACGGTAGATCTCACAAGCCGGAGCCAGGAACTCGATCGCGACCTCGGGCTCCCCTTGCCGAAGCGCCGCGATCCCGACGAGCGTCATGCCGTCGGCGACCTCGAAGCGCCGCGCCTTGCCGAGCGCGAGCAAGATCTCGAGCGCGCGGTCCCCGAGCGCGCGCGCGTTCGGATCGCGCCCCGCCGCCAGGGCGAGGAAGCCCATCTCGACGAAGGCCTGGGCGACGAACGGCTCCGCTCCAGGCGCGTCGACCGTCCGCTCCAGCACGCCGGCGAACGCGCGGACGGCGCCGTCCGCGTCGCCTTCGGAGAGCCGGAACAGTCCGTGGTGGAGGAGCGCGTGGGCGAGCGCCGCCCCGGCCACGCCCACCTTCTCGAGGATCTCGATCGATCCCTCGAACCGCGCCTCGGCGGCGTTGGGCATCGCCGCGGCGGCCGCGATCTCCGCGCCGAGCTCGAGCGCCTCCGCGTAGCGCGCGCTCTGGTGCCCGTAGCTCCTGCGCGCCCGCGAGATCGCCTCGTCCACCGTCATGACGGCTTCGTCACGATCACCGTGCGCGAGCTGAGCCCGCGCCTCCTCGAGCAGCGCCTCGGCGAGCGCGGCGTCGTCGCCGGTCGCGCGAGCGGCCTTCAGGTGGAGGCTGGCCAGGGAGAGGGCTTCGTCGAAGCGGCCGGCTTCGATCAGCTCGTCGAGGCTGGGGCTGGTCATGGCTTTCCCAGCTTACCGCTCGCCGTGCATCATCCGGATGCCTCCTTCAGCTTGGCGATCTCGTCCTCCGCCTCGGCGACGTCGGGCAAGCGGTCGGGGTACCGCGAGAGGCGCGAGCGCGCCTCCTCCAGTGACTGCAGGGCCTGCTCCTTGAAGCCCAGCCGCTTGAGGGCCCGACCGTGGAGGAGCAGGCACGTGGCGTAGGTGGGTCCACGTTTGTTGTGCTTGCGGCAGATCGCGAGCGCTCGCTCGAGGTGCTGGCGCGCCACGGCCGCGCGATCGAGCGTGAGCAGCGCGTCGGCGACGCTCGCGAGCGTGACGGCGACGAGCGGGTGATCCGCGCCGTGGGTGTCCTCGTCGAGCGCGAGCGCGATCTCCAGCTGGCGGACGCCCTCCATCGCGCGGCCCTCGGCGGTGAGGTTGCGCGCCTTGGCGTTGAGCAGGCGCGACCGGAGCGAGGGGTTGTCACCCACACGCGCGATCGCGACCTCCGCGACCTGCGCGAGCGCTTCGGCCTCCTGGAAGCGGCCGAGCCCCAGCCCCACCACGCCGACGAGGAAGACCCACACGTTCGCGAGCTGCCAGTCGTCCCCCGCCCGCGCGGCGCGCTCGGCGGAGCGGAGGAGCGTCGCGCGGGCCGACGCCGCGTCGCCGGTCCGGTGCTGAAGGTTGCCCAGCGTGTAGAGGCTCGCCGCCTGGAACGGCGCGTAGTCGACGAGGTCCGCCTCGCGGGCCACGTCGGCCGCCTCGGCGAGCGCCGCGGCGAAGTCCCCCTTCTTCTTCAGCCCCGCTGCGCGCTCGAGCCGGCCCTTCAGCTTGAGCACGCGCTCGCGGGTCGGGTCGTCGTCGGGGGGCGGGAACGCCGCCAGCAAATCCTCGGTGGAGGAGCCGTCGGTCGAAGCATGACGGAGCCGCCTTCTATCCTGCTCGAGCTCGGCGATGACGTCGTGCATGCTCGGCCATCGCTCCTCGGGGGTCCGGCCCAGCCCGCGCAAGACGAGGGCCACGAGCCACGACGGCAGGTTCAGGTCCGGCGGGATGGGCAAGACGCGTCCGGCCAGCACGTTCTCAGCCAGCGAGGCGACGCCCTTCTCCGCCGCAAACGGGCGGCGGAACGTGAGCGCCTCGTAGAGCGCCACGCAGAACGCGAACTGATCGGTCCGGCCGTCGACCTTCTTGCCGAGCCACTGCTCGCGCGCCATGTAGCGCGGCGTGCCCGCGACGGTCCCCGGCTTCGTCAGATCGAGGCCGAGGATGACCTGCGCGTCGTCGAGCTCCACCGCCTCCACGGCGGCGTCCTCCCCCTGCCGGCGGGCCAGCCCGAAGTCGAGCACACGGACGCGACTGTCATTTCCGACGAGGACGTTGGAGGGCTTGAAGTCGCGGTGGACGAGCCCCGCGTCGTGTGCGGCGGCGAGCCCGCGAGCGCACTGCAGGAAGATCTCGAGGACGGCCTCGACCTTGGGACGCTTCGTCTCGAGCCAGCGACCGAGCGACGCGCCCTCGACGAGCTCCATCACCATGAACAGCTCACCCCCGGCGGTGCCGACGTCGAACACGGCGATGACGTTGGGGTGGCTGAGCTGCGCGATGGCCTGGGCCTCGCGCCTGAGGCGTTGTGCCTCGCGCTCCGTGCTCGCGCCGAACACCCGCTTGATGGCGACGAGCCTCCCCAGCGCCGGATCGTAGGCCTTGAACACCTCGCCCATCCCGCCCGCGCCGAGCTTCGACACGATGCGGTATCGATCGATCTTGGGCACATCCCGTAACGTCGGCGCGGCCTCGGAGCGAGGAACCAGGTGTGTGGCCTCGAGATCGTCGTGGGGCATGGGGCGGGGCCCGGAGTCTAGCCGGTGGTGTAGACTCGGTCGCCTTGGACCTTCGTCAACTCTCGACCAAGCCGAGCGAAGCCGAGCGAGCCGCCGTCGACGGCATCCTCGGGGGCCTCGACGCGCTCCCCGCGTCGACTGCGCTGCGCGAGGCGCGAGGCCGCCGGCACCTGCTGCTTCCGTCGCTGCACGCCATCCAGGAGCGATTCGGCTGGGTTACCCCCGGCGCGCTCGGCTACCTCTGCGAGCGGCTGCACGTCCCGCCTGCCGAGGCCTACGGCGTGGCGACGTTCTACGCGCTGTTTGCGCTCGCCGAGCGACCGCCCGTCGTGGCCCACGTGTGTGACGACATCGCGTGCCGCGCAGCAGGCGCCGAAGCGATCGTCTCGGAGCTGGAGCGAGACGGCGCCGAAGGCGAGGCGCGCGCGGGGGCGACATGGCTCCGCAGCCCCTGCCTCGGGCTCTGCGAGCGGGCCCCTGCGGCGATGCTCACGACCGCGGGGACCGACCACGCGGAGTCCGCCTGGGGCCACGCCACCGCGAGCTCTATCCGCTCGGCTCTCTCGAGCCGTCTCACGCCCCCGCCCGGCCGAGCCCCGGTGCCGCAACGCGACGAGCCCGATCCGCGGTTTCCGCTCCGGCTCCTCGAGCGCGTCGGGCGCGTCGATCCGACGAGCCTGGGCGACTACAAGGCGCGCGGCGGCTACGCCGGTCTCCGCGCGGCCGTCGAGATGGGACCCGCCCGCGTCATTCGCGAGGTGACGGACTCGGGCCTGGTAGGCCGCGGCGGCGCGGCGTTCCCCACCGGTCGCAAGTGGCAGGCGGTCGCGCAGGCCGCAGGCCGCCCTCGATACCTGGTCTGCAACGCGGACGAGTCCGAGCCCGGCACCTTCAAGGATCGCGTCCTCATGGAGGAAGACCCATTTGTCATCGTCGAGGCGATGACCATCGCGGCGTTCGCCGTCGGCGCGGAGCTCGGCTTCGTCTACGTGCGCGGGGAGTATCCTCTGGCGGTGGAGCGACTCGAGCACGCCGTCGCACAGGCGCGCGCGCACGGCCTGCTCGGCGCAGACGTGATGGGCCGCGGCTTCCGCTTCGACATCGAGATCCGCAAGGGAGCCGGGGCTTACATCTGCGGCGAAGAGACCGCGCTCTTCGCGTCGCTCGAGGGCTTCCGCGGCGAGCCGCGAACGAAGCCGCCTTTCCCCGTGGAGGTCGGGCTCTTCGGCAGGCCCACGGTCGTGAACAACGTGGAGACGCTCGCGAACGTGCCGTTCATCGTGCGCGAGGGCGCCGCGAAGTACCGCGCGGTCGGGACACAGGGCTCGCCCGGGACGCGGCTCTTCTGCGTGTCGGGACGCGTCGAGCGCCCAGGAATCTACGAGCTCCCGTTCGGGGCCACGCTCCGCGACCTGGTGGAGCTCGCGGGTCCGCCCGCGCGGCTCCAGGCCATCTTGCTCGGAGGCGCCGCCGGCACCTTCGTCGGCCCGGCCGACCTGGAACTGCCCCTCACCTTCGAGGACACGCGAAAGGCCGGCGCCACGCTCGGCTCCGGCGTCGTCTTCGTCCTGGACGACTCCATCCCCCTGAGCGACGTGCTCGCGCGCATCGCGCGATTCTTCCGCGAGGAGAGCTGCGGGCAGTGTGTGCCGTGCCGCGTCGGCTCGGTGCGCCAGGAGGAGCTGGTGACGCGCATCGTCCGCGGCAAGCCGAACGGCTCGCTCCAGAAGGAGCGCGTGCTCCTCGCCGAGCTCGGCCAGGGCATGCGCGACGCGTCCATCTGCGGCCTCGGGCAGACAGCCTCGAGCGCGATCGAGTCGGCGGTCGCGCGTGGGCTCTGGCTCGAACAGGAGGACGCGTGACGACCCGCCTGCCCATCTACCCGGCCGACAAGGCGCGGCGCGACAAGAGCCCCACGCGATCCGTCGAGATCACGATCGACGGCCAGAAGACGCTCGTCCCCGAGGGCGCCACGCTCCTCGAGGCGATCCGCTCGCTGGGCATCGACACCCCCACGCTCTGCTTCGCCGAGAACCTCACCCCCGTGAACGTGTGCCGTGTGTGTGTCGTCGAGCTCGAAGGGAGCCGCACGCTCGTCCCGTCGTGCTCGCGCAAAGCGGAGCCGGGCATGGTGGTGAAGACCGACAGCGAGCGCGTGCGGACGTCGCGCAAGGTCGTGATCGAGCTCCTGGTCTCCTCGGTCGACATGTCGCAGACGCCCGGGTTCGCGGAGTGGCTCGACCGATACGGCGCAGATCCCGAGCGCTTCGGGCCCGACGCGCGGACGAAGGCCCAGCCCACGAAGGAAGACAACGAGCTCTTCGCCCGCGACTACGACAAATGCATCCTCTGTTACAAATGCGTCGAAGCTTGCGGGGATGACGCGCAGAACACCTTCGCCATCGCCGTGGCGGGGCGCGGCTTCGACGCGCGCATCTCTACCGAGCTCGACGTCCCCCTGCCCGACTCGGCTTGTGTGTTCTGCGGTAACTGCGTCGGCGTGTGCCCGACGAACGCGCTCGTCTTCTCGACCGAGCTCGAGATGCGCCGCTCCGGCAGCTGGGACGAGTCGCGCCAGACCAAGTCCACCACCGTGTGCCCCTACTGCGGCGTCGGCTGCGCCGTCACCCTGCACGTGCAGGACGGAAAGATCTTCAAGGCCACGTCCCCGGTCGAGTCCACCGTCACCGAAGGCCACCTCTGTGTGAAGGGCCGGTTCGGCTGGCAATACGTGGGGAGCAAATAGCGCCAGCGCCCCCAACTGGTGTCTCGGGGCCCGGAGACGATCGCGCCGTCGCAATACCCGGTTTCGCTCTTCCTGGCACACGGGGCGGGGCCTCCCCGCAAACCTGCGCATCGACGAATCGGTACCCCCTTCCATGCCAGGTCTCGATGATCCAGTGAAACCGTCCGAGCTTCTTGCGCAAGCGGCGAACCAGCGATGGCAAGCCGCTCGGGTCGCGCTTGTCGCCGTCCCATACGGCCGCGGCGAGCACGCCATGGGTCATCCCGCTCCGGCCATCGCGAGCGAGCGCGAGGAGCATTCGGGCCTCGTTGGGGGTGAGGGGAGCCTCACTTCCATCCGGAAACACAACCCTGCTCGTCGAGCCGTTGAACGCGATCGGTCCAAGCGGACGCGCCGCCGACGGCAAACGACGCAAGAGTGCATCGACATGCGCTCCGAACGACGTCGGGAGCTCGAGCTTGTTGAGGTAACGATCCGCGCCGGCGTCCGTTGCAGCGTTGATGTCATTCGCTGCGTAATATCCCGAGAGGAAGGCGATAAGAGCCTCGTCCCCGAGCGCGCGACGCTCGCGGCAGAGCTCGACGGCGTCTCCGTCGGGAAGGCGCCTGTCGAGAATGAGAACATCGTATCGCCGAGACGCGAGGAGCTGCCTCGCCTGCGCGAGAGTACGGGCGGTGTCGATGACGACCCCGCCCCGCTGCTCCAGGAAGAGGTGAACGGCACGGACGACCTGCTCGTCGTCCTCCACGAGCAGAAGCTGGATCGGAACCCCCATCTCGAGGGCCGGGAGAGTAGCGCGGGCGGGGGAGGAGGCTCAAGCTCCGCTCCGTTTCGGCACGTGTGCCGAGCCGACTTGGATTTCTGACAGCGTTCTCAGAAACACACGCCGCGTTCCCTGCGAGATTTCGCCCCACCCTGAGGCGTATCGCGACGGAGGCAACGATGCTCGGCGCTGTTGATCTGGTCCAACCTGCAGTTGCTCCGATCCTCTTCGAGTCCGGCCAGGCAGACCGCCCGCGCTCCGATGGCCGAAAGCTCGTGGTCTCCGCGGTGGGCTCCTTCTCCTGCTGCGACGTGTGGTTCAGTGTGCCCGTCGGGGTCGCACCTCAGTTCCGGCTCCATGTCTACGGCCGCGTGGGAGACGTGCGCTTTCTGCTCGTCACAGTGACCGCGGGTGCGCTGCCGGTTGCCGCAGACGGCGCGCGCGAGGGGACCTTGGCGGCCGTGGTCCGCGGACGGCCAAGCACCGCGTTCGAGGTCGAGTACGAGCCGCTGGCGGACGTGACCGGCGTCAACGTCTTCGTCCAGGCGTGGCACGCGGACGTGACGATGGACGTCACGGGCATCGATCGAAGCCCTCTCGCTGCCCAAATGACCGCAAGCGCGCGAACCACCTTCTCGCGCGGGTCCGACCGAGTCCTCAGCCTCGCAGCAGCGGCGGCCAGCAACACGATCCTCGGCGCGCTCTGGAACCCAAGCAGCAGCGCCAAGCGCGTCGAGCTGCAGCGGATCGAGCTCAGCTTCTGGGGCGCAAGCACCTCCGGGGCGGTGCGCATTCGGGCCCGCCGAATCACAGCCATACCGACCATTCCGATGGGAGGCGGCGGGGCGACGCTGACGGCCGAGAAGCACGACAGCACGGACGCCGCGCCCTCTGCGCAGCTGTTCGTCAACGCGAACGCTCCGGCGTGGGGAGGCAGCGTGGACTTCTGGATGGTAGTCCTCAAGCCCGCGGAGGCCGGTCGCTACACCTGGACCGCGACAGACGCCGGCAAGCCCCTCGTTCTCCGGCAAAACGAGGGACTCGAAGTCCGCGCGGTCACGGAGACTGCCATGGCGAGCGCCATGAGCTTCGGGATCAACATGCAGTGGGTCGAGATCTGAGGCGGAGCGAGACATGACCACACACAAGTTCCAGGGCCGTGTCATCGATCGCTCCACCAAGCTGGGGCTGACGAACCTTTGCGTCGAAGCGCTCGACGTCCGCCAGGTCGTTCGCGACGTCGTCTGCGCCGCATCGACCGACGTCGACGGCGCGTTCACGCTCGAAGTCGAGGACGACGATCTCGACAGGCTCTTCGGCAAATCGCGCCCGGTGTTGGCGTTCCGTGTGGTCGATGCGGCCCACAACGTCCTGTTCTCGACCGAGCGCTCCTTGCGCTGGTACGCCCGCGGAGACGGCACGGGTGACATCGAGGTCGACCCGGCACGCGTGATCGGCAAGCTGCCCGGCCTGCCGAAATACACGCTGGAGGTCACGGTCTACGACCCTGCGACGGGCCCCGTGAGCAGGAACATCAAGCTCCTCGAAGTCGACCTCACCGCCAGCGACACCATCGAACAGCCCGTGGGGGGCATCACGCCGATGGATTCCAAGGGCTTCGCTCGGATCGAATACGAGCCGACCTTCGCCGGTACCTACAAGCCGCGGCCGCGGCTGAAGGTGCGCTGCGAAGATGGGGCGGGCGCTCTGATTGCCGAGACCCACGTCTGCCGAGCGCGTCCGCGGGAGCGCGTCACCCTTGTCGTTGGCGGCGGCGTCTACCCGGGCCCGACACGACACGACACGACATTGGAGCGAGTGACGGCAGCTCTGGGCCCGGCATCACTGGCCTCGATGACGACGGCCCAGCGAGAGACCGTGGCGTGCCGCGCCAACCTTCCGTTCGACGAGGTCGACGCGATCGCCTCCGCCGCGGCGATGAACGCTGCCGCCCGCACGATCTCGACCGAGGCGTTCTACGGCATCATCAAGTCGGGCCTTCCGCGGAACCTCGCGGACCTCGCGCAGCACCGACTCCCCTCCATCCGAACGGCGCTCGAGGAGAGCATCGCGCGCAACGATGTCTCGCCCAGCCTCACGTCGTCGCTGTCCACGACGATGTCGAGCCTGGAGAGCAGGCTGCGGAGCGAGCTGTTCCTCGCCAGGACGGACGCCGTGAACGTCGGCTTCATCGCGGCGCAGTATCCCGCGCTCTCCGGCGCCCAGAACGAGTTCGTCAGGCTCGCAATGAACCGCGATGGCGACGCCAAGACGTTCTGGGATGCCGTCGAAGCCAACGGCACGACCGGTCCGCTGGCGAGCAAGTTCCGGTTCATCTACGAAGCCGCCCCGCTCGTCGCGTCGCATCCCGCGATGCTTGCGGAGTTGGCCGCGCGGAAGGAGAGCGGCGCCCTCGAGAACGAGCGCGCATTGGCGCAGTACACGAAGACCGACTGGCTCGGGATCATCGCGACGGTTGGCCGACCAACAACAGCTGCAAGCAACGACGCATACGCGGACTCCATCGTCGCGCGCGTCGAGGCGCGATTCCGAACACGAACGATCGCCTGGCGCGTCAAGCAGGCAAGCGCGGGTGACATCCTGAACGACTTCTTCTTCGACGGGACGCGCGAGCACAACGCAGCCTTCGACTTCGCGACGATTCGGGTCGACCGGTACCTCGCCGAGAACGGGACGGCGCTGAACAACGTCGCCGTGGGTGACCGCGAGCAGGCGAAGACGCGCCTGCTCCAAATGGAGCGGCTCTTCCGCGTTACCGAGAGCTACGCGCAGATGAAGGCGCTGATCGACGTAGGCATCGAGTCCGCCACGACGATCCATGAAATGGGCCTCGCAAGGTTCATCGGCAAGGTCAGCAGCCCCACGATCGATTCGGCGGCCGCGAAGAAGATCTTCGAGCTCGCCTGCTGGACGACAGCCACGGCGAACATGCTCAAGATCAAGTTCTCGGGCATGGCCGACAAGGTCGGCCTCACGACTCTCCCCAAGAGCTTCCCGAACCTCGGCTCGTTGCCGCCGAAGATCGCCGACTGGGCGACGCTCTTCGGCTCGCTCGATGCCTGCGCCTGCGAGCATTGCCAGTCTGTCTACGGACCGGCGGCCTACCTCGTCGATCTCCTCCGGTTCCTCGCCAAACAGAACGTGACGACCGGCCCGACGACGAACGGCGAAGCGCTGTTCTTCTCCTATCGGCCGGACGTCCTGCGCCTGTCGCTGAGCTGCGAGAACGCGGACACGCCCATCCCCTACATCGATCTGGTGAACGAGGTGCTTGAGGTCAAGACCTCCGACCTCCTCCCGAGCCCGCCGGCGTTCGGCACAGCGGCGATTCAAGTCGACCGAACCGAGGATGAGCAGATGGGCGCGCCCCAGACGCCCTACCCTGCCGAGTTCGCGCGCACCTACCGCTACTTCGCGGGAGAGACGTTCTCGACCGAGACCATCTCCTACCCGCCGGCCTCCGTCTTTCACCTCTGGAACGCCGAAGCGCGCCTCCTACTCCAGCAACTGGGCGTACCGCGGTACGAGCTCTTGCGCCTCCTGGCGATCTCCGCTCCGACGGCGGATGACACGATCGCTGCTGAGCGTCTGGGCATCAGCCGCCGCGCCTACCGGCTCATTGCCGGGCTCGACGGGACCAACCAAGAGCTCTGGGGCAGCGCGAGCGCAACCTGGGACGACGACCTCGGCGCCCTTCCGACATTCCTGCGGCGCAGCCGGTTGGGCTTCGAGGAAGCACGACAGCTCGAGTCGTCGCACAAGGCAGATGGAGACACCAACCCCCTGTTCACGATTCGACCCGATGTCCTCGATCCCTGCGACACGTCGAAGATGACGGTCTCGGGGCTCACGCCGACCGGGCTGGGTCTCATTTCACGCCTCCTCCGCCTGAGAAGCGCGCTCGGCTGGACGATCCACGAAGCTGCCCAGGTCATCGCGACGATGGCCGACAACGCCATCACCGACACCTTCTTGAGACGGCTCGCTCGGCTCGAAGACGTTCGCGCCCGCCTCGGGCTCTCACCCCTCCAGGCTTCTGCCCTCTACGCAAATCTCAGCCGCAACAAGGGGCTCGGCCTCCGCTCCTTCTTCGGCGACGTGTTCCTCAGCAAGATCGTCGCCGACCCCGATACGACCGCGTTCAGCGCCGTCGAGAGCAACGCGCCAACGGGTGACACGCTCATCCAGCATCGCGCGACCCTCCTCGCGGCCACTGGCTGGACCGAGGCGGAGTTCGACCTTGCAGTGCCGGCGGACCTCCCCGTCGCCGGCGGCAACGCACGGCTCGTCGACTATCCCATCTCCGACCACGCCCTCGGCATCTCGAATCTCTCGCGGCTCTACCGCCTGGCGGTCTTCTCGCAAGCGGCGGGCTTGCCGCTCGGAGACTACCTCGTGCTGCGTGCCTACTCGAACCTCAACGTGCTCGAGGGCGACGGCGACAGCGCTGAGCCCGACAATGCAATCGGGTTTCTCTCGGTAGTCGACACGATGAAGAACCTCGGTGTCGACCTCGCCGAGCTGGACTTCTATCTGCGCGACTTCGCCAGCAGCGCGAGCGGGCTTCGCCCGTCGCCGGCCGAGGTCGAGTTCTGGGAGAGCGAGGTACGGAGCGGGGTGCTCCAGGTCGCGAGCCGAACGTCCGAGGTCCAGGATGACGAGGCAGGCGCCGCAACGAACCGCCTGCTTCTGGCGCTTCCCCTCTCACCAGCCGAACGCGGCAGCGTCGTGAGCTTCGTCGAACAAGGAGGCGACCCCAGCCGCCTCGACCCGATCGGCCCGTTTGTTTATTCGCTCGTCGATCTGAAGACGAGGCTCAATCCCGCCGGGGGACTGCCGAGCAAGACCGCGCGATTCTCGCTGCTCGCACAGCAGCTTGCTCGGTACGTGGACGCGTTCAACTTCGTCGTCCAGTGGCTCGCTTCGCGGTTCCCATGCGACGCAGCCATCGTTCGCCAGATAGTCGGCACTCCTGTCATCCGGTTCGGCGGACAGGCGGCCATTCGAGCATTCCTTCCCGATCTCGATCCTCCCGGAAGCGAGCCTCTCGAGGGCACCGTGCAGGACCGGAAGGACCTTCTGCAACGCATTCAGAAGGCCATCGGCATCATCCGACAGCTCCGGCTGACGCCAACCGAATGTGCCCACGTCTTCCCGCCCGTCGCCGATCTGCCCGGCCCCGACCTGAACGAGCTGCCCATCCCCGCCACGCCTCCTCCAGCAGCGACGAACCTCGGCGCGCCGGAGCAGGCTCGGTTTGCCGCGTGGCTGCGGCTCGCGCGACTGGTCGAGCTCCGCAACACGTGGCCTGCCGGCTCGGAGTCACTCTTCGCCGTATTCGCTGCAGCTGCGTCTGGAGCCTCCCTGGGGGCGCTCCAGCAGCAAGTCGCGAACGGTCTCGACGCTCCGCTCACCGATGTCACTGAGCTCTGCACGCGCTTCGGCCTCGATGCAGCGTCGTTCCGAGACGAGCTCGGCCTCCTCAAGCTCAGCGCCGCACTGGCCGTGACCAAGCGCCTCGGCGTCTCGGCGAAGGAGGCCATCCGCTGGACCAACGTGGACGAGGCGATCCCTGCTTCCCTGCCGCAAACGGACGCGCCCGGCGCGACCGATCCGGTCAGCCTCGTCCGCGCCATCCGCCGGGTTGCGCGTGCCCGCAACGGCAGCGCGGGCTGGCGCGACGTCGTTCGTCCGCTTCGCGACAAGCTCCGCGAGAAACAGCGAGACGCCCTCGTCGAGCTCCTCCTTCACGAGAAGAACAAGAACGACGCGCGGGATCTGTTCGCCGACATCTTCCTCGATGTCGAGATGACCCCGGCCCAGCTCACCTCCCGCATCGTGCAGGCGACCGGTGCCATCCAGACCTTCGTCCAGCGATCGCTCCTCCGCTACTACAACGACTTCCAGATCGACGAGGCTGGCGCCAACCAATGGCGCTGGATGAAGAACTACCGGGTCTGGGAAGCCAATCGGAAGATCTTCCTCTACCCCGAAAACTGGATCCAACCCGAGCTGCGCGACGACAAGACGCCGCTCTTCGAAGCGTTCGAGCGACAGCTTCGACAGGGCCCGATCACCCTCGACCGCGCCGAGTCCGCCTACCGCACCTACCTGGAAGGTCTCGAGGAGCTCTCGAGCCTCGACGTCCGCGCGGTCTGCTGGGAGCCCAAGAACGGCCAGACGTTCTCGCTGCACGCGTCCGAGAACCGCACCTACCACGTCTTCGCGCGCACGCGCTCGCCGCACAGGTACTACCACCGCAGGTTCGAAGACGGCGCCTGGCACCCCTGGGAGAAGCTCGACATCGACATCGAAGGCGATCACCTGATGGCGATCTTCTATCAGGGGAGCCTCTACCTCATCTGGCCAACTCTGGAGGACGTGCCCCATTGGGAGACCGCCCCGCCTGAGCATGAGCCTTACCTCAACACTCGCCTAGGCTTCCGATATGTCGAGCGCAGGCATGACCGATGGAGCGCAAGCAACCACATCGGCGCCTCCATCGAACTCGGCGCGACGCCACCCGAGCGAGCGCTGAGTTTTCAGGCTTTCGAAAACGGTGGTCAGCTCGCAATCGAGGTGCTCGGCTTCGAGACTACGCCAGACTCGGCCGACGAAGGAGGCAACGCATCAAGCATCACGCATATCGCAACATTTCTCTTCGACCCACTGCGTCCGGCCAAAGCTTCGGTTCCAGCCATTGCTCACCTAGCGCCCAGCGCACAATCGAAGTTGATCGCGGGAGCCTATTCGGCCCGCAGCACGGGTCGGCCGGACAAGACACGGCATCACGGCCAGTTCTTTATTCGACGCGAAGATGACAACGAGAACGGCGCAGACGGTCGAATCTGGCTCTACGTTGCCGACGATGATGGGATTGTCGGCCAGCAGAGGCTGGTGCTGGATGGCGTCCCGCGAACGATCCGGCTCGTCGTTCCCCGAACCCAGGAGCCGACAAAGGAACGCAAGATCGTCATCCTCCAGGACAGCGCCCGCACCTTCGTCGCCCGCCTGCTCGAGGTCCCGAAGTTCCAGCAAACGCCGACGCAAGTCGGCCTCAGCAACGGTCAGCTCGTCGCAAAGACATCGATGGCCGTCGCGAGCGTCCACAAGACGTACCGCTTCGAGCGCTTCGACCACCCCTTCATTTACGAGTTTCGCAAGGCGCTCGCCAAGGGCGGGCTCGACGGTCTCTTGCGCCGCCAGACCCAGTCGACGCCCAGGCTCCAGGACCGGACGGAGGAGCTGGCGTTTTATGGCGCCACGAGCCTCGTCGAGCCGGCGGCTGACGGCGGCGCACCCCTCAAGGGAGAGGTCGACTTCAAGCACGGCAGCCCCATGAGCGTCTACAACTGGGAGCTCTTCTTTCACCTCCCGTTCGCCATTGCTGTCTCGCTCAGCCGCGACGGCCGGTACGAGGACGCGCTCAAGTGGTTCCACTACATCTTCGACCCGATGAACGGCTCGGCGTTGGGAGCGCCGCAGAGCTTCTGGGGCTTCAAGCCGTTTTACACCCTCAAGAACCTCGTCGACATCCAGGCGGAGGTCGCTGGGAGCTCGCAGAACGAGTACGTCCAAGAAGTAGGCGCTTGGACCGACGCCTCCCTCTCGAGCGCGGTCTCCGACACGTTCCATGCCCAGATCGCGACGTGGCGCAAGAACCCCTTCAATCCGCACGCCATCGCTCGCCTGCGTCCCGTGGCTTACATGAAGGCCGTCGTTCTGAAGTACATCGACAACCTGCTCGGCTGGGCCGACCAGCTCTTCTCACGTGACACAATCGAGTCGATCAACGAGGCGACCCAGCTCTACCTCCTCGCCTGGGACATACTCGGTCCGCGACCCAACCTCGTCCCCACCCCGCCCCCCCCTTCGAAGACGTACGGGCAGCTCAAGGCAATCGACGAGTTCGGCAACGCCTTCATCGTGAACACCGAAGCCATCGCCAAGTACAACCCCGCGCTCAGCTTCGACTGCGACAACGTCCACCCGCCGCCGCTCATCGGATCGCCCTACTTCTGCACGCCCCCCAACGCCGAGCTTCTCGGAAAGTGGGACGTCGTCGAAGACCGCCTCTTCAAGATCCGCCACAGCCAGAACATCGAAGGGATCACGAGGCAACTGCCGCTCTTCGCCCCGCCGATCGACCCGGCCTTGCTCGTCCAGGCTGCCGCGTTCGGCATCGACATCCAGAGCGTGCTCAACGACATCGCCGCAGGCGCTCCTGCGTTCCGCTTCACCGTCCTGCACGCGCGGGCAACCGAGATCACCTCGTTCGTCATCTCCCTCGGTTCTCAGCTCCTCTCCGCGATCGAGAAGAAGGACGCCGAGCACCTTGCCATGGTCCGCGCCGAGCAGGACGTCGAGGTGCAGGCGCTCATCCGCGAGACGAAGAAGCTCCAGATCAAGGCCGCCAAAGAGGACCTCGCCGCAGCGGAGCGATCACGTAGGTTGGCCGAAGAGCGGCGTGACTTCTACAAGCAGGCTCAGGGAAACACCGCGCTCGAGACCTCCGCACTGCTCTACTCCGGGATCGGTCAGGTCTACCAGACCACGGCGCAAACCATTCAGGGGTCAGCGAGCAGCTCGCACTACGTCCCGAACTTCCACGTCGGGGTATCGGGCGTCGCCTCTCCAGTCGAAATCACCGTCTCGGGTGGCGAAAGCGCGGGCAACGCGCTTGGGGCTGTCGCGGCAGGGCTGGGGGCGATCGGCAGCGCCTACCAGTGGGGCGCCACCACCATGGCGACCCAGGCTGGGTACGAACGCCGGGACCAGGAGTTCAAGCTCCAGGAGAGCCTCGCCAAGAAGGAGATCGCCCAGATCGACAAGCAGATCGCCGCCACGCGTATCCGTGTCGCCGTCGCGGAGTCCGAGCTCACGCTCACCGAGAAGCAGCTCACGCAAGCGCGCGACGTCCGTCGCGTCATGCTCGAGAAGTTCTCGAAAGAAGACCTCTACGACTGGATGGCCGCTGAAGCCTCCGCCGTCTACTACCAGGCCTACAAGCTCGCCTATGACGTCGCCAAGAAGGCCGAGCGCGCCTACCAGATCGAGCGTGGCGACAGCACCCAGACGTACGTCCGCTTCGGCTACTGGGACAGCCTGAAGCAGGGCCTGCTCGCGGGTGAGAAGCTCGGCCTCGACCTCCGCCGGCTCGACGCGGCCTACCTCGAGAGCAGGCGGGAGCTGGAGCTCACCAAGAACATCTCCCTGGCGAAGCACGACCCCGAGCAGCTCCTGGCCCTCCGCGAGACTGGAGTCGCGAAGCTCCGGATCACCGAGAACGATTATGACCGCGACTACCCGACGCACTACCTCCGCCGCCTCAAGCAGGTCTCGGTTTCCATGCCGTGCGTGACCGGCCCGTACGAGGGCGTCAGCGCGACCCTCTCCCTCGGTGCGGGCGACACGCGTGTCTCTCCGACAGCAGGACAGACCCAGCTGTTCCACAACGTGCAGAGCATCTGCACGAGCACGGCACGGGAGGACAGCGGCACGTTCGAGCTGAATTTTCGCGATGAGCGGCTCCTACCGTTCGAGGGCGTCGGCGCGCATGTCGAAGAGCCCTCGGATCAATGGCGGTTCGAGCTCTCGAATGGGAACGAGCTCATCGGCGACTCGATCTCCGATCTCGTCCTCCACATCCGCTACACGGCTCGGTCCGGGCGGAACGGCGCCGCAACGGCAACGAACCGAAAGCGCTTGTTCCGGCTGAAGCACGACTTCGCGGATGCCTGGGCTGCTTACCAAGAGGGCACGGCGAACGAGATCGTCATGTCATGGACCTCGGGCATGTTCTCGGCTGGCTGGAAGGAAAGAGCGAACGAGGTCAAAGGCGTCGCGATCTTCACCCGGGCGCCGCTCGCAACCGGCGCCGGCATCAACGCCAATCTCGAGCGGGCCACCAGCTCCTGGTCTGCAGGAGGCAGCCCCTGGTCGCCAGGCGGGTCCTCCACGACCCTGTCGATCTGGTCGCCTGCTCCCTCGCCGACCACGCCCGTCGAAGGCACATGGAAGCTCTCTTTCACGGGTACATCGAACAGGCCCTCCGACGTCTGGCTCATCGTTACCTACAGCACCACCGCGCTGTGAGGGGGCCGTCATGATGCGCGACGACGACAGCCAATCGAGCAAGGGCGCCGCCCCGAACGACGGCGCCCCGAGCCTGCCACAGACCGGCCCTGACCCCGCACGTCCCGCGAGCACGCGCAAGGCGCCCGAAGCGCCTCGTCGCGAGACGCCCGCCCTCGCGGAGGGCACGCGCCGGCCGCAGGCCTCGCTGCCCTCCTTCGCTGCGGTCACCGCACCGAAGCTCGACACCCCGAAGGGTGGCGGCGCTCTTCGGGGGATGGGCGAATCGTTCAAACACAACGCGGCAACGGGCACGTGGTCCATGTCGATCCCGCTGCCGATCACACCCTCGCCGCGCGGACCGTCGCCGGAGCTTTCGCTCTCGTACGACGTCGGACAAGGACAGGGCGTCTTCGGCCTGGGCTGGTCGCTCTCGCTCCCCGCGATCACGCGGCGCACGGACAAGAAGATCCCCGAGTACCGCGACAGTGAGGACAGTGACGTGTTCTCACTCGCCGGGGCGGAGGACCTGACGCCGCTCCACACCTACGAGGAAGGCCCGCCCGGCACGTGGAGCTGGAGGCGCCACACCACTCGATACCGCCCACGCGTCGAGGGCGGCTTCGCCAAGATCGAGCGCCTGCCTGCTGGCGACGGACGCTCGTATTGGCAGGTCGTCACGCGCGACAACGTCACCCACAAGTATGGCCTGACGAGCGAGAGCCGCATCGCCGACCCGGCGAACGAGGATCGCATCTTCACGTGGCTTCTCTGCGAGACGCGCGACGACCGCGGTCACGTCATCACGTACCACTACGACGCGGAGAGCCTGGACAACGTCCCGGTCGGCAAACCGAGCGAGGCCCATCGCCGGGCTGGGCTCGCGCCCGTCGTCGCCAATCGCTACCTCAAGCGCGTCAAGTACGGCAACACCAGGCCGGGGGACGGCACGACCAACTGCTTCGAGCTCGTCTTCGACTACGGCGATCACACCGGCGCCCCGGCGCCCGGTCCAAACGTCACCAAAGCGTGCCGCGTCGACCCCTTCTCGTCCTACCGCGCCGGGTTCGAGATCCGCACCTACCGTCTCTGCAAGCGCGTCTTGATGTTCCACCGGTTCCAGACGGAGCTCGAACGAGCCGATGAGATCGTTCGCGCGCTCGCGTTCACTTACGACGAGACGAACCCCCACGTCACCAAGATGACGGGCGCGACGCTCACCGGGTACACCCGCCCCGGTGTTGACCTCGTCTCCCAGAGCCTCCCCGCGCTCGTCTTCAGCTACTCTCCGGATGCGCTCTCCAAGCGCGTCAAGGACATGTGGGACGTCCAACCATCGCCCACCGCGCCCGGCTCGACGGTCAGCGACTTCCCCGCGCGCACGCTCGGCAAGCGCGCGCAGTGGGTGGACCTGGACGGGGAGGGAATCCCCGGCATCCTGACGGAAGAGGCAGGCGCGCTCACCTACAAGCGCAACCTCGGCTCCGCGCGCCTCGCGCCGGCGCGCCGTCTACCAAACCAGCCAGCCAACACCGCGCTCGCGGCCGGTGCCACGCAGCTCATGGACCTCGCCGGCAACGGCGAGCTCGCGATGGTCGCGCTCTCCGGCTCCGTGCGCGGATACCAGGAGCGCAAGCCGGACGACTGGGGCCCGTTCACGCCCCTCCACAAGGCGCCCAACGTCGACTGGGACGACCCGAACCTACGCCTGCTGGACCTCAACGGCGACGGCCGCGATGACATCTTCATCACGCGAGGCGACCACTTCGAGTGGTACCCCTCGGAAGGCAAGGAAGGTTGGGGCTCCCCGCGCCGCATCCCGCGACCGCGAGACGAAGAGAAGGGTCCCGCGGTCGTCTTCGCCGGCCCGCACTCCACCGTCTATCTCGCCGACATGTCCGGCGACGGCCTCGCCGACATCGTCCGCGTCACCTCGAGTCGCGTCGTCTATTGGCCCAACCTCGGCCACGGTCGCTTCGGCGCGATGGTCACGATGGACGGAGCGCCTGCCCTCGACCCGCCCTCGCAGTTCCATCCATCCCGCGTTCGCCTCGCCGACCTCGACGGCACCGGCACCGCAGATCTCGTCTACTTCAGCGCGCGCGGGATGCACGTCTTCCGCAACCGCGCCGGCAACGGCTTCGCCACGGGCGAGCTCAACGACATGGTGCCCACGGCGGACGCCCTCGGCACGATATCCATCATCGACCTCCTCGGCACCGGCACCTCGAGCATCGTCTGGTCCCCCAACTCGCCGGGTAGCGCACCCCTCCGCTACGTCGACCTCTTCAGCTCCAAGAAACCCAACCTCCTCGAGCAGATCGACAGCTCCTCCGGCCTCCTCGTCAGGCTCCAGCACGCCTCCTCCGTCAAGTTCTACCTCGCCGACAAGAAGGCCGGGCGGCCGTGGATCACCAAGCTCCCGTTCCCGGTCCACGTCACCGAACGCGTCGAGACCTACGACCAGATCTCCAAGACCCGCCTCGTCACCACGTACGCCTACCACCACGGCCATTACGACGCGGAGGAGCGCGAGTTCCGCGGGTTCGGCCTCGTGGAGCAGAAAGACGCCGAGTCCTTCGACGAGCACCACGGCCAGGGTCTGTTCCCGAGCTACCCCGTCGAGAACGGCGAACAGCTCCAGGCCCCCGTCCTCGTCAAGACCTGGTTCCATACCGGCGATTGGAAGAACCGCGCCGCCCAAGCCGCTCAATACGCCACCGAGTACTGGAGCGGCGACAACGCCGCCGCCACCATCCCTGCGCCCACACTTCCTGCGGGCCTCACCCCCGACGAGCTCAAGGAAGCCTGCCGCGCCCTCCGTGGCGTCCCGCTCCGTGTCGAGACCTATGGCCTCGACGGCACCCCCCAAGCCACGACCCCGTTCGCCGTCTCTCAGCACACCTACGAGATCCGCAAGCTCCAGCCGCGCTTCACCAACCCGGCTGGCAACATCCTCCGCGGCTGCTTCTTCACGGTCGACAGCGAGACGCGCGAGTACCAGTACGAGCGCGACGCCTCCGACCCGCGCCTCCTCCATTCCCTCGCGCTCTCCGTCGACGCTTACGGAACTGTCCTTCAGTCAGCCCTCGTCGCCTACGCCCGGCGCGGCACGACGCCGCCAGGCGAGCAAGCGAGCAGCCTTTGCATCGTCAGCGATCTGACGGTCAAGCACCTCGATGTTGACCCGGGCGGCTACCGCCTCGCCATCCCCATTGCCGGCAAGACCTACCAGCTCACTGGTTTTACCGGGTCCCAGACCGCCCCCACGAGCCCGAGCAGCCTCAAGGCCGAGCTCACCAACGCCGCTACCATTGGCTACCACGAGCCGCACACGTCCGGCCTCCAGATGCGGACCGTCGAGCACATCAAGCTCCGCTACTGGAAGAGCAGCAACCTTCCCACGACGCTTCCGCCCGCCGAGGCGAACCTGATGGCTTCCGGGGATGCCGACTACCGCGCGATTCTCTTCGAGGCGTACCAGCTCGACAGCACGAGTGATCTCCTCAGCCAGGTCGACGGCAAGGTTACGAGCACAATCCTGACCGAGGGCGGCTACGTCACCCCGAGCGGCGAGACCGGTAACTGGATCCCGAGTGGCTACTCCCTCCCGGACGCCAGCAGGTTCTACCTCCCCATCTCGTTCACCGATCCATTCGGCCGGACGACAACAATTGCCTACGATACTCCGTACACGCTGCTCGTCATCCAGATCACCGATCCGCTATCCAATTCAGTCGCCGCCAGTCACGACTACCGCACCCTCGCGCCCCGCCTCCTCACCGACCCCAACGCCAACCGCGTCGAAGCCGAGTACGACGCGCTTGGCCGCGTCGCGAAGATCGCCATCGAAGGCAGGGCCGGGTCATCCGACGGCGACAGCCTGCTCGCTCCGACGGAGGAATTCACCTACGAGACGAACCGCTGGACCGGGTCTGCCCTGCCCAACCGCGTCAAGCGCAAGGCCCGCGAGGTCCACGGCACCACCACCCTCTTCCAAGAGAGCTACACCTACACGGACGGAAGCGGTCGCATCGCCCTCGTCAAGGTCCAAGCCGAGCCCGGCAAAGCGCCCGCGCTCGATGGCAACGGTAACGTCATCGACGTCGACGCCGATCCTCGCTGGGTAGGCAGCGGCAAGACCGTCCTCAACAACAAGGGCAACCCCGTCAAGCAGTACGAGCCCTTCTTCTCCACCACGCACGAATGGGAAGACGAGAACGCCATCCGCAAATGGGGCGTCACTGCCGTCGTTACCTATGACGCCCTCGGCCGCGTCACCAAGACCGACAAACCCAACGGATCCTACCGCCGCGCCACCTGGACGCCATGGGTCCGCGAGGACTTCGACGAGAACGACACGGTGCTCGACACCGGCAATCTCTGGCGCGCCGCGCGCCTCGCTACCGCGACGCCGACCCCCAGTGCCGCGGAGCAGCGAGCTCGCCAGCTCGCCGAGGCCCACGCCGGCACGCCCACGCTCACCCATACCGACGTCCTCGGCCGGCCCTTCCTCGTCCAGGTCGACAACGGCACGGCCACCTCACACGACCGCTACGACACCCGCACCAAGCTGGACATCGAAGGCCACCCTCTCGAGGTCACGGACCCCCTCGGCCGCACCTGCCAGACCAACAAGTTCTCCATCAGCGGCCAACTGCTGAAGGAGACCAACCTCGACCGTGGCAGCCGGTGGATGTTCGCCAACGTCGCGGGCAGCCCCATTCGCCGCTGGGACGAACGCGACCAGACCTTCCGCTCCGTCTATGACGAGCTCCAGCGTCCCACGCACCTCTACCTCAAGGTCGGCGCCGCCGCCGAGACCCTGCTCGAGCGCAGGTACTACGGCGAAGCCGCATCCAGCCTCCAGATCGACAACCTCCGCGGCCAGCTGATCCGCCTGTTCGACCAGGCAGGCAAGCTCGCGTTCACCACCTTCGACTTCAAGGGCAACCTCCGAGAGTCCTCTCGCCAGCTCGCGACCGATTACAACGCCAACCTCGACTGGTCCACGCTCGCCAGCATCACGAACCCCACCACCGCCGATTCCACCGTCGCCTCGTCCCTGGAGACGGAGACCTTCACCGAGGCACGCGAATACGACGCCCTCAACCGAATCACCAAGCTCACCACGTACGACAAAAGCCAGCACATCCCCGGGTACAACAGGGCCGCGTTGCTCGAGACGGTTGACGTCAAGATCCGCGGCGCGAGCACGGCGACGCGCTTCGTCCGCAACATCGAGTACGACGCCAAGGGCCAGCGCACCAAGCTCGAGCTCGGGGATGCGAGCACCGCCACCACCACGGTCTATTCGTACGACCCGCTCACCTTCCGGCTCAGCGCGCTCGTCACCACGCGCACCTCCCCGAGCAACACGCTCCAGTCGCTCTCGTACACCTTCGACCCGGTCGGCAACATCATCGCCATCGCGGACGCGGCGCAGCAGACCGTCTTCTACAACAACAGCGTCGTCAGCTCAGACCAGCAATTCGAATACGACGCGATCTACCGCCTCAAGCAGGCAACCGGCCGCGAGCATAGCTCCACCCTCACCAACAGCCAGCGCGACCACAACGACCTCGAGATCAACCCGCTCCCGCACCCGAACGACTCGGCCGCCGTCCGGAACTACATCGAGGACTACGTCTACGACCTCATCGGCAACCTCACTTCTCTCCAGCACACCGCCGTCGGCAGCCCCACCTCGAGCTGGACGCGCACGTACACCTATCCAACCGGAACGGGTACCAACCGCCGTCTCCTCTCCACCTCCGGTGGCGCAAGCTTCGGCTACGATCTCCACGGCAACACGACGTCGATGCCGCACCTCTCGACGATCACGTATTCGCCATTCGACCAGATGAAGTCGGCGGATAAAGGTGGTGGCGGCATCGTCCACTTCACCTATGACGCTTCAGGCAACCGAGTCCGCAAGGTATGGGAGCACAGCGGCCTCAGGGACGAGCGCATCTACCTCGGAGCCTGGGAGATCTACCGGCGATGGAACGGCTCCACGAAGGAGCTCGAGCGCGAAACCCTCCTCGTGATGGATGGCGTACGCCGCGTCGCCATGGTCGAGACCAAGACGGTCGACTCCGGCGCGCCGCCCTTCACACCCACGCCCCGCCTTCGGCTCCAGCTCGCCAACCACCTCCAGACCGCTCACCTCGAGGTCGACGGCACCGGCCTCGTCATCTCGTACGAGGAGATGACGCCCTACGGCACCAGCTCCTACCGAAGCGCCGCGTCAGCCGTCGAGGTCTCCGCGCGTCGGTACCGCTACACGGGGAAGGAGCGCGACGAAGAGACCGGGCTCGACTACTTCGGCGCAAGGTACTACGCGCCGTGGCTCGGGAGGTGGACGAGTGCGGATCCGCTGGGGTTGCAGGCGGGGTTGAATTTGTATCTGTATGGGCGGGGTAGCCCGATCAACTTCGTTGATCCGAATGGGACCAAAGACGTTGACCTCAAGAAGGCCGTCTCCGAGGGGGTCTGGGCGGGAATCACCGGGGCCCTGACGGGAGGGGCCTACACAGTCTATGACGCAGTGGCCACGGGAGCGGGCTCCGAGACCGCCGCAACACTGAAGGAGAAAGGCGGCGCCGTCGTTCGGCAGAAGGCCGCGGGGGCTGTCGAGGGTGCCAAGAAGGTCGGCCAAGCCTTCGCCGAGAAGCCACTCGAGACCAGCATCGACGCCCTCGTTGCGGCTTATGCCGCCCCTCAACTGGCAATGCTTGGCGTCGGCAAGGGTGGGTACACGCTTGCCGAGGAAAGCATCGTTGCCCCGCTCGATCCTTCCCAAGACAAGTCGTTCTTGGATGCGCTTGCCGCCGCGCCCGTCAACCTCGGCCTTCTCGCCTTCGACGTCGCTACGGCCGGGGAAGTCGGCGCAGCGAAGGGTGCTGGCGGCGCAGCGGGTTACGCCAGCAAGGGTGCCGCTGGTGCTGGTGGAGGGTGGGATCTTGGGGCGCTGCTTCGGCGGTTCGCCAAGTCCGAGCAGACGGCCTCCTCTGCCGAGACGCTCAAGTTGCTCGAGTCGGGGCAGGTGAAAGCGAACGTTGATCCGAGCCTGCCATCTGGGAACACCGGCTCTGTCGGTGACCCGGGCAGCATCGCGATTAGCCCCTTCCAATCAATCCGAGAAGCCTTGGGCACGATTGTCCACGAAGGGCAGCACGCGCAGGACATCGCGAAGGGTGTGATCCCGCACCCGAGCGATCTTGCAAAGCTCACTGGCGTTGAGCAGCAGGTGCAGCGCCTGTTCGCTGAGATGCGGGCATGGTCGGCAGCGGGCGAGTTCGCCGCGAAGAACCAGTTGACCGAGACGAAGGCGTACCAGGTTGGGACGCAGCATCCTCGGGAGCTTGCGATCAACCTGGCAGATCAGTACGACACGTTGAAGGGCATGAGCGACGTGCAGATCGGCAAAGCACTCGACCAGTTTCACCGGTGGCTCGGAAAGTAGGACGCACATGGACATCCTGGCCTCATCTCGCCTCGGTGACGGAACGCTTGCGTACGTGCGGTGGTCGCAGGCTCCGAGCGCATACGACGGGCCCAGGTCCCCGGGAGAGTTCTCGGTAGTCTGGACCGGCCCGGGAGATGAACCGGTGAATGTGAAAGACCTCCGCCACCTAAGGGAGTTGGTCAAGCATTCGGGACCGGAGCCCGAGGTCGCCGATGCCGCTTCGCTTGCGAAGATCCTGACCGTTCTGCTCGATCTAGGCGTGCTCGTCGAGAGTGGGAAGCTCTTCGAGGATCTGGAAATCGCGACAAGACTGCACGCTCCCGAGGTCACGCAAGGGCAGCTTCATTTCATAACTGTGCGGTCAAAGCCGACCGGCCTCGAGTTCTTCGAGACACGACTGAATCTCGGTGCTCTCGATGCCACGACCGAGCGTCTGTACCCGGAGTGATTCCGGAATTTCACCCCTCCACCCGCAGAGAACCATGCCCTACCTAATCAAGCCCCGTAGCCCCTGTGGGAGAAGCCGAAATTGGTAATGGAGCGGAAGTAGCGGCGACGAGCGGCCCATGACGATCCTCATCACCGCGCTGCTCTCGTTCGTCGGCATCGGATTCGGTGCCTTCCTCCAGTTCATCTTCTCGCGAACCAACGAGGTCTGGAAGCAGACACAGGCGGCCAAGAGCCAGGCGTACATCGACTACCTCCGAGCCGTCGCCCAGGCTGCCCATGCCATGAAGCCCGAGGAGCAGGCCAAGGCCACGCTGCTCCTTGCCGACGCGAAGACACGGATGGTCGTGTACGGAGACGCGGCCGTACTGGAAGCGCTGGCCGCTCTCGAAACGGTCGGCCCGGTCCTGAACAACCCGAAGTCGGCGGAGGCCTTCCTGAAGTTGGCCTCGGCGATGAGGGCGCATGCAGGCGTCGTGGACGAAGCCGCGCTCTCCCTGATCCTTCTCGGCCCGGAGCGAAAGGTCCTGCCGAAGTCGAGCGACGACGACGACGACGCGTGACACCGAGCTTGGGGGCGACCCCCACCCGATCTCTGACAACCCGTCCCACCCATTCCGAAGGACTCGCGCTCGCTCACCGTGCCGGGTCCTTCGGCGCCGGTGGGTTCGACCTATCCCACGTCTTCGTGCGAGGCTCCGACTATGACGCAGCCTAACCAGTGCGTTGTCCAGCACCCGTTCCCGACAGCGGAGACGTTCCTGGATGCGTTGTCGCCGACGAGGCCCCCGTTCTATCCGGTCGAGCTTGCTCCCTGGATCTTCCGAGGTCACGGCGACGCAAACTACCAGCTTCTCCCCAGTTCACGTCGGCAAGGAGGTGAGCTGTGCCGGAAGGAGCCCCGCTGCCCGCCGTCACCGACAGTCGGTCATCAAGTCATCGCCGAGCGCATCGCCCTGGAAATGTTCTACCAGAGGGCGGAACGCCAAGGCGTCCACCTGCCGGAGAACTCGATGGCGATCAGGTCCACGTTGGGGGTCCACTCCTTGCCCGGCAGGGAGACGATTCCGGTCCCGCCATCCCAGTTCGAGGTATGGCCACCCGAGGAGTTCTTCCCGCTGCTCGGAGCTGCGCAACATCACGGTCTACCAACATGCCTTCTCGACTGGACTTGGAAGGCCCGCGTCGCCGCCTTCTTTGCTGCTGACGATTGCGTCAGATTGAAGCGGCGAGGTCAGCAGCCAGAGCGCTTCTCCGTGTGGGCGCTGCACATTCACTATCTCAGGAACTCCACCTTGGATCCTGTCGTGGACCACTGGGATGTGCCCGCCACGATCGGTTCACTCGCAGGAGCGGCCGCAACGAAGGTCGCCATCTACGGACCCGGCCCCTTCTCGCTCGTCTCGCTTTCCGGCGCCGACAATGATCGTCTTCGCGCCCAGGCCGGGCTCTTCTTGCTTCATCGCGTCTCGTACGACCGGATCGGCGATCCGCTGCCCTTCGCCCCCTGGGAAGACGAGATGGCCCGGATCGCCAACCACGTCGCGCCGATGTTCCGGCACTTCACGGCGCCATCATCGGAGGCCGAGAAGGTGCTCGACCTTCTCGAAGCGGAGGGCATCAGCCACAGCACGCTGTTCCCGGGGTTGGTCGGCGTAGCGCAGGAGGTAAGGGCCATCTGGGGATTGCACGACTGACGCGCCGAGGTCGTTCCGGAATCGAACCTTTCCGCCACAAGGATCACGTCCTTGATCACCCCTCATTTTCCCCCGGAGATCGGCGCCCTCGATCACCCCACCGCCGGGGACGATTCTGAAACGGCGGCCAGCCCTCGGTGGAGGGTCGTCGGGTTCACGCCGAGGGCTCGGGCCACCTCACGGATGGACTGGCCTTCGGCGCGGAGCCGGACAGCGGCGTCCAAGTCGAAGTCGATCTTGGGTCGGCCGAGACGAGCACCACGACGACGTGCCGCTTGGACACCAGCTCGTGTGCGTTCCCGGATCAGCTCCCGCTCCAGCTCGGCCACGGCGGCGATGATCGTGAACGAGAACCTCCCGGCCGGGGTAGAGGTGTCGATGCCGTCGTTCATCGAGACGAAGTCGATCCCCTTGGCCCTGAACTCATCAAGGGCAAGGACCAGATGACGGACCGATCGCGCGAACCTGTCGAACCTCCAGCAAGCCACGACATCCAGCTTGCCTTTGTGGACAGCGGCCATGAGCTTATCCAGCTCGGGGCGGCGATCCTTCGCACCCGAGATCCCGTGATCGACGAACTCCCCCGTGATGACCCACCCACGTTGCTCTGCGAGACGGCGAAGACCGTCGAGCTGGAGGTCGGCCGACTGGTCGGCGGTGCTGACGCGGGCGTACAGCCCGCCGCGAAGGGGCTTGTTTCGAAAGGCCACGTCTTTGGTACGTAGGCCGAACGCGGAAATGAACCCACGAGTTGACCTGTCGCACCGGCCGCCATCAAGCACCCCCCGAGCCATCGAAGGGCGGGCCACTCCCATGCCCGAACGCGCAAGCGAGCTTCAGGCGCTTGTGCCTCTGCAACAGTTGTTCGAGGTCTTGTGGTGCCTTCGCCTTTCGGTGTCCCGCGAGCACTTGCTGCACACCATCGTGCACCTTGATGATCCCGACCTGCTCGACCAGCTCCAAGAGCGAGACGGGGAATGCCTGTGCTCGGGCTCCGGTGGTCACGACCACCAGCTTCGACGGTGTAACACGAAGCCAGAACAGCCCGTGGTACGCCCCTCTGTCGTCGGTGCTCACGGTGAAGGAGGGAACCCTGTCGATGACCTTGCCTTCCGTCCGCAACCGCTGAAGGGCGAGCTGCGCATCGAGCGAGAGCCACATCGGGAACCGAGGTCCGCCGCTCTCCATCGAAACGATCGCCAACGGATCGAAGTCCTCGTCATAGGGGATGTGCCCACGTTGCTGCGCCTCATCAAAGGCTTCTCGGAGGAACCACTGCTCCACGATCCAACTGAGGAGGTCGTAGGTCCTGTACACCTCCAGGTGCGCCTCCTTCACGCGGAGCAACGGCAGGTCGAAGGTCTTGCAGAGGCGGTCCTTCATCGCATCGCGCGCGACCTGTTTGGCATCGCCGTGCAACGGACCGTCGAACTCCACGGCGAACAGCGGGATGTCCCTCCCGTCCACCACCAAGAAGTCGAAGTGCGACTTGAGGGCGTACGAGTATTCGACATCCTCGATGCCTGACGCAGTGATCGGGAGCACGTCGGCGACTCGCATCTTCGGGTAGACGCTGCTGCCGTGCGGCTCGCAGGTCTTGATGAGGCGGTCGTGGACGACGGCTTCCGTTCGGTTGAGCACGGGCTTCAGCCGCCCACCCTCACGGGCTCCAGTCGTGCCGGTCATCGCTCCTGCTCGAGAAGCATCTCGGCGTAGTAGGTGCGGATATAGTCGAGCCGTGCCGATTGCTCCATCCGCACGCATTCCAGGAACTGGGCGAGGCGCACCATCGCATCCTGAAACTGGTCGAGGTCCACGTGACTCGGCGCGCCCGGCAGATTTGAGCCACCCTTCTTGTCCAGCGGATACCGGAACCCCGAGGCGAAGGGGTCCACGTTCTCGAACTCGCGAATCTGCTGCTCGACGATCGCCAGTTCGGGAGAATCCTCGGATCCGCAGGCAACCACGTACGGGCGCGCCACTGTCCACAGGTCGAGAAGCCGATGGCCTTGGGGGTAGGTCCAGTCCTCGTTCTCGAGCAACCGCCCGACCGCGATGATGTCCTTCAACGCCACCTCGGTGAAGTGCCGCCAGAGAAAGGCGAGCGGAAACAGCATGCGCTCGGGGCTGTGCCCCTTGGTCGCCGTCGCAGCGAACACCTCTTCGGCGGCGATCTTGTAGCCGGTGATGTACCCCTCGAGCGGCTGCTCACGCGAGAGCACCCAACTCAGCGCGGCCGTTCGACGCCCAGGCCCAGGCCCGAATGCCTTGCGAATCTTGTCGGGCCACTTGATCTCGCCAGCGCCGTCGGCCGCGTCATCCTCGAACATGGCTCCCACCTCGGACGCGCTCACCGTAGCAGGTCTGACCCGTCCGGATCAGGGCAGCGGTGCCAACCGTTGGCGGCCCAGGAGGCGAGGGTCAGCCCGAGTTACTCAATTCTCGATTTACTCAATTCTCGGCGCGAAAAGACCGACCAACTTCGTGGGTCTTCTTCGAGCCTTCCGGCGTTTTCGGCCGAGTTTCGAGTTTTCGCCGGGCCGCCGTCCACCACCGTGCGCAGGTTCGACTTCCGGGCGGCTCGTCAGCCGAGAAGGCCCTCGACGATGTCGCCGTCGGCGCCGATCGGGGCGGGATCTCGATCCGGCGGAACACCCACGCCGTCCAAGAACGCAGGCCTCTTCCCGGCAGCGGAGTCGATCACGGCAGCTTGGACGAACTGCCCGATCGTCAGCCCAGCCTCGGCCGCCAGGTAGGCGATTGTGGCGTAGGTGCTGGTCGGGATCGTCGTGCGGATCGTGCGGAAGGGCTTCTTGGTCTTCATGCAGAAGGCGCCGCAGAAGTAGATCCGTCACGTCGGCTGGCGAGCCTGAGCGCGCGATGATCATGGGTAACACCCATGAGGTCCGCTCAGCGCCGACTACGGGTCGTCGGGCTCCTCGTCGTCCTGGTCGATGGCGTTCTCCCAGAGCTGCCCGACGAGACGCACCTGTCCGATGGCGACGGCGGCGTCGATCGCCGTCGAAGCAATCTCACGAAGTGCGGCCTTCAGCATCGTGGTGCTTGCCCTGATGTGGTCCTGCTCGTCGCCCGGCTGCACATCGGCGGAGATGCCATCCAGCAGGCCGACGAGGGCGTCGAGCACCTCGACCTTGCGCTGGAGATCGACGATCGCCTGTCGAGCGATTCGGTGAAGGCGGAGCCCGTCGAACCGCCAGGTACTTCCAGGTGATCGTCGATGCTTCCGCCGTTCGCCGGAAGACGGCAGGGCCCGAAGCCGAAAGCGGCTCATCGCCGGTACTACGTTCGAGGCCGACCCCAAATGAACCCGTCAGCTCAAGCCAGCGTTTCCAGCACGGCGTCCAGATCCAGGTGGAAAGCACTCGTGCCGTTCATGTCGCTCGAGTCCGTCGCCTCCGATGACGCATTCGCGACCAAGAAGTGCTGCCGGGTCTTTCCCTCGGACCGCTGCACCCGGCCTGCCTGGATCATCCGGGCGACAGCGGTGTCGGCGGCGTCCGCGCCGCAACCGGCTTTCGCCTTGATGTGAAGCCGCAGCTCGCTCGCCCCGATCCCCGGTGTGGCCCGGACGCAGTCGAGCACGGCAGCGTCGATCTCGGCCTCCCGTTTCGTCTTTGCTTCGTCACGCTTGCGCTGCCGCCGAGCCTGTGGGGCGGCTTCGTCCCGAGCCTTGGTGGCAGCCTGCTTGTCGTCGTCGAGCAGCGGCACGAGTTCGCCGTCGTCGCCGTACCGAAGCTCAAGGGCCTTGGGCTTCCTGGCGTAGTTGGTCTTCACGACGCTCAGGGTGAGCACCGTGTCCACGGGGCCCCCTTCGACGAACTCGACTCCGATCGCGGCGACCCATCGGACCCCATCGACAAGGGCGCTCGAACCTCTTGCCGAAGCCGCACCCACGACGGCACCTGATCCACGGCTCTGCTTGTTGGTGTGGTGCGAACCAAGGACCGTGGCTCCTCCGGCCGGGACGACGAGCGACTCGAGCGCCTGGCAGAACCGGGTTCCGGCGGCGTTGTCCCGCTCCGCATCGGCGCCGCAAAACCTGCTCACCGGATCCACGACGATGAGGGCGTACGGGCCCGTCTTCTGGATGAACTCCTTCAGCCAGACGAGGAAGCCAGAATCGCCCCCCTCCTCGATCATCGAACACGTGACCCCGGCGAGCGGCAACGCCACGATCGACCGCTCGGGTGGCGTGCTCCCCCGACCACGCGCGGCTCGGTGGATACGACGATGGACCTCTTCTGCGTCCTCCTCACCAAGGATGAGAAGGACCTTGCCGCGTTCCGGTACTTCGAAGGTGTCCAACCATGAGCCGCCGCAGGCAACGGCAAGTGCGAGCTGCACGACGGCCATCGTCTTGCCCGCCCCACCCTCAGCAACGAGTAGCCCGACCTTGCCCAGGGGGAGCACGCCTTCGTCACCGGCACGGCCGTCACGGAGGAGCCAGCGACGTGGAGGGGCTGGCGCCGTGTACCACTCGGTGGGCACGATGGTGACGTGTTGTTCCCACGGGTCCGGATCGGTTGCGACGGCATCCGCGTAGAAGGCCTCGGCGGTCGTCACGCCGCCCTCGCTCGACGGATGCCGTCACGGATGGTCCGCCGGAACTCGGCGTCGTGTCCTTCGGGCGCGTGGGCCAGGAGCGACGCCTCGATCTGGTCGTCCGGGATCGGTGGCGTGATCGTACCGAGCCAAGCGGCAAGGGAGAACACCGTCGTGTGCCGACGGCCCTCTTGGGTGTCGGCCATCTTGCGCTCGGCGAATGCCAGCGCGGCCGATCGGTTCGCGGTCGTCGGGCTCGGCGTCGGTGACGTCGTCTTCTTCAGAGACGGACGGCTCGGGAGGAGCTTCTCGATGTCCAGCAGCTCGCCGTCCGTCACTTCGAAGCGGTAGCTCACTCCTGGAGCAACCATCGGCAGGTACCACAAGCGACTCGGATCGCTCCCTGCGTCGTCGAAGTCGTCGGCCTCGAACCACCCGGCCCGGACGACGGCGTATCGAACAGCATGGTGGGCCCGCTTGAACTTCTCCGTGCTGAAGCACGACTCTTTCAGCGGCAGGATGACCCTGCACCGGGGCTCGGCCTCCGTGGACTTGTAGGTCGCGTGAACGAGCTTCCGGAAGGGCTGGAACGCCCTGAGGGCTCGGTCGATGTCGCCGTGCCTGTCGATGTCGAGGCCGAGCAGGCGCGTCTCGACGAACGCGGATGCGAGCCTGCGTCCACCTCTGAGACGACAAGCACTCCACCCACCACGAGCAGACTTCTGGGTGTTGGGGTCGGGGTGCGTGGTGGGGTCGCCCACGTGCGCTCGGCCGAGCAATCGGGTCAGGTCGTCCCAGCTCACCGTGCAGGACGTACCCGTCGTCTGCGGTTGGAAGCCCCGGGCGGGATCGCCGCCAACGAAAAGCTGCTCCGGCCGGTAGATGACGATCGGGATCGTGCGCTCGTCCGGCGTCATGACCGCGCCCCCGGGTCGATGGGGGTGAACCAGTCGAGCGGGTCGATGCCGAGCGACTGGAACTTCTCGATCGTGATGGTTTGGGCCGGGTGCCTGCGAGGAGCAGCCGGATCGTGGTGCCGGTGCTGCCGACGCGACGCCCGACGGCGGCAGCCGAAGACTCGGCGACGATGTGGTTGAGCTTGAGCTGAGCAACCGTGGCGGACGAGGACATGAGACTCCCTTTCCGCGGGAGTCGCCGCTCGTCCTCACTGACTCGACTACATCAGCTCCGGCGCAGCCAACGGGAAGTGCCGTCGCTGTGGTTCGCCTTCGAGGTAGCCCGCCTCACACCGAGACACGGTGGAGCACCCAGGGGTGCAGGGCAGCGTGGGGACACGTCACTAATGAGTCATGCGCTCAAGTCCGTCAAGGGCCGTTGGCCCAATCGAGATCCCGGTGCCTTCGCCCCTGTCATGGTTGGGGGGCCCCCCCATACCCCCCAGGTGCCCGAGGCAACGAGGCAAGATGCTCGTCGCCTCGTTGCCTTCGGCCATCGGGAAGGCAACGAGAGGCAACACGAGGCAACGAGCTCAAGCCCACCCACGCTGCGACAGCGAAGGAGCGCGCTGCCGATGCTGCCGAAGGGCCCACCGAGGCACCTCACTCGTTGGACACGTTCACGGGTCTGCGCAGGTCTTCGATCGTGGGACGGTTCTCGGTCGGATCGCTGAACTTGAAGATGTCGCTCCAGTCGTGGTCGGCGACATCCTCGGTGACCGCAGCCTTCCTAGTCTTCCTGCCCTTTGGCTTCGGTGGGTCCAGCTCGACGACGCCACGCCAGAGCAGCCCGATGACGTAGGTCTCAGGGTCACGCCCTTGTTCGGCAGCTCGGACTCTGATCTCGGCAGCCAGGTTTTCGGGGAGCTTGATGATCACGTCGTCACCTCCGGCATGCCCTACGCCATAGACACGGGTTCATCTTCGCCCATCCCGATCGTAGTACCTGGAGTGGCCGCCCACGCTGAGGACATCTCCGTCGAGCGCCTTGTTGTCGCCCGTGGGGTCAACCTCAAGAAGCAGGGCGCCCTCTTCGTCGGCACGTGCCCCCTTCACGACGGCAGCAAGGCGAAGGTCAGGATCGACTCCAAGGCGAACACGTGGTCGTGCTCCGCCTGCGGCATCGAGAACGGCGGCCCCGTCGAGTGGATGATGAGGGCCGAGGGCGTCTCGAAGAAGCACGCAACCGAGTTGTTGAAGGAGGGCAGGACCACCCTCGATCGCCGGAACGTCGGCCCCAAGAAGGGCGCTACTCCGAAGCTCACCACGGTCAGGACGATGGGGGTCGCGTTCACGGCCGCCGACAGCGACGAGGTGATCCTTGGCGGCGTCGCCGACTTCTACGCCACCGCCTTCATGAAGAACCACGAGGGCAGGGCCTACCTTGAATCTCGCGGACTCCGTCACCCCGGCCTTGCCGAGCACTTCCGACTCGGGCTCTCCAACCGGACGCTGGGCCTGCACATCCCAAAGAACAACCGGGTACCGGGCCGACAACTACGCGAGCGTCTCACCACGCTTGGCGTGCTGAAGGACAGCGGCCACGAGGTCCTCCGTGGGTGCCTGGTGGTGCCGTTGTTCGACATCTCCGGGAACGTCATCAACCTGTACGGCCGCCGCCTCGAACGTGCCCGGCTTTCCTCCCTCGAACATGTGTGGACGGACGAAACCCGGAAGGGCCTGATCAACCCCAAGGCCCTGCGAGCGACCGACTTGATCGTCACCGCTTCGATCACGGACGCGATCACTTGCTGGGCCCACGGGGCACAGAACGTCACGGCCATCCACGGGCTCGATGGGCCGACCGACGCCCTGGTCGATGGCTTGAAGAAGTCGGGGCAGGTCGAGCGGGTCTTCTTGGTGTTCCGCCGGACGAAGGAGAGCGACGCCTTCGCGAAGAAGCTCGCGGACACGATCGGCAGGCTCGGGATCGCCGTTCACCAGGGACTCCTCCCTCATGGGCTCGACGTTGGAGAGTTCGCCGCCTCCGTGGAGCAACCCGATCACGCGCTCCTCCAGATCATCCGGTCGGCGGCGTGGCTTGCCGGATCGGCACCGGCGGCGGAAACGAAGCCAACGACACCGGCGAAGACCACGGTGGAAGCAGTGGTCCCCGCGGCCAGCGCCACCAACCAGGTGGAGGGTGACGTCGTCCGGCTCTTCGATGATCGCCGCTGGCGGGTTCGTGGGCTGAACGACAACACGAGCCCAGGCACGATGAGGGTGAACCTCCTCCTGTCGCGTGAAGGGACGGGCTTCCACGTGGACACCTTCGACATCTACTCGGCTCGCCACCGGGTAGCCTTCATCAGGCAAGCCAGCACCGACCTCGGCCTCGACGAAGCCATCGTGCGGAAGGACATGGGCACGATCCTCCTCCAGCTCGAAGAGGCCCAGGGGGAGCTGCTTCGTAAGCTCACGGCGCCCAAGGTCACGAAGGTGGAGCTGACCGCCGAAGAACGGAAACAGGCGCTCGGCCTGCTCCGGGATCCGAAGCTCCTTGATCGCACCCTTCATGCGTTCGAAGCCGGTGGGGTCGTCGGAGAACGAGACAACCTCTTGCTCGGCTTTCTTGCCGTCACCAGTAGGAAGCTCCGTCGCCCCCTCGGCGTGATGATCCAGTCGTCGTCGGCTGCGGGGAAGTCGAGCTTGATGGAGGCCATCCTGTCCGTGGTGCCCGAGGAAGATCGGGTCTCGTACAGCGCCATGACGGGGCAGAGCTTGTTCTACGCGCCTGGCTCCGACCTCCGGCACAAGGTCTTGTCGATCGCCGAGGAGGAAGGAGCAGCCCGAGCGAGCTACAGCTTGAAGCTCTTGCAGTCGGAGGGCTCGCTGACGATCGCGAGCACAGGCAAGGAGCCTGGCTCCGGGCGCCTCGTGTCGCAGGAGTACAAGGTGCAAGGGCCGGTGGCTCTGCTCCTGACGACCACATCGATCGAGGTGGACGAGGAGCTGATGAACCGGTGCGTGGTCCTCACCGTGGACGAGAGCCCGGCGCAGACCCGACGCATCCACGAACGCCAGCGACAACTACAAACCCTCGAAGGCGTGATCGCCTCCGAGGATCGGACGGGGCTTCTTCGCCTCCACCAGAACGCCCAGCGTCTTCTTCGGCCGCTTCGGGTCGTGAACCCCCACGTAGAAGGCCTGACCTACGGTGACCTTCGTGTCCGAGCCCGGCGTGACCACGCGAAGCTGCTGACGCTGATCGAGGCTGTCGCCTTCGTCCACCAACACCAGCGCCCCGTACGGAACATCGAGCGTGACGGACAGGTGGTGGAGTACATCGAAGCCGCGAAGGCCGACGTCGAGCTTGCTGAACGTCTCGTGTCGAAGCTGGGTGTCGTGGGTGTTCATGACCTCCCGCCGCAGACCGTGAGTGTCCTCCAGCTCGTCTCGGACTTCGTAGCAAAGCAGGAGAAGGAGGACTTCAGGTTCACCCGGCGGCAGGTTCGGGAGTTCACCGGGATCGGCAACACGCAGGCCAAGGTCCATCTCCGTCGTCTCGCCGATGCGGAGCTTCTCGTTGTTCACCGTGCCCCCGCTGGTCGGGGCGTGGTCTACGAGCTGGCCTACCAGTACGACACCGAACGGTCGGACCATGGGCGGCCATCGGTCGGGCCAAGGTCGGCCCAAGGTCGGGGGGAGGTCGGGCCCCCGAAGTCGAAAGAATCGCCTACCATCTCCGAGCCTTCCGATGACGTGGGGGATCGACATCGCGAGAAACGCACGTCTGGGGTCAAGGCTCCGCCCCGAAATGGAGCCGTACGTGTACGTCGGTCTTCCCGGTGAAGAAGCGCCGGAAGCCCCTGCCAACCGTTGGCAACCCGAACGATCCGGATGGGCTCTTGGTCTGGTCGCGGCGCTACGTCGAGCATCAGCGGATCCGCAACTACTCGGAGCAGACGATCCGCCTCACGGAGATCGGCTTGCGGATGTTCATCGGGTGGGCCGCCGATCGCTCCTTGGAGCGCCCGACGCAGATCACGAGGCCGATCTTGGAGGCCTACCAGCGGTGGCTCTTCTACCGGCGCAAGCCCTCGGGAAGGCCCATCGCGTTCTCGTCGCAGCGCCTCACGCTCCAGAAGTTGAAAGGCTTCTTTCGCTTCCTGGCTCGGCAGAACGCGATCTTGTGGAACCCGGCGTCCGACTTGGAGCTGCCGAAGATCGAGAAGAAGCTCCCCAAGGCCGTCCTCACCGAGAAGGAGGTCGAGCTGGTGCTCGGCTTGCCCGATGTGACCGACGCCACCGAGCTACGCGATCGGGCCATGATGGAGGTCCTGTACTCCACCGGCATCCGCCGTCACGAGCTGGCAGGGCTCCGTATCGAGGACATCGATCACGAGCGAGAGACCGTCTTCATCCGCTTGGGGAAGGGCAAGAAGGATCGAATCGTTCCGATCGGAGAACGAGCCCTGCATTGGGTAGGTCGGTACGTGGAAGAGGCTCGACCCCTGCTCCTGGTTCCACCCGACGAAGGGCACCTCTGGATCTCCGAGCTTGGCGGAGCCATCAGCTTGGATTGGTACACGAGGCGAATGGCCGCCTACGTCGATCGGGCCGGGCTCGGGAAGTCCGGCGCCTGCCACATCTTCCGGCATTCGATGGCCACGCAGATGCTCGAAGCGGGCTGCGACATACGGCACCTCCAGGAACTTCTCGGTCACGCCGAGACGAGCACGACCGCGATCTACACGAGGGTGTCGGTCGGCCGATTGAAGGCCGTGCATGGCCAGTTCCACCCGGCTGCTCGGCTGGCCTCGAAACCGAAGACGACGACGACACCAAAATCGGAGCCGACACCGGAAGACCTGCTCGCCGCATTGGAAGCCGAGTCGGAAGAGGACGACGGGTAGGACACCCTCGATCCTCAAGAACGCACCGGGGGGATCAACTTCCGGATCACCATTTCTCGGAAGCGAATCCAGCCTGTTTCAAGCCTCTTCGGGCTGAAAACGCACCAGGGGAAAGTTTCGACGAAGAGACCGGACTCGACTACTTCGGCGCAAGGTATTACGCGCCGTGGCTCGGAAGGTGGACCACGGCGGATCCGCTCGGGTTGCAGGCGGGGTTGAATCTCTACGAGTATGCGAGGGGTAGCCCGATCGTCATGGTTGACCCCAACGGCGCCATGCCAACGCCGTTCTCACGAGGCGCCCCGAACCCCGTTCCGGAAGACGCAGGTCGCTCGATCACCCGTCACCTCGTTGGGCCCATCTTCACCGGGACCAAGGAGGAGCGGGACTACAAGGTCGATGCGATGATCGACACCGGCAAGGGGATCGTCGGCACCGTCCAGAAGGGACTCGAGCTACTCGGGAACGATCGGCTCTCGCCCAACTACGATCCCTCCAAGCCGAATCTTGCCGACGTGCTCGTGCACCAGGCGGCGAAGGCCTGGGTCGATGCACCAGACGGCGTCCGTGGAGTGCGGAACGTCATCAACGTCTTCAACCCGTTCTACCAGTTCCCCAAGGAAGTGAAGGCCGTCGCAGAAGCGAAGGCGGCAGGACGACATGAGGAAGTCGGCGCGCACCTCTTCGGGGCTGGTGCGGCTTTGGCCAGCGCGTGGAGCCTGGCCAAGGGCTTTGCAGGCGCGTTCGCTTCAGGGATCGAGGGCGGTGCCGCTGCTCCGGCTGCGGCGGTGGCAGGGGGTGGCACGAACGTGCCGAAGGTCGCGGCGGCAGGTGGATCTGCCGGTGGCAGCCTGCTTGACGATCTGATTTCGTTGATGGCCGGGAAAGGGAGCGCAAATCCCAACACCCGGGCAGCATCATCGCAGGGCTCACGCTGGCATGCAGATAAGCCTGGGCACCTCCCTGATCAGCTCCGGGCGAAGTACCCCAACACGCAGTTCAGCTTCAAGGCACCAGGGAAACCAGGGCAGGACGTTCAGGTCGTTGGTGGAGTTCATCCGTCGGATTACCCTGGCTCGACGTGGCCGAAAGGTGTGGATTATGGTGATTTCAAGCCAGATACGAAGGGTGGTCGCAAGACCTTCAAGCACGACCAGAAGACAAAGTGGACTGATCCGACCGTGAACCTGCCCTACGATCCGAAATCAGGTGGACTGAGATGAGCACGTACCGCGTCGTCTTTGGCAATGCCTCGATGAGAGTGCCTTCAGACTGGGTGGACATTACTCATGATCTACCAGAGGACACACCGTTCACCTTGGCGAAGCCCGACGGTGTTGGCGCGCTCCAGTTCTCCGTGGCGACCTACGACTCTGGGGAGAGGCCCTCAATCGGAGCCGATGACCTTCGCGAAATGTTGATGGAGTTTGCCGAAAGCGAGGGGCTTCCAGCTCCAGCCAGTATCGAGCAAGCCGGGAACCAGGTGATGTATTGCGGCGGCGACCTTTCAGATGAGGAAAGAGTGGCTTGGGCTTGGTACGTAACCAACGGCGTTGATGTGTTGTTCGTCACGTACAACGCCCAGCAGCAGCACGCTGCGCAAGCGGCATCCGAGGTCAGTGATGCAAAGGCGATCGTGGCGTCGATCGAGGTGTAGGCGTACGTGGCCCAGCAGTTCTGCTGCTGCACGCATCGCGGGAGGTCGCCGCCAGAAGTTGAACCGGCCCAGGATTCCCGAGATTTCCCCACTTCACCCGCAGAAGACCACACGCCTCATGAGTCGGGCACGTAGCGGGTGGTGGGAACGGGCGGAAGGATAATGGAGCGGTTCTGAACGGCGACGAGGACGAGGGAGGAGGATCGTGACACGGAACGAGCGAAACCAAGCGGCCAGGAAGCTCCTCGCCTACTTCTACGCTGGCTACGAACGCGTGGGATCCCGAAGCTTCTACATCAGCCCGCAGGAGCACGGCGTGCTGGAGGAACTGGGGTGGGATCGGCAACAGTACATGGTCGCGATGCAGCGTCTCATCGACAAGCGGTTGCTCAAGCCGATGACGCTGGGCGGCGGCTGCGCGATCACCGAGGATGGAGTCGAGGCCTCGGAGGATGAGGCTCTGCTCGACCAACTCCTCCCCGTGGATCCCGCACCGGCGCCGAAGCCGCTGCCTGCTTCGCCGCCGCCCGCCGTCGCTTCGATCGCTGGCAGCTTCGAGTACGAAGTGGCGCTCTCGTTCGCCGGGGAGGATCGTGCACATGCGGAAGCGCTCGCCGAGTTCCTGCGAAATGAGGGCGTCACGGTTTTCTACGACCGATACGAGCAGGCCGACCTCTGGGGAAAGGACCTGTTCGAGCATCTGCACGACGTCTACAGCAAGAAGGCCAGATACTGCGTCCTGTTCGCCTCGGCCGCATACGCAAGGAAGGTCTGGACGGATCACGAGCGGCGTTCAGCGCAAGACCGAGCCCTTCAAGAAAAGGGCAACGCCTACATCCTGCCGATCCGACTCGACGAGACGGAGATCCCCGGGATCCGCAGTTCGACGGGCCACCTCAGCATCTCGATGGGGATCCCGACGATCGGTGCGCTGCTGCTTCAGAAGCTTGGTCGAAGTGCCGCCGCGCCCAGTGTCGGGCGGTCTCCCCTGAACGAGGCCGTGAGGCGCAAGGTGCTCGAGGCGTTCCGGCACTTCAAGGTCAGCGCCAACCAGGTGCTTCCCCAGAACTCAATCCTCTACTGGCTCCATCCGAAGCTCACGCCGCCGGAAGAGCGAGTCCTCGATGAGGTCGCTGAGGACATGGTACGCGATGGGCTGATCGCGCACTCCGACAGCGCACTCGGCGGATGGGTTCTGACCGAGGAGGGGGAGAAGCTCGTGTACCCCTAACGACGTGTTTTGCCGAGGACCTCGGCACCCGTTCTCTGACAACCCGCCCCACCCATTCCGAGGAGCCCTCCTTCGCCGTCATCGTGGACGAGGGCTTCTCGGCGCCGGTGGGTTCTTCCTGTCCGAGATTCGTTCACCTGCCGGACACCAACGGCCACCGGTCAGCAGGTCACGATCTCCGCGGGATTCGATACCTGAACAACGCCGGAATCCGGGGGTACTTCCCGGACAGCCATGAGGGCCTTGTGGACGGTGCTCTTCGTGAGCCCGAGCTGGTTCGCGATCTGCCTGACCGAGAGTCCCTCTTCCTTGAGCGCGAGGAGACGCCCCGTTTCGATCGGGATCGGTCTGCGTCCGATCAACTTTCCAGCAGCACGTGCCCTTGCGACCCCAAGTTTGGACCTCGATGCGATCTGCCGTCGTTCCTCCTCCGCTACCCAGCTCAGGATCGCGATCAGCAAGGTCCTCACGGGGCCACCCATGTCGAGCCAGGGCTCACGGACGGAGACGACTTCGACACCGAGACGATCGAGGGTGAGCACTTCTTGAACGTTGCCCACCATGGAGCGGCCGAGCCTGTCGAGGGCGTAGATGATGACAGCACCGTACTCGCCGCGATGGGCAGCGGCTTTGAGCGCCTCCCACTGGGGGCGGACCTTCGTGGCCGACATCTGCTCCTCGAAGACGTGGACCACGTCGAAGCCTCGGGCTTCGGCGAGCCGACGAACGGCGGGTTCCTGGTTGGCGGTGAATTGCCGATCGGTCGAGGTGCGGAGATAGATGGCCGCCTTCTTGGTCGTGGTGCTCATCGTAGTTCGTCCGGGAACCGTGTCCCGGATGTTCTACGATCGCGGCGACGGCAAATGAACTTCGGCGGCGAGCGGGAGTCGGACAGCAGCGTGGTCACATGAACTTCCGGCGCTTGAAGGCTCGAACGTCCTCCTTCGTGAGGGCGAACCACTCGCCGTTCGTCCGCTTGTTGGCGAACCTGGTGTGCCAATAGGCCTCGATGCCCGACGGGTCGTCCGTCGTGATCACATGCACGACGTCGGGCTTCTCCGGTAGCTCGATCGCGATCTCCCGATGACGTTGTGGGACGCGGAAGGACTTGCCGATCTTGTAGTACCTGCCGAGCTTGAGCATGTAGACGGAGCCGTCGCGTCCTTCCGAGGGGTTGGCTTCGATTGGCTGCGCCTCGTCGTGTGGGAGAAGGGCAAGCACGTCTTCGAAACCTCCGTGGCTCCGGACGAAGTCCCTCATGAGGGCGATCCGCTCGGAGCTGGTGCCGAGGTTGTGGAAGGCGTGGTGGGTCGGGAACGAGCTGTCCGCTTGACGCTCCATGCGGAAGTCGGCGTAAGTCGGCGGGTGTCCGTTCTTCCGAGTCAGCTCAACCATGAGCCGAAGGAGGCGCTCTTTCGGGTGAGCTTCGGTTGGCTGGTTCGGCGTGACCCCGGCTTCGGCAACCGCCTCGCTCCAGTTCCGCCAGAACTTCCCACGCCACGAGCCGATCGAGATGCCGGTCAGCTCCTGGAAGCGTTCGCGGCCAAGAGGGACTCCGCCGTTCTCCTCAGCGGTCCGCTTGATCTCTGTGAGGATGCGGGTCTTCTGCACGTCGAGACGAGGGTACGACACTGGCAGCCGCGACTGGAACCTGTTGGCCGCCCAACCCCACGACAACATCGAGCGCCAGCGGCGGCGCCGAAGTTCATCACTTCCTCGAGATACTCAACTTCCCCTCAAGGCCACGGCACCTGCGGCTCCGCCGCCAGCCGCTCGCGGAACCGCGCCTCCAGTTCGTCCGCCTTCGACTCCGGCAAAACCTCGTACCCAACCCCGACGATGCGCTCCACGAGGAGGCCGAGCGCCCGACGGACCATCGGGTCGTCGAGCCGCAAGGGTGGACGACCGAACCGTCGAATCCTCGTGCACTCGAGTTCGGCAAGCCGACGAAGGGCACGAACCTGCCGGGTGACAGCCCGGCCGCGCTCGAGCAGCTCGTCGGCATCGAAGTCGTCCCGGTGGTCGTCGAGGAAGCGCAGCTCGGCGGCGGCCTTGGCCATCTCGATCTGGATGACCCGGAGAAGTTCGACGCCTTCGTCTCGGTGGACGACGGCGCGGACGATGGGGTGATCGTCGCCGGTGCAGCGGGGGGCAGCGTTCGTGTCGAGGGGCTCGGGCTTCATCGCATCCTCCAAGGAGTTTCCGAAAAAAAGATGAGGTGTGCCGTCCATCACGTTGCACGACCTTGTTGATCGGGACTGTCAGAGCAGGTCCTCGATGCTCAGGTCGGCGGCGCCGGACACATCATCGTCTCCCGGCATCTTGATCTCGACGGGTGCTTCACCGACGCCCTCGGCGGCGAGCATGCCGGGCACGAGGTCGAGGGGCACCATGCCGTTCTGGGCGATGTGGCCGAGGACGGCGACGTAGACGAACTGCGAGACCGACACGCTCTCCTGGGCGGCCAGATAGGCGAGCTTGGCGTAGACGCTAGTCGGGACGGTCAGGCGGATCGTGCGGGTCTGTCGCTTGGGCGTGTTGGTCTTCATGACAGATCGGCCGCATAAGTAGATCCGCCAGCCTGCCCGGTCAGCCTGAACGACATCTACTCCTCGGGGCCCTCCTCGATCTCGATCCCCCGGAGCTGCCCGACGAAGCGCACCTGGCCGACGGCCATTGCGGCCTCGATGGCGGTGGACGCGATCTCTTCGAGCGTACTCCTCAAGATCGTTGTCGCGCTCCGGAGCTGATCGGGCTCGTCCCCCGGAAAGACCTCGGACGAGATGCTGTCCAAGAGGCCGACGAGCGCCTCGAGAACTACGACCCGTTCTTGCAGGTCTCGGACAGCAGCTCGAGTAACCCGGTGCAGACCCAAGCCGTTCAGGACGAACCTGGTCCGCGGTGGCCTGCGCTGCCTCGAGTGGCCCTTCGGGGCCGAAGACGAAGAAGCGGACGGCAGGGCGCGGACTCGATGGCTCGCCATGTCCGGCGTCTACGTCGGGCGGCGGACGAGAATGAACCCCCGGTGTGACAGAGTGACGGAGTTGTTCTTCTAACTCCCCCCGCTCGAGAAAATTCACCGGTCGAGAAATTCTGTTCGAAGCGATTCAGATCGAAAATTCTCTGTCACTCTGTCACCAACCGAGAAGAAGACGAAGCAAGTCAGCGACTTGGCTCGTGACAGAGTCGATGACAGAGATCGTGACAGACCGATCTCTGTCACCAGCGCGGTCTCACACGACGCCAGCGAGAAGGTCCTCGTCGTCGTGCTCGTCGTGCTCGTCGTGCTCGTCGTGGACGCTCATGCCGGTTCCGCCGACGACCCGAAGCGGCGGACGCTCGCCCCGAGGCTCGGCGCTGGGCCCGCGTACCCAGACGCGGGCAAGTCCGGTCCGCTCCGCCTGTACCCAGCCGATGCTCTTGAGCGACGCCGATGCCCGGAGCTGCTCCGTCCGCTTCTGGTCCTTGGGCGAGATGTTCAAGATGGACCCCAGGACGAAGGCGATCGTCACCCGATCCTGCTCCCGGACGCCCTGACGGATGAGATCGTCCCACGTGTCCTGGGCTTCGCGATCCGACTGCTCGACCTTGCAGAGGGACTTCTCCGCCGCGGTGACCGGCCACCACTTGGTCCCCGCCTGGAAGAGCGCAACAGCCTCGGCCCAGAGCTGATCGCGGTCGGCCTTCAAGAGGTCGAGGTCGATCGCGGTACAGCGCACGGGCCAGTACCGGCGGTTGCCAGTCCGGTCCACAAGGTAGTCGTCCTCGTCGTTCGTGGTGAGGGCGAAGACGCACTGCCGCTGGAGCTTGGTCCGGCGGTTCGAGAACTTGGGGACAATGTTGTCGAAGGTCTTCGTCGTGAAGGCCTTGAGCGCCCTCGTTGTCGCCCGGCCGAAGATTTCTCCCTCAGCAAGCTCCTGGATCCAGATGCCCTGGAGCAACATCGCCGCCTCCTTGCTCCGAAGGTCACCGAGGTCGCCATCGCTGAACCACTCACCCGCAAGTGCTGCGAGCGCGCTCGACTTGGCGAGTCCCTGGTCTCCCTCGAGCACGAGGGTGTGGTCCACCTTGCAGCCGGGGTTGAGGATGCGGGCGACGGCCGAGATGAGCCACCAGGTGCCGACCTTCGACGTGTACTCGGACGAGCGGACGCCGAAGTAGATGGTCAGCCAGCTCTCCACCCGCTTCGTTCCATCCCACCTCAGGCTCAGGAGGTACTCGCGGACGGGATGCACGGCGTGGTCGCGTGCCACGACCTCGAGCGCCGCCCTCACCTTCTCCGGCTTCACGTCGTGAAGGCGATAACTGCTTCCGAGATGAAGACCGAGGCGAGTGTCGTCGAGATCGGTCCATGCGCACCCCTCCTCGGTTTGCTTGGCCGCCGTGAAGCGCTCCGCCCAGGGAGGCGGCCGACGAAAGACGACGCACTGGTTGAACTCGTCGAAGGCCACGAGCCCGGCGAGTTCGGGGTCATTGCGAAGGGCAAGCTCCACGTTCGCGGCGATCGGTCGAACCTGCCCCGTGGCCGTGCAGACGAACTCGCTCGTCCAGGAGGGATCGTTGCCTTTCAGCCGACGAACCATGCGGGCCTCGAACTCCGAGGCCGCCTCCCTGAGGTCGCGCACCCCGATGCCGGACGCCTTCGTCGTGATAGCGGCAACGGCCTTCAGCTCGACGCCCGAGCAGACGACCAAGCTGGCGACGAAGTAGGGCTCACGAAGGAGGTCGGCGACGACCGCCGCCTTCTCGGCCTTCGTCTTCGCGGGCTCGAGCGCACAGGCGAGTCGGTCTTTGGGATCACCGAGCACCGCCTCACCGACGAGCTTCTTGAACGCCTCGATGCCGTTCCTGACGATGTAGTCATCCGGCCCCTGATCGGTGGCCCACCAGAGCTTGCCGTCCTCCGGGCTCGAGTCTTGGGGGTGGTAGTAGGGCAGCGTGACAATCTTCACGATCGCGCCGAGCTGCCCGAGCGCCTTCTGGACGCGGGCAGCACCAAGAGCGACGAGCGGGTTGCCTTCGTGCTCGTCACCGGCGCCCAGCCCGGCGTCGAAGACGACGTACACGGTGCGACCCCTCCACTTGAGGCGCTTCAGCTCCTCATGAGCAACGATCTCGCCAAGGGTTTCTAGCGCACGCTTGTCGTGGGTTCCGGCGAGCACGCCGCCCAGGCCGATTGCCAGCATGCCGTTCGCCATCAAGGCCAGCGCCTTCAGCGGCGCCTCGACGATGTAGATGTCCGCCGTGATGTCGGCCGCGACCTTGAGGACGGGCGGCAGGATGTAGGGGGCGATCGAGACTCCGGCCTGGCAGACGTATCGCGGGATCTCGATCGTCTCCTCGCCGTGGTGACTTCCCGGGATGTCGCCCGGCTTCACGTAGGAGGTCTCGTCCATCCGAACACGGCAGCGCTCGATGTCGTCCGAGCACTTCGGGTACGGGATCTCGATGCCCGTGACGGGATACGAGGGAAGCCCCCGGTAGCGGCGCCGGAGGCCGTACCTTTCCTCTACAGCCCGGAGGTCGCCGAGGTGCACGGAGCGAAGACCGGCAGCGAGCGCCAAGGCGACGGGGATGCCGCGGGCCTTGAGGATCTTCTGGTGGTTCGTGTTGAGCTGGATGTCGGCCGCGTCGGCCGGTGTATGCATCTCTTCGGACATGACGGTAACTCCTCCCCTCGGGCGCCCGCTCTGGTCGTGCGGTGGCGGGTCCCGGGGTCGCTGGGGTTCCTCGGGTCAGGCGGCCTCGACAGTGGAGCGGCGCTCGAGGAGCAGGCGCTCCAGCGCGTAGCTCTGGTCACGGGCCATCTGGTCGAGCCCCGCCCTCAGCGCGGCACGAGCTACGGCATGACGAGAGGCGAGCGGATGGGAGGTGACGATCTTCTCGACGAGGTCGAGGTCGTCCGGGCTGACATTGATCGATAGGGTGCGCATGAGCAGGACCTTTCCGGCCGCCACGTTCGGCGCGGCCTGCTCGTGCAGCGTCACAAGTAGATTATCGACGCCGACCGCAGGAAACGTGGTGACCCAGGAAAGTCCGCAGATTCCGGGGCGGATCAGTGACGACCAGGATCGCGCGCGACCACCAAATTGAGGTCGAGCGCCTCGATCACAAGCCTAATTCGCCGCAGGGTCCGGACCTCACCTCTGCGACTGCATCCAAAAACTCCGAGGAGCACCAGCGTAACTTGTCTGTTACGCTCCCCTTATCATGGCCACGACGAAGACCGGGTTCGACAAGTGGGTCGGCAAGAAGATGAAGCGACCGAGCTTCGCCGAGTCCTACCGGTCCGCCCGCAAGCACATCGACACGGTGGACGGCTTGGTCCGGGCGCTCGACCACATCCGCGAGGACTCCGGCATCTCGAAGGCTGAGCTGGCACGGACCATCGACGCCAAGCCCGAGATCGTCCGGCGGCTCTTCACGAAGGAGGGGGTGAACCCGACACTCCAGACGGTCATCGAGATCGCCCGAGCCCTTGGCCTCGAGCTGCGGCTCGTGCCGATCTCGGGGAGGAAGGCGACGCCGAAGGTTGCCGCACGCGCGAAGGCCGCCCGGGCGGTTGCGTAACTACCGGAGCACGCTTCTCGGTGTTCGGCGGCGGTACTCGTCGCCGAGCTTCTTCACGGCGGCGTAGTCCTCCTTGCGCAACTCCGTGAGGAACGGCTTCTCCCGGCCGTCGATGAGCACGATGCTCGGACCACCGAGCCCGAGCCGTGCCCCATCCCGCTCGAGGAGGCAGAAGAGCCGGTAGTGCTTCCGTTGAGCACCATCGACTCGGACCTCGTAGTACCCGGACATCTCGTCGTGCATCGCCTCCCACTTGCCGCCGCCGCTAAAGGCGGGAGGTGGCGCTTCGGCGACGGCGCGGAGCACGGCGACCATCGTCGCCGACACCTTGCCCGGGCATTCGTCGAGGAACACCTGGGCGGGAACGGTCTTGTCGGGATCGTCGTCCTCGTGACGCTGGAAGAAGTGAACGAGCCACGGCTCCGGCCTCGCGATCGGCGGCTTCGTCGCCGACGCCTTCGCCTTCTTGACTGGCTTCGCCTTCGCGGCCACGCCCGCACTCTACAAGAGCGGCGGACCGATGTTCATGGTCGGTTCCTCTGGACGCAGCGGTCTAGGGTTGGGGTACGGGATTCGGCCCACGGCTGCGATGGATGAAACGCCGTTCGGCTTGGGCATCGCTGATGCCAACGGGCCACCAGCTCGGGTTGGCCCGTACGCCTTCCTCGTCCCAGTCGTAGCCCTTGATCGGACCTTCGTAACCGATCCGGATTGCGAGCACAGCGGCGAGTAGCGTTTGAACCATCTCCACTCGCCTCGCGTCACGGTCGATCTCGTAGTCGGC
>JAEUKE010000320.1 GCA_016794345.1 Myxococcales bacterium
CTTCGAGCGACTCGACCACCAGCACGATCGGGCCCTCCGACAAGGCGGCGGACAGCGCGTGCACCCACTCCTCGGTCGTCTTCTCCGCGAGCAAGCGCGGGTCGCGCGCAGCCGACGCGACCTCGGACGGCGGCGACGCACCGTCGAGACCCAGGAGGTGCTCGAGAAAGAGCAGGGGTGCTGGGCGTCCGAGCCGCCGAAGGGCGTCACGCAGCGACTCGCGGCGCGACTCGACATCCGCAGGAATGACGGCCGGCAAGAGGAGGCGCAGAGCGAGCTCGGTGATGGCCCAGAACGCCGCGTCGGAGCGCGTCGAGTCGCACCGGACGCGCGCGACCCGTGACGCCTGCGCCGACCGGAGAAACTCCGACACGAGCGTGCTCTTGCCCTGCCCCACCGGCCCGACGAGGAGGACGGCGCGCGCCTGGGCGTCGTCGCGGACGGCGTCGAGCGCGGCTCGGAGCGACGCGAGCTCGCGGGCGCGGCCCACGATTTGACCCGAGGTGCCCGTCGCGCCCGTCTCGTGTTTCTCCGAATCGAGCGCGGTCCCGCCTTCGGTTCCACGCAGGACGAAAGACTCACCGATCAACGCGCGCGTGGTGGCGTCCAGCCGGATGGTCCCCGCGCGCGTCGCGAGCCCGAACGCGCGGCTCACCGCCGCGCCCGAGGTCGACGTGCCCGAGACGGCCGCGATGTCGGTGGAGACAGCGAACGCCCAGCCCGGGAGCGTCGATCTCACGCCGAGCGCGGCGCGCGCGGCTCGGCGGGCGAGGTCGCTCGCCGTGACCGGGCCGGAGAAGACTGCCAGCGCCGTACCATCTGACAGAATCGTCAGCGTCCCCCCGTTCGCTTCCACGGAAGCGCGGGCCGGCGCGACGGCGCGTTCGACCTGATCGAAGCTGAGGGTCTCCTCGTTCGCGCGGGTCGGTCCGAGCCCGGGATCTCGGACCACCAGGATCGAGGCGACGCGCTTCTCGTCGAGCGAGACCTGTCGGACCGAGACCGTCCCCGCCGTACCCTCCTCGTGCAGGTGCGGCTCGATCGCCCCGAGCTCTCTCACGACGGCCGCCACGGTGTCGGGTCGACGGGAGGGGTCCTTGTCGAGCATCGACATGACGAGGTCGTCGAGGGAACGGGGAATGCCCGGGACGACGAGCCCAATCCGCTTGGGCTCGCTCACCAGGATCTGCGCGAGGCACGCGATCGGCGAGTCACCGCTGAACGGCGTCCCACCGGCGAGGCACTCGTAGAGGACGCAGCCCAGGGAGAAGATGTCGGCTCGCGCGTCGACCGTGGCGCCACCTCGAGCTTGCTCGGGCGCCATGTAGGCCGGCGTGCCCATCGCCGTGCCGGGGTCCGTGAGCGTGACCGACGCCGTTCCTCCGTGCGCGATGCCGAAGTCGAGGATCTTCACGTTCTCCGGCCTGCCGCCGAGCAGGAAGACGTTCGCGGGCTTCACGTCGCGATGGACCAGCCCCTGGCCATGCGCGCTCGCGAGCGCTTCGGCCACCCCACGTACGATCCTCACGCCCTCCAGGTAGGTCACGCCCTGGCGGACGAGCCTCGAGGCGAGATCCTCCCCCTCGAGCCACTCCATGACCAGGAAAGCCTCGCCGTCGGCGAGCACACCCAGGTGCCGGAAGCGGACGATGCCGGGGTGATCGAGCGCGGCCAGAACGCGCGCCTCGCGCAAGAACCGCTCCCTCGCGCGCCCGGCGACAGTGGCCTTGAGGACCTTGAGCGCGACGGTCTCCCCAGACGCGGTGTCGGTCGCGCGGTAGACCGCTCCCATACCCCCTTCGCCGACCAACGTCGCGATTCGGAATCGACCCTCGAGCAACGTGCCGGCCTCGAACACGAGTGGACGAGCGTACACCGACCGCTGCGCGCAACGGCTGCCAAACACGTCCTCGCGAGGTCGACTTGTCAGGTGGCGCTCCGCTCGGCGTCTCTCCGGAGCAAAGCAGTGGCGACGCGGCGGACCGGGTCACGAGCCCGGTCGCAGCAGCGGACCACGCTCACTCCAAAGCGGAGGAGCGCCGACCGGCTCCTCGCCACACAACGGCGAGGTTGAACGAGGCGCACAATCCGCGGCGACCTTCGGGTCGCTTGGCGTGCCTCGCGTTCGTGCGCGGGGCGGCACCGGGCCAACACGGCGATTTCTCTGGTGGGAGCAGTCGGGCTCGGAGCCCGGGACCCCCATGACCACCATCGGGTCCCTTTGGGCCGCGCGCCGATCGCGGGAGCGGTCGGTGTGCGGCGTTTTTCTTTCCGTGTCGCCGATAGGAGTGGGCCCGCGAGCCCGCGCTCGACGTTCGAGACCGTTTCGCCTGCGAGGGTGATCTGCCCGCGCCGGTGGCTGGGACGAACGAAGACGCGGCGCACGTCCCCCACGCTTTGTTACCTTCCTTGGTGCCGTCGTGCGTGACCTCCTCCTCTTCCGGCTGCTGGCTCGACACGAGCACGACGACGAGCGCCTGCCGGGCCTCCTCGACGAGCTCACCCTCGAGCCGCTCCGTGAGCGCGCGCCGTTCTTCGGCCCGCTCGTCGAGCTCGCCGGGAGCGAGCGTGTCGACGCGGAGCTCCGGCGCCGCGCCCTCGCGGCGCTCCGCGGTGCGACGGGGCTGCTCGCGATCGAGACGGCCGTCCGTGCGCTGGACGACGAAGCGCTCGCGCTCGAGGCGCTGTGCCTGCTGGCGATCCTCGCCGCGGCGGAGCCGGCTCGCTGGGCGCACGTCATCTTCCATCCATCCGCGGCCGTGCGGGCCGCAGGGCTCGCGCTCTCGCGCGCCGGCAAGGCGCCACGAGACTGGGACCTGTGCCTGGCCGCCGACCCGAGCCTCCGCGAGGTCGTCCTCGCGGCCCTGGACAAGGAGCCGCTCGACCCGCCGGGCGGGCTCCCCGTCTTCGTCGACATGGTCCGCACTGGTGTGCTGCCCGAGCCCGCAGCCTGGAAGGTCCTCTCGGCAGGCCCCACGCTCGCGGGCAACGCGAAGAGCACCCTGCGTCACCGTGACCCGACCCTCGTCGCGAAGTTCCTGGCCACCGCGCCGACCGGGCCGGACTTCTCGCTCCTCGAGGGTACGTACGGCGAGGTCGACACGCTCGTCTCGGTGTTCCCGGAAGACGCGCAGATGAAGCTCGAGCTGGCCCTGGCAAAGGCCGGCGCCGCGGCTCAAGATCTGGCGACCGCTGCGTGGCTCGACATCCGCGATCGCGGGCCGACGCCTTCGCGGCTGCAGATCCTCGCGCGATTCGATCCGGCATCGCTCCGCTCACCGAAGCTCTCGCATGCCGACGTCCGGATCGCGATCGACACCTACCTTCGCGCGGGCGTTTCGGGGATGGATGGCACCGTCGACGCGCTCTTGGCCGAGCGCGCGATGCTCCCCGACGGCCGGGTCGACCTCCGCTGCGCGTCCGCGTTCCTGCGCCTGTGCGACAAGAAGCCCTTCGAGCGGCTGCAGAAGACCGTCGCGGCGCCCCTGCTCACGATGGCGCTCCTGGAAGAACCCATCGAAGACATCGTGGCACTTCTGTCATTGTCCGACGCGGACGACGTCGGACGGCGCGAGGTGCTCGGGCTGGTCCCGCTCTCGCACGCCGCACGGACACGCGCCGAGGTGCTGGCCACGCTCGCGGCGCGCGGTCCGCAGTCTCTCTGTGCGTTCGTCGTCGGCGAGCCCGAGCTCAGCGTCGCGCTGAAGCTCCCCGAGATCGCGGCGCTGCCCCCCGAGCGCGCCGCCGCGCTGGCCAAGTCCCTCGTCGAGCGCCACGGAGCCGACGGCGTCGTCCTCGCGCTCGAGCTCGGCCCCCCGATCTCGAGCGCGTTGGCCCGGGCGGTGCTCGAACAGGCTGCGCTCGCGCTCGACACCGGAGAGTTCGTGAAGGCTCTCCGCGCGCTGGAACCGGAGACCCTGGACGGGGTGCTCCGAACGCTGCAGCCCGGCGCGCTCTTGCTGGGAAAGGAGCTCGCTCTCGCCGAGGCGCTCCGGGGCCATGCTCACCCCGGCCTCGCGTCGTGGGCGGAGGCGCGGACGGCGCGCCCCGAGCAGGCCCCGCTCCCCGTCGTGGGCCGCAAACGGCAGGGCGTCGCTTACGAATCCCCGTCGGCCCCTTCCGTCGAGGCCTGCCTTGCGCTGCTGGGCTCGATGGACCCGGTCGCCGCGACGGACGAGGCATTCGCCAGGGTCTCGAGCGACACCGCCGCGTTCTCCGCTGCCCTCGATCGAGCGATGGTAGATGCGTTCGGGCCCACCTCCGAGTCGCTCTCTCCGCTGGGGCACGCCTGGCTCTGGCGCTGGGACGCTCACGCGCTCGCCCACCTCGAGCATGGCCTGGTCGAGCACGGCTCGCTCGCCGCGCTCGTCCGCGCACGCGTCGCGCTCGTGTCGAGCGCCCTCCGGGTCCGGTCGGTGGCAGCTGTCGCGTCGGCCGTGGGTGTGCTCTCGGCGCGTGAACGTGACCGCTACGTCGACCTGGTGGACGACGCCGCGCTCGAGGCGTTCGTCGCCGCGCTCGCGACCGACGCCGCGCTCGCCGCGGCGACGGCGCTCCGGTACGTCGCGCGCGCACGGTCACACGATCTCGGCGCCACCGTCGCCGCCGTGCGGCTGCTCCTGCCGGACCTCGAGGGCCCCGTCCGCGAGGTCCTCGGGCCGCTCGTCGACGCCGCGGGCTTGGCGCCTCGAAAGAACGTTCGCGTCGAGCCGAAGACGGACGAGGCCGCCATCCGCGCGGTCCGATCCGCGACGAGCGTCGAGGCGCTCGTCCGCTGGACGAAAGACGAGCGCACGGAGCTCGTGCACGAGGCGACCCTCAGGCTCGTCGAGCTCGGTGAGCCCGGGCTGCGCGCTCTCGTCGAGAGGATCGACGAGGCGCGCGGCGTCGAGGGCGTCCGTCCGATCGTGGAGAGCATCTCGCTCTGGCCGGATGGGCCCGCTCGCGCTCGCGCCCTCTCGCTCAGTGAGGACGCCGAGCGCCCGAGCGACGTCCGCTTCCGGCTCGCGCTCGCCGGCCTGGAGTGCGGGGCCGACGGCGCGGCCGATTGCGCCATCTCGATCGCATGCGCGAGCGCCGAGCCGTTCTTCGAGCCACGAGACTGGGAGGCGCTGGCCCGAGCGGTGCCCCAGGACACCCTGGCCTGCCGTCTCGCGCCTTCCCCGCAGAGCCATGCCTACATCCGCGCGATCGAGCACCTTCTCGCCGCCGCCCCCACGCGCGAGGCGACGGCGGCCCTGCGCGTCTTCCTCGACCAGGGCACGAAGCGAATGGGGACGCTGCGACGGCGCGTCGCCCGCTATTTGCACGAGCTGGGCGACGACCACGGCTTCTGCCTGGTCCTCGGCCAGACGTTCGAGGAGACCAGCGGGCGGCCGCACCTGTTCGCGTCGGCGTCGTCCTCGCTGACCCGCGTCGCATCGCTGACGTTTCTGGCGGCCGGGAACGCAATCGCGAAGGAGGCAGCCCTCGTCCATCACCTCGGGGCCGTACCGGCGCACGTGGCCGAAGCGGGCCTCGAGGCCCTCATGACGCACGGCACGACCGACAAGGCGCGAATGGCCGCGGCGCGGCTGCTCTCCACCCGTGCCGCGCGGGAGCGCAAGCTCCTGCGTATCGCCGAGGTGTTCGCCTGGGGGGCGCGCATCGCCCAGCGGGCGCTCGGCAAGCCGATGCGCATCCGCATGACGGGCACGCAGAAGCTCGGCTTCACGCGGACGCGCGAGAACGTCCTCTTCGTGACGCCGCTGCCCATCCTCCGCGGCGACCCACACGGCCAGGAGATCGTGGCCGCGCTCATCCTGCACGAGCTCGGACATCACCTCTACCACGCGGGCCCAGCGGCCGAGCGCGTCTGGAAGCAGGCCGAGCAAACAGGCCTCCACGGCGTCTTCAACCTCGTCGCAGACGAGCACCTCGAGCGCAACCTCCGCGCGATGGACGCGCGCTGGGGGGACCTCCTCAAGCGGCTCGCCGCCTACGCGTTCCAGCACACCGACCGGACCGTCCCGGTCCTGCGGCTGATCTCGCACCTCGGGGGCCGCGCATTCGAGGTCCTCACCGCGACCCGGCTCGAGCCGGCTCGCGATGACAACTCCGTCACGGTCGACTCGGGCTCGCTCCTCTTCACGATGGAGCGCGTCGGCTTGAGCTTCGCCCGCTTCGCGCGGGCCCTCCGCATGGGGCTCGGCAACCGCCACGCGGACCCGAAGGTGGAGGAGGCGCTCACGCTCTTCGCGACGAAGTTCCGCCAGAGCTCGATGGAAGAGCTCTATTCGATCACGTTGAAGCTGAAGGAGATCTTCGGCTTCGAGACGAGGCTCTGCGAGAGCATCGGCCCCCACGAAGAGCTGGAGGAAGGCGGCGTCGACGGCCTGGTGTGGAACGACGGGATCACCCAGGAAGAGATCGACAGGATGATCGAGCGCGTGGTGACGGGCGAAGGCGGCACCCGCCCCTCCGGCACAGGCAAGCCCTCCGGCAAGCTCTACCTGAACGTCGACCCGGAGACGAAGTTCGATCTCATCCGCGAGGTCCGCCCGGTGGCCTTCGATCCCGTCGCCTACGCGCCGTACAAGCGCAAGGTCGACCGCCCCGCCGCGATGCTCAGGCAATACCTGGAAGAGCTCGGCCTCGCCCATACGGAGCGCCGCATGCTGGTCTCCGGGCGCCGAATCGACAGGCCGCGGCTCCTGCCGCTCGCGATCCACGGAGACCCGCGGGCCATGCGCTCCCGCGATTCCAAGCCCCACCGCGACCTCTACCTAGGCCTCGTGGTGGACTGCTCCGGCTCGATGGCGACCCGCGAGAACATCGAGCGAGCCAAGCTCTTCGGCGCCCTCATCACCGAGGCGGCGCGCCCGCTGTCGGAGGTCGACGTCCGCGTCTTCGGCTTCACGGATCGCGTCATCTTCGACTGCGGCCCCAAGGAGCGGTGCGCGGTCCACGCGCTGGTCGCGGGCGGCGGCAACAACGACTCGGCCGCGCTCTACCACGTCGCCACGCAGGCCAAGGGCAGCCGACGAAAAGCGAAGGTCCTCGTCATGATCTCGGACGGTCTCCCGACAGAGTGCTCGGTGGCTTCGTTGAAGCACCTGGTCACGCATCTGACGAAGCGCGAGGGGATGGTCGTCGCGCAGGTCGCGGTGCAGCCCATTTCAGAGCGCTGCTTTCCCCATTACGTGGTGCTCACCGACGCGAGCATCGAGGTCACGGTCCGGAAGTTCGGCGGCATCATCGCCGGGCTCGTACAGAAGGCGATGAGCCGGTGAAAGGGATGTCGAAATGAGCCAGAAGCTCTCGATAGAAGACTTGTCCGTGGGCGCGGTGATGGAGACGACGTTCTGGGCGAACCCGGTGGAGGAGAGCGGGTTTCGCTTCCGCGCGACCCACCTCGACGGCAAGCGCGCGCCCAAGGTCGTCCTGTGCGACGACCCGCGCATCCGGCCGGGCGTGCCCGCGCTGGTGAAGATCACCCTGATCAAGCGCCCGGAGCGCGACGATCGCGGCGCGATCGTGGTGGAGCTCGTCCGTCACCAGGACTTCAAGCTCGAGGGGGTCTACGTCGATCCTGTCATCGCCAAGAAGCTCCAGGTTCTGCTCGAGAGCGGGCAGAACATCCTCCTGGACGGCCCGCAAGGGTGCGGCAAGACGGTGCTGACGCGCACCATCGCGAAGAACCTCGGCTACGAGTTCGTCTTCTTCAACTGCGGCGCCGTGGTCGAGGCGGCGGACTTCCTGGCGACGCTCCACCTGCGCGCGGACGCGAGCGGCGCCCCCGTGACCGACTTCGTGAAGACGGAGATCCTGCGGTGCCTCGAGGAGGCGCACGAGCACTCCCACCGCCGCTACCTCGTCTTCCTCGACGAGTTCAACCGGTGCCCGGAGCCTGCACGCAACGCGCTCATGCCAGCGCTCGACTCGACGCGGAAGGTCTTTCACCCGATCCGCAATTCCTTCCTCGACATCCCCGACAACGTCCTCTTCGTCGCGGCGGTGAATCGAGGCCAGCAGTTCTCGGGCACGTTCGGAATCGACGCCGCGCAGCTCGACCGCTTCGCCCCGCTCCAGGTCACCTACCCGCCCATCGCCGAAGAGGTGAAGCTCCTCATGCAGCGTCACCCCGAGCTCTCCAAGGGCATCGTGGAGGACGTCGTCGACGTCGCGCACGCGGTGCGGACCGCACCCGAGCTGCGCGCGAGCCTCAGCGTTCGCGCGACCGACGAGGCGTGCATCTACCTGAAGCACCCGCTCTTCGAGAGCGAGCAGCGCAAGGCCCTCCCCGAGGTGATGAAGAGCTCGTTCTGCGGGCGCTTCTCCGGCTTCTGGGACGACCCTTCGACCGATGCGGGCGCCGTGTGGCTGGTGGTCGAGAAGGCGGTGGCCGAGAAGGAGAAGGCGAGCTGAGCGCCGCCTCAGCGTGAGGTGATCGCGTCGATCATCCGGAAGAACGCCTTCTCGGAGCCCGGCGCGACCGGCCTCGTGGAGGAGTCGGTGAAGATGCAACGCTGCGCCCCGAACACGATCTCGATCGTCCGTGTGCCGTAATGGGGAGAGCGAGCCACGCCCGACGTGTCGCTCTCGAGCGAGGAGAAGCCCGCGCTGCGCAGCTCGGTGTAGACTTGGGTGAGCTGCTCCGGCGTGAGGCGCTTGCAGGGGAGCCGCTCGAGCGCGGCGCGCGGGCCGCCCGCGGCGGGGCAGGCTAGCTCGGCGTGGAGCTCGACGGCCTCGCGGCGAAGGTCCGCATGAATGGGCAGCACGACGCGCAGGAAGCGGATCGACAGATCCGGCGGGCGCACCGCGGGCAAGATGCAGCGCTTGGCGTCGACGGCAGGGAGCGGCTCGACGCCCGGCGTGGCGCTGGGCGACGGCGCATCAGGCCATTCCGATGCGCTCGCCGTCGGCGCGTCCGCATGCATGTCGATGGGCGCGCTTCCGCTCGGCACTGCGGTGGCGACGCGGGCTGCCGCGTTCTCGGCCGGGGGTGCGGCTCGCCCGACCTCGCGGGGCGGCGCGCAGCTCAGCGCCGAGAGGAGCGCGCAACAAAGGGCCCAGTCGCTCATGCGAGCCATGACGACAAGATAGACCGTTCGTGCGCCGAGACGAGCCCGACCCCTGGCCACTTTCTCGGCTACGCTGCTCGCCATGTGGCGCAGTTTGATCCTCCTCCTCGGCGCGATTGGCTGCGCCGACTCGAGCCCTGGGCTGAGCCCCGTCACCTCCGGAACGGATCTCCCTGCGCCCGCCGCCGCTTCCAGCGCCGCGCCCATCTCCAGCGCCGCGCCCACCTCCAGCGCCGCGCCCACCTCCAGCGCGGCCGGCAGCGCAACGGCGACGATCCCCGCGCGCGGACAGTGCACGAATCGGCAGACGCTGAAGACGGCCGAGGGCGACGTGAGCTGCTACCCGTTCCGCTGCCGGGACGGCGCGTGCCTCACCCAATGCGACAAGCGGGAGGACTGCGCAGGCTCCGACGGGCCCGGCGACCTCGCTGAGAACGGCTGGCCACTCGACTGCCGATGGACCACCCACACGTGCGTGCCGCTGCCGCCCCAGCACGTCCGACGAAGGTAGCTCGCGAGGCGACGCGTGGGGAGCGTGGTACGTTGCGTCGATGGCCGCCGTGCAGCCGGGGGAGGTGTTCGCGGAGCGGTACCGCGCGGTGGCCCCCATCGGGCGGGGCGGGATGGGCGAAGTGTGGCGTGCGGAGCACCTGGCGCTCCGCACCGAGGTCGCGATCAAGCTGCTCGACCCCCGCCTGGCCGAGCGCAAGGACGTCGCGGCGCGCTTTCTCCGCGAGGCTCGCGCCGCGGCGTCGCTGCGTGGCGATCACATCGTCGACATCCTCGACTTCGGGATCGACCGCGACCGCCCTTTCATGGTCATGGAGCTGCTCCAAGGCGAGTCACTCGGCAGTCGGCTGCGTCGGGAGACGCGCCTCGCACCGCTCGAGATACGCCGCGTGTTCACGGCAGTCGGCAAGGCGATCTCGCGCGCGCACGACGCAGGCATCGTCCATCGAGACCTCAAGCCGGACAACATCTTCCTCTGCCGCGAGCCGGGTGGTGCCGAGCAGGTGAAGGTCCTCGATTTCGGGATCGCCAAGGTCGAGCGCGACGACATGGACTTCTCGACGGAGACGGGCGCGATGCTCGGCACACCGCACTACATGAGCCCAGAGCAGGCGCGCGGCAGGAAGGACCTCGATGCGCGCGCCGACCTCTGGTCGCTCGCGGTGATCGCGTTCGAGTGCACGACCGGTAGGCGCCCGATCGAGGCGCAAGCGCTGGGCGAGCTCGTGCTCATCCTCTGCACCGAGCCGATGCCGGTGCCTTCCCACGTCGCGCCGGTGCCTGTGGGCTTCGATGCGTGGTTCGAGCGCGCTACGCGCCGGAGCATCGACGAGCGCTTCCCGACGATCGAGGAGCTGGTCGGCGCGCTCGACGTTGCGCTCGAGGGCCCTTTGACCTCGCGCTCATCCGGTGAGCCGACGCCGCGAAACGCGAGCGACCTCGCGAGCGCGCCCACGGTGCTCGCGGACGAGTCCACGGTCAAACCCGTGAAGCGTCGATCGGCGGGCGGCCGCTGGGTCGTGCCTGCGACCGCCGTCGCGCTCGCTGGGACCGTCGCCGGCGTGCTCTGGACCCAGCGTCGCTCGCCGACGCGGGCGGGGAACGAAGGCGCTCCCGTCGAGACGACCTCGGCGCGCCCCGCCGCGGACAGCTCCGCGAGGCCGCTCGGCGCGCCGGTCCAGATCACGCACGAAGGCAAGGTGCTCGCCGCGACAATTTCGCGCGACGGCCGACGCCTGGCGTACGTCGCTCCGCGGCGGATCGGCCGAGACGGCATCTTCGACATGGCGCTGCCGGCGGGGGACCCACGGCTCTTGATGGAGGTGCGCACCGGCGGAGCGGCGATGGGCTTCCAGCCCGGGACCGGCGCGCTGCTCTTCACGGCGCAGACCGAGACAGATGGCTTTCAGACGTTCCGATCCGAGCCGGACGGCACCGCGCCCGTCGTCTCGGCGGGATGGACGAATATGTTGGCTTGGGCACCCGACGGTACGCGCTATGCGGCGAGCTCTTATCCGAGCGCGTCCATCGGGATCCATGACGCCTCCGGCAGGCTGACCAGCAAGCTCGCCCTGCCGGTCGAAGCCGTTCGGCGCATCGATTGGTCGCACGATGGCCGCGCCATTGCCGCCGAGACCAACACAGACAAGACGGCGCGGCGCGGGATCTGGATCGCCTCGGTCGGTGGCGCGACGCCGCCCAAGCAAGTCGTCCCCGCTGCTTCGGGGATCTCGTCGCCGCGGTTCGCGCCCGGCGGCGACGCGCTGCTCTACGCACGCGAGACTGGGGACGGCGGTCGCTCGCACGCCGTCATGCGACTCGATCTCGGCCCCGATCTGAGCCCGCTCGGCGATCCTCGCGAGGTCGTCCCCCCCATGGATCTCGCGCCGACGTTCGAGCTCACCGACGCTGGTGACTTGGTCTTTGTTCGCAGAGCCCGTCGCGGAAATCTCTGGCAAATGGCGCTCGGAGGCGCGACGGCGAAGGCCGCCGAGGTCGTTCCGACGGCGCTCACCACGGGGACGTGGGAGCACCTCTCGCCGGCGTTCTCTCCGGATGGTGCGTCGGTGGCATTCGGTCGACGGGGGCCGCACGGCGTACGCATCATGGTCATGGAACGGAGGGGGGGCACCGCCGCGGGCGTGACGGATGAAGCGCGTGAGCGAAGCTCTCCGGTCTGGTCGCCCGACGGGGCGTCGATCGCCTATTTGGAGCGTGAGGGAGACCGGGCCGCGATCTTCATCACGCCCAAGATCGGGGGGACGCCGCGACGCGTGGCTGCAGCAGACTGGAACGCGGCCTTGGCCTGGGCACCCGCCGATCGGATCGTGGCCCTCGGGTTCGAGGCGGCGAGCGCGCTCGAGATCGATCCGAAGAGCGGCCACACCAAGCCGCTCTTGCCGGAGGCGGCGGGTTGGACTGGTAGCGTGCTCGCGGCGCCCGACGGCAAGAGCGCAGTGTTCGTCTGGAACCTCCCCGGGGACGACAGCGCATCGGGCATCTATCGCGTCGCATTCGGCGACCCCAAGCCGTCACCCGTTCACATCGATCCTGCTGCGATCAAAGGAAAGGGCGTGACGCTCGTCGGGTTTCACGGAGACGACGTCGCATGGCTCGAGGGCGCCCGATTGTTGACCAAGCCCGCGGGAGCGAAGGAGCCCAAGACGTGGCGAACGCTGCAGCTCGACCCCACTCAGCTGCGCGGCGCGACGCTGCGCGGCGACTCCCTCGTAGGCGCGCTGGGCGACGACCAGTCCGACGTGTGGGAGATCAAAGGGGTCGCTCCGCCGCGTTGAGCGGGGCTGCCAAGTCGGATGCCGTCGTCGAGAGCGCGGCGAGTGTCTTGCGATGAACCACGTTCTGTCTAGAATTAAGCCGTGTCGTGGGCAGACATCGAGACGTCCTTCGTGCGCGCCGCCGCGCGCCTCGGTGACGCGCGCACCAAGCGGCGCCGCCGCTCGGACGCCGGCCATCCCCGCGTTCACCCGGCCGTGCTGAACGAGCTCGCGCGTCTCCTCTTCACGGAGGCGCTCCCGATGGCGCAGGTCGTCTCCCGCGTTCAGGCCTTCAGCCGCGGACGTGGCGACCGTGCGCCCTCGCGCGCTTCCATCTACCAGTGGGCACGGGTCGTCCCGGCCCCGCCCGTCCGCGTTGCGGAGCTTCCGCCGTTCGCTCGGGACGCCCTCTACAACCTCGCGGGCACGCCGCTCGTACCGGCGGATCAGCTCGCGTTCTGTTGCTTCAACTACGGTGACACGAGGGCCATCGGCTACGCGGCGGCCTTGCCTCGACCCGTCCTGTCGCGCGCGCTGTCGACACCCGGTTGGCGCCCGAAGAGCCGGGCGCTCGCCCGCGCCGTGCTCCTGTCGCGAAGGAGGACCGATGCTCGAGCCCGAGCAGGTCATTCCACCGAAGCTGCGTGACGCGCTCCGCGCGCTCGACAGGTGGTTCCTCATCGGAGGACAGGCCGTTCGTTGTTTCAAGCCGTATCGCCCGACGCGGGACGTCGACATCGGCGTGGCGAAC
>JAEUKE010000061.1 GCA_016794345.1 Myxococcales bacterium
GACGAGGCGTAGCGGCAATTGCTGCGCCCCTCCGCGCGTGTCATACGTTCCGTATGACATCTTCGGGCTCCGGACGAATCAACGCGCGCCTTCCGCCGGAGCTGGCGCGAAAGACCGCCTACCTCGAGCGACGCCTCAACCTCACGACGACCCAGGTCGTGCGAGAAGCGCTCGAGCGGTTCTACGCGTCGGTCCACGAGGGTCCAGCGGACGCGGCGGAGCTCCTGGAGGATGCCGGGTTCGTGGCCTGCACAGCCGGTCCAGAGGACCTGTCGTCCACCTACAAGGCCGAGCTCACCCGTTCTCTCGAACCCAAACGAGGTCGAAGGACGAGGCGCCGGTGATCCTGGCGGACACAGGCTTCTGGCTCGCGCTCGCCAATCGTCGGGACGCACACCACGAAAGGGCTCGAGCCGCCCTCGGCAAGCACAAAGGTCCGTATGTCACCACCTGGCCGGTGATGACGGAGACCTGTCATCTGCTCGCATCCCGACTCGGGCCGAGCTCCGCGTGCGCGTTCATCCGGAGCGCGAGCTCGGGCGCCTTCTCCATCTTCGAATTGAAGGAGGCACACCTCCCTCGAGTCGAGTCGCTGATGCTCAAGTACGCCGCGCTCCCCATGGATCTCGCGGATGCATCGCTGGTCATCCTGGCGGAGGAGTCGGGCACCGGCGACATCCTCTCGACCGACGCGCGCGACTTCGGCGCCTACCGCTGGAAGAATCGCAAGCCCTTCCGAAACCTCCTCCTTCCCTGATCGCGCGTCAGCGCGGCGAAGACCAGGCCCGCACCGAAGAGCGCGGCGAGCCCACCTCCGGGCTCGCTCCCCATGGCGCACGAGCCGCAACCGCCGGCTTGCGTCGGCGGGGGCGGCGGCGGGCTCGCGTCGACCGGTGGAGCTGATGATGCGGCGCTCGCTGGCTCGGCCGAGGGGCGCGCGCTCGGCGCCGGCGTACTGCTCGCGCTGGGCGCTGGCGCGCTGCTCGCGGGCACCGGCATGCCAGGCTCGGTCGCCGGTGGATTGTTGACGAGCGCCAGCGCCTCGGCGGCGTACGTCTCTTCGACCGTGCCGCTGCAGTCGTAGACCCAGAGCCGGCCCTCCTCGTCGCGATCCGCGAACACGAGGTAACGCTTGCCGCGCTCGAACGGGAGCCCTCCCTTGAAGCCGCTCACGAGCACGAGCACGACGGGCCCGGGCTCGCCCTTGTAGACCTTCTCGACCGAGAGCGTGACCCTGTTCTCCCGATCGCGATCGGGTCGCTCGGTGATGACGACGCGGCCGAAGAACGCGACCTCCGCGCTCTCGAGCGCCTTCTTCCTCGAGTCCTCCAGGCATTGCGACGCCTCTGCCGCCCCGGCGCACAAGAAAAAGAGCAGGAGGACGGCCACGCGGAGCGCGAGGAAAGGAATGCGGACCACGACCGAACTATCGCACGGTATGTTCTCGTGATGCGACGCCTCGCATGGTGTTCCCTGATCGGCCTCCCGATCGCCTGCGGGCAGCCCTCGCCGCCTGCATACGAGCCGCAGGTCACCGAGCCGGCGCGTACGGACGCCACCTCCGCCGCGCCCGAGAACAGCGCGCGCTACGACGCGCTCGTCGACGAAGGCGCGCGGCTCTTGCAAGTCGGTGACCTGGACGGAGCCCGCGCGCAGTTCCAGGCAGCGAGCGGCCTCGCGCCCCGCAGGATCGAGGCGCGTTATGGTCTCGGCGTTGTCAGCGCGCGCCATTGCTGGCTGTCGCGTCGCGAGTGCGAGAGCTGCGTCTCGCAGCTCTCGCAGGTCGTCGCCGAGGGTGGCTATCGCTTCTCCGACTACAATCGAGGGCAGTGCCATTACGTCCTCGGCGACTACGGCAGCGCGCTCGCCGACCTCGACGCGGCCATCACGAAGAAGCCGGAGGACGCGGATGCGCTCGCGGCGCGGGGCGCGACCTTGCTCCAGCTCGGCAGGACGAAAGATGCCTGCCGTGATCTCGAGCGCGTGAAGGCGCTCGGTGGGCCGCTGGACTCCGCCTTCAACGCCGATTGCCCGGCGCTCGGTCCGGTCGCCAAGTGCGCCGACGAGAAATGGGGAGGCTGGGCCGGCAGCGCCGCCTGCGCGCGGACGGCAGCGCGAATCATCCCCGGCGCCCACCGCGCGTGCACCGTCGACAAGGACTGCGTGAACGTCGCGACCGCCTGCGACCCACACGCCGTCGCTCGAGGCTCTCTCGACGCGTACGGACGCGTCGAGCTGCCCTGCACCGATCCGGCGTCGGGCCCCTGCAAGCCGGTGTCCGAGCCCCGGTGTGAGTCCGGGTGCTGCGTCGTGACGAGGTGAGCGCCTCTACGAGCTCGGCACCACGCGCTGCAAGAACCAGACGAGCCCGGCCAGCGCGACGGCAGCGGAGAGCGCCTGCACGCCGCGTGGGACGAACCACTCGCGCTTTCGAAGCGTGAGCACGACGGGAAGGGCGAGCGCGAGGAGGGCGAGCTGCCCTGCCTCCACGCCGACGTTGAACGTCGCGAGCGCGAGCGGGAGGTTCTCGCGCGGCAAGCCCACCTCCCCCAGCGCGCCGGCGAAGCCGAACCCGTGGATGAGGCCGAACAGACCCGCGATGCGCCAGCGCTTCGCGGCGTCTCTCACGAGAAAGTTCTCGACCCCCACGTAAGCGACGCTGAGGGCGATGACGGGCTCGACGATCTTCGGGCTGGGCGCGACGACGCCGAGCACGGCGAGCGCGAGCGTGACGGAGTGCGAGGCCGTGAAGGCGGTGATCATCACCGCGAGCTGGCGGAACCGTCCGCCGACGAGGATGAGGCCCATCAG
>JAEUKE010000105.1 GCA_016794345.1 Myxococcales bacterium
CGCCAGCCGGATGATCGACCGCTTCGTCGCGCTCGCGCGCGAGCGCGTGGCCAAGGTGGCCACCGGACGGTTCGGCGCCGACATGCGCGTGTTCGTGGAAAATGACGGTCCCGTAACGATAATCATCGACTCCAAGACGAGATGAAGGTGGAAGCAGGCGAGGGGCGTGTGCGGTTCGGCCTGGGCTCGGCGACCCTCCTGCTCCTCCTCGGCTGCTCGGCGGCGGAGCCGCGCGAGAGGCCGGCCACCCCGGCCGCGGACTGCCCGTCCGCCTCGGTCGAGGTGGTCGAGAGGCCCGCCGCGGAGGCGCCGCCGAGCGCGAGCGCGCCCGAGCGGGCCCCGCCCGTCGCGGCGGAGGAGGTGAAGGAGGCGCCGCGCGAGCCGTTCCTCCACACGTTCCCGGGCGACGTCGAGCTCGAGATCACGTACACCCCGCCGCAGCCCGTCTCGACGGTGGCCCGGATCCGACTCGGCGAGCAGATCGTGTTCCCGTCCGAGTGTGGCAAAAAGACGACGGAGTTCTGCTCACGCGCACACCGAACGTTGCGGGGGGAGCCGGGCGGGGACGAACACGACGACTCCTTCGACAAGGGGCGCCAGCTGCTCCTCGCCCAGTCGTGGGGCGATGACAAGGCTGTCTACATCTTGTTCGGCGCGACGGTCATCGGCTCACCCCTTTGCGGGACGCACGCGTTCTGGGCGCTCCGCGCGGACGCGGAGGCCGTCCGGGTGACCGAGCCGATCAGCGGCTGCTTCCTCGGCGGCGCGGGCACGAGCGACGACGTGGTGGCCTCCGAGCTCTACGACACCGAGCCCGCCGCGATCGTCTTGCGATCTCCCTCTCATGGACCGCCCGGCAAGGAGGTCATGGCGCTCTACACGCTGGACGAGCACACCATGACGTTCACGCGCCGCTTCGTCGGGAAGACCGCGAAGAACTGGCCAAACGCGCGCTGAGCTCGATCGGCGGGCGCTTCGCCGTGACGAGGCGCGCCGCGAGGTCCATCGCAGCGACCATGCCCTTCTCGTCGGCGTTGCCGCGCCAGGCGATGTCGTAGCCGGTGCCGTGGTCGACGCTCGTGCGGACGATGGGCAGGCCGAGCGTGACGTTCACGGCGTCGCCGAAGGCGAGGAGCTTGCTCGGGATGGTCGCCTGGTCGTGGTACATCGCGACCACCCCGGCGAGCTCTCCCTTCGCCGCGCGGCGCATGGCGGTCTCGGCCCCGATCGGTCCCACGAGGCTGGCGGCGACCGCGTCCGTCCCGAGCCGCTTTCGCGCGGCCTCGATGCCCGGCGCGATCTGCTCGATCTCCTCGCGGCCGAGCAGGCCACCCTCTCCGGCGTGTGGGTTCAGCGAAGCGACCGCGATAACGGGCCTTCGCGCGCCGACCGCCACGAGGAGCCGCGCGAGCCAATACGCCGAGACCGCGACGCTCTCCTTCGTGATCGCCCGCGGGACCTTCGCGATCGGGAGGTGCGTCGTGACGAGCGACGTGACGAGCTTGTCGGCCCAGAAGGCCATGACGACCTCGCGGG
>JAEUKE010000110.1 GCA_016794345.1 Myxococcales bacterium
GCGCGGCTCAGGCGGACGCCGACTGCGTTTGCGGTGATCCCCAGGACCTCACCGATCTCGATGTGGGAGAGGCCTTCGAGCGCGAGCGTCAGGACCGCTCGCGCCCCCGGGCTGAGCGTCCGGATGGCTCGCCACAGCGCCTCCCGACGACGAGCGTCCCCGAGGTTCTCCTCGGGGCTCGGGTCCGGCGCGATCTCGTCTTCGAACGGCTCCGCCGGGCGGGCTCGCACGCGCTCCGCGAAGGAGAGCCCGCGGTTGTGCGCGACGCGGAATACGAAGGTGCGGTCCGAGCACTCCTGGCGAAAGGACGGCAGCGCGCGCCAGATCGCCAGCGATATCTCCTGCAGCAGGTCCTCGGTCTCCGAGGTCCTGGCCGCGTAAGCGCGCGCGACGCGCCGCAAGCCCGCTCCGTGCTGCTCGAGCAGCGTGGCGAAGCGCGCGCGCAGCGTAGCGTCGTCTGCCATGGTTGCTTCGCCCAGGAAGGCGTTCATGCCGGGGTAGTCCCGGGTCGAGAGAAAACCTTACACGGGAGGCCGTCGGGGCGCCCAAGGGGCTACCCTGGCGGCCGACGATGGCGTTGACCGCCTTGGTTCTCGTGCTGACCTCGGCGCTCCTGCACGCGGGGTGGAACGCGCTCTTGAAGCGCTCCCGACAGCCCGAGCTCGCGGTGCTCGGCATGATCGCCGTCGGCGCTGCCTCGGCGGTGGCGCTTGCGCTCGCCCTCCGCTCCCCCCTGCCTCCCGCGCGATCGGCGCTCTGGTCCGTCACCGCAGGTGTGCTCGAGGCGGGGTACCTCATGACGCTGGCCCGTGCGCTCGCCCGCGCGCCCCTCGGCGCCGTCTACACCATCGCGCGCGGCGGCGCGCTGCTCGTGGTGTGGCCCATCTCGATCGGCATGCTCGGCGAAGCCGCGACCCTCGCCCGCGGCGCCGGAACGCTCCTCGTCCTCAGCGGGCTGGCGGCGACGAGCTGGCGGCCGAGCCCTTCGGGCGGCCGACACGAGCAGCGGAGCGGCCTCGCCTGGGCCGTCGTGTGCGCGCTGTTCATCGGCGGCTACCACCTGACCTACAAGCTCGCGCTGAACGAGGGCGGGACGCCGCCTGCGGCCGACGCGATCTCGCTCTCGACGGCCGCCGCGATCAACCTCGCGATCGCGGGGCCTTCGAAGGTTCGCCTGGCGCTGGCCGAGCTCCGCGCGCGCCCTCTGGGGATCGTGACCGGCGGCGTGCTCGCCAACCTCTCCTTCTTGCTGTTCCTGTTCGCGATGACCCAAGGCGGCGCCGGTGTCCTCCTCACCTTGCGCAACACGTCCATCCTCTTCGCGCAGGCGCTCGCGTTCCTGCTCGGCGAGAGGCCAGCGCGGCTGGGTATCCTCGGTGCGGTGCTCGTGTTCGCGGGTGCGGTGTTGCTCGCGCGATGACGGCCATCACACCTCGACGACGCGGAGCTTCCCTTCGCCGGGATCACCACACCAGATTCGACCGTCGTCGTCGGCGCCCATCCCGGTGACGAACACGCCTTCGGGGAGCGCACGGACCGTCTCCACAGCGCCGCTCTCCTTGTCGAGGCGGCGCAGCTCGGTGTCGACCACGGGCTCGCGCTGGACCGCTCCGTGCCACAGATCGTCTCCTCGAAACGTCACGCCCGTGACGAGGCGATTCGATTCGAGCGTCTTTTTCACCTGCCCGGTCTTCGCATCCAGCTTGTAGAGCTTCTTGGCGCGGTAGCTCCCCACCCACAAGGAGCCTGCGTGGTACGCGACGCCAGACGTGTCCTCACCAGCCGGGCTCGGGAGGTCGGCGAGGACCTGCCCCGTCTCGGGGTCGACGCGGCG
>JAEUKE010000139.1 GCA_016794345.1 Myxococcales bacterium
TCGCGGCGTGGAACCTACGTCGAAGCCCGACGAGGAGCAGTACGACGAGAACGGCGTCGACCGCACGCTCGTCCGTTACACGCTGGCCATGACGCCTCTGGAGCGCGTGCGCAGCCACGACAACCTGCTTCGAGACATCGAACGGCTGCAGCACGCCGGGCGCGAAGCGCAGCATGACGGGGCTGCGTGCCATTCATCACCCTGGACCGGCGGAGGCACCACGAGTAAGCGGTGCGCAAGGAGCCCACTTTGAGCACGCCCCAGTTCCCCCTGTTCGCCCTCGCCGCCTTCGGCCTGGTCCTCGGTTTTGCCTGCGGTGATTCGTCGTCCGACGACGACGACGGGGGTGGCGCATCCACCGGATCGGGAAGCAGCGAGTTCAGCTGCTGCATCAACGGCGACGGGTACGACTGCCCCAACAAGGCCGCCTTCGACAAGTGCGCGGGCTTCGACTTCGCAGCGTGCGACTCGGCGTGCGGGGTGTCCGACGCGGCCTGCCACCAGGACTGTGCGATGCAGGCTGCGAACGCAACGCACGACCCGAGCGACTGCGATCCGGATCCGAACGCGAGCGCGTGCAACTCCGGCACGACGGGCTCCGGCTCCTGCACGCCGAACGCGATCGGCTGCGACACGTCGGCCGAGTGCTGCGACGGGCTGACCTGCAAGATGGACCCGATGAGCGGAACGAACGGGACGTTCTGCCTCGAGTAGCGCGGGCCCCGATCGCGCCGCTCGCTCAGGGTCTCCTGCTCGGGGGCGCGTCCTCGCCTGCGCGCCGGCTCACCGCGAGCGCTCGGCGACTGCGTTGAGGTTCTGCCTCGGCATGTCGCTCGCGATGTCATCCGCCGTGTGGGCCAGACCATCGCTGCCGAGGGAGTACGCCCAGACACGGTCGGCGCCCTCTTCGCAGGCGAGCCGGTACGGACGACCCCACGGGTCGTTTGCCTTGTTCGGGTCGAGCATCTTGGCCTGCACGAGGCGCTCGACGCTGGGGCACGGCGGCTCCCCTTCGCACGAGCTCGTGCCGACCCAGAGCTCCCCAGCCTGCTGGACGGCTTCGGCGCCACGCCAGGCCACGTGATACCTGGGGATGCGACAGATGAAGCCGCGGCTCGAGGACCACCAGCCGCACGCCACCAGGATGGCCGCTGGCACCCCGACAGCCACGCAGCGCGCGACCAGGCCTCGCACCTCGCGCTTCGATCCGAGCTCTCGCTCGATCGAGGCGATCTGCGCATCGATCACCTGGCGCTCGCGTCGGAGCGCGAGGAGCTCCCCTCGCGCGGCCTCCGCGTGGTCGCGATAGACGTCGGTCACGTGGAGAGGAAACCACCCAGAGAGAGGCTCATTCCCGGAGCTCGGACGCAGCGTTGGGTGATTGCGATCCTGCCGGCAAGCCTGGCGCTCATCTTCGTGTTGGTGCGGAGCTCGCTCCGGTCGTCTGCAAACGTCCTACAGACCAGCCACGCGCTCGACGTCCTTGTCGGTAAAGTCGTGGCGGATGTCATCGAAGGTCTTGGGGATGCCATCCCTCCCGTTCGAGAGCACCTGACCGAAGCCCTGAGCTCGACACGCAAGGCTGCCACACGCTGGTAGGATGCTGCGCATGATGCCGCCTGAGTTGGCTCGCCTGCTCGCGCTGTTGCTCGCGACGGGCTGCCACGCGCCGACCACCGATCGCGCTCCGCTCGAGCCAACCAGCGAGGCGCCGGCCAAAGCCGTGCTCGACCCGGCACAGAAGTATTCCGTGCGCGTGGGCCGACCGCTCAAGGTTGGAGAGCGGTACCGAACACGGGTTCGGGAGACGGTCCAGATCGACGAGCGTACCCAGATAGAAGGTGAGCCGGACACGGTGTCGCGAGACCGCGAAGAGCGCATCTTCGAGGGAACGGGGAAGGTCACGGCCGTCGACGCCGAAGGGGTGGAGAAGGCGTTCGAGTACCGCGTCGGGAAGCTCGTGAGCGTCGTGAAAGGGAAAGAACTACGACTTTCGGAGGGTGCGACGATCCGGGTGGTCCGCGCAGCCACGCCGGAAGAGGCGACGGTCGAGATTGACGGTCGCGCCGCGACCCCGGATGAGCGCAACGCAGTCAGCTTCTTCGTCTCGCTCACGCGAGAGGCCGCGAGCGAGGACAGCATTTTCGGTTCTCGCGAACCGGTGCGAGTCGGGGACAAGTGGCGCCCCAATCTCGAGGCCTTTCTCAAGGGCTCGGAGCTCGTGATCCCACGCGACGGGGTAACCGGAAGCATGCAGCTGGTGGGGATCCGACGCAGCTCGCTCGGCGACCTGCGAGAGGTACGCTTCGAGGTGTCGATCACGAATCCGCTGCCCAAAGATCTACCGCCCGATGCAGAGCCGGGCCCAGGGAGCGCCACGCAGGTCATCACGGGGGCCATCATGCCCGACGGCTTGCGAGTCGAATCGACAAGCACGTCAACGCACCATATGGAGCTGCGTTTCCGGAGGCCTAAAGTGAAACCCAGCTCCTTCACGTACGACGAGACCCGCACCCTGGAGGAGCGCCTCGAACTGCTGTAGCGCCCTCACGCCGATTCACTCCATACCTCGTCCGCCAGCTCCCCCAGCAGGCGTTCGAGTGTGATGTCGACGGGCAACGCGCGCCCGTCCCGCAGGCCGCTTTATTCCCTTCTGGAGAAGATCTCGGCCGGAGGGTCATCCCCGCCCTGTGGGCCCGGCGCGCTCGCTCGCTTGCAGCGCCTCCAGCAGGAGCGGGCCGGCGTCGCCGACCTCGCGCCGCCACGCGAAGTGCCAGGGCCGCTCGATCGGCCCGATCGTGAGCCGCTTGGCGACGCACCCGCCGCGCTGCAGGTGGGGACCGATGGCCCATTCGGTGACGATCGCAATGCCCATCCCGGCGCGCGCGAGATCGATCGCCGACTCGAGGAGAGCAATGGTGGAGACGTCGAGCTGCGGCTGCGCCTTGCCGAAGACCCGGCTCAGGAACCACTCCGACTCGTTCGCAGAAGGAGGAGCCGTCAGGATGGGGTGGCGCCGGAGGTCGTCGGGCGAGAGAGCGCGCTTGGTGGCGAGCGGGTGGTCCGCAGCCACGACGAACAGGAGCTCGTCCTGGAAGAGAGGCTTCACGATGATCTCTTTGGTCGAGCGAGCGGGGGTCGAGAGCAGCGCGGCGTCGAGGTCGCCGCCCTGCAACGCCGGGAACGGCTGCTTGGTGAACCGAAGCCGAAGCGACAGCTCGATGCCTGGCGCGTCACGCCGGAGCCGCGCGAGCGTCGCGGGCAACCAATGGTAAGCCGTGTAACACTCGCACACGATGCGGAGCCGCCGGCGTTCGACCGGCGCGCGGAGCGAGCGCTCGAGGCCGTCGAGCTCACCCAGCACCGCCCGCGCGCGCTCACCGAGCCTCTCGCCCGCGTCCGTCGCGACGAGGCCACGGCTGGTGCGCTCGAAGAGCCGCGCGCCCAGCCGCTCCTCGAGCGAGCAGAGCGCGCGGCTCACCGAGGGCTGCGCGAGGTGCAGGACGTCGGCCGCACGAGCGGTGGTGCCGGTGGAGAGAAGCGCCAAGACGAGCCGCAGATCGCGGACCTCGAGCGACGGGGACGGCAGGGCAGCGATACGCACGGCGCATCGATCCTAGACCAACAACTCGTTGGACGCATCGCTCACCCGTCGGCACGCTTCGGGACGAAAGGAACGCCCATGGACCTCTACTTCCTGCCTCTCGCCTGTTCGATGGCCACGCGCATCGCCCTCCTCGAAGCCGACCGCGGCGCCAATTTCATCGAGGTCGACCCGTTCACCAAGACGACCCCGGACGGGGGCGACTTCCACGCGATCAACCCGCTCGGGCTCGTCCCGGCCCTCAGGACGGACGACGGCAAGCTCCTCACCGAGAACGTCGCCGTGCTCCTCTACCTCGAGCGGCTTCGCGGGGGCTCGGCGGACGATCCCGAGCTCCACAAGTGGCTCGGGTTCATCTCGACCGAGCTGCACGGTCGCGTCTTTTCGCCGCTCTTCGACAGAACCGCGCCGGCCGAGGTGAAGCAGTTCGCCGCCGGGAAGGCCCCGCGCCGCCTCCAGTACGTCGACCAGCACCTCGAAGGTCGAGAGCTCCTCCTCGACGGATTCACCGTGGCGGACGCCTACCTCATCACGGTGCTCAACTGGGCGCAGGCGACGCCCGTCGACCTCGCGCCCTACCCGAACCTGCGAGCCTACCTGGCGCGCGGCATCGAAAGACCGAGCGTGAAGCAGAGCATCTCGATAGAGCTCCCGCTCTACCTGGCGGAGCGACGCCGGGCGACTCAGTAACACGCCGGGTGCCCCGCAGCCGCTCGGCCTTGGTCGAGGGCTTTGCGCCTGGGCAGACGAGCCCGCCAGTCGTACCTCGGCGGTGACGGCTCGAGCGAGGGCGAAGTACGCTTCGACTGCATGCCGCTCCGCCGCCACGCCCTCGCCGCGCTCCTCCTCGTCCTGCTCTCGTCCTGCGCAGACGATGCAGCCGAGCCCCCGCCTCCTCGGTTCGGCAGGTCTTCGGTCGCGGAGCTCGTCGCGGCGATGACGCTCGA
>JAEUKE010000146.1 GCA_016794345.1 Myxococcales bacterium
GCTCGATGCGGTGTCGCCGCGGTACGCGGTCGTGTCTTGTGGCGTCCGCAACCGGTTCGGGCATCCGTCCGCGGGTGTGCTCGAGGCGCTGGGGAGACGAGGGGCCCGCGTGGCGAGGACGGATCTGGGAGGAGAGTGGCGCTGGTGGACGGATGGAGAGAAGGAGTGGGTGAGCTGGTGAGCAAAAGACGGTGAGCGGGAAACGGCACCGAGATCCGAGGTCCGAGATCCGCGGCCGGGACCGCAGCCGATGCCGGATGCTCGCCCGGGCAAGACCTCAAACGCGCGGCGCCATGCAGGAAATCGCCTCGTCGAGCGCGGCCTTCCAGGCCTCCCGGTGATCCGGTGTCCACTCCGGGTCGAGCGCGGCGCCGACCTTCAAGAAGGTGATCAGCCAGACCGCGAAGAGATCGGTCGGGATCGCCAGACCGGTTGGCCCATGCAGCACCGCGAGCCGCCTCAGGGCGAGCCCGCCGAGCGCCCCCCCACGAGCATTGTCGATGGCCATGAGGACCCCGTGCTCGAAGAGCTCCCGCTGTCGGTTGAAGTCGGTGTTCTGGAATAGCTGCTTGATCCGAGGATCAGCCGACAAGAGCTCGGAGTAGAAGCGAGCGGCGAAACCACGCTCCCGGAGGCGTCGGAAGCTCGCCGCGAGATCGACCATGCAGGAGCAGAATCGACGGATTCGACTCGGAGCGCCATCGTGATGTGCCACGGGCCCGGGATCGAGTGACTAGCGCCAGTGCCGCCGAGCCAGGTGTCAGGGAGCGAGAGCAGGGTTGGTCCTTCTCCGAAGCGCAGTGAGTATGTCCCGAAGGCAGCTCCATACCCTCCGGGCTTGGCTCTCGGCGGCCGTGCCAGGCCGCGCCATTGGTTCGCGCAAGCGAGGGCGGGAGGGGTTGGTCCTTCTCCGCAGCGAAGTGAGTATGTCCCGAAGGCAGCTCCATACCCTCCGGGCTTGGCTCTCGGCGGCCGTGGCAGGCCGCCGAGCCTCATGCGCCGGAGGGACCGGCGAGACGGAGCGGAGGAGAAGGGCCAACCCCTCCCGCCCGAGCGGCCACGCGCCCGGCGAGACGGAGCGGAGGAGAAGGCGCCCCCCGTCCCCGCCCGAGCGCCACCGCGTCCTGCCTACAAGCCGCTCCCCGGGTGCGTCGTGTGGCAGGTCGTCGCGCACTGCTGGAACGACTCCTCACGTCCGCCCACGTACATGTCGACGATGGGCCCGTACGCCTCCTCGTGGCTGGCCGGGTAAGACGTGTGGCACGAGAGGCACGCGGCCTTGCTCGTCCGCTGGATGCCCGCCGCAGAGGTATGACAGTTCTGACATTTCTTTAGCGGCGCGTCGTACCGGTTCGATCGAGAGTGGATGAAGTGCGTGCGGACGAAGACCGGGCCTTCGAGCTCGAAGGAGAGCGGCGCGTGGCAGCTCGTGCAGGCGGCGCGGTTGTCCAGCCCGTGCAGGATCCGGTTGAAAGCGCCGCCTTCCTGGTGGCAGCTCGTGCACGGCCCGGTCGTCATCGCCGGCTCCGTGTGCACGGGCGAGCCCACCTGGATCTCGAGCACCTTGCTCTCCGGGATGTCCTGCCCGAGGTAGCTCCGCCGACCCTTGAGCACGACGTAGTAGGTGCCGGGGGCGCAGTCCGGAGGGAGCGTGAACGTCCACGTGTCGGTCGACGGCAACCCCCAGAAGGCCGGCCCGCCGAAGAGGACCAGGAAGCTCGGGATGCCGGTGGCGGCGGCGTAGATGCCGTCGTCGCTCTGCGTCCCTGCCGTGACCACGCCGGTCGCAAAATCGATGCTCTGGTTGATGTCGACGACGTCGTAGAGGGGCCGGTTGTTCTGGACAGGCCCCATGACCGCGAGGATGAGCTGCTTCTCGCGATGCTTGCGGCGGTAATACGTCGCGTAGGGCTCCGCGAGCGCGCGGTAATACTGGATGCCGGAGTCGATGTTCCCGGCGAGGAAGTCGGCGTAGCTGGGCATGACACCCGGGTCATGAAGCCGATTCCCGGCGCCGTCCTTCAGGGTGAACTGGAACGTGACGGCTTGCCCCGGGGCGTAGGTGCCGTCCGGCGCGGGCGGCGTGATCGCCGCGAGATCCATCGTGAAGCCGTAGTCGTAGGCGGGGGCTGCGACCTGCTCCACGGGTATCGTGTAGGGCGCGTTCGGCTTGAGCGTCCAGCGCACGCGGAGCGCGGTCGTGGACGGCTGCAGCTTGAAGCTCGGGCTCGATCCGTTGGCGCTCCGCAGCTCGACGAGGGCCTCCTCCGTGAAAGACGTCGCGCCGTCGCAGCTGTCCATCGACTGGCAGTCGTTCGTCCACTGGATCGCGCGGAGGCGGCGGATGAAGAAGCTGTCGAGCGGCGTTCGGAGCTGCTCGAGCCCCGTGCCGACGAGGAGCGGGAACGTCGTGACGTGGCCGTTCTGATCCACCTGCTCGATGAGGAAGAAGCTCGGCTTGTCCATCCAGTCCGCGCCGCGGAAGAACCGGCGGCGGGTGAAGGTGCCGTCCGAGTTCGCCTGGCCCACGAACGACTCGTCCTCGAGCTCCACGTCGTCCCAGTCGAGGGACGCGAAGTCGCCGGCGTCCGCGAGGCCGTCCACTCCTTCGTCCGAGGAGGCGTCGATCGCCGCGCGGACGTCGATCTGGTCGATGAAGACGCGCTGCCCGGCGCGCACCTTGAGCGGCACGCCCGATCCCTGGTCGATCTCCAGCGCGATGCCGATGGGCGTGTTCTTGTTGGTCGGTCCGTCCGTCGGGAAGCCTCCCCAGCTGATGGCCGCGCTCGCCTCTGCCACCCCCGTGCCGGCCGTCTCCGCCTCGTCGGGCTCACAGCCGGCCGAGACGAGCGCAGCGAGCCCAACCGCGATGCTTCCACGAAAACGGGCCATGGTCACCTCCCGCGAAACTGTTGATGCGCCAAAGATCGTTCAGCTTCCTACGGTTAGACGTCCGCTCGCGCTTGGCAAGCGAGGACGACACACCGGGCACAAACAAGTGAGAGACCCGGACACCTCGACCGACCCGTAGCTGATCGATTTGTCAGCCACGACCACCCTGGCTGACAATCTTGTCAGCTAGGGCCAAAGATTTCGATCTCCGTGGCTTCTCAAGGGCGCGACCCGGTTGTTAGGGTCGAGGGCACCATGGCGACCGTGAGAATCAAGTCGGGCACCTCCTCGTCGACGACCCCCGAGCAAGCTGCCGAGGAGGCGCTGACGGAGCTCGGCAGCTTCGTCCCCAAGATCGTCTTCGGCTTCGTCCCGGGCCCGTGGGACCACCGCGCGTTCCATGCGGCGCTCCGCGCTCGCCTGCCGAAGCCTGTGCGTTTGATCACCAGCTCCACCGGCGGCGAGGTGACGAACGGCGGGCTGCTCACGGAGCGACTCGTCCTCGGTGCGCTCGGCGGCGATCTCGACGTGGCCGTCGGCTACGCGACGGGGCTCTCTCGTGACGCCGCGAAGGCGGGCAGCGCCGCGATCGAGCAGGCCGCCGCGGAGCTCGGCTCGCGTGTGGCGAACCTCGATCGGCACCACGGCGCCGTCGTGATCGACGACGGCTTCAAGATGAAGAAGGAGGAGATGCTCCTCGGCGTGCTCGAGAAGAACCAGGGCCTCGTCCTGGTCGGCGGAGGCGCGAGCGGCTACGAGTTCATGCAAGGCACCGGCTACATGGGGGTGGACGGCGAGGTCTTCTCTGACGGCGTCGTCACGATGTTGTTCCGGTCGACCGCACCGTGGGCCGCGCTGCGCACCCACTGGTACGAGCCGACGGGGATGCGCGTCCTCGTGACAAAGGTGGATCACACCGCGCGGCGGATCCTCGAGCTCGACGGCAAGCCTGCCGGCGCGCGCTGGGCGGAGATCGCCGGCGTCCCGCCGGAGCACCTGACGTTCGGGTTCCCGGAGCAGTACCTCAAGTGGTCCCTCGCCATGCGCGTCGGGCGCGAGTATTTCCTCCGCGCGATCCGCAAGAACGACCACGACGACACGCTGGAGTCGGCGAACATGGTCCAGGAGGATCTCGAGCTCGAGGTCATGCGCTCGGGCGACCTCGTCGAGTCGACGCGGCGTTTCTTCGCGGAGGAGCTGCCGCGCCGGGTGAAGAACCCGACCGCCGCGCTCCTCTTCGACTGCGGCGCGCGGAAGTTCTACGCCCAGCTCGTCGGGCGCGTGCCCGAGCTCTCCGGAACATTTTCGCACGCACCGCCTGCGGCCGGCTTCACCGTCCAGTTCGAGACGTATTGCGGCTTCATGGTCAACAGCACCCTCACCAGCCTCGTCTTCGGGTCGGCATCGTGAGCGAAGACGATCTCAAGGCCGAGCTCGCGCAGGTCCGCGAAGAGCTCGCGGTCCAGCGTTCACTCGCGGCGCGCGCCATCGCCGGCTACCAGCAGCGCGCCCTCCAGATGGAGGTCATCCGTCAGCAGAACGAGGACCTCGATCGGCTCGCGGGCGAGCTCGCCAAGTCCAAGCGCGCGGAGGAGGAGCGCGCCCGTCAGCTCGAGGAGGCGTCGCGCCTGAAGAGCGAATTTCTGGCGAACTTCTCCCACGAGATCCGCACGCCCTTGAACGGGATCCTCGGCTACTGCGACCTCCTGCTGCGCGAAGAGGGCACGCGGCTCACGCCGCACGGCCGGCGCGATCTGAACATCGTCAAGTCGAACGCCAAGACGCTGCTCGCGCTGATCAACGACATCCTCGATCTCTCCAAGATCGAGGCGGGGCGGCTCGAGGTGATCAAGGAGCGCGTCGAGGTCACGACGCTGGTGGACGAGTGCGTGGGGACCATCCGCGAGCTCCTGAAGGGGAAGGACGTCGCGCTGAGCGCAGACGTCTCGCCGGAGGCGCGGATCGCTTTCACCGACTCGCTCAAGCTGAAGCAGATCCTGCTCAACCTGCTCTCGAACGCCGCCAAGTTCACCGACACGGGCGAGATCTTGCTCGAGGCGCGCGCGCACGGCACGACCCTCACCGTCGCAGTGGAAGACACGGGCGCCGGAATCCCGCCGGAGCAGATCGAGAACATCTTCGAGAAGTTCCGCCAGGTGGACGACGCATCCCGGCGCAAGGTGGGCGGCACCGGGCTCGGACTCGCCATCGTGAAGGAGGTGGCGCGTGTCCTCGGCGGCACGGTCGAGGTGGTGAGCACGTTGGGTCGCGGGTCACGCTTCACCGTCACGCTGCCCGGCGCGCTCGACCGCGACACGAGCCCCGTCCCGGCGGTCACCCGCGCGCTCGGCTCGCCCGTGCCCGTCCCGGTCGGCGAGTCGCCCGTCATCGTCCTCATCGACGACGATCCGATCATCGTGGCCCTCATGCGGCGCGATCTGGAGCAGGTCGGCTTCGAGGTGGTGGCCGTCGGAGACGGCGTCGCCGGGCTCGAGGCGGCGCGCCGCCATCGCCCGACCGCCATCGTCCTCGATATCCACCTCCCCAAGCTCGACGGTTGGACCGTCCTCGCCGAGCTCAAGAACGACCCGGTCCTCAACACGACCCCGGTCATCATCCTGTCGGTGGAGGAGCAGCGCGCGCGCGGGTTCGCGTTCGGCGCGTGTGACTACCTGGTCAAGCCGATCGACCCCGAGCGGCTCGTCGAGGCCGTGCGGAGGAACGTCGTCGACGCCAAGGGCACGGTGCTCGTCGTCGACGACGACGAGCAGGCGCGCGAGCTCGTCAGCCGCAACCTGCGAGCCGCCGGCTTCGCCTGTGCCGAGGCTCGCGACGGCGAGGATGCGCTCTTGCAGACGCGGGTCACCAAGCCCGGGCTCCTGGTCCTCGATCTCATGATGCCCAAGATGGATGGATTCGAGGTGCTCGGCACCCTCCGCTCCGAAGGGTCGATGGTGCCGGTCATCGTCCTCACCGGCAAGGCGCTGAGCGGCGACGAGGAGCAGACGCTCCTCGCAGGCCTCGCGCACGTCGTGAAGAAAGGAGGCCTCGCGATCGAGGCCGTGGTCGACCAGGCGAAGCGGCTCCTGGCCGCCGCCGGGACGCCGCAGAAGCGCCTGCCCCGCGTCCTCTACGTGGAAGACTCGGCGCAGAACCGCGACATCGTCCGCCGCTACCTCCAGGGCGACTACGAGGTGCTGGAGGCGGAGGACGGCGAGCACGGCCTCGATCGGGCACGGCGGGACGTGCCCGACATCATCCTGATGGATCTGTCATTGCCCCGAGTGGACGGCTGGGAAGCGACGCGCCGCCTCAAGGACAACCCGCGGCTCAAGCACATCCCCGTCATCGCGCTCACGGCCTACGTGTCCCGCGAGGATCGCGCCAAGGCCACGGAGGTCGGTTGCGCCGACTACCTCACCAAGCCCGTCGAGCGAGAGACGCTGCTCCGCGCGCTGAAGAAACACCTGGGGGCCAACAAAGGGCAGATCCCATGACCAACGGCGCGCTACGAATCCTCGTCGTCGACGACGACAACAACCAGCTCGAGCTCGTCGAGCGGACCCTCCGAGCCGACGGCTTCGAGGTCATGACCTGCTCGAGCCCGATCGGGGTGACGAACCAGATCGTCAGCTTCGTACCGCGCATCGTTCTCGTCGACGTCAACATCCCCGCCCTCTCCGGCGACCAGCTGATCGGCATCTCGAAGAAGTGGGCGCCGGACGGCACCCTCTTCGTCCTCTACAGCGCCTCCGATGAGTCGAAGCTCCGCTGGCTCGCGCGCGAGGTCGGCGCCGACGGCTACATCTCCAAGAGCGTGACCGGCCCGAACCTGGCTGCGAAGCTGCGGAGCTTCGCAGAGAGGCGGTGAGGCGTGGACCGGGCCGCCAGCCACACCGACGACTTTGGCGGCCTCGTCCGGCGGTACCCGGCACGTGTCCTCCGCGCGACGAGCTTGATCGAGGTGGTGAAGGCGGTCGAGACGGCCAAGACGACCGGCCTGCCCCTCGCGGTCAGGGGCGCCGGCCACTCCACCCGCGGGCAGTCGCTCGTCGAAGGCGGCGTCGTGCTCGACATGACGGGCGTCGAGGACGTCGTGGTGCAAGGCTCCACGGCCACCATCGGCGCCGGAGCGACCTGGGAGAGCGTCATCCGCGAGACGCTGAAGCGCGGTTTGACCATCCCGGTGTTACCGGATTTTCTCGGCATCACCGTCGGTGGGACGGTCAGCGTCGGCGGGGTCGGCGGCCAGTCGTTCCGGCACGGCCTCCTCACCTCCGTCGTCGATCGTCTCACCGTCGTCAGCGGCGAGGGCGAGGTGGTCTCGTGCTCGCGGGATCGAAATGCGGGCCTGTTCGACGCCGTACGCGGCGGCCTCGGGCTCTGCGGCGTCATCACCGATGCCACCATCCGTCTCGTCCGCGCCCCGGAGCGCGTGGCGATCGTGAAGCTCCGCTACCGCGCGCTCGGCGATCTCATGGCCGATCAGCGCAAGCTGACCGACTCCGGTCTCCTCGACTACTTCCTGACCTCGTTCGCCGCGGAGGACGGGACCTTCCGCCTCTCGATCGAGGGCGTGAAGTACCTCCACGCCGGCGAGCGCTACCGGGGCGAGGCCATCCTCGGCGAGCTCGGTGAAGGAGCGCGCGAGGCGACCTTCCAGGAGTCCGCCTACTTCGACTACGCGAACCGCCTCGCCGGGTTGCCGGAGCTCGACCGGCAAAGAGGTCGCTTCCACCCGTGGATGGCCATGTTCGTCCCGGGCTCGCGCGGTGCGACCTTCCTGGCTGACCTGCTCGGTCGGCTCGAGCCGCGGGAGCTCAGCGAGGGACACCTGATGACCTACGTCGTCGATCGCCGGAAGATCGACACGCCCATCATCAGGTGGCCCGACGAAGACTGGCTCCTCCTTGTCGACATCCCGCCGACCTTCGCGTCGCTCGCCGAAGCAAACAGCTTCTCCCGTCGATGTGTCCCCATCCTCGGGCGGGCGCGCGCGCTCGGCGCCGTCATGTACCCGATCGGCTTCCCCGTCGGGACCGAGCACATGACACGCGACGACTGGAGGCGACACTTCGACTGGGACCGGCTCGTCGCGGTGAAACGCAAGGTGGACCCGGCGTGCCGGCTCGGCGCGCCCCTCGGCGCCATCACCCGCGCCGACCTTCAGGGCTGAGCGTCTTCGACCTCGAGCACGATGCCCTTCCCGCGCACGGCCCGGACGACGAGACCCGAGCCCTCCACCTTCTGCCGGAGCCGGAACACGACCGCGGAGAGCGCGTCGTCGTTCACCGGCTCGTCCCAGCAGCTGCTGCGGAGCTCCTCACGGGCGACGACGACGCCGAGCCTCTCGTGTAGGGCTGAGAGGACGCGCATCTCGGCCGGGGAGAACCGGCGGACCGGCTTGTTCGGGGAGCTCGGCGCGTAGGCGGCGAGCGCGTCGCGATCGAGCTGCCAGTGCCCGAGGCGCACGGACATGGAGTAGGTCGACCGACGAAGGATCGCGCGCACGCGCGCGCGCAGCACGTCGTAGCTGCAGGGCTTCGTGACAAAATCGTCAGCACCAGCTTCGAACGCCTCGAGCTGAGCCGCCTCCGAGGTGAGCCCGGTCAGCGCGAGCACAGGCGTCCTGTCGCCCGACTCGCGCATCTTCCGGCAGACCGCGAAGCCGTCGACGTGGGGCATGCGTAGATCGAGGACGACGAGATCGAACCGGCGCTGCGCGAGGGTCTCCAGCGCGGCGCGCCCATCGGGGCAGGTCGCGACGTGGTGGCCGTCGGCCTTCACCACCCGGGCGTAAAACTCCAGCATCTCGGGATGGTCTTCGGCGATGAGTACGTCCATTTCCGCCTCGTCGCATTCCATCCTGCCACGGCGGCTCGGTCAAGCTGACAAGATTCTCAGCTCCGGCGGGTTCCGACCACCCGTGGCTGATCGTTTTGTAAGCCAGGGGTCTCTTGACTGACAAGTTCGTCAGCTACGACTCGCCCGCTTCCCTACTTCCGAGCAGGATGCCCTCCCGATCTCGAGGCGCGCGCGCACGGACGCTTGAACGGCGCATCACGCGGCGTAGTGTCGAACCGTGGAGGGAGTCCACGGTGTGGACGGAATCCACGGTGTGGCGGGAGTGTTCGAGCGAAAGACGTCTCGCACGAACGGAAGTCTGTCTTTGGAGGTGTCGATGCACGCGATCCGTCGTGGGTGGTTTCACGAGCTCTGCGGAACGCAGCTGGAGAGGCTCTGGAGCGCGGTCCATGGTCGGCCGCCTCCTCGGCAAGTGCTGCACGTCGTCGATCTCCTGGTCCCTCGCGGCCTCGAGCGTCCGGCGTGGCCTTCGTACGTCAGCGACGACCACACACCGTACGAGCTCTCTCTGCTGATCGGAGACGACGGCGCGGAGGTGCGGCTGATGGCCGAGCCGATGCCCACCTCGGGGCCGGTGACGCTCACCTCGACGCTCGCGGCGGGGCTCCAGCTGAGGCCCGCGCTCGAGGAGCTCGGGGCCGACTTCACGCGGCTCGACCGGATCGCCGATCTGTTCCTCCCCGAAAGCCCCACCGGCACGTTTGCGCTGTGGCTCGCGGCGTCTTTCTCAGCCGACGGAAAGCCGGCCTTCAAGGCGTACCTGAACCCGGCCATCCAGGGTCGACACGAGGCGCCGCGCTTGGTCGAGGAGGCGCTGCAGCGCCTCGACGTGCGCGGCGGCTGGGCGACGGTCTGCCGCGCCATGACACGCGGCCCGGCGCTGGACGAGCTCCGGTTCTTCTCGATCGATCTCGCGCCGACCGAGACTGCCCGCGTGAAGGTCTACGGGTTCCACCACGACGCGACAGTCGACGTACTGGCGCGCGCTGTCGCGCAGGTTCCAGGCGCCGATCTCCCCGCCGTCCGGAGGTTCTGCCGCACGCTTCTCGCGGGCGAGGGCGCGCTCGTCGCGGAGCGCCAGCCCGCGACGTGCCTCGCGTTCGTCGGCAACGACGCGCTCCCGAAGACCGGCACCGTTCACGTCCCCATCCGCACCTTCGCCGGTGACGACGCAACGGCGCAGACTCGCGTGGCGTGCGCCATCCGAGAGCTCGGGCTGTCGCCGCGCACGTTCGAGGCGGCGACGGCTGCGCTCGCACAGCGACCGCTCGAAGAAGGAAGCGGGGTCGTGGCGTGGGCTGCGATCCGCACGGGGGGCGACCGACCGAAGGCGAACGTCTACCTGGCGCCCAAGGCCCTCGTCGACGAGCCGACGCGCGCCGCCGTCGCCCCGCGCCGCCGGAGCGACGACCCGGAGGCCGTCGTGCGGAGGTTCGACGAGGAGACGATCGCCGCGCATCCGTTCTTCAGGCGGCTGGCGCGCGAGCCCTTCGACGAGAGACCCCTGGCCCTGCTGGTCTTCAACATCCGGGAGGCGATCACGCTCCACTTCGCCCGCCGGCTCGCGAACGTCGTCGCCCGCGTGGAGGAAGACCCGATCCGGAGCATCCTCGCGAAGCAGCTGAACGACGAGCTGGGGGACGGTGACCCGTCGCGCACACACAAGATCCTGTTCGAGCGCTTCGCCGCCGGCTTCGCACGGCGTGCCGAGGGCGCCCTCGGCGAGGACGCTCTTGGTCCGGGCCGCGCTTTCGGAGCCGTGCAAGACGACCTCTACCTGAACCGCAGCGCCTACGAGGGTCTCGGCGCCACGCTCGTGATGGAGCTCCTCGGCAAGCAGGGAGATCTGACGATCGGCAAGCTCCTCCGGCGCAGCGACAGACCGCTCCCCGCGCCGGTGATGGAGTGGCTGACCCTGCACGAGGAGCTCGAGATCGCCCACGTGGACGAGTCCTACGAGCTGGCGCGGATGATTCCTGCTGGTCGAAAGGCGGAGCTCGCGGTGCGCGGCGCAGAGGAGGTCGGCCAAGCCGCCTGGGCCTTCATGGACGAGCTCTACTCCGTCTGCTTCGCAGCGACATGACACGCGCTCACTCCAGCATCGAGCCCGGCGGGGGGGCGCAGGAGAGCCTCGAAGCGCGGCTGGCGAAGGAGCGGCGCAAGTTCGCCATCCTCGCCGAGCGGAGCTACTTCGCGCAGCAGTGCCTCGGCGCTTGCCCGCTCGGCATGGCCGAGGACCTGCGGGCCTACGGGCTCAGCCTGACACGGCGGAGCCGCGCCATCCCCGAGTGGGCCGAGCGGTGGGAAGAGATGCACGCGCTCGTCGAACGGCTCGTCGCCGCGCCCGCTGGCTCGGTCTTCCTGCGTGACAGCGCAACGGCAGCGCAAGCCACAGTCGCCGCCTCGGTCGAGCCCGAGGGCGAGCGCCGGCGCATCCTCGTAGGCGAAGCGGACTTCCACTCGAGCCGGTATCTCTGGCGCGCGCAGGAGCGCCGCGGCTTCGAGGTCGTCGAGGTTAAACATGACGATTTTGTCAGCTACGTCGACGAGCGCGTCCGCATAGTGGCGGCCTCGTTGGTCTCACCGCGCACGGGGGCGATGATCGACGCGCGCGCCGTCGCCCAGGCGGCGCAGAGGAGCGGCGCGATCTTCGTGCTCGACGCCTACCAGGCGGTGGGCGTCGTTCCGGTCGACGTCGGCGCGCTCGGTGCCCACGTCATCGTCGGCGGGTTCCACAAGTGGGTCGGCGGCGGCGGCACCGGGCTCGCGTTCGGCTACGTCGAGCCCGCGCTCTCCGCCTCGCTCGAGGCCGTCTTCCCCGGGTGGATGGCGCATCGAGACGTGATGGCCTTCGCCGATCGCTTCGAGCCGGCCCGCGGCGCGGAGAAGCTCCAGCAAGGGATGCCCGCGATGGAGCCCATCTACACCACGCGCGCGGGGCTTCAGTGGATCGCCGCGGTGGGGATCGAGGCCATCCGCGCGCGGAGCGTGGAGCTGACCTCGCGCCTGTACGACAGCCTGACCGAGGCCGGCCTCACGGTGATCACCCCGAGAGACCCCGAGAAGCGCGGGGGGATGTTGTGCGTCGACGTGCCCGACGGCAAACACGTCGTCGAGCGGCTCGCCGAGGAGGGGATCGACATCGACGCGCGCCCCGGCGCCGGGATCCGCATAGGGCCGCACGCGTGCTCCACGCTCGACGAGTGCGACGCGCTGGCGCGTCGTCTCGCGGAGGTCACCTCGTGAGCCGCGACGCGACCTCGATGATCGAAGAGGCCGCGTCGGGCTACATCGGCGCGACGATCCTCTTCTCTGCGTTCGAGCTCGGGCTCTTCGACGCGCTCGTGAACCCCATGTCCGTCCACACGCTGGCCTCCAAGATCGGGGCCGGCGCCGGCGGAGTCCGACGGCTCTGCCGCGTCCTCGGCGCGATGGGCTTGCTCGAGCTGCGCGGTGATCTGGTGGCGCCTGTCGCCGGCGCGACCGAGGCGCTCGCGCGAGGCGGCGACGCGTGGTGTGTGGTCCGCCATCATCAGCGGCATGTCCTGCCGCTCTTCTTGCACCTGACCGACGCGCTCCGAACGGGTGAGCGCCAGTACCGGCGCTGGAGCTTCGCCGAGACGCCGTTGGGCGCAAGCGCCTACGAAGAGCTGGCGCGGCATCCGGCCGAGCTCGGCACGTTCCTCGGCGCGATGGACAGATCGAGCCGCGGCGCAGGGGTTGCCCTCGTGCCGCTCCTGCGCGAGCGCGGGGTCAGGCGGCTCGTCGATCTTGGCTGCGGCGGCGGCGGCGTCGCGAGAGAGATACTCGCGAGCATGCCGGAGATCGAGATCGAGAGCTTCGATCTGCCTGCGGTTTGCGCCATCGCGCGCGCGCGGTGCGGCATGGAGCACGCTGGCCGGCACTTCATCGCGCCCGGCGATCTCCTCGCGGGGGTCGATGCGCGCGGGGCCGACGCGGTGTTGCTGTCCGGGATCCTCGCGGACTTCGACGACGGCGAGCGTGAGTCGATCCTGGAAGGCGCACGGAAGAACCTTCGGCCCGGCGGGCACCTGCTGCTGAGCGAGACGTTGCTCGACGAAGACGGCGCCGGCCCCATGGGCGCCGCCGTCCTCTCGCTCGTCATGCTCCTCGCGATGCGCGGCGATCAGCTCGGCGCCGCGGAGATCCGCGCGCTGCTCGAGAGGTCCGGCTTCGTCGATATCCAGACAAAACGCGCGCAGCCACGGGACATCGTGGCTGCGCGTGCACGCTGAGCGGGCGAGTCGAGGCTACTGCGGGTCGGGAATCGTCCCGACGTTCACGGTGCCGCCGTTTGCGACCCACTCGAAGTTGTCGATCAGCGTCGTCGAGTCGAACGCGGTGTCGCCGGTGTCCCAGATCGCGAAGCGGATGGAGAACGTCTCCCCGGCGCCGATCGGCGCGCTGGTCTGCAGCCAGCTCGTGCCGCCCTCGGACGTCGAGAAGCCGGTGCCGACGAGCTCGTTCGTTCCGGCCGCGCAGCCCGAGCACACGTCGAAGAACGCGACGTTCACGCTGACAGGGTTGTTCATCGAGTCGAACGAGATGTTGCCGTTGATGGATCCCATCGGTGCCGGATTGACCAGCGTGATGTACTGGTCGTTGAAGGTCGTGCAGACCCACTCCGGGTACTCGTTCGAGTAGAAGCGGAAGTTGAACTTGTAACCCGTCGCGTTGGTCGGCGCGCGGAGCGTGAGCTCGAGGCCCACGTCGTCGTTGATGTTCGTGCCGCCGGAGCAGCCGGGCACGTCCTGCGGGAAGCCCGGCGGCGGGGTGCCGGCTCCATTGTACGAGCAGGAGTGCGAGCAGAAGGCAGGATCGGTCTCGTCACGGGCGGCGCCGGACGAGATCGCGAGCATGCTCTCGCCGGCGCGCGTCGCCACGTTCGGACCGAAGTCGGGCAAGAGGCCCATGTGCGCGTTCACCGTGGCAGGCAGGCCGTTCGCGCGGACCCACTGGGCCGCCACGACGCCCCAGTCCGACGGCGTGGGGGCCGGATGGCAGAGCTCGATCGAGCGCGCGCCGTCCATCGGGTCCGCCGAGTCGAGCGGGATGCCCGCGTCGCAGGGCCCCGGGACGTTGTCGATCTCGCCGTCGCAGTCCTCGTCGGCCGGTTCCATCACGCCGCCGCCGCCGCCCTGGCCGTCGTCCGCGATGACCTCGATCGCGCCAGGGTTCACGTTGGCGTCGCAGTCGTTGCAGTCGCCCTGCGTGATCGTGAAGCCGTCCATGTCCTGATCTTCGTCGGCCCCGGCGTCGCAGCCCGGCTGGCCGCTCCCCGTGCTCGTCTGGTTGCCGAAGGAGCTGGCCGAGCCGCCCTGGCCCGAGGTGACGGTCGTCTGACCGGTGGCGCCGCCGCTGGCGCCGGTGCCTTCGCTGTCGTTTCCGCCGAAGCCGTTGTTCGAGCCAGCGGAGCAAGCCGCTCCGAGCCCTGCGCCAGCGAGTGCGACGGCGATCCAGATTGCGGAAGACTTGTTCATTCGTTTTGCCTCGGGTCGAAGAAGAGAGAGCGAAAGAGATGACGGCAACGTCAGCCGGAAAGCAGGGCGCTCATTCGGGGACGGGGTTCGTCCCGACGTTCACGGTCCCGCCGTTGGCGATCCAGCGGAAGTTGTCGACGATGACGGAGGAGTCGAGCGCCTGATCGCCCGCGTCCCAGATTGCGAACCGGAGCGAGAACGTCTCCAGAGGTCCGATGGGCGCTGTGGTCTGCAGCCACGCGGTGGCGCCCGCGTCGAGCTCGAAGCCGCTGCCCTGGAGATCCGTCGCGCCCGCGGGGCAGCAGGGGTTGGGCATGGGCGGGCAGCCGGTGTTGCAGAACGCGGCCCAGTCACTGCAGGTGTCGCAGGTGTCGAAGAAGCCGAGGTTCACGCTCACGGGGTTGTTCATCGAGTCGAACGAGATGTTCCCGTTGATCGATCCCATCGGCGCGGGGTTCGCGAGGGCGATGAACTGGTCGTTGTAAGAGGTGCAGACCCACTCGGCGAACTCGAACGAGTAGAACCGGAAGTCGAACTGGTAGCCCGTCGCGTTGCTCGGCGCGCGCAGCGTGACCTCCAGCCCGATGTCGTCGTTGATGTTCGGCGACGCGTTACACACGAGCTGCGGGAAGCCCGGCGGGGCAGTGCCCGCCGACGACGTGCAGGTCTGGGTCCCGCAGAAGCCGGGCTGACCCGGCGTGCGCGCGCGGCCGGAGGACAGCCCGAGCAAGCTCTCGCCGGCGCGCGGCGCCACGTTCGTCCCGAAGTTGGGGAGCACGCCGAACTGCTCGACCGGCTGGCTGCTGGCGCCGCCGTTCGCGCGGACCCATTGGGCCGATACCACGCCCCAGTCGTCGTCCCCAGCCGAGGACTTGCAGAGCTCCACCGCACGCGCGCCATCGAACGGGTCGGTCGTGTTGAGCGGGATCCCCGTGTCGCAAGGCGTCGGCACGTTGTCGATCTCGCCGTCACAGTCCTCGTCGGCCGGCTCCATCATGCCGCCGCCGCCGCCTTGGCCGTCCTCCGCGATGACCTCGATGGCGGCCGGGTTCACGTTGGCGTCGCAGTCGTTGCAGTCGCCGCCGTTGATGGTGAACCCATCCATGTCTTTGTCTTCGTCGGGTCCGGCGTCACAGCCAGGCTGGCCGCTGCCCGTGCTCGTCTGGTTGCCGAACGAGCTGGCCGAGCCGCCTTGACCCGTCGTGACGGTCGTCTGCCCGGAGGCGCCGCCGCTCGCGCCGGTGCCTTCCGTGTCGTTTCCGCCCCCCCCGTTGTTCGACCCGGCGGAGCACGCGGCCGCGAGCCCGGCTCCTGCCAGCGCGACGGCAACCCAAATTGCTACGGACTTGTTCATCGTTGCCTCGTGTCCAGGGTGGTCGAAAGAATAATGACGGAGTTGTCAGCAGGGGAGCACGGGGCGCCGCGCCGGTCTGGAGGAGAGGGCTCCGATCACTCCGGGACCGGGTTCGTCCCGACGACCACGGTGCCGCCGTTGGCGATCCACTGGAAGTTGTCGATCAGGACCGTCGAGTCCCAGGCGTCGTCGCCGGTGTCCCAGATCGCGAAGCGCACGTTGAACGTCTCGCCTGGTCCGATCGGCGCGGTGGTCTGGAGCCAGCTCGTCGCACCGGCGTCGTCCCACACGTCGAACCCGGTCCCCGCGAGCTCGGCGGGACCGAGGTTGCAGGGGAACTGCGGGTAGAACGAGTCGTAGTTGCAGACGTCGAAGAAGGCGATGTTGACGCTGACCGGATTGTTATTCGAATCGAACGAGATGTTCCCGTTGATGGAGCCCATCGGCGCGGGGTTCACCAGGGCGATGAACTGGTCGTTGTACGAGTCGCAGACCCACTCGGGGAACTCGAACGAGTAGAAGTTGAAGTCGAACCGGTAGCCGGTCGCGTTGGAGGGTGCCTTGATCGTGAGGTCGAGGCCGACGTCGTCGTTGATCTCGGTCGAGGGCGGGCAGCTGGGGTTGTCCTGCGGGAAGCCGGGCGGGGCGACGCCCAGGCCGGTGCCGGTGCAGATGTTGGAGCCGCAGCCGCCGTTGGCGGGGAGCCTCGCCTTGCCGGACGACATGACGAACAGGTTCTCGCCCGCGCGCGCGGGCACGTTCGCGCCGAAGGCGTCGAGGACGCCCCATTGATCGGTCACCGCCGCCGCGACGCCGTTCGCGCGCACCCACTGGGCGGACACGACGCCCCAGTCGCTCTGGGGGGTGGCGGTCTTGCAGAGCTCGATCGTCCGCGCGCCGTCCATCGGGTCGGTCGTGTTGAGGGGAATGCCGGCGTCACACGGGCCTGCGACGTTGTCGATCTCGCCGTCGCAGTCTTCGTCCGCAGGCTCCATCGCGCCGCCGCCGCCGCCCATGCCGTCGTCCTCGACGACGACCTCGATGGCGTTCGGGTTCACGTTCGGATCGCAGTCGTTGCAGTCGTTCTGGTTGATCGAGAACCCGTCCTGGTCCTTGTCCTCGTCGGGCCCCGCGTCGCAGCCAGCCTGCATGCCGGTGCCGGTGGTGTTCCCGAACGAGCTCGCCGAGCCGCCCTGGCTGCTCGTCGTGACCGTCGACTGCGACGAGCCACCGCCGCTCGCGCCTGTGCCTTCCGTGTCGGAGCCGCCTGCGCCGGTGTTCGACCCGGCGGAGCACGCCGCCCCGAGCCCGGCGCTCGTCAGCGCGGCGGCAACCCAGATTGCTACGGACTTGTTCATTGTTGCCTCGTGTCCAGGTCGGAGCGAAAAAGAGACGGTTCTGTCAGTGTTCAGTCGGGGGCTCCGTCACTCCGGGACGGGGTTCGTCCCGACGATGACGGTTCCGCCATTGGCGATCCATTCGAAGTTGTCGATGACGGACGTCGAGTCGTAGGCGGTGTCCTGGACGTCCCAGATGGTGTAGCGAACCGAGAAGGACTCGCCCGGCCCGATGGGCGCGGTGGTCTGCAGCCAGCTCGTCCCGCCGGCGTCCTCGAAGTTCGAGCCGAAGGCGTTGTCGAAGCCGTTGCCCATGAGCTCGGCGCCGCCCGAGGGGCAACAGGGGTTCGGGGCGGTGGGGCAAGTGCCCGTGTAGCAGTAGGCCGCGAAGTCGTCGCAGCCGTTGCATACGTCGAAGAAGGCGATGTTGACGCTGACCGGGTTGCTGTTCGAGTCGAAGGAGATGTTGCCGTTCTGCGAGCCCATCGGCGCGGGGTTCACCAGCGCGATGAACTGGTCGTTGAAGAGCGTGCAGACGTACTCCGCGTATTCGAAGGAGTAGAACTTGAAATCGAACTTGTAGCCCGTGGCGTTGCTGGGCGCCTTGAGCGTCACCTCGAGCCCGATGTCGTCGTTGATGGTGCTCGACACGTCGCAGCCGGGGACGGCCTGCGGGAAGCCGGGCGGCGGGGTGCCGGCGCCCGAGGCGCAAGCGTGGCTCGTGCAGGCCCCCGCCTGGCCGGGCAAACGCGCCGTTCCGCTCGAGAGCGCCAGCACGCTCTCGCCGGCGCGAGGCGCGACGCTGGGCCCGAAGTTCGGCAAGATGCCGTATTGCACGCTGGAGGTGCTCACCGGGGAGCCGTTCGCGCGGACCCACTGTGCGGAGACGACGCCCCAATCGCTCTCGGGCGTCGCCGTCTTGCAGAGCTCGATGGCCCGCGCGCCGTCCATGGCGTCGGTGCTGTCGAACGGGAGGCCCGTGTCGCAGGGACCGGCGACGTTGTCGATCTCTCCGTCGCAGTCCTCGTCGGCCGGCTCCATCACGCCGCCACCGCCGCCCATGCCGCCGTCGACGATGACCTCGATGGCGTTGGGGTTCACGTTGGGATCGCAGTCGTTGCAGTCGTTCTGGTTGATCGAGAACCCGTCTTGGTCCTTGTCCTCGTCGGGCCCCGCGTCGCATCCGGCCTGCATGCTGGTGCCAGTGGTGTTCCCGAACGAGCTCGCCGAGCCGCCCTGGCTGCTCGTCGCGACGGCGGTCGTCGCTCCGCCTTCGTTCCCGGCGCCTTCTCCGTCGCCGGGGCTGCCCCCCGATCCGTTGTTGTTTCCAGCGGAGCACGCGGCGGCCATGAAGACGGCGAGGATTGCGGGGGTGTGACGCAAGAGCTGCATGATCATCCTCGAGGGGTGCGCACTCGGGTTGGAATCTCGGAGCAACAAAAAGAAAGAGGTGAAGCCCGGGGACGACAAACGTTACATGATTCTCGCTGGGGAGGAACACTGTCGCCGCGCTGTTCGACTACGGACGGCGCCGCGTGCACCCGCCGTCGTCCGGTCGGCGGCGATCCAGGTAGAAGCGCACAAATCTCGCGGCGAGGCGGCGGCCGAGCGGGACCGGTGCTATCGCTTCGCCCGTGCCCACCTGGGAAAACCAGGAGACCATTCGAGCGCGGCTCCGCAAGGAACGCGGGGGGGTGTCGGCCCAGGCCGACACCACGATCGCCCTCGCTTACCCTTCCCCGTACCACACAGGGATGAGCTCCCTCGGCTTCCAGCAGGTCTACAAGCTCATCCAGCGGTCGGGCACGATCGCGTGCGCACGAGCGTTCTTGCCCGACGAGTCCCAGGGTGAGCCGGCCCCCCTCACCTACGAGCACCTCCGCCCGCTCTCCCATTACCCTATCGTCGCGTTCAGTGTCGCGTACGAGCTCGAGCTGGCCGGGTTGGTCCACATGCTCGAGCGGAGCGGCATCCCCTCGCTCCGGGCCGACCGGGACGAGGACGCGCCGTTCATCCTCGCGGGCGGCCCCCTGACGTTCTCCAACCCGCTGCCCCTGGCCGCGTTCGCTGACGCAATCGTCATGGGCGAGGCCGAAGAGCTGGTGGTCCCGGTGCTCGAGATCATCGCCGGCGCACCGACCAAGGCCGCCGCGCTCGCGGCGCTGGCGGCCGTGCCACACGTCTTCGTGCCGGAGCACCACGGCGCGTCGATGCCCTCGATCGCCAAGTGCGACACGGCGCTCCTGCCCGCCTCGAGCGCCATCCGGACGCCCGATACGGAGCTCTCGGACATGTTCTTGATCGAGACGGAGCGCGGCTGCTCGCGGATGTGCACCTACTGCGTGATGCGGCGCTCCACCAACGGCGGGATGCGCCTCGTCTCGAAGGAGACGATCCTCGGCACGATCCCGGAGGACTGCCGCCGCGTGGGCCTCGTCGGGGCGGCCGTGAGCGACCACCCGAAGATCGCGGAGATCGTCCGCTCCTTGGGAGAGCGCGGGGCGGAGGTCGGTCTCTCGAGCCTCCGGCCGGACCGGCTGAGCGAGGACTTCGTCTCCGCGCTCGCGCTCGCGGGCTACCGGACGCTGACCACCGCGATGGACGGGCCGAGCGAGCGGCTGCGCGAGTCGCTCGAGCGCCGCGCGAAGGTCAAGCACCTCAGGCGGGCCGCGGAGCTGGCGCGGGCTCACGGCATGAAGCGGCTCAAGCTCTACTTGATGCTCGGGCTGCCGAGCGAGACCGACGCCGACATCGACGAGTGCGTCTCGTTCGTGGGTGAGCTCTCCACGGTCGTGCCGATCGCGCTCGGCATCGCCCCGTTCTGCGCGAAGCGAAACACGCCCCTCGACGGTCAGCCCTTCGCCGGCATCGACGTGGTCTCCTCGCGCCTCGAGCGCTTGCGGCGCGGGCTGCGCGGCCGAGCCGACGTCCGCTCGACGAGCGTGAAGTGGGCGTGGGTCGAGTACGTCCTCGCGCAAGGCGGCGTCGCGGAGGGCCGAGCCCTGCGCGAGGCAGCCCTGCGGGGCGGCTCGTTCGCCCACTACAAGGCGGCGTTCGAGGCCACGCTGGCCGCGAAGCCCGCCCGCCGCAGCCTGGCCATCGCGCCGGTCTGAGCGGCGGATATCGGGGAGCGCGGCGCTCCGCCGTCGTGCTAGTACTCGCCTCCGAATGGCAGGCGAAGCGGCGCGCGAGCAGAACCGAGGGCGGAACTTCGCCATCCAGCTCGCGTTCATCTTGGTGGCCGCGGGCGGGGTCTTCAGCTTCGTGCAGGCCGCGAAGAACGACCAGATGCGCGCGCTGTGCTCGGCCACGTGCGCGCTCGCGCCTGCCTACGCCGGCCGCAACCGTACGGCGCCCGACTTCGCGCTGCCCGACATGGATGGCAACACCGTCAGCCTATCGAGCTTCCGCGGCAAGACCGTGGTCCTGAACTTCTGGGCCAGCTGGTGCGACCCCTGCCGGGAAGAGATGCCGTCGCTCGCGCGCCTCGCGATGATGCTGAAGAAACGCAAGGACGTGGTGCTCGTCACCGTGAGCGTGGACGAAGAGAAGACGGCCATCACGGACACGCTGACCGCCCTCTTCGCCGCGGACGACGAGCTGAAGGACAAGCTCAGGCCCGGGGAGATCCCCTTCCTCGTGCTGCACGATCCGGAGATGAAGGTCGTGCGGGACGGCTACGGCACGACGAAGTACCCCGAGACGTGGATCCTCGACAAGGACGGGTTCATCCGCTCGCGATTCGACGGCGCGCGCGACTGGTCGGGCGCGCTCGCGCTGGACGCGATCAACGCAGCCACGCGAGATCCGGGCTGCCTCGCGGACATCGTGCAAGGCAAGCCGCAGGGCAAATACGCCCGGCTCTGCGACGGCGAGTAGCTGAGCGGTTTTCGCCGAGAGCGAGCGAGGTCGGCGGCGACTCGCGCGGAGCGTACGACCGCACGCGAGCACGCTCGACGTCGAGATCGCGAAGCTTCCCGCGGTAGCTGAGCGGTTTTCGCCGAGAGCGAGCGAGGTCGGCGGCGAGTCGCGCGGAGCGTACGACCGTACGCGAGCACGCTCGACGTCGAGATCGCGAAGCTATCGGCGAAAACCGCCAGCAACCTAGTTGGTGTTGAGCTCGACGCGCAGGAGCTTGCGGCCGATGAAGAGGTAGTCGCCGTGGCCGAGCTCGCGCTCCGTCTTCAGGCGGAGGTAGGTCCCGTTGCGGCTGCTCAAGTCCGCGAGGGTGAACCGACCGTCTTGCTCTTCGATGCGGCAGTGTGATCCCGACATGTAGAGGTCGCCGGGGAAGTTCAGGTCGCCGCCCTCGCGGCCGATCTGCAGCGCGTTGCCGCGCGCACACACAGCCATGCCGGTGGAGCCACCCTGGAGGATCTGGACCAGCCGGAAGGAGCTCGGGTGCTTGGGCGACGAGTAGAAGTACGTGCCGTCGGGCTCCTGACCGTCGGCCGCGCGGGGGTTCATCTCGAGCCGGAAGAGCTGCTCACCGGCGAGGATCATGTCCCCGGGCGTGATCTCGACCGTGCCGCGGACGCGGATGTAGACGCCGTTCAGCGAGCCCTCGTCGCGAACGACGAGCTTGCCGTTCCGATAGAAGAAGTTCGCGTGGCGCCGGGAGACGAACGGGTCGTCCGGGAACGGGAGCTGCCCGTCGCGGCCGACGATGTGCTGCTCCGCCTTCAGGTGGAAGGAGAGCCCGTCCATCCCCTCGCCGCGGATGAGGATGAGCTTCGCCTTCGCGGGGTTCTGCATGTCCCCGAAGTACAGGGTCTGCGCGCTGACGATCTCCGGAGGGACGGCTTCGCCGCAGCGACCACAGAACTTGTGGCCCATGGGGACACCGCTCGAGCACGAGCGGCAGACGTAATTGCGAGCTTGTTCCATCAACTCCTCCTGGGAGAGCGTGGCGCTTGGGTCGACGGCGGCGGGCTTCGGCCTTGGCTGGCTGGGTGGGACCGAAGGAGCTGCCGGCGCAGCAGACGCCGGCGGCGAAGCTAGGTTCGGGGCTTTGGGTGAGCCGATGGAGCCGGGCGCGGGCGCAGCGCCGGCGGTCGGGCCCCGCCCCGGCGGGCTCGACCGCATGCCCATCATGGCGAGCGCCGACCCGCGCCGTTGCCCGGGCGAGGTGCCCGGTGACGTCGTGGGCGAGGCCGTGGGAGGGCTCGACTGGCGTGACGGCGGGGTGGACTGGCGCGACGGCGGAGCAGCCTGCTCCGCCGGTGCACCGGACGAGCGCGGCGCGAGCGAGCGCCGCGTCGCGAGCGACAGCTCGTGCGAGCACGCAGCGCACGCCGACCCGCCGAGCGGGTTGTACGCGTCGCATTGCCCGCAAACGATTCCTAGCTCGCTTGTCTCCATGTCCAGCCGACAAACTCCACGTTCGTCACGCGCGAGCATGGTCGCGCCCAGAATCCGGGGGCGTCAAGCGCTCCGTCGGACTTCCCGAAAGCACGCTCAGTGGATCGCCGCGAACCGATGTTTGTCGGCGAAGAAGCCATCTTTGCCCCAGAGCCTGAACACGATCTGCTCCTTGCACGAATCAGCCGGGATCGCGCCGAAGTCTCGCGAGTCGTCGTGGTAGGTGCGGTTGTCGCTCAGGAGGTACACCCGCCCCGGGCCGACCGTGTGCTCGCGCGGGGGCTCGGGGCTCGCGGTCCCGGCACGGGCCTCGGCGTGCCAGCCCCCGCCCAGCTCGACGCGGGTGCAGACGTGCTCCACCGGGTGGCCGTCCGTCGGATGCGGGACCGTGAGCCGCTGCTCGCTGCACGCCTCCGAGACGTCATAACGCTTGCCGTTGAGGACGAGCATCCCGTTCTGGACCTCGACCTTGTCGCCTTGCTGGCCGACGATCCGGCCCACGACCCAGCGTTGTGCGTCCTCCGGGTCGGGACACCGGACCAGATCCCCGATGCTGCGCTCGCCTCGATAGAGGACGAGGACGATGTCGCCGGACGCCAGCGAGGGCGCGAGCGAGGCCGACAGCGCGCGATCGTCGGGGACCGTCCAGACCCGGATGAACGTGAGACGGGCCACGATGGCGAGCACGGCCAACGTGCCGACCACCCAGGCCAGACCCTTGAGGAACTTCCTCACGAGAGAGAGGCTATCAAGCGCCGTCGCGGTCGGCGAAATTCGCTACCAGAGCCGGCGGCGGCGGCTCAGCGGCAGCTTCGGAAGGGCGGCAGCTCGTTCGGCGGCCGGCCGTCCCCGATCTCGCGGGCCGCGGAGAACAACGCCGCGAAGTTGTCGATCCTCGCGAAATGGGCGTCGTCGCGGGTGGAGGGGTCGCTGTCCATCACGGCGGCGGACACGACACCCACGACGCGTCGCTTCGAGTCGAGCACCGGACCGCCCGAGTCGCCGGGGCAGACGGCGGCGTCCGCAAAGAAGACGCCGTCCTCGATCGCCGCGACGGTGCCTCCTTCGCGATCGTGCCGGCGGATCGGCCCAGCCGATCGGGCGCACCGTCCGAAGCCCCAGGGAGTGACCTGCTCTCCCTTCGTCGGCGGCTCGTGGAGCCGTGCCTCGAGCGTCGCCCAGCCCGCCAGCTCACGCTCGAGCACGAGGATGGCGATGTCGCCGGAGCCCTGCTCGTAGCCACACGCCGGGCTGACGATCGCGCGGACGCCCACGTCCGCCCAGGGGAGATCGTCTCCGCCGAGCTCGACCTTCAGCGCGTGCGGCTCGACGTCCCGAGCGAGGACACGGCCATCGTCGGCGTGCTCCGCCACGCAGTGGTGAGCAGTGAGGACGAGATCGGGCGCGATCACGGTGCCGGTGCAGCTCACCGGTCCGACGATCCGCACGATGGCTTCTTCGAGCGGGTCGGCCGTGAGATCGATGGGGGCGAGGATGCCGCGCTCGAAGTCTTCCGGGCTGGCCGCTGGGATCGAGCTCGCAGAGACGATGTGGCCAGGTGGCGTACACGCCGCCAGCGCAGCCACGCTCGCAAAGGCCCAAATCACGACAACCCTGTTGGTGTTCCGCTTCACCGGGGGCCGCCCCTCACGAGCTCGAGGTTTCGAAGCGAGCGAAGAAAAGGTGCGAGGTCGGGCTGGAGGGCCCGAACCAAAGGAACGTGGACAATGGCTTGGTACGAGGAAGGCTACCGAAGTTTGGGTCCCCTCCATTCTTTTTTTTCACGCGAGGCGGATTCCAGTCTCACTGGTCCAGCCTTTTGCGGTCACTGCGCGCTGAGGACGACCTCCCGGCGGCTGTGGGCGAGGGCGGCGCGGGCGGCGACCGGGTGGCTGGCCGGGTCCAGGACGCCCGCGCTCTCGAGCGAGTCGAGGTAGGAGCTCTGTTGCATGGCCTTGCCCACGACTGTCGCGGAGCAGGGCTGGGTGTTCGGGGACTCGCAGGTGGCGAGGGCGAGCGCGCTCTGCTGGCGCGCCTCGGTCACGTCGCCCCGGGCGAGGGCGACGCGCGAGCGGGCGAGCGCGAGCTCGGCGCCGTCGAGCTCGGGGTGACGATCGAGCACGGCCTGGGCGAGGCCGGGCTGCTGGCGGTCGAGGTAGGCCGAGACGAGCGCGCCGACGCTCGCCGGCGTGGCCGCCGCGACGGCCGCGCTCTCGAGCGCGCCCAGCTGCTGATCGGGAGCGCTGAGCACCGGCGCAGGGGCAGCCCCGGCGTCGACAAGGAGAAGCGTGAGAACCCCCGAAAGAACGACCCCATTCAAGACCAAGCCGACTTTGCCCATGTCCGTCCTCGCGAAGGGTTCGGACACGGGTTACGCGCGGCTGTTCCGGCTCATGCCGTATTTATTTTCGCCCTCGACCCCGGCGCCACTCCCGGAGGGAGGGCGGGGTGGGACAAGCTACTCCTCCGGGAGCAGGACGAGGTCGTCCTTGTGGACGACCTCGGGCGACGCCTCCCCTTCGACCTTTCTGCCGGCGGCTCGCGCCGCGTCCACCGCGGAGAGCTGGACCAGACCGCGCCCGATCTCGCGGCCCGACACGTCGAAGAGCGAGACGCTGTCACCCGCCCCGAACGTGCCTCGCACGCCGAGGACGCCCACGGCGAGCACGCTCCGGTTCTTGAGCACGGCCGCGGCGGCGCCCTGGTCGAGGACGAGCGCGCCCTTCGGCCGCAGCGTGAAGGCGATCCAGTGTTTGCGCGCGCCGAGCCGCTGCAACACGGCGGGGAACAACGTGCCCACGTCTTCGCCGGCCAACACACGCGCGATGACAGAGGGAGCGCGTGCCGGGGCGATGACCACGCTGGCCCCCGCCAGGGTGGCGCGTCGCGCAGCTTCGATCTTGCTGGTCATCCCGCCGGTGCCCACGCCCGACTTCGACCCTTCCGCAAACGGTCGAGCGTCCTTTGCGAAGCTGCGCACGAGCGAGACGCGCTGGCCTTTGTCGTCGAGCAGACCCTCGACGTCGGACAGGAGGAGCAAGAGGTCCGCGCCGACGAGCGGCACGACCATGCTCGCGAGCTGGTCGTTGTCGCCGAACTTGATCTCGTCGATCGCGACCGCGTCGTTCTCGTTGATGATGGGCACGGCGCCCGCCTCGAGCAGCGCCGCGAGCGCGCTCTGCGCGTTGTTCGTGCGCGCGCGATCGGCCAGATCCGCGTGGGTCAGCAGGACCTGCGCCGCGGTCAGCCCGACCGGCTCGAAAGCGGCCTCCCAGCGCTGCATGAGCGTGCTCTGGCCCGCGGCCGCGGCAGCCTGGAGCCAGCTCATGTCGCGGGGTCGCGACTTGAGCCCCAGGCGCTGCACCCCGAGCGCGATGGCGCCGCTCGACACGATGACGACCTCGCGGTTTTCGTCGCGGAGCGCGCGCACCTCGTTCGCGAGCCGCTGCCACGCGTCGCCCGCCAGGCTCTTCGAGCCCACCTTCACGATCACCTTGCGCGATCGACCCAGCCGCTCGCGCAGCGCGCTCTCTTCGGACATCCTTCTACCGATTGACTAAGCGGGCGCGCCTTGCTCCGCGACGAGCTGGTCGAACGCGGCGTCGAGGCGGCGCTCGAAATAAGCAGGGAAGCTCGAGCCGGCGAGGAGCACGGTGTCGATCCACCGCGTGAACTCGTCCCGCAGGTCTTCCACGCCGGGGAGGAGCGCGACCGGCTCGGGCTTCACCGAGGGAGAGAGCGCGCGCACCAGGGACGAGTCGATGAGCTTGCGAAGCGCGCGAGCCTCGTCGTGGTGGATGCGCACCGTCTTCGTGCCGCGGTGCCGGTCGACGTAGCGCTCGAACAGGTGCCCGAGCGCAAACACCTCGATCGCGCCCGAAGCGCTGAGCACGGCCGCGAGAGGGCTGAGGCGCTTGAGGAACGTCTTGCCGAGGAAGCCGAGCGTGCCCTTCAGCACGTCGCGCAAAGGGGATTCGCTCGCCGGCTCCGCCAGGATGCGCCGCGCGTCCGACGTGAGGCTCAGCCCGAACCGGCTCGCGACGTCCTGGGCGATGGCGCCGCGGATGCGGAAGAGCACGCGGTCGGGGAGGAACGGGACGGGGATCGTGGCGGCCGCGAGAGAGAGGCCGGTGAGGATGGCGAGCCTGCCCGTAGTCGGAGCACGGACGGTCGTCGCGACGGAGGTTTCGGCAGCCACGGCGCGGAACCTTACATCAGGGGGATGATCTCGACCACACTGGCACGAACGGCCGCCGCGACCCGGAGGATCTCCGAGGGCCGACGCGATTCGCCGAGCACGACGGTGAGGCGGTGCGGCCCACCGGAGACGGTGAGCCCGGCCTCGACCAAACCGTGGGCGAGCTCGCTGGGGGCCGTTCGCACCACCACCGAAACGACGCGGCTGCCCTGCGCGTGCTCGGCGAGCGTGCCGGAGAACACGACGCCGGTCCCGGCGAGCACCGCGCAGTCGGTGGCGCGCCGCGCGAGATCACCCTCGGCCGTCCCAGGCGTGAGCGCGAGCGCACGAACGATCGCGCCACGGCCCTCTCGCGCGCGCTCGATCGCCCCGAGGACAAACGCCGCCGCGGCGCCCTCGAGGCCGGCGAGCGGCCGGTCGAGGAGGAGCACCTCGGCGCCCGCCGCCGCGGCGGTCGCGACCTCGAGCGCGCGCTTCTCGGGCAGGGCGAGCGTCCCGAGCCTCCGCTTCGGGCCTCCGCCGAGCGCAGCGCGGGTCAACACCTCGCTCGTCTCGCGGGCGACCTCCGACCGGGAGACCGCGCCTCGTCGCGCGAGCGCCACGCGGATCGTGCCCTCCACGTGATCGCCGACGGTTCTGTCATGTTCGGTCGGCAGATCGAAGAGGGCCACGCCGAGCACCGCGTGGTGCGCGCCGCTCGCGACGTCACGACCGGCGACGGCCACGGCGCCGCTCACCACGCGCGGCGCCTCGGAGATCGCCACGAGCTCGCCCTGCCGCGCTCGTTCGGCCGCTTCGGCTGCGTTCTCGGGCACACCGCAGAGCACCGCGACGAGCGGCCCGGCGTCACCCGAGACCACGAAGAGACCGCCCCGGGTCTCGATCTCGAGCGCGTCGAGGACCACGCGGCCCTCCGTCGCCACACGCGCCGCGCGCGCGGAGAAGAGCGGCGGAACCGGCCCGCTCACGGATCGTCCTCGAATCGCTCCTCTTTCTTCGTGAGCGCCGCGGGGTAGCCGCCCTCCTCGAAGAGATCGGCGCGCGCGAGGGGCTTGCCCTCGTCGTGGACCATGAACGGCGCGAGCGCGCGGGCCACGTCGAGCATGCCGGGCGGGAGCAGGAGGCCCACGGGGTTCGAGCCCGCGTCGAGGCCCACGAGGTTGAGGAGGAAGCCGAGGATCGAGTCGTCCTCCTCGGGAAGCTCGACGAGCGCCGTGTCCGCCGGCAGATCGGCGAGGCGCCGCGCCTCCTCGAGCGCCTCGCGCAGACCGCCGACGTGATCGACGAGCTTCTTCTGCTTCGCCTGCGCGCCGATCCAGACCTTGCCGCGGGCCACCGCGTCCACGTCCTCGGGCTTCATGCGACGGCCCTCGGCCACGCGACCGATGAACAGATCGTAGAACTGCTTCACCTTCCGGCCGAGCTCCTCGCGCTCGTCGTCGGTGAAGGGCCGGAAGAAGGTCTCCGCGTCCGCGCGCGGCGCCGAGCGGAAGCCCTCCGAGCCGACGCCGAGCTTCTTGAGGAGCTCCGACACGTCGACCTTGCCGTAGAAGATGCCGATCGACCCGGTGATTGTCGTGCGGTTCGCGAAGATGGGGCCGCCCCCGACCGAGGCGTAGTAGCCGCCGCTCGCAGCGGAGGATCCCATCGAGATCACGACAGGTTTCTTCTTCGCGAGGAGCTGCGCCTCGCGCAGGATGACGTCCGCCGCGAGCGACGAGCCACCGCCCGTCTCGACGCGGAACACCACCGCCTTGACGCTCGAGTCGTCGCGCGCGCGCTTCAGCGCGTCGGAGATGGTCCGCGAGCCCGCCAGGCGGATGTTGAGCAGCGGGATGTTCGTGCTCTCGCCGTCGATCATGTCGCCGGCGAGGTAGACGACCGCGATCTTGTCGTCGCGCGTCCAGTACCGCGGGGCGTTGGTGAACGGCATGCTCTTGATGACGAGCGTGCTCTCACCCATCATCTCGTCGACGAAGCGACCGAGCTCGTCCGGGTAGACCAGCGCGTCCACCAGGCCGGCGGCCTTGGCCTCGCGCGCCGTGAAGGGGCCCTTCTCGACGATGCTCTTGAGCTTGCCGGTCGTGATGCGACGCCCGCCTCCGACGTCGTGGAGGAAGATCTTCTCGTACTCGTCCACGAGCTCCTGGTGATCGGCCTGGGCGGTCTCGCTCCCGCCCTTGAGGGTGAGCTGCTCGGCGGCGAGCTTGTGCTTGCCGATGCGGACGAAGTCGGCCTTCACGCCGATCTTCTCGAGCAGGCCGCCGAGGTAGAAATACCGCGACGAGAAGCCCGAGAAGCGGATGCCTCCAGCGGGGTTGATGGCGATCCGATCGGCCTGCGAGCACGCGAAGAGCGCGCGACCGCCGGCGTCCTCCAGGTGGCAAGCGACCTTCTTCCCGCGGGCACGGAGGGTCCTGATCGCGTCGCCCAGCTCTTCGGCGTGGGCGAGCGTGGCCGAGGGCTCGTCGTACAGGACGAAGACGACACCCTCGATGTCCTTGCTGTCCGCCAGGCGCCAGAGCTTGCGGAGCAGCGCGACGTGGCCGCGCACGCCCGGCGTGTCTTTGATCTCGATCTTGGCCACGTATTTCGGCGTGGGGATGCCCGGCTCGCGGTGCCGCCGGATCGCGGCGCCCACGTAGAAGCCCGTCGAGTCGAGGCCGATCGCGTCACCCAGGATCGCGCCGCCCGACGCCTGCAGCGGGCCGTAGTTGATGTCGAGGCCCGCGGTCGCGAGGAAGTCCGGATCGACGAAGTCGAAGTCCACCAGCTTGAGATCGCCGCGGAAGCGACCGACGTACGGGATGTCGACGCCGACCGTCGCGCGCGCCGCGCCCTTGTCCTGATCGTCGAAGTAACGCGCCTCGAGGCCGAGCTCGAAGTCCCTGCGGCCGCGGATCGGCCGAAAGGCCACGCCGGTCTCCCAGATGCGGTCGGAGAGCGTCACGCCGTCGCGGCTGACGGGGACGTTGATGTCGCGGATGACACCCGACAAGCTCATCCACTCCCACGGCCGGAGCGTGAAGCCGGCGGTGACGCCGAACTGATCGTCGAGCGACGACGACGGCGACACGGACCAGCCGAGCGACCCCCCGAGGCCGAGCCAGTCGTTCACGCGGCCGCCGACGCCCCAGCGAACCCACTGGTACGAGCGATCGAAGGGCGCCGGCGCGGCCGCCGGCGGGTAGAGGAGCTCGAGACGCAGGCCCGTGCCGAGCACCCAGAGGGGCGTGGCGAGATCGATCGCGTGGCCGCGCAGCGGGATCGACGCGTCGTCACCCGTGTACGAGAACTGCCAGCGGAGCTCCGGCTCCGGTAAAAAGGCGATGTTGCCCGGGTTGGTGGCGACCGCCGACGCGTCGTCGTTCGACGAGAGGTTGCGGCCGTGCACGGGCAGCGGGTCGCCCGGTGAGAAGGCCGGGTCGGCTGCGGCCGGCGGAGCGAGCGCGACGCCGGCCGCGAGGGCGGCCAGGACGGCCGCGGCTCGGCGGGTGGTCACGAGGCGAACCCTCGCGCCTGCGCGACTGCCTCGATCTCGGGCCGGCGCTTCGCGAGCTCGGCGTTGTCTTTCACGGGCAAGAAGCGCGACGCCACACCGTCGCGCGGGACGCGCGCGAAGGCCGGCTCGAGCGGCACGGAGATCTCACCGAGGAGCCGCTCGAACTGCACGGCCTTCCGATCGCCCACCGATTTCTCGACCTCGACGAAGGTGAACTCGAAGTCCAGGTCGCGCAGCGACGGCCCATCCACCAGGAAGGTGTTCGTGTTGAACACGCGGATGGTGGCCGGGTCGACCTCCTTCGGGAGCCTGAACTCCTCGGCGATGATGCGCCGGTCGTTCCAGACCACGGGCACGCCTCCTTTGTCCGAGCCGACCTTGTCGACGACCTCGACCGTGAGCGGGCCGCGGTGCGCGAGGTGGAAGCCCAAGAGGACCGGGTCCACCGTGGCGCCGAGGTTGTCGAGGTTCGCGATCCACACGGTGCCGCGCCCGCCGTGGTGCTCGAGGAAACGCGTGAGCAAGCCGCTCTGCGCGAGCGCGTCGGGGAGGTCGCCGTGCCCGGTCGCGTACACGCTGGGATCGCCGTCGTCCTCACGGAAGAGCGCGCCCTCCGGCGTGAGCCGCATCGAGACACACTGCTCGAACACGGCGATTCGCTCGCCGTCCAGGCGATCTCCGAGGGCCTCCACGATGGGCCCGTAGGTCGCCTCGCTCGTCATGAGCCACAAGGGGACCCTGGCGCCGAGCTCTCGCTCGAGCGCGGCCTGCTCTGCGAGGCGCAAATCGAGGAAACGTTTGCCGGGGAGCGCCTCGACCAGCGCCTTGACGACGCCGCCCATGCGCGTGGCCATCCCGCCGGCGAGCACGCAGAGCGCCACCTCGCCACGGCCGAGCGCCTCGAGGCCGATCGATCGGAATCGCTCGTATTCGGTCGTGCCCGGCGAGGGGACGTCGACCACGTCATTCGGCCGAGGCGGCGTCACGACCCCGGTCAGCCGATTGCGCGCCTCGCGTCCGGTGCCGATCTCCTTCGCGAGCGCGAGCAGGCGGTCCGCGCGAAAGCCTCGATCGGACAACCTCTTCAGGAAAGACGCAGGCAGGGCAGCGATGTCTTCGGCGAGGGTCATGCGACGCCGAGGTTACACCGACTGCCCTCCCCGCGCTGCGGTGAGCCTCACTGGAGGCAGACGCCGCAGTCCGAGTTCACGCACTGGAAGATCTCGGCGGTCGCCGGATCGTTCAGGTCGCAGGCCCCGATGCTCAAGCAGTCGAGCGGGTTCATGGCGTTCTGCGCACAGGTGATGCAGAGCGCACAGGCCGCGCTCTCGAAACACGCTTGAGCGCTGTCGCAGCAGGCCACCTTCACGCACTCGATGCAAGGCTGGCCCATCGGCTCCGGTTCGCAGCTGAAGCCGCCGGCGTAACATTCGTCCGCGCACGTCTTGCTCGTGCAGTCGTAGGCGGCGAACGTCTCGGCGTCGTTGAGGTCGCAGTCGCCCGAGTCGAGGCAATCAACCGGGTTTGCCGCGGCCGCCACACAGGCCATGCAGGTGGTGCACTCCGTGTCGGCCATGCAGACGTTGGTCTGATCGCAGCACGTCGCCTTCGAGCACGCCGTGCAGGGAGGATCGCTCGCGTCAGGCGGGCACATGGACATGCCCGTGCTCGTCGAGCCCGAGGTGGTCGTCATGCCGGTCGTCGTGGTCGTCGTCGGCGTGCCGGTCGAGGTGGTGGTGGTGCTCGCGCCCTGGCCACCTTGCCCGCCGGTGCCGCCGTCGTCGCCGCAGCCGACCGGACACAGCGCGGCCACGAGGGCCGCGCCGAGTACGAAGTTGCGCTGCATGGGACTACTCGGTCAGCCGCCGAGCCCGCAGTCCATGGCGCAGCTGCCCTGGACGCACTGGAGCACCGCGCCGGTCTCCGGGTCCTGGAGGTCACACATGCCGATGCAGCTCAGCGGGTCGCCCGTCATCTCGACACACGCGAGGCAGACGCCGCACTCCGCGTCGCCGGCGCAGGTCTGCGCCTCGTCGCAACAGTTCGCCTTCGCGCACTCGATGCACGGATCGCCCTGCGGATCCGCCGTGCAGTCGAGCATGCCGCCGGTGCCCGTCGACGCGGTCGTGGTTCCGGTCGTCGTGGCGGCGGTCGTCGTCCCGGAGGTCGTCGTGCCTGTGGTCGTGCTCGTGGTCGTCGTCCCGCTGCCCGACGAGGACTTCGTGGAAGAGGTCGTCCCGCTCGTGGTCGTCGAGCCGCTGCCGCCTGCGCCGCCGGAGCCCGAGTCGTCACCGCAACCGGCAACGAGTGCACCCAGCGCCATCAATGAGATCAAGCAAGCCTTCATCATCGCCATCACCTCCGTGTACTTCGAGCGTCTCACAGCATTCGTGTTTCGTTCAACCATGCTCGTTCATCCGCTGCCCAGCATCGCCCACAGGTCGTAGAGGACATGGGTCCAGACGGCCGGCGCAAATCCGCGCCAGGCGTAGATTGCCGTCAGCACGAGACCACACGCAGCGCGGTACACGAAGACCTGGGTGTCGAACGCGTCGCTCAGGGGGCCCACGTGGTGCCACGCGCTGAAGGCCACGCTCTCCGCGAGAGCCCACCCCGCCAGCACGGCGAGCCCCGTAGGCCCCCGGCCGAGCATGATCTTGACGATCCACGCGCCGACGCCGAAGAGGAGCACACGGAAGAGGAGCTCTTCGTAGAACCCCGCGCCGAACGACATCACGATCGAGCCGAAGGGGCCCGACGCGAGATCGTCGTCGGGGCCGAGCGTGAGGTTCCCGATGACCCACGCGCCGAACATCCGCATCGCGATCGCGTAGACGACACCCTCCGCGCCGACCCACAAGAACCGCGTCGCCGCGAACGTCTTGCCTCGGCCGAGCAGCGAGAGCACGAGCACGAACACGCCGCCGATGGCGACGGTGAGGCTCGCGTAGAGCGGCAGGCTCTGGTTGGCGAGGGCCTTGAGCTCGCTCGTGACCGGATCGGCGGCGTTGCGGACGGGCAGAAACACGACGCCGAGGTGGTAGGCGACGAAGATCGGGAGGGTCAGCCCGAGGTCGGTCCAGGCGTTGCTGCCTTTCTCTTCCGGCTCGGACCCTTCCGGCGTCTCGGGCTCGCTCATCCGGACGGCCTGAGCTGGTACACGATGACGACCACCTCGATCGCGTAGAGCACGAGGTTCATCATGAACGGCGTGTCGCGGAGGATCTCCTGGGTGGGCGACTCCGCCTTCGGCCGCGTGATCACGAGCTGCAAGAAGCGAACGACGCCGAACGCCGGGTGGATGGTCGTCATCCAGAGGTAGTGTGAGCCGAAGAGGGCGCGCGTGGCCGGGTCGAGCGTGTAGGCGAGGTAAGTCGCCACGGCCGCGAGGCCCGTGATGGCCAGCGCGATGGTGAGGGAGCGGGCGCTGTATTGATCGAGCGCGGCCCGCTGCTTCGCGGCGTTGACGCTGGCGAGCTCGTGGCGCCGCTTGCCGAAGCCCATGAAGAGCGCGATGAGCGCCGTACAGGCGAGCATGTAGCCCGACGGCGATACCCGGACCGCGAAGCTACCGGCGAGGACCCGAAGGACGAAGCCGAGCGCGATGCACCCGACGTCGACGTAGGCGATCTTCTTCAGCTTGAACGAATAGGCGACCTGGAGGACGAGGTAGCTCGCGACCGTGACCAGGAAGGGCCAGGGTCCGATGGCGGCCCCGCCGAGCCCGATGAGCACCAGCGCCACGCCCAGCACCTTCGCTGCCGCGATGCTCACGCGCCCGGAGGCGATGGGGCGGTAGCGCTTCTTCGGGTGCACCCGGTCGGCCTCGAGGTCGACCAGGTCGTTCATCACGTAGACCGAGCTCGCCAGCAGACAGAACGTGCCGAACCCGCCGATCGCCGAGATGACGATCGTCGGGTGCGTCAGGTGCTTCGCGAACACGATGGGCGCGAGCACGAAGACGTTCTTGAACCACTGCTCCGGCCGCATCGCGCGGACGATCCCGCCGGCGCGCCAGAGGAAGCTGCCCTCCTTGAACGGCGGGATGATGGGCGGCGGGGCCCCGGAGTCCGCCAGCGGCGCACCGCTGCCTCTGCCGCTCCCTTCCGCCTCGGGCTCCGTCTCACTGCTCACTGGCACCTGCACACATGGCTCTGCGCCCGACGGGGACGAGGGAATGACCCAAGGCTCGGCGCACCGGAAGGGCTTAAGCACAGAGGGCGCGCTCCGGCCAAGCTCTTCGCAGAAGCCGCCGGCCCTCATCCCCCGGGAAGGAGCGCCCAGGAGTGGAAGGGAGTTGAAATGCCAGACCTCGTGCTAGCATGCGAGCGATGACCTCGGCCCTGTCCATGGCCCGGGCACCTTCTCCGATGGTCGAGAAGCTCCGGGCCGCCGTGGAGCATGCCCTTGAGGGCAAGCCCGAAGCCGTCGAGCTGGCGCTCATTTCGCTCCTCGGCCGCGGCCACCTCCTCATCGAGGACGTCCCTGGTGTCGGCAAGACGACGCTCGCCCGCGCGCTCGCCCGCGCGGTCGGGGGCGACTGGCGGCGCGTGCAGTTCACGAGCGACCTGCTGCCGAGCGACGTGCTCGGCGTCACCATCTACGACCAGCGGACGAGCGAGTTCGTCTTCCGCCAGGGCCCCGTCTTCTGCAACGTCCTCCTGGCGGACGAGATCAACCGCGCCAGCCCGCGTACCCAGTCCGCCCTGCTCGAGGCCATGAACGAGGGCCAGGTCTCGGTGGACGGCGCGACGACCCCGCTTCCGGACCCCTTCTTCGTCGTCGCCACGCAGAACCCGCAAGACTTCGCCGGGACCTTCCCCCTCCCGGAGTCGCAGCTCGACCGCTTCATGATGCGGATCCGGATCGGCTATCCGCCGCCGCAGGTGGAGGCCCGGCTCCTGCTCGACGGCGAACCGGGCGGCGGCGACCGCGTGCAGCAAGCGATCGATCCGGCGCAGCTCGTCGGTCTGCAGCGAGAGGTCGAGCGCGTCGAGTTCGACGCCTCCCTCGCCACGTACCTGCAAGCGCTCCTGCAAGCGACACGCACGTCACCCGCTCTTTCGCTCGGCGCGTCGCCCCGCGCAGGCCTCAACCTCGCGCGGGCGGCCCGATCCAGGGCTCTCCTTCGCGGTCGCAGCTACTGCATCGCGGACGACATCCACGATCTCGCGGTGCCGGTCCTCGCGCATCGTGTCCGCCTCTCGTCGCACGCGGAGGGCTACATGCCCTCCCGCGAGGAGTCGGAGGCCACCGTTCGCGATCTCGTGGCGCGCGTGCCCGTACCGCTCTGACACGCGAGGTCTCGGCCATGGGCGACGGCGAAGGCTCCCGCGGCGAGAACGGCTCCCCGGCGTCGATCCCGGACGACGTCTTGCCCTCGGCCGACGCCCCGCCGGCGCCGCCTTCGCTCGCCGGGATCTCCGTCTTCGACGACGCGCAGACCCGCGAGCCCGCGCAGATCCCCAAGAAGCGCCGGCCGGAGCCGGAGCCACCTCCGCCCGAGCCACAGCCCCCGCCGAGGTCCGCGCGAAAGCCGGAGGCGCCGAAGGCGCGCAGGCAGCGCGGCGCCCGACGCCTGAAGTTCACCCGCGAGGGCAAATATTACCTCGGCATCACGCTCGGGGTCGGGTTCGCCGCGATCAACACCGGCAACAACCTCCTCTACCTCCTCCTCGGGATGCTCCTGTCGCTCATCGTCGTGAGCGGCGTGATGAGCGAGCTGTCGCTGCGCAACCTGACCGTCACGCGACGCCTCCCGCTGCGCGCGCAGGTCGGGCGCCCCCACCTCGTCGAGATCGAGGTCTTCAACCACAAAGGCAAGATCCCCTCCTACGCCATCGAGGTGGAGGATCTGCGGGCCGGGCAGCCTGCGGACAAGCGCTGCTTCTTTCTCAAGATCAGCCCCTCCTCCGCGCAGGTCGCGGCCTATCGCCGCACGCCCGCCCGGCGCGGGCGCGACCACCACACCGGCTTCCGGATCGCCACGCGGTTCCCGTTCGGGCTCTTCGAAAAGTCCCGGGAGGTCCTCGCGCCCGGCGATCTCATCATCTACCCGGCGGTCGACCCGGTCCGCTTGCCCGTGGACACCGGGACGAAGCCCGGCCACTCGGGGCGGATCGTCGGGCGCGGCGGGGGCGACGACATCTACACCGTGCGGCCGCGCCGCGACGGTGACGACCCGCGGGACATCTACTGGCGCAAGAGCGCGCTCACCACCCAGCTCGTCGTTCGCGAACGGACGCGCGAGGCCCGACCCGACGTCGAGCTCGTCCTCGACGTCGTGCGCCCCGAGCCCGAGACCGAAGCGTTCGCCGTCAACTTCGAGAAGCGCGTACGAGAGACCGCCTCCCGTGCGGTCGCGCACCTGAAGCGAGGCGACACAGTCGTGCTGAAGACGACCGCGTCGCAGCGCGTCCTGGCGGATCGGACGGTCGGCGCCGATCCTGTCCTGCGCTTCCTCGCGCTCGTCGAGGCCGTCGAAGTCGGCCAGAAGCCGGGTGCCGCGTGAGGTTCGGCGTCGTCCACCGCATCATGACGAACGCGCTGGCGGCGCTGGGCGTGCTCGCCCTCGTCTCGAGCGGACAGTTCTCCACGACGGTCAACGTCGTCATCTTGATCGGCCTGGTCGGCGCCTTGGCCATCAAGGAGGAGTGGCAGCGCCTGCCGGCGTTCCGGCACGTCGACACGATCGCGCTGCTCGGCGTCATCGCCGTGCAGGTCGCGCGCTACGCGATGGGCGTGAGCGGGCTCGACGTGCTCGTCGAGTTCGCCGCAGCGCTGCAGCTGGTCCGGCTGGCCACGCGCCGAGGCGCGGTCCACGACCAGCAGGTCATCGTCCTCGCGCTCCTGCACCTCATCGCCGGGACCGTCCTCGGCGGCGGCATCGCGTACGGCCTGTGTTTCGCGGGCGTGTTGCTCGTCGCGCCCGCGGCCCTCGTCCTGAGCCACCTCCGCCGCGAGGTGGAGGGCAATTACCGGCAAGGCGCGCGCGATCGGACCGGACTGCCGGTCGACGTTCCTCGCATCCTCCGGTCGAGGCGCGTCGTCGGCAAGACGTTCCTCGCGACGATGTGCCTGCTCAGCATCCCGATCTTCCTCTTCACGATCGCGCTGTTCGTCTTCTTCCCGCGCGTCGGCCTCTCGCTGCTCCTCTTGAACCGCAACCAGCCGACCAAGTCGATCGGGTTTTCGCCCCGGATCGATCTCGGCAACGTCGGCTCGATGCAGGAGGACCGGTCGCTCGTGCTCCGCGTCAAGCTGCCGAACATGCCGGAGAACCCGCCCGAGCACGTCGCGCTCTACCTCCGCGGGACGGCGCTCGATCACTACGACGGGCGGGTGTGGTCGCAGACCGAACGAGACCGGCGGCAGGACGCGAGCGGCGGCTTCACCTTCCCGCTCGAGGTGAACCGCATGCCCGCTCCGGACGCGCCAGCGATGGAGATGGTGCTCGAGCCCATCGATCCACCTGTCCTCTTCTTTCCGCCGAACGCGGTGGGCATCCGGCTGCGCACGCCGGACGTGCTCCTGCCGTCACAGCAGATCTTCTCGATCCGCGGGCCGGAAGGGGAGTTCCGTTATCACGCCCCCGACGAGCGCGGCATCGCGTACGAGGTCTACCTCTCCACGCGAGGCGAGCCGACCTTCACCCGCATCGACCAGCAGGCTCGCGATCGTTACCTCCAGCTGCCCGATGTCTCCGACGCGACCCGCGAGCTGGCCGGGAGCTGGGTGAGCGGGCTCGGCTCGACCTACGACAAGGCGAAGGCCATCGAGCGTCACCTGCAGTCGGACTTCACCTATTCGCTCCCGTCGGGGACCCCTGCCGACTCGGCGAACGCGGCCCAGCCGCTCGAGCACTTCCTCCACACGTCGAAGCGCGGCCACTGCGAGTTCTTCTCCACCGCGATGACCGTGATGCTCCGAACGCAGGGCATCCCGGCGCGCAACATCACCGGGTTCGTCGGCGGGCAATACAACCGCTTCGGCGGCTTCTACGCCGTCCGCCAGATGGACGCCCACTCGTGGGTCGAGGCGTACGTGGAGGGGGTCGGCTGGGTCACGTTCGATCCCACCCCGCCCGCGGGCGTCACCCCCACGAGCGGGCTCGCCAAGCCGCTCGCCGTCTTGCTGGAGCTCTTCGAGGCCAGCGCGCAGCAGTGGCAACGGCACGTGGTCGGCTACGACCTCGAGCAACAATACGGCTTGCTCCGCAAGGCGCGCTCCGAGCGCTCCTCGCCCGGATCGGTGCTCAGCCGGCGCACGATCGTGATCGCGGTGGGTCTCGGGGTCGTCGTGATCGCCGCGGTGTATCTGCTCCGGCAGCGGCGCAGGCCCGTCCGCGAGAAGGCCAACGAGCCCACGGCTCTGTCACGCAGCATGCTGCGGGCGACCGCCATCTACGAGAGCCTCGAGAGCGCGCTCGCGGTGCAGGGTGTCCACCGATCCCCAGGGACCCCGCCGCTGCGGCACGCCGAGAACCTCCAGTCCGCGGCCCACCCGCTCGCCCCCGAAGTGCTGGACATCACGCAGGTTTATCTTTCGGTCCGCTTCGGGAAGATGGCCCTCACCGACGACGTCGCCACCGAGCTGGAGGAGCGCGTCCGAGCCCTCCGCGCGCGCGATCTGAAGCGCGAGCGCCAAGGGGAGGCGCGGGCGAGCTGAGGCGCGGCTGGGCACGCTGGACCGCCCTGGAGGTTCGGTGTACGTGCGCGAGCATGAGAGCTGTTCGACTTTCTTGTGCCCTCGGTATCACCCTCGCCCTCGCGCTCGCCGCTTGCGGAGACGACAGCGGCTCGGGAGGCTCCGGCGGCTCCGGCGGCTCCACCACCTCGACCACGTCGAGCACGAAGAGCGCGACAAGCTCGACGGGCTCCACCGGGTCGACCACCACCACCGGGTCCACGACGACGTCGTCGACCGGTACCACCACGGGCGTTGGCGGCGGCGTCGATGCTGACCATCTCGTCATCAACGAGGTCGTTGTCGCCGGCAACGAGGACGAGTTCGTGGAGATCCACAACCCGACCGCCACGGCCGTCGCCCTGGACGATTACTACCTGAGCGACAACTCCACCTACGTGGACGTCGCGAGCGGCGCCGCCTGGGACCCGATCACGAACAACCCCGGGACGGACTTCCTCGCGCGGTTCCCTGCTGGCGCCACGATCCCCGCCGGTGGCTATCTGGTCATCGGCTTCGACCCCGGCTACGAGGCCTCCTGGGGCGGCTGCCCCGACTACTTCGTCGCCACGGCCCCCATCTCCTGCAACGGACAGATGGTGCCGGTGCTCGAGCAGACGGACAAGGGCAGCATCACGGACGGCTCCAACCTCTCCAACATGCGCGAGATGCTCGTGCTCTTCACCTGGACCGGCGACACGAACGACACCTTGCAGGACGTGGACTACGTCACCTGGGGCGACATGTTCGAGGCAGGCTCACGCGCGGACAAGTCCGCCGTCATGGGCTACCAGGCCGACACGCCGGTCGACATGCAGAGCGGCGCGCCGGTCCCGGGCGCCGGCTCGAGCATCGAGCGCTGTGGTCCCGAGGTGGGCGAGACGCTCACCGGTGGCAACGGCCTGACGGGCCACGACGAGACGAGTGAGGTCCTCGCGTCGTCGTTCTTCGTCGAGGCTGCCCCGACCCCGGGCGCGGCCAACGTCTGCCCCTGACGTCACGCGCTTGGCGATCGCCAAGCCGCTGACGTCGGGAGGACCCGACGAAGAGCCGGGCTCTCCGGTTCCGAGCCGTCAGGGCCGCGGTTTCACCCCCCCAACCCCCCTCGCTTGACGAGGGGGGATGCGCGGTCTCGTCGTTGCAAGGGGAGCCCACGTGAGCGTCACCCTCGCGGCCCTCGGGCTCACTGCGCTCGGCTTCCTGCTGGTCGTGCGCCGCTTCGTGCCCGCGGGCCGCGTGGATCTGACGCCGCTCGTCTACCTGAGGGCGCCGCTGAACCAGATCGCGTTCTGGCTCCGCTCGAGCCGGAACCCGTCGCGCAGGCCACCTCGAGTCGTCGACGAGCCGAAGGACGACCTCTTCGGCTACCTGGAGGACGATCGCGAGGCGCTCGAGGCGACCATCCGGGCTCGCGACCTCGAGCGGCGCTTCGATCTCCAGGCGCTCCGCCGCGCGTCCACACGCGAGGTCTACCGGCACAACCTCTACGTGCTCGACCTGCTCGACAAACACCTCACCCCCTACGTCGGCGTGACGGCGGACTCGCTCCGCGCGGTCGACGCCGGGTGCCAGGATTTCCGATACGCGACCGCCCTCGAGCGCTGGCTGAAGCACACGGGCACGCTCGTGCCGCGGCAGGTCGAGCTCGACGGGATCGAGGTCGACGGCCAGGGCATCTACGAGGACCGGTCGACGCGCGCGAGCCACGGCGAGCACCACGCCGCGCTCACCGGCAACCCGCGCGTCCGCTACCGCGTGGAGGACTTCTGCAAGGCGAAGGATCGCGGGCTCGACCTCGTGTTTGCCTGGTTCCCCTTCGTGCTCCCGTACGCCCTCGTGCAATGGGGCCTGCCGCTGAAGCTCTTCGCCCCCCACCTGTTCTTCCAGCGCGCGGCCGACGCGCTCGCCCGGGACGGCGTCCTTGTGGTGGTCACGCACACGGACGAGGAGCGCGCCGCCCTCGCCGAGCTGCTCGCGGGCATCGACTCGCTGAAGATCGTCGAGTCGGTGTCGGCCCAGAGCAAGCTCATCCACTACTGGGACGACGTGACCGAGCGCGCCATCACGATCGCGCAGAAGCGCGGCTGATTCGTTCGGTGTAGATCCTCGGCGTGCCCGACAAGGCCCCCGCCGGGAGACTCATCGGCCGCGACGGCGATCTCGCCGCCCTCGCCGAAGCATCACGAGCCTCGCGCCTCGTGAGCGTCGTCGGCGCGCCCGGCGTCGGGAAATCCGCGCTGGTCCACGAGTGGCTCGCAGGCACCGGCGCGGGCGATCGACGCGCCGTCGTGGTCCCGCTCGAGGGCGCGACGACCGCGGAGGAGCTGGCCGGCAAGGTCGCGGGGGCGCTCGGCGTGCCGCTGCCGTCGGGCGGCCTCGATCGCTTCGCGCCCATCCTCGCGGCCGACCCGCTCCTCCTCGTGCTCGACGGTCTCGAGGTCCCCGCGGAGGCGGTGTGTGCGTCGGTGCCCGCGTGGCTCGATCGGGCGCCCGATCTCCTCGTGCTCGGAACCCGCGGAGCACCGCTCGGCGCGCCCGGCGAGCGGGTGGTTCGGGTCTCGCCGCTCGCGCAGGCCGACGCGGTCTCGCTCTTCGAGCGGCGGGCGGCCGACGCCGGCTGGCGCCCACGAAACACACCCGAGGAGGCGCGCGCGCTCGAGACGTTGGCGGCGCGCCTCGACGGTCTGCCCCTCGCGATCGAGCTCGCGGCAGCGCGGGCGTCCGTGCTCACACCGAAGCAGATGATCGAGCGGCTCGACCGGGACATGGGCATCCTCGAAGGGCTGCGCGCCGCGTTTGCGCTCACCTGGTCGTTGCTCGAGCCGAGCTCACGCGCGCTCCTCGCCGCAGCGAGCGTGTTCGTCGGCCCGTTCACGGTGGACGCCATCGAGGCCGTGTTGCCCGACATGCCCGCCTCCGAGCTCGTCGCCGCGCTCGACGACGTGGCCCGGCGATCTCTGGTCAGCCGCCTCGATCTCCCCGACGAGCAGGTCGGCTTCCGCCTCCTCTCCACCGTGAGATCGTTCGCGCGCAGAGAGCTCGACGTCGCCGGCCAGACGGATCTCACGCTCGATCGCGCGGACGAATACCTCGTCCGCGCCGCGGAGCGCCTCGCTGGTCTGCTCGTCACCGAGCAGGAGTCGACGGCTGCGGCGCGCCTCGAGGAGATGGCCGGCGACCTCGGAAGAGCGGTCGAGCGCGCCGCCGCGCTCCGCCCGGCGATGGCGGCGCGCGGCGCCATCGCGCTCGCCACGTTTGCGTCGCCGCGAGGCTCGGCCCCGGTCGCGCTCCTCTCGAGGGCGCTCGTCGCGGCCAAGCGCACCGCCGACCGCGAGCTCGTCGCGCGGCTGGAGTACGAGCTCGCGCGCGCCCGCACGCGGCTCGGCTTCATCGACGAGGCCCGCGCGATGCTGGACGACGCGCTGAGGCGGCTCGACGGCGGCGAGCCGGACGCGGGCCTCGTGGCGCGCCTGCTCATCGAGCGCGGCAAGCAGCGCCTGCAGCGCGGCGACTTCTCGGGCTCCCGCGCCGATCTCGACGGCGCCGTGCGCGCGCTCGAGGAGGTGGAGGACCCCTACGCGGACGGCCTCGCCGCCAACGAGCGAGGCCGTCTCGAGGAGGCGATGGGCGAGCTCGGCGCGGCGGCGGCGAGCTTTCTCCGCGCGAGAGCGCGGTTTCGACACGCGGGGAGCGTGCGGATGCAGGGCATCGCGCTGCAGAACCTCGGCGTCGTCCGGTACGCCGAGGGCCGCCTCGAGGAGGCGCGAGCGCTGCTCGAGGAGGCGCTCGAGCTGCACCGGCTCGCGCACGATCCGGCCTCCGCCGCGGACAACCTCCTCAACACGGGCAGCGTGCTCCTGACCGCCGGCAAGCTCGACGAAGCGGAGGCGGCCACCGTGCGCGCGCTCGATGAAGAGCGCCGCCTCGGAAACCGGCGCTTCGAGGGGCTCGCGCTCGGAAACCTCGCGATCCTCGCGCACGAGCGCGAGGATCAGCAGGTCGCGTACGGCCGCTACCAGCGCGCGCTCACGGTCTTTCGCGAGACGGGCGACGCCCGCTTCGCCGCGATCTTCACGCCGTTCCTCGCCGCGTGTGAGGCGAGCCTCGGGCTCTGGCGAGAGGCGACGACCGACTTCGCCGAGGCGCGCGAGGCCTTCACTGCCTTCGGCGATCCCGGCAACCTCGCGGTCCTCGACACCCTGCTCGGCGTGCTCTCGCTGAACCCTGCCCCCGGCGAGCCGCCGCGACTCGACGACGCGGAGGCGCGGCTCGAGCGCGCGGAGGCGGCGCTCGCGAGCCGTGACGACGCGTCCCGCACGCCCGAGCTCGCCATCGCGGTCCGCCTGCTCCGCGCAGCGCAGGCCAGGCGCGGCGGCGCGGCGGCGCCCGCCCGCCCCGCTCCGGCGTCGTCGAGCGGAGGGGAGGCGGTGCTCGCGATCGGGCCCGACGTCCGATGGTTCGTCGTGCGAGGAGCGCGCGTCGAGCTCGGGGCCCGCGCCGCGCCTCGCCGGATCCTCGCGGTGCTCGTCGAGCAGCGTCTCCGCGCCCCCGGGGTGGGCCTGCCGCAGGAGGCGGTCTTCGCGGCGGGCTGGCCCGGTCAGAAGGCCGACTTCGAGGCCGCGCGGGCGCGCGTGTACACGGCGATCCGGACGCTGCGAAGGCTCGGCCTCGAGGACGTGTTGTTGCGCCAAGACGACGGCTACCTGCTCGATCCGAGGCTCCGGCTCGACGTGAGCAGCACCACCTGAGGGCACGTCGCCTCACCAACCGTCCGCCTCCGCCGGGTTTCAGATCGTTTCAGACGCCGGGCGCCGGAAGCGCGTCATCTCTGCGCAAGGAGCGATGACGATGCGAAAGCTTTCCCTTCGACTGGCGTGTGGGGCCATGGCCCTGGCCGCCCTGGCCGCGTGTACGGACGACGAGACAAGCCCGCCGGACGCGGGCGGCGGCGGCGCCGGAGGCGAGGGCACCGGAACCACGACGGTGACCACCTCGAGCGGCACCACCACGACGGGACAGGGCGGCGGCGAGCAGCAGGTCGCCTACATCGAGATCGAAGCCGAAGGCTTCTGCAACTTCTCCTGCTTCCAGCTCGCCGTCGGCGAAGAGCGCCAGCTCACCGCCAAGGTCGTCGGCTTCGACGGAGAGGAGCTCGATCTCCCCGTCACCTGGTCCTCCGACGACGAGGCGGTCGCCACGGTGGACACGAGCGGCGTAGCGACCGGTCTGGGCGAAGGCGAGGTCACCGTGCGCGCGAGCGCGGGCGGCAAGTCGGGCGAGGCGGTCCTGACAATCGTCCCCGCGACCATCGTCACCGTCGAGGTGACCCCGTCTTCGGTCGTCTTGCCCGCCGTCGGCGACACGCAGCTCTTCACCGCCGTCGCCAAGGACGAAAACGGCGTCGTCGTTCCCGACGCGCCCATCGCGTGGTCGACCGCGAACCCCGGCGTCGCGTCGGTCGGCTCGAGCGGCCTCCTCACGTCGTCCGCGCAGGGCCACGTCGTCGTCTTCGCCTCGAGCGGCTTCGCGGCCGGCTGGGCCGAGGTCACGGTGGTCTCGCCGCTCTCGGCGGACCAGCCCTGGGCGCTCTCCGGGCTCACGGGCGGCGGCACACACGCCTGTGGCATCGACGCCGCGGCCAAGGCCTATTGTTGGGGCTGGAACTTCTTCGGCCAGCTCGGCAACGGCGACGTCGGGGATCAGTTCGGCAACGAGCCTCGCCCGGTCGCGGTCGCGTCGAACGCGACGTTCTCCGCCCTCTCGACGGGCCTCTATCACACCTGCGGCCTCACGACGGCCGGGCAGGCCTACTGCTGGGGTCAGGGCGCGGAAGGCGAGCTCGGCAACGGCGACCCCAACGTCCTCGGCTCGCCGACGCCGCTCCCGGTCGCGGGCGGCCACACGTTCGTGAAGCTCGCAGCGGGTGGGTCACACACGTGTGCGCTCACGTCGGCGGGCGAGCTCTATTGCTGGGGCGGTAACTTCGAAGGCCAGCTCGGGATCGGTACGACGGATTCGTCATTTTCCCCGGTTCACGTCTCGCCTGGCACCACCTTCTCCGAGGTCGTCGTCGGCCTCTGGAACACCTGCGCGCTCGACGGCTCCGGGCAGGCCTGGTGCTGGGGAGGCAACGAAAACGGCGTCCTCGGCAGCGCGTCCCCGAACGCGTACGAGACCACGCCGCAGCCGGTCTCCGGCTCACACACGTTCACCGCGATCGACGAATACGGCTCGTTCGTGTGCGCGATCGACGACGCCGCGGCGCTGCACTGCTGGGGTCGCAACGACACCGGTCAGCTCGGAGACGGCACGCTCGCCGACTCCGGCGTCCCGGTCTCGGTCGACACCACGGAGACGTTCGCCGCCGTCGCGACGGGCGCCCACCACACCTGCGCGGTCACGACCTCGGGCGAGACCCTCTGCTGGGGTGACGGCTCCTACGGCCAGCTCGGCCACGGCGTGCTCGAGCTGTCGTCGCAGCCGGTCGCGGTCCTCGGAGGTCTGT
>JAEUKE010000176.1 GCA_016794345.1 Myxococcales bacterium
GCACCCACCGCGACGCCTTCGGGCTCGAGCTCGAAGCGATGACGCCCGCAGCGTTCAAGAAGACGCTCGGCTGAGCGGCGCGCTTGCGCGCGCCGGGCATGAATCCGCTCACGCCGCATCCCGCCGTCGTCGATCGGTCACACTGCTTCGTCATGCGGCGATGCTGCCGAGCTGACGCGCCCGCAGTCCAGAGCGCTCAGGCGGGTGCCCTGGAGGGGTTACGTTCTTGGCGCACGTGGTGAACGGCCGAACCCACGACGAGATCGCGGGAGACCTCGGCGTCGTGAAGCGAACCGTTCAGCGGATGATCGAGCGGGCGACCGAGGCGGTGCGGAAGGCGTTGGTCGAGCGATGACTTTCCCACTCTGAATGGCAACCGATTCTCGGCGCCGTCGCGGCGGCCGTAGCTCAATGGTCAAAGAAAAGCTGGCATCGCCGCACGTATTCCAGAAGCTCGGCGTTCTGTTGAATCGTTTCGTCCGCGAGGAGATCTGCGCAGCGCGCTTTGCCCTCCTGCTTGCGATTCAACACGGCGTAGATCGCCAGCTCGTGTTCGATGTCGTGCCCCTCGATCTCGTCTAGCAGGACCTCCAGGTCGGAGTTCGTCTGGAGGCGGGCAAGGGCGTGTTCAGCAAGCCTGGTAAGCCGTGCTTCGAGCCAGGATTCTTCAGCCGGCAGATCGACGGCATCTTGTTCTCCAGCGGGAGCTGCCGAGAAGAGACTCCAGGTAAGGCTCTTCTTCTTGAACGCCTCGATCTGTCGGGCCGTGGCGGGGGCACCTCCCCAGACACGATGCTGGTTGAAGAAGTCCTCGACTGCGTCATGCCGGATCCGGGGGGAGTACGTTACGGCAGAGGGACCGCCATGCGTTCCAACCCAGATGAATACCGCTCTGTAGCCCCAAGTTGTCTTGTCGCGCATCTGACGGTCGCTCTTCCTCCACTGAAACGACGGTGGCAGCGCTCGCGCAAGGACACGCTGTGCAAAGGCAACTACTGCTTCGGTTGAGGCGCCATTCATAGTCCCTCGAGCAGTATCGAGACGGTATGTGCCGTCGAGCGACCGGCGAGCGCCCCAGCATTCTCGCCGACGAAGGTGCCTGCTCCTGCGTCGATCAGGGCATCCTTTGTCTTCTGGGCCGCAGAACGAGTAGCGCCGCCGGCCTTCACTTCGATGAGATAGAGCACCTTCCCAGGTCCTTCATACACGAGGTCAATCACCCTTCGCCCGGCCGCTGTGTTGATGGACACTTGTTTCCCGACCTTCTTCAGGCCGGGGACCATGGTGTCTATGGCGTCTTCGACGAAGTCTTCAGCGGCCTTGCCCGCCTTCCGGTTGCTCTTTACGCAGGCGAGCCCTAGGACATCGAGCCACCAGAGCGGGTCGTGGACGTAGCCGAATAATCCAACCCCACCCTTGAGCCCGATCGGGTCCTCACTCAGATACCTCCCCAGCTCAGGGTCGTAGTACCGGAACCGGTTGTAGTAGAGCCCCGTCTCGGCGTCCTCGTACTGGCCCGGAAACCTCCAAGGGTTCGAGGTGCTGTCGTCTTCTCGCGCGACGCGTTCTTCCTCACGGACGATGCCGTACACGTCGAGCTGCGCGCGCCACGCGATCGCACCCGCCTCCGTCGTCAGGATCGCCGGCGTCCCCAAGTGGTCTGTGACGACCCCGAAGCGCTTGCGACCCTCGAGCTTGGCGAGAGGCGTGAACATCCCCGGCTCGAAGACCCAGGTGGTGACGGGTGAGGTGACGGTACCGTCAGCGTCGCGTACGCGCTCGTGAACGAGGTCGTCGCCGTCCCAGACGAACTCCGTCGTCTTTCCGTCGAACGTCTTCGTCGTGCGCCTGCCGAACGCGTCGTACGCGAAGGCGACCTTCTTCTTGTCCGGGCGCTCGACTTCGCGGAGGCGGCCGTGGCCGTCCCAGGTGTACTTCCAGGTAGCGCCGTCGGAGAGGGTCTTCTGGACGAGGAAGCCGTCGTCATCGACCCTGTAATGGGTGCCGTCCGCTCGCTTGATGACGCCGCCGCGGCCGTAGGTTCGGTCTCTTCTCTCGGGGGTCTTGAAGAGGTTGCCGGCTGGATCCGCTGCGCGGTGAACCTCTGTGCCATCTTCGAGGATCTGCTTGATGAGGTAGCCGCGGGGGTCGTGCTCGTATTGGGTGCCCTTACCGGTGTGGCGGTCGACGATCGCCGCGATCTGAGCGGGCGCGGACCATTCGTAGGCACGGCGCATGACGTCGCGTCCGGGGCTCTGGGTGGTAGCTCCTACGAGGACGCGTTGTTCGGCGGGGCGGCCGAAGGTGTCCCTCGCCCACACGGATGTGACGCCGCCGGGGAGTCTGCGGGCGAGCTCTTGGCCGAGGGGGTCTCTGGCGATCTTGATGTCGAAATCGAGCTGGGCGGCCTGGGGCAGGCCGGCCTTCTTCAGGGTCTCGCGGCGGGGGAGGTTCCAGCCGGCAGAGATGCCGGTGAGCTCGCCAGCGTTGTTCCATTCGTAGGTGGCCTTGTGGGCGAGGCTGGTCTTTCGCTCGAGGCGGAAGCCGGAGTGGTCATAGCGGGAGTCGATTGTGGCTTCGTGCCTGGCGGCGAGGACCTGTTTCTCCTGGAGGATTCGGCCGAGGGGGTCTCGCTGGAAGTAGACGTCGGCGGCCGAACCTCCGGCTGCTGTGAGGGCGCCGAGCTCGTCGAAGAGGAAGAAGTCTTCCAGGGGCTTGTCGCCAAGTGTGCCGGTCTTGGAGACCTGCTTCTTGATGCGCCCGAGGGGGTCGCGTTCGAAGGTAGTGGTGCGGAAACCGGCGGACCAAACGCGAGAGCAGCGGCCGGCCTTGTCGTAGATGTATTGGCGCTTGGTGCCGGTGAAGGTGCGCTCGGTCTTGACTCGTCCGGCCTTGTCGAGCTCGAAGGTGTAGAGGTCGCCGGTCTGGTTCTCGACGGCAATGATGTCTTCTTCGCTGTCGTACCGGAGGCGGACCCGGCAGCCCATGGGATCGGTGTGCTCGACGAGCCGCCCGAGGCCGGCGTAGCGCATGCGGACCTTGCGGTTCTGGCTGTCGGTCTGCTCGACAACGTTGCCTTCTGGGTCGTACACGAGGCGCAGTTGCTCGCCGTCGGGGCGGTGGACCTCGACGGGGTTGCCGGCGAGGTCGCGGACGGCGCGGAGGTGGCGGCCGAGGGGGTCCTGGCTCGCGAGGAGGCGGCCGAGGAAGTCGTATTGGTAGGTGGTGACACGGCCCTCGGGGTCGGTGAGGGTCGAAGGTTGGTGGTGCGGCGTCCACGTGAGACGGACCTGGCGGCCCATGGGGTCGTCCGAGGCGAGAAGTCGCCCAAGGTCGTCGCGCTGGAAGGTCGTGGCGGTGCCGTCCGGCCGGTGGATGGCGCTGGGCTGAGACGACGGGTGGTACTCGACGGCCCAGGTGCCTCCCTTCGCGTCCCGGATTTCGGTCACCCGGTCCAGCTTGTCGAAGGTCCAGCGTGTGGTGTTGCCGAGCGGGTCCTTCTCGGCGACGCGGTTGCCGCGGGCGTCGTAGGTCCACTCCCATTTCGCGCCGGTGCCGTCCTCCTCCGAGAGTTTCCAGGCGTTTTCGTCCCAGACGTACTTCGTGACGATGCCGGTGGGGTCGATGACCTTGTCGACGAGGTCGCGATCGTTGCCCTCGTAGTAGGTGATGCCGCCGCGGCCGTCGTGGACCATGGCCCGACGGCGGTGCTTGTCGTACGTGAGGCGCCGGTCGTAGATGGCCTTGGGCGGTGTGGTGCCGGGGGCGAGGTCCATGACGGAGACGTCACTGTCGCCGGCGTCGCCCCAGGTGCGGACGCACCAGCCTTCGGGGTGGTCCCAGTCCCACTCGAAGTGAAAGGTCAGGCCGCTCTTGTGCACCTCGCGGACGAGCACGCCGCCCTGGTACTCGTAGCGAATGGCGTAGCCGAGCGGGTCCTTGGCGGCGGCGAGCCTACCGGCGGAGTCGTAGGTGTACTGGGCGAGGAGGTGCTCGAGCGGGCCTTCGGGGCGTTGCTCGATGGCGACGAGCCGCTCGAGCCGGCCTTCGCTGTTGTAGCGGCAGGCGATCTGGCGCTCGGCGGTGTCGGTGATCTGGGCGAGGTACTTACCCTGCCATTGAAGGACGATTCGGCTCCGGCCGCGGTCGCGGATCTCGACGAGGCGGTGGCGCGTGGCGCCAGCTACGGTCGGTCGGAACACGTACGTGAGCCCCTCCGGCATGGCGAGCGTGTAGGAATCGCGCTCACGCGTGAGGGTGTAGCGGTCCGGCTTGTGGAAGTAGCTGGCGCCCTCGCGAAGGAGTGGATGCTGGGCGGCGCGGCCGTCGGGGAGGCGAACGGCGGTGTGCTCGTCGCGGACCTCCACGTACGCGTCGAAGAAGTGGTACCAGGCGGGGCCGAGGAGGCCGGGCTCGGTCTCGCGGCTGCGGTAGTTGCGCTCGAAGACGAGGGGGATGATGCCGGGCAGCTCGGCGTCGACGTGCTCGGCGAGGAGCTCGCCGGTGGTGACGTCGACCGGGTGACCGGTGAGGAAGCAG
>JAEUKE010000180.1 GCA_016794345.1 Myxococcales bacterium
TTCGGATGCGATGACCGCGCGCCGCTTCCGCGACCCCCAAGGGGTGAGGGGTCGCTCCCGCGGCGCCAGGCCTTCTCTCTGCATCCGGCGGTCGTAACTCCTGGCCGAGGACCGAATCAGGGCATTCGGTCCTCGGTGTAACGGTGCGGTCGCAAGTTGTCGGCGACCTCGCTGCGAACGCGCTCGGTCAACCGCTCGAGGACGCGTTGCGCGGCAGCGATCTCCTCGGGCGGGGTCTCTTTCAGCAGGAGCTCGACCGCATTTTCGACCGTCCCGGGCGCCGCGCGGTCGAGCGGACTGCCTTTTGATGTCAGCTGCAGCGCGGCTCTGCGACCATCCTTCGGATCCGGTCGACGTGACACGAGGCCTTTGGCCTCGAGGCGCCGGAGGGTCGCCGAGATGGTTCCCGGGTCGAGATGGAGCAGGGCGGCGAGCCTGCCGGGAGGCAGACCAGGGTATTTGCCGAGGAGTCGAATGACGAGCCGCTGCTGAGCGGTGATACCGAGGCGCGCCGTCATGTTGCCCGACAGGGCCTCGAGCGAATGGTTCAAGGCCCACAGCCGCCGGAGAAAGTCGAGCGCGTCCGCGGCGCGCTCGGGCGACCTGGAATCGACTTGGGGCCCGCTGGGCGGGCGCTTTCTCAACGCAACGAGCTCGGCGAGCAATCTGTCCATCGCGCGTTGGTCGCGCAGGTAGTAGGCCGCCGAGGAGAGGGAGGACTGTCCGACGCGAATGGTGAGAAGGCGCCCCGGGCGGTCGAGCCTGAAGACGTCTTCGTCCGTCACGTCGTCCCCCACGTAGATGGCGGTGTCCGCACCTTCCATCGCCTGCAGCTGCATCAACGCGTCGCCCTTGTTGGGCGCGCCATCGGGGACCACGTTCACCACGAGCTTGCCGGGAACGACGCGCATCGACCGCGGGAGCGTCGCGACCGCGCGCGAGATCAGCTTCCGCGCGGCCTCCTTGCGGGGGGCCCGCCGATAGTGGATCGCCAGCGAATACGTCTTGCTCTCGATCTCGACGCCCCGCTGCCCCGCGAGCGCGGTCTCGAGCAGGCGCTGCGCGATACGAGCTTCCTCGGCGTATTCCTCGAGGCACGGCCCCGGCTCCAGGCCGTGGTTCCCGACGACGTACTTGACCGAGGCCCCTTGCAGTCTGTCGACCACGTCAGCCTTCGCGCGCCCGGAAATGACGGCGCACGGATAGAGAGCACAGACGGCGCCGAGGAGCTTGGCGGTCGTCCTTCGCATCCGGGCGTCGTCCGGCTGGTCGACGATGGGAGCGAGCGTCCCATCGAAGTCGAACGCGAGGAGCACGCGAGAGGCTGCCAGTCCCGCGAGGAGGCTCGAGCCTTTGCCTGCGAGCAGCTCCTTCAAGCGATGCCTCGGCGGCTGAGCACGGCCGAGGAGCTGAAGCGCCCGACCAGCCGCTCTTTGCGCCGGAGCTCGGCCGCGTCAGCGAGCATCTTCCCGGCCCACCGATAGACGTTGAACTCGGAGACCAGGCGTCGCATCGACCTCATGCGCTCGCGCTGCTCCTCGACGGGCATGTCGAGGGCTGCGGCGAGCGCATCGCTGGCCTGCCGGAGATCGTAGGGGTTCACGATGAGCGCTTCGGTCAGATCTCGCGCCGCGCCCGTGAACTGGCTCAGGACCAACACGCCGCGCTCGTCGTCGCGCGCGGCGACGAACTCCTTCGCGACGAGGTTCATCCCGTCATGGAGGCTCGAGACGTAACAGAGGTCCGCCGCACGGTAGTAACGAAACACCGCCGCGGGCTCGTGGTGGGAGCGGAGGAGGATGATCGGCCGGTAGCTCCCTTGGCTCCACTTCGCGTTGATCTCCGAGGCGAGCGCCTCCACGCGCTCGTTCAGCTCCCGGTACATCGGGATCTTCGTCCGGCTCGGCGCCGCCAGCTGCACGAAGGAGAACTTGCCCCGAAGGTCCGGGTGCCGCGCCAACAACGTGTCGACGGCCGAGAGCCGCTCTTCGATCCCCTTCGTGTAGTCGAGGCGGTCGATCCCCACCCCGAGCAGCGCGTCCTTCGCCAGGCCCAGCTCTGCGCGAACCCCCGCTCTCGCTTCCGACACGCTGGGGGCGCCATCCAGCCAATGTACGGGCCATTCGATGGATATCGGATAGGGCCTCACGAGCGTTCGTCGCGCGCCTTGCACGACGGCATTGGACTCGCGATCGATCCGGCTCTCCATGAACGCGTCCACCGAGTCGAGGAAGTTGTTGCAGTGTTGCTGGGTGTGGAACCCCACGATGCTGGATCCGAGCAGGCCCGACAGGAGCTCCTCCCGCCAAGGGCAAATCCCGATGCGCTCCGCGTTCGGCCACGGAATGTGCCAGAAACTGATGATCGTGGCGCGCGGCAGGCGGCTCCGGATCATGTTGGGGGCAAGAGCGAAATGGTAGTCCTGCACCATCACGATGGGATCGTCGGAGTCGACTTCCTGACAGACCGCGTCGGCGAACTTCTGGTTCACACGCACGTAGTGCTCGTAGTCCTCCGAACGAAAGACCGGACGGGTATGGGCGACATGGCAGAGCGGCCATAGGCCCTCGTTGGCGAAGCCGTAGTAGTACCCATTCTCTTCCTCTTCACTCAGCCAGACCCGTCGCACCGAGTAGGACTCCTCCCCAGGAGGAACCCGGACCCGATCGTGCTCGTCCACCGTCTCGCGGTCCGCCGTGCCGCTGCCGTGTGCGACCCAGACCCCGGAGCAAGCGCGCATGACCGGCTCGAGCGCGGTGACCAGCCCGCTCGCGGGGTGTAGCACCGCGACGCCATCGGGCCGCTTCTCGTGTATGTACGGCTCACGGTTCGCGAGGATGACGACCCGTTCGCCCTGCAGGTGCTGGGTCAGGGTCGCCCGGAGTCGGTCCGGGCTCCAAAGACCTCCCCATGCTTCTCGCTCGTGCTCCATGGCAAGCCGCTTCGCGAGCTCGCGTACGTCTCGCACCAGCGGCTGGAACTCACGCGGCGCCGCGCCCGTCAGCGCGCGCTGCAAGTCGCTCGTCCAGCCACGCCAGGCGAAGCGCACGGCGAGCAGCGTGAACAGCGACGCCGCGAGCGCCATGACGAAAAATGCCAGCGTGAGCAAGTTGCGCGTCGTTGCTTCGCGCCGGCTCACGAAGCTCAGGTCGTGCACGAGCACGATGGCGCCCAGTGGATCGCCGGCTCCATCGAGCCTCGTCACGCTCAGGTGAATGGGACCGGATGGAAGCTCGGGGGTCATGCTCCAGGTTGGTGAGCCGGGCGACTCCTCCTGCATGCGCTCCAGCACCGAGCGGCAAGAGAACTGGGTCGGGTAAGCGTCGGTCGAGGCCAGGAGCTCGCCTGTCGACGAGCATGCTGCGGCGGCCATGATTCGCTCGTCGCGGGTGATGTCGGTGAGCGTCTCCGAGAGACGGGTCGACGCTGCGCCCCAGTTGGCCATCAGACCCTGCCGCGCCGAGGCCACCGCCAGGGTGGAGCGCAGCTCCAGATCACGCTCGAACCAGCTTCGTGTCGTCTGCGTGAGCCCGAAGTAGCCGGCGATCGCCAGGAGCGCGAGGCCCGCGACGAGGACGAAGATGAACCTGCCGGCGCGCATCCGAGGGTCGTAGCATGCGATAGTTGGATATCCAACTGATGAGTGCTAAGCGAGAAGGATGTCTCTCGCCGAGCTCGGTCTCATCGGGAACTGTCAGATTTCGGCGCTCGTCCGTCGCGACGGCGACATCGTCTGGTGTTGCATGCCGCGGTTCGACTCGCCCCCGGTTTTCGCCCGCCTGCTGGACGATCGGGCGGGCGGCGGCTTCCGGATCGGGCCCGCAGATGGCTCGCGCGGCGTGCAGACGTACCTGTCCAACACGAACGTCCTCGAGACGCGCTTCGAGTCGGCCGACGGCGCCTTTCGTGTGCTCGACTTCGCCCCGCGATTCATCCAATACGAGCGAAGCTTCCGGCCGACGAAGCTCGTTCGGGTGGTCGAGCCGCTGTCGGGCACACCGCGCATCCGCGTCGCCTGCGATCCCGTGCTCGGCTGGTCGAAGACTCGAGCAGGGCGCGAGCACGGGTCACACCACGTCTCCTTCCGCGGGTTCGACACCGAGCTTCGCCTCACCACGGACGCGCCCCTCGCCTACCTGGACGGCGAGCCGTTCGCGCTGACCGAACGCAAGCACTTCGTGCTCGCCTGGGGCGCCCCCGTGGAGGAGCCGCTGGCGCCGCTCTGCGATCGCTTTCTCAAGCAGACCGCGCAGTACTGGCGCCAGTGGGTGAAACATTGCGACATCCCAGCCAGGTACCAGGAGGAGGTGATCCGGTCGGCCCTCGCGCTCAAGCTGCATTGCTTCGAGGACACCGGCGCGATCGTGGCCGCGCTCACGACCTCGTTGCCGGAGTCCCCCGGCTCGGGCCGCACCTGGGACTATCGGTATTGCTGGCTCCGCGATGCGTATTACACGCTCGGGGCGTTTCGGTTGCTCGGCCACTTCGAGGAGCGCGAGCAATTCCTGCACTATCTCCTGAACGTCGCCGCTTCGTCTCCCGACCTCGATCTCGCGCCGCTCTACCGGATCGACGGCAAGGCCGACCTGGAGGAGTCCATCCTCGAAGATTGGCCGGGGTATCTCGGGGAGAGGCCCGTGCGGGTGGGTAACGGCGCCGCCGTGCACAAGCAATACGACGTATTCGGCGAGATGGTCCTGGCGCTCACGCCGCTGTTCCTCGACCTCAGGTTCCAGGAGCAGGTGACGCCGCCGGTGCTCGATCTCGTGACCCGCCTCTCGCGAAAGGCCATCGAGGTTGCCGGCCGGCCGGACGCGGGCATCTGGGAGATCCGTTCGGAGTGGAGACCACAGACCTTCAGCTCGCTCATGTGCTGGGCAGCCGCCGATCGGATGGCACGGATCGCGCGTAGACACCGTCCGACCGACGCACCGGTATTCGACGACGCCGCACAGCGGATTCGCGGTGAGATCCTCGCGAGGGCGATCGATCCGATGCGTGGGTGCCTCGTCGCGGACTACGGCGGGACCGAGGTCGACGCCGCGTTGCTCCAGGCCATCACGCTTCGACTTCTGCCGTTCGAAGACCAGCGGTTGCACGCGACGGTCGACGCGATAGGCGCTGACCTCGGTCACGACGGCTGGCTACGGCGATATCGTACGAACGACGGCCTCGGCGTTCCGTCGGTCGCCTTCATGTTGTGCACGTTCTGGCAGGTCGAAGCCCTCGCGCGGCTCGGTCGGGTCGAGGAGGCGCGCTCGATCCTGGAGCGTGTCCGTGACATCCACTCTCCGCTCGGCCTGCTCGCAGAGGATCTCGATCCGACGTCGAGCACCATGTGGGGGAACTTTCCTCAGGCGTATTCGCATGTCGGCCTCATCCACGCGGCGTTCGCGGCGTCTCCGCCCTGGTCGGAGCTCGGTACGTGACGCCAACGGCGCGCCGCCGAAGGACTGGCGCCAAGTCCTCATGCAAGCAAGATTGAACCGATGAGCCTCCCGAGGACCCTCCTCCGTGCCCAGGATCGGTTGGCCTCGCTGCTCGGGTGTGAGCCAGAAGCGCGATCGGCGGTCATCGCGGAGATGCTCCACCGAAGCCCTCGCGAGGTGACTGGCTATTGGCTTCAGCTCGTCGTCGCGACCGGGATCGCGACGCTCGGCCTGGCGCTCGGCAGCACGGCGGTGGTGATCGGTGCCATGTTGGTCGCGCCTCTCATGGGGCCGATCGTGGGTCTGGGAATGGGCCTCGCCATCGGGTCGCCCCTCCTGGTCGTCCGGGGAGCGGGGCGTGTGGCAATGAGCGTCGCATTGGTGATCGCGCTCTCGGCGGTCATCACCCGGCTCCTGCCCTTCCACGAGCTGAACCCGGAGCTCGCCGCCCGGACGAAGCCCACGGCGCTCGACCTGGGTACAGCCGTGTTCTGCGCGATCGCCGGCGTGTACGCGGCGCTTCGTCCGAGCTCGGATGTCGCCACGACCGCGGCCGGAACTTCGATCGGGATATCGCTCGTTCCTCCGCTCTGCGCGAGCGGCTTTGGTGTCGGCACGTCGATGTTTCACGTGGCCAAAGGTGCAGGTCTGCTGTTTCTCACCAACTTCGTCGCGATCGTCCTCGTCGGCACGCTCGCGTTCGCCCTCGCGGGCTTCGGCCAAGTCGAGCTCGCCGAGCTGGAGACACGTGAGCGGGACACCGTGAAGAAGGCGACGATCTCGATCGCCGTGGCGACCGTTCTCGCCAGGCTCTTTCGGTCGCCCGGCGGCCCGTGGCTCCGCATCCTCATGCCGGTCGCCCTCCTGGCCGCGTTGTTCAGTCCGCTCCGGCAAGGGCTCGACGAGGTCGCCTGGCAGATCCGCGCTCGCGGCGCGATCGACGGCGCCGTGTCGGCGGTCCCAGGTCGCGTCTTGCAGTCGCGAGTCCGGGTCGAGCGTCACCAGATCGAGCTCGTCATCTTTCTCCTCGGTGGACAGGGCGATGCGGACGCAGCGCGGGAGACGCTGCGCAGCAAGATCGCAGGCGACACCGGCGTGTCTCCGCGGATCGAAGTCTTCGCCGTCACGGACGCGGCCGAGTTCGAGACGTTGGAGCGCACGCTCGTGTCGCCTCCGACTCCCGTGCCCGAGCCGCCGCCGCCGGCACCGGCTCCGTCGATCGAGCGGGTCGCGACTGCACTCGAGCTCGCGACCGCACGTGTTCGGAGCGCATGGCCGAGAAAGGCGGCGGGGTCGCTGCTCTTGACGGAAGTCTCGCTCGCCGAAGACAGGCTCGAGCTTCATGTCATTCACTTCGGAGCGCGGCTCGAGGACTCCGCGAGGGAGGCGCTCGGGCGAGTCGTATCGGACGAGCTCGGTGTCGAGGCGACACTGACCGCCGACGCGATCCCGGTCGACGAAATCGATCTGCAACGCAGTGGTCCTGCGGGGCTCGCGCGAGTTGCTTCGGCGCTCGGACCCGCTCGGCGTGTGTCGTCCATCCAGGCGTGCGTCACCCTCGCCCGTGCGCCAGCGCCGACCAACAAGAGCAAGTCGGACCCCGCGAAGGCTGCGGCGCGCGACGCCCTCTCCGCGCTGATTGCCGGCGAGCCTCGTGTCAGCATGACCGAGGGAGATCGCACGACGGTCCGCTTCGTCGAGGGTCCCTGCGAAGCCGGTGACTGAACAACACCAGGACCGCCGCGAGGAAGCCGACGACCGCACCACCTCGTTCGGCGACGAAGTAGCGGCGCTCCTCCGAAAAGTCGAACGGCTGCAGGTCGGTCAAGAAGCCCATGGGCGCCATCTTCCGGCTTCCCAGCCAGGCTCGCATCACGCGCTCGATCTCGAGCCGCAGGGCGGAGCCGGCGCGAAGCTCGCCGGGCTCGACGGCGCGAACTCGGACGCCTTTGGCGCGCGCCCTGCGGAGCTGCTCTCGGAGACTCCTCGATCGACGTAGCGTCTGGTCCCAGCTCGACGGGACCCACCAGGGTTGCTCCCCGATGCGCATCGTCGCGAGCGCTGGGGACGAGAGGAGCTCCTCTTCCTCGGCAAAGAAACAGACACGCCTGCCCGTTCGCTTCGCGTCCTCCACGAACCGCGCGATGGCGGGCTCCCACGATGCTCGAGGGCCTACGGGGCGGCCCGCCGCGACCCACGCTGCGCCCGTATCCACGTACGCGATGCAGCAGTCTTCTCCCACGTCGATTCGGTATGAGAAGCCCCGCTCGAGGACCTGGAACGAGGTGACCTCCGCGCCGTGACGCCTGAGGATGTCGAGGACGGTCGCGCGTTCGTCGACCTGGTCATCCACCGCGCGACCTCGAGGGAGGCATCGGCGTCTGGGTGGACGCGACCTCGGCTTGGGCCTCGGCGAGCAGCGCCGCTCGCATGACCACGTCGCCCTGGTCAACACCGCGAGGAACGACTCCGCTCGAGGCGCCGGTGACCATGACGTTCTTTCCTTCGAGCCTGCCGGCTCGGCGTTGCGGCGTGTCGCGCCGGCGCGTCCCAGGCTCGGCCGGCTCGGCTCGCTCGGCAAGTTGGGTGGTCATGACCGATTCCTGGTGCCACCGTCGGGCCGCCGGGAAAATCGGTGACGTCGGGTGGTCCCCGGGGCGACAACTTTGCGGCTCGGGGAGTGGATGCGCTTCCTTCGAACGGCGGGCGATGGCAAAGGAGGCTCTGGCCACCCGCGGGCGCCTCGGCCCGCTCCTCCCGATGACCCCGGCATGATCGAGCTCAGCTCCTATTTCGCGCTGTTTCTCTACCTCGTGCCGGTCGTGGTGGTCCTCCTGTGCCGAGCGCGCCGCGACATGGACGCGGCGGAGGCCGCCGCGCTCGTGCCGACCGCGGTCGGAGCGGACCTCCTCGCGACGCTCCTCTTCACGCACGTCTTCACGCTGCAGACCTCGGTCATCGTCGTCCGCGTGCTCTGGGTGCTCGGCGGCGCCGCCTTCCTCTTCACCCGCTGGCGCAAGACCAAGGCTCGGCCGGCCCTGCCCGCGTGGCTCGACCTGTGGACGGTCGGGGCGATGCTGTGCGCCGCCTACTTCGCGACGAAGCTCTCGATGGACATGTCGCGCGAGTGCCACAACGCAGACCGCGGCTGGCACATCCCGCTGATGACGTCGCTCGGCGGGCAGAGCCTCCCTTTCCGGAACGTGTACGAGCCGCAGCACCCGCTCGCGTACCACTACACGGGCGACGTGCTCGGCGTGATGATGCAGACCCTCTCGGGGATGCGCCTGCACTCCTCGCTCGCGCTGACGCTCGCGCGCGACGTGATGTACGGGCTCGTCGGCGCGACGATGGCGCTCTTCACGCGCTCGCTCGGGTTCCGCGGCATCACGATCGCGGTCCTGGCCGGCCTCGGCGTGCTGCTCTCCGGGCCGATGACGGTGGTCACGCACGAGCCCAAGCTCGTCAGCTACAGCTACGTCAACTTCTACCGGCTGAGCTTCCGGCCGCACGTGCCGCTCGCCGCGCTGCTCACCTCGGGGATCATCGGCACGGTCATCGCGCGCGTGCGGGGCATCGGACCCGTGAAGCCGCTGTCCGCCGGCATCGCGATCATGGTCGGCGCCATGGCCATCACGGACGAGGCGACGATCGCGCTCCTCGGCTTGTCGCTCGGGTGCGCGTGGCTGGCTTACCCGAAGATCCTGGGCGACAAGTGGTGGCACGGGGTCCTCTGGTTTGGCGTCCTCCTCTTCGCGGTCACGGTGCCGCAGATCATCTTCTCGGGATCGCTCTCGGCCGGCGCGCCCAAACACGTGATGGAGCTCGTGCCGCCTCGCGCGCCCGGCTACCTGAAGACGCCGCTCGCGCTCGCGGCCGCGGACGGGCGGGGCAAGTGGTCCATCATCTACGACGTCATGCCGCAGGCCGCCGTGTTGTTCGCGGCGGCTTGGGTGGTCGTCCGTCATCGCACGCGTCCCGCGCTCGCCATCCTCGCCTTCGGCACCGCGTCGTTTTTCGCCGCGTATTGGCTCCTCACGCGCGTCGAGATCGACAAGATGCCGATCGAGAACCACCGCTTCTGGACCGCGCCGATGCTGGCCATGCCCATCCTCGGCCTCTATCTCGCGCGAGAGGCGAAGGACGCCTTCCCGAAGTTCCTGGTCGTGCTCGGCGTCGGCGCCGCGGCGCTCTCGAGCCTCGCCTGGGTCTACAATCCGCAGACGCGCAACTCGTTCTGCACGCACCCGTCGCGCTACAAATCGCCTTACGACTTCTACAAGGTGGACTGCCTGAAACACGCGGGCGCGGGCCTGGGTGACGCGACGGTTCCGACCTACCTCGAGGCCGAGGCGGCTTACCTCTACGCGGGCTGCCACCCGACCTTCGCGGCAGGGCCGACCCACCGCGTGTGGAAGGACACGGCCATCGGGGCGGTCTCGTCCGGCCTCCCCGCGCTGCGCGATCTCCACCAGAACATGGTCGCCAAGGACGCGCCGCTCGACGTCGTCTGCCTGCAGAAGAAGAAGACGAAGGACGTGGTCTGCGAGGCCGCTCGACGCATAGGTCAGTGCGCGCCGCTCGGCCGTGAGATCGAGCGCTGCGTGCTGCCGGCAGCGGAGCGCGCAGCCCTCCTCGGCGCGGCGCCCGGACAGCAGCCGGCCCAGCCCGCGGACGAGGACGACAAGGACAAAGACGGCGCGGACGAGCCGCCGGGCTGAGCGATGCAGAAGCCCGCGCGGACGTTCGTCATCCTCTTCTGGGTGGTCGCGGCCCTCCTGTATCTGGGCCCGCGGCTGTCCGGGCTGGAGCTCGACCCGCCGCGCACGGTGCTCACCGGATCCATCGGCGCCGAGCTTCTTGTCGAGCCTCCCGCCAAGGCGCACGAGGCGCGCAACTGGGCCCTGTTCGGCGCCTGGAAGCTCAACGACGCGGACAACTACCAGTTCTGGCGAGCCCAGTCGCCGGCGTGGGTCTACCCCCTGGCGCTCTCGTTCAAGACGTTCGGTGTCAGCTACGCCACGCTGCGGACGACCGCGACGCTCTTCGGGCTCGCGGGGCTCGTCGCCGTCATCCTCCTCGCGCATCGGCGCTGGGGCCCCAAGGGCGCGGTCATCGCAGCCGTCCTCCTGGCGACCGACCAGTTCGGGATCTACTTCGGTCGCTCGGGCATCCTCGAGCCGATCGTCGCGGGGTGGTGTGCTCTGTCGTTTTATTTCCTCGACCGCGCGTTCGAGCGCGTCGCCTGGCTCGGCCCCGCGTTCCTCGCTCTCGTCATCGCGCTCGCGACCAAGCTCGCTGCGCTCCCGGCGGTGCCGGTGGTGGTCTTGTTCGGAGGTCTCGCCGTCTTCCGCGGCCAGGGCGCGGAGCAGCAGGCTCGTCTCCGTTGGGTCGTCCCCGCGCTCGTGGTGGTCCTGTTCGTCGCGCTCGGCGCGTACGCGCTCTCGCCCGCGTACCGGCGAACGCTGGAGTGGAACTTTCACCACATGTTGCTCGCGCGCGAAGGCGGGAGCGGGCTCGATCTCGACGCGCTCGACGACGAGGAGATCGGCGCGACGGCCGACGAGGTCGTGAAGCGCCTCAACCGACTGCGGTGGATGTTCCCCGTGACCTTCTTCTGCGGCGCTTTCGAGCTCGCGCGGCAGGCCTACCTCGTCATCAGGCGACGAGCCACGCGCCGCGACGCGATGGCGCTGCTCTATTTCGTGTCATTCGCGGTGGGCGTGCTGGTGCCGCGCTTCTCGGGCCTGCGGTTCCTCGTGCTCCTGCACATCCCGCTGGTCATCCTCACCATCGGCTTCGTGTGCGGCGTCTCCGAGTGGCTCGCCGAGCAGAAGCACGTCGCGACGCGGATGGTCGCTCGCGTGGGACCGCTGCTCTTCGCGCTCGGCGCGGCCGCCTGGGGGCTCGGGACGTGGGCCTACGCGCGCTCGATCCTCGGGCACGAGCTCCGCGACTCCGCGGCCCTGCTGAAGGAGAAGATCGGCGATCGTCCCAACGCCGTGGTCATCGGGCTCTGGGCTGCGCCGGTCGTCCTCGGGACGCCCTACAAGCACTACTACGTCAAGTCGGTGTTCAACTCGACGCCCGAGGCGCTCGCGGCGCTCGGCCCGACGCACACGCTGCTCCTCGAGAACCAGGACTACACGCGGTCCATCCTGGACGGCCAGTGGCCCGACGCGCTCACCCTGGCGAAGCCCCTCGGCACGACCACGTTGCGAGACCGCCCGCTGACGTTGTCGGAGGTGTCCTTGGTCGCCCGAAACCGCCTCCGTCGGCAGCTCGGGCTGCCGCTCGTCTTCGACCGGCCCTGAACGTGGTATTGAGCCTGTCGTGCTGCCCGACTCCTACTTCGATCGCTTCGAGACCCCCAAATACAGGTCGAAGAACCCCGTCGTGCGGGCGCTCATCCGCCGCTTCGTGGAGCGGCTGCACGGCCTCTTCGTCGAGGCGAACCCGGTCACGAGCGTGGTGGAGATCGGCGTCGGCGAGGGCTTCCTATCCGGGTATCTTTCGGAGCGCTTCCCCGAGAAGCGCTTCACCGGCCTCGAGCCGCGCGAAGAGGACCTGCGAGCGCTGAAGCAGAAGTTTCCGCGGATCGACGCGAGGGTCGGCTCCATCTACGACCTCTCGGTCCTCGAGCCCCCGTACGACCTCGTGCTCTGCTGCGAGGTGCTCGAGCACCTCCCGGACGTGCCCCGCGCGCTCGATCAGCTCGCGTCCCTCGGGGCTCGCCACCTCATCCTCACGGTGCCGCACGAGCCCTATTTCATGCTCTCGAACCTCGCGCGCCTGAAGAACGTGACGCGCCTCGGCAACGACCCCGAGCACATCAACCATTACGGAAAGGCAGCCTTCGGCCGCCTGCTCGAGTCCCGCTTCCACGTGGTCGAGCTGGTGACGAGCTACCCGTGGATCTTGGCGCTCGTGCGGCCGTGAGCTAAGAGCCCGGACGATCATGGGAAAGAGCGAGGGCTGGCTCGCTCGCGCGGTAGCTCGCGTGAGCCTCGTGACCGCCCGGCTGGCCCGGGCGGGCGTCGGCTTCGTCTGGCCGCCCCTCTTCGCCGTCGTCGCTGCTGCTTCGGTCGTCTGGTACCTCCGCAACACAAAGGACCGGCTCAAGCTCCTCGGCTCGAACCAGATCGGCTACCAGCAGCAGCTCGAGGCGGTGACGCCGGTCGCCGCCGCCTTGGGCGCGCTCGCGGTCGTGATCCTCGGCGCGGTGGTGTGGCGTCGCTTCCGGGCCGGCAGGTTCGACACGGCCCGGGTGTTCTCGGTCGCCGGCTCCGTCCTCATCCCCTTCGGGGCGGCGCCGTTCGTGGTCGCGCTCTTCCAGCCCGACATCGAGAAGAAGACCCCGTTCCTCACGCTCTTCTACTGCGCCATCGCCGCCTTCTTCGTGGGCTGGGGCGCCTACCGCATCGCCTTCTCCCAGCCGCGCCTCGACGAACCGGAGCCCAGCAAGCTACGCCGCACGCTGGCGCGCGTGGCGCCGTGGGTGGCCGGCGCCGTCGTCCTCGGGCTGGGCGCGGCCTACGCGTTCTACTTCGCGCGCCTCTCCATCTTCACGCACCACGCGCTCGCCACGCGCACGATCGACCTCGGCATCTACGACAACATCTTCTACCAGTCGATCCACGGCAGGCCGCTGCGCTGCACGTTCATCAAGGCGGAGTACCACGGCTCGGCCCACTTCGACCCCATCCTGGTCCTCGTCTCGCCGCTCTACCTGCTCTACCCGCGCGCGGAGATGATCCTCGGGCTGCAGTCGGTGTGGGTCGCCTCGGGGGTCATCCCGGTCTACCTGCTCGCCCAGCGTGCGCTCGGCAGCCGCGTTCAGGCGATCATCATCGGCGCCGCTTACCTGCTGCACCCGGCGCTGCACGGGGCGACGCTGTACGAGTTCCACTCGCTGACGCTGGCGCAGGCGCCCATCCTGTGGACGCTCTACTGCCACTTCACGGATCGGAAGATCGCCTACTGGTTCGCGCTCGTCGCGGCGCTCCTCGTCCGGGAGGACGTGCCGCTCATGCTCAGCATGCTTGGGGTGATGACGCTCATTCACCCCGGCACGAGCTCTCGCGCGCGTGGGCTCTTCACCATCGTCGTGTGCGCCGTCTACTTCGTCACGGTGAAGATGGTCTTCATGACCAGCTCCGGCATCGTGATGACCGGGCAGGACTCGTATTCGTTCGCCTACTACTACCAGGAGCTGATCCAGGGCGGCAAAGGCATCGGGAGCCTGCTGCTCTCGTTCTTGACGAACCCGGCCTTCGTGGTCGCGCAGATGTTCGAGGAGGCGAAGGTCCAGTTCCTGGTGACGGTGTTCCTGCCGCTCCTCTTCGTCCCGTTTTTCGTCAAGAGTCGCCGGCTGCTGCTCGCTTATGGTCTCGCGCTCACGCTGCTGGCGTCGCGTACGGCCGTCTTCTCGACGCACTTCCAGTACACGAGCACCATCCTCCCGTTTGCGTTCGCGCTGCTGCCGCAGGGCATCCGCGAGCTGTCGGAGGGCGCGCTCGCCCGCCTGAAGGGCTTCGACCCGGCGCGCCTGCAGCGAGCGCTGGTCATCGGCGCCTTCGTGGCGTCCGCGACGGTCTCGGCCAAGTTCGGCGCGCTGGTGGAGAACAAGGTGTTCCGCGGCGGCTTCAACACCGTCTACCGGAAGCTGACGCCCCAGCAGGAGGAGCTCTACGCCTTCATCGACAAGGCGGCCACGTCCATTCCGGTGGGCAAGTCGGTGGGGGTGACGAACAAGCTCGGGCCGCACGTGTCCAATCGCCGGCACGTGTACTTCTATGGCCAGCGCGGGACGGACTACGTCTTCATCGACGAAGCGGAGCTGAAGAAGGACCGGAAGGACAAGCACCAGCAAGCGGTGAAAGAAGGCCGCCTGACGGAGCTGATGCGCCACGGGACCTACGCGCTCTTCCAGTCGACGCCGGACGCGAAGAAGCCGACGGCGACGGAAGAGACGGAAGAAGACGTGCGCGACGTGCTGGGTGATCCGCAGAAGGAAGAGTAACCGGGCGCGGCGCGTGGGCGCTCGGGCGGGAGGGGTTGGCCCCTTCTCCTTCGCTCCGTCTCGCCGGGCGCGTGGGCCGCTCGGGCGGGAGGGGTTGGCCCCTTCTCCTTCGCTCCGTCTCGCCGGTCCCTACGGCGCACAGGGCTCGGCGGCCTGCCACGGCCGCCGAGAGCCAAGCCCGAAGGGTATGGAGCTGCCTTCGGGACATACTCACTACGCTGCGGAGAAGGGGCCAACCCCTCCCACCCTCGCTATCGCGAACCAATGGGGCGGCCTGCCACGGCCGCCGAGAGCCAAGCCCGGACGGTATGGGGCTGCCTTCGGGACATACTCACTACGCTGCGGAGAAGGGCCAACCCATCCCCGCCCTCGCTATCGCGAACCAATGGAGCGGCCTGCACGGCCGCCGAGAGCCAAGCCCGAAGGGTATGGGGCTGCCTTCGGGACATACTCACGACGCTGCGGAGAAGGGGCCAACCCCTCCCACCCTCGCTATCGCGAACCAACGGGGCGGCCTGCCACGGCCGCAGATGGCTGACCGCCGGAAGGGTCACACGCGTTCGACTGCAACGCGACTGCATGGGACGCGAGGCCCCTCATCTCGTTGGGCCGGCGTCATGGGAGCCGGCGCGCCCGCCAAGAGAACGGCCTGCTCGAGGGCCGTGCTGACCAGAACGCGAAGCAGATGCCGAGAGCCGTGCCGACGTAGGCGCCGATGTGCATCCCCCAGACAGCGAGGTACCGGGAGCATGCGGCATCGGACATGGCCCCGGCGCTGGAGGCGCGCACAGCAAACGGATCCGTCAGCATCATGGCGAGCGGCAAGGTCGCCAGCGTGACGGGCAGGCCGGCGGCGAAGCGGAGGAGCCAGCTTCGCCACGAGAATTCGCGCTGACCTCTCGAGCGCAGAAGACCCAGGCCAGCCACCAGTGCGCCAGCGGGGAGTGCAGAACGGAAGCCGAGCCAGGCAACCTGCAGACGCAGCCCGTCTTCCCGGAGTCCCTTGCCCAGGACGAAGTACTCGGGCGAGAGGCTGACCGTCAGTTGATCGAACGCAAGGCCGACGACCCCTGCGGCGATCGAGCCGAACAGCAGAACGCCGTACGCGTGGATTCTTGATGGCTTGCCGATTGTCGGGCGCAACGAGTGAGCCGCGCAGAATCTTCCACGTGAGCGCGTTGAGCTGCGGCGGCGCGGAAGACCCTGAGAAACGCAGCCAAGCTCTCGAGTTAGACCGGGCTCGGCGCTCTCCAGAATCTCTTCTCGATGGATCGAACGTTGGGGCACGGTACTTCGCGACGACGAAGTCTGGCGCACGCGCCAGCGGCCTGTCCGCAGCATGCACGAGCGTTTCATCCAGATCCAGGATGATGAGCAACGGGTCCATGGCGCTCTCCGCGTGAGCCCAAGGTCGAGGGACGCACGCCCCCGAGTGCCCTGACGTCGGGTCGATGCATCTGCGCTGCGCCGCGGACGCGGCACGCGATTCGCGTAGCCAACGTCTCTAGCGAGGCCGGCTGCCGAACAGATCTTCGACAGCGTCGAGAAGCCCGGCAGCATCGGCGATAGTCTGGAGGTGCTCCTCGACCACGAGCTGAGTGGAGCTCGACATTGCATCCCATGGCACGTCGTTGAATGCTGTTCGAAAGGCTTCCGCGCGATGCTCGATGGAGCTGGTCTCGTCGCCAAGTGCCTTCACGAGTCGCCTCAGCAGCTCCCCGATTGGCTCGCTCAGCGCTGAGGCTGATGAATCGCTCTGCTCCAACACGATCAGCTTTCCGAGCGAGCTCAGTTGGGATGGTCGGCGAGCCTCGTACTTGAACTTCGCGTAGTCGAGGAGCTTGCACGTCGGAGGAGCCGAGGCCCCGTCCACCTCGACAAGGTCGAGGCCGAAAGCACGAGCCTCTTCCAACGCCACCCCCGCCGTGGTGTGACGAAGCCCGGCCTCGGTGATCAGCCGAATCTCGAGGTCCGGCGGGAGGTCCTCATTTTTTCGGATTGGCATTTTGCAGATCCGAGATCGACGCCTGCTTGCGCGTCGATCCTGACGGGGCGTCCGACGTGGCTGTCAGCGGGGGGGCCTTGCGTGGGGCCGGGAGCGGTACGCGAGCTCGGTCTCCGGATGTTCGCGATGACGCCAGCGGTCCGATGAATCTCTCCCGCAGAAGCTGGCCTCCTCTTGATGCTCCTCAACCTAACTCAGTCTTCATGTCGGGTCATCGGTCCGCGTGCCTGCGCGCCTCCTCCCTCACCGCAGCGCTCGTCTGAGGATCGTGCCCCCGCCGCCCACGGCGTAGACCGCCTCGTCGTTCGCCCACACGTTGGCGAACTGGGTCGAGCTGGCGGATGTCTCGTGGAGCCACGTCTTGCCGTCGAAGCGGTAGATGAGGCCATGGTTCGAGACTGACCAGACGGCATCGGATCGGGCGCCGAAGATCTCGTCGGGGCCTCCGTCGTTGGGGAGGCTGTATTTCAGGTGGGTCTGCTCGGGCGGGGTGTAGCGCCAGCTGGTCCCGTCAAAATGGACGACGCCGCCATTGGAGAGGGTCACGAAGACATCCTTGGGGCCCGATCCCCACACGTGCTGCGCGTTGAAGTGTGTCTTGCGCTGCGGCTCGGGGAACGCCTCTCGCGCCTCCTCGACGAGGCGCCACGCCTTCCCGTCGAAGTGAGCGACGCCTTTGTGGCCGGTCAGGTAGACATCGCTCGGGCCGCTGCCCCAGACGTCGAACCAATACCCTGCGGGAGCGTCTTGGACGAGCGTCCAGGTCTTGCCGTCGGAGCGCATCACGCTCGGGCCGCTCAGTCGGGCTCCGCCGCCGACGGCGTAGGCGAGGTCGTCGTCGTGGCTCCAGATTGCGTTCAAATGGGGAGTCTCGCTGGTCGCGCGCTGGTGCCAAGTCTTGCCGTCCCATTCGAGCAGGTTCTTGTTCGACCCGACGACCCACACATGGTCCGGGCGGCGCACCCACACGTCACGCAGGTAGTCGGAACGATTCCCCGTCGAGCGGACCACTTTCCACCCGCGTGTCCCGTCGCGCTGGAGGATCGTACCCTCCCAGCCGACCGCGAACATGTGGTCATCGTCTTTGCCGCCAATGCCCTCGAGGTACACGCGTGAGCCGCTGGGGTCGTGCTCGACGGCCCATTGTTTCGTCTTCGCGTCGTAACGCGCGACGTGGGTGCCGAGGACGGTGATGTCTCCGGTGCTCGTGCCCGACACCGCGTGCCAGCTCGGCTCCATGACGTTCTCGAGCGCGGGGAGGGGATCGCCAGCGAGCGTGGCGATGCCGCCGCGGAGCGAGCCGACCGCGACGGCGCGGGTGGGGCCGCCGCTCCAGACTCCGTACCAATCCTCGAAGTCGCCCTTCACGCCGCGGTCGAGGCCACGCCAACCGCTCCCTGTTCTCGAGGGGTCGAGCTCCGCGAGGTTCGACGCGCTGCCCGCCGCGTAGATGGGGCCGCTCTTGCTTCCGTGGATCGCGTGAAACCATCGATCGCTCTGGCTCGCGCTCGACCAGGTCCCGCGTTCATGGCGGTAGAGTGTCCCGTTCCCATCGGCGACGATCACGTCGTCGGCGCTCCGCGCAAAGATCGAGAAGAGCCTCGGCTTCTCGGGGACCTCGAGCTTCGACCAGGCACCACCGCGGAAGACGTGGATTCGGCCCTCTTGGCCCGTGACCATCACGACGTCGCCGTCGGTCCAGACGCCGAAGAAATCGTCGCTCGAGCCGACGTCGATGGGCTCGAAGCAGCCGTCGACGAAGCGGACGAGCGTGCCGCGCCTTCCGGAGAGGTACACGCTGTCGCCCGCGCCGTAGATCGCCTCGAGCCCGCTCGTCGTCCCGGCATCGAGGTATTGCCATCGCGAGCTACCCTGCTCTCGCACCGCGACGATGCTGCGCCCGCCAAAGGCGACGAGGCGCCGGTCGTCACCCCACGCGCCCTCGAACCGCATCCCGTGGGGCTTGGGGTGGTCCCAGCACCAGCCGTCCTTCGAGCACGGCTCGGCGGTTGGCTTCGGGCAGTGCCTCGCGTTGGGGGCGCTCGTCTGCGCCGGAGGGCCCGATGGCGGTGAGATCGAGGCGACGGGGGTGCCGGTGGCGGTCGGAGGTGATACCGGCGAGCCTTCGCTGCCACCGCACCCCGCGACGAGCAGCATCAAGGCCCACCAACCGCCCGCGGCCATGAGGCTCGATGTCACGGGCCGATCCTCGCTTCACCCGAAGTGGCGCTGCAAGCGCGCTCTTCGGCTCGGTGCCCTGCCGTGGTGAGCCCTGCTCTGGCCCTGGTGCGATCGCGAGCGGTCAGTCGCACAGCCCCCACGCAGGTCTATCGCTCGGCTCCTCGCGCTCGCACCCGGCCCAATCTGCCTCGGTGACGTAGAGCGCAACGCCGGGCTTGGGCTCGATCACGGTGCTGACGCGGCCCTCGAGCTCGACGGCGACGAAGCCGTCCTGTTTCCTTGCCTGCGTGACATGGAGGCAGCTCTCCTGCGTGAGCTGGCCGACGCGGATGGGCTTGTCCGCTTTTCGAGCGAAGAGCGGCATCGGGCGCTTGCAGACATGGCGCGTGGGGCGTTGCTCGGTGGACCCGGCGCCGGCATTCAAGAGACCGATCATGCCGAACTCGCAGGTGTCTCGAAGCCGATTCGGCGGTGGCGGGCCGAGGTCGGCGGCGTCGATCCAGCCGTAGACCACGGCTTGGTCGAGGTAGATGCGGACGAGCGCGCTGCTTCCTTGCTGGTCGACGCGGACCACCGGGCGGCCGCATTCGGAGCGATCGGTGACGAACGCGACCGGCGTGCCGCCGGGGGTCCTCGAAAGGGGGACCCGCTCGCGAGCGAGCGTTGCCGGTCTCTCGTTCGGTGACGTGGGCACGACGGACAGCGGCTCGTCTCCGAGCGGCGCCAGCTCTTCGCAGGACGCGACGACGCGCAGCGCGTCCTCGTTCGCCACTTCGAGCCCGTCGGGGGGCGCGAGCGTGAGCTCGAAGCGGCCATCGGGAAGCGGGGTGGTCTTGCGGATCAACCCGCGTCGCCCGTACCCGGGCTTTCGCATCGCGGCGAAGCCCTCGAAGGCCTTCGAGACACCGAGCGGGATCGACGGGAGGGCCGCGATGCCCTCGAGCTCCGCGCCGAGTGATGCGGCTTCGACGAACACGGTGCTCGACGTGCCGCTCGCGAGCCAGAGGCGAGCGGTCGCGGAGCTGACCGAGGCGTAGGCGACCTCGGGGTGGCTCGCGAGCCCGAGCTCGATCGAGCCGAAGCTCCCTTCGCGCACGCAGGACGACCGCTGGAAGGGCGGGGTGGTGGCTTCCTGCGCCGCCGCGGCTTCGGCGCGCGCCGCGTCCGCCGAGCTCGCTGGGATCTCGACGAGCCGTGCGTCGGAGGCGGCGGGAGAGCAACCGACCACCGCGAGCGCTGCGAGCAGCGCCTTACTCCTGCGATTCGGCTCGGGCTTCATCATCGATTCACAAGGGGCATGAGCGCGCTAGCGCCTGGGCCGTTCATTCCGCGGGTTTCTCGCCATCGGCCGGCTTCTCCTCCGAGTCCGACGCCTCGTCTTTGACCGTCGCCGGCTTCTCACCGCCCGAGCCGCCACCCTGCTTGAAGGACATGACGAGATCCGCGAAGTCCTTCGCGTCGGTCTCGCTGTCCCATTTCAGCTGGTCGAGCTTCTTGTCGCCGACGAGCTTCACGTAGGTGTGGCCGCGGCTCTCCCAGACCTCGACGTGATCGACTTCTTTGAAGAAGACCTTCTTGGAGACGAAGCCGCGCCCATACATCGCGATGTCGAGCGCCTGGTAGAAGTAATATTCGCTCGTGACGTCGACGGAGTTGGGGGTGACCTGCGGCGCTGCAGCCTGCTTCAGGATCTTCTTCAGCTTCTCCAGCGCGGCCTCTTCCCCCATCTGGCTCACGACCGCGGTGTTTGCGGGGTAAGGCGGCGCCGAAGCGCAGCCGGCGAGCAGCAGAGCGGCGATGATCACCGCGGCGTAGCGATTCTTCACGGCTTCCTCCCTGATTGGCCGAAAGTGGCGCCGAACATGAGACCGCGCCGCCGCGTGCCCGGCAACCGCATTGTTTGATGCTCCTACGGTCCGCCTGGTTGGCCCGAGCGAGCTACTTCGCGAAATCCATGCACCAATAGATCGACAGCGGCCCGGGCAGCGGGATCGTTTCCCGCCGGGTCAGCGTGAAGCCCACCTGTTGGATCTCCGGTGTGATCGTGGCTGCGGTGGCGTGGTGATAGTGCCCGCTGAAGCCGGCGATCTTGCGGCCGAGCTGGTAGAGCTGGTTCTCCGTCGGCAGGGTCACGAGCAGGCGCGAGCGGTCGTCCCTCAGCCAGCTGCGGAAGCGCTGGAGGATCGGGCCGAGCGGCTCGATGTGCTCGAGCACCTCGCCTGCCAGGATGATGTCCACGCTGCCCGGCTCGATCTGCGTCTCCGCTTCGTCCGGCGTGAGGAGGCGCACGCCACGGTAGGCGCGCCGCTCGACGAGCAGCTTCGCCGCGTCGAGCACGAGGTCCACACCGACGAGGTCGCGCGCGAAGCGGAGCGCGTCGCCGAAGAGCACGCCGCTGCCGCAGCCGTAGTCGACGATCGTGAGCTCGTTGCGGCCGACGGCGCGGGCGGCGCGGTCGAGGCGCTTCGCGAGCACGTCCACCCGCCACCAGGCCATGGAGCGGAGGAGCGGGTTTTTGTGGAGGTAGCTGGGGATCGCCATCTCCGCGGCGTCCTCCGCGCTGAGGCGGCCGGCCATCTCCCGCAGGAGCTCATCGTCGATGCGGTGGCGAACGAGCATCATGCCTTCTCTTTCGGGATCGTCACGCCGGGAGCCCAGGGCTCGTCCGCCGCGTCCTGCCGGCTCTCGTGGGCGATGCCGTCGAGCTTCCGCAGGATGTAGAGCTGCTGCTCTTGCACGATGCGCAGTCGAGAGATCATCAGCGCGACCTGGCCGAGCATGAAGACGAGCATGGAGAGACCGAAGAGGAAGGCCGACACGAAGCCCGCCCAGATGTGCGGGGTGAACTGGCCCGCGGTGATGCGGTGCCAGACGAAGAAGCCCGCCGTGGCGATCGAGAGAAGGAGCAACACGGCGGCGGCGGTGCCGAACACCGAGCCGGGCCGGTAGTCGCGGACGCTGCCGAAGATGATGCTCGAGGTGCGGACGAAGTATCGCCACAAGTTGGAGGCGACGCGTGACTCCCCGTGCTCCCGCACGCCTCGGACGGGCAGCGGCACCTCGACGATCTTCATGCCCTTCGCCGCCAGGACCAGGAAGCTCTCCTGCGTGTAGGTGAACGAGCCGGTCAGCACGAGGCGGAGCAGCGCTTCACGCGAGTAGGCCCGGAAGCCACACGAGACGTCGTGGTAGTCGCCGCCCGCGAGGAAGCTCACGAGCTTCGCCATGCCCCAGTTCCCGAAGCGCTTCACGGCGGGCATCTCGGGGATGAGCGCCTTGTCGCGGAAGCGCGAGGCCGTGGCCATGTCGGCCTTGTTGGTGAGGACGGGGTGGATGAGCTTCACGATGCCGGCCGGATCGAACTGGCCGTCCGAGTCCATGTTGACCGCCACGTCCACGCGGCGGCGGATTGCCTCGGCGAGCCCGGTCTGGATCGCCACGCCGACGCCTCGGTTGACGCCGTGCGAGATCACGTCCGCGCCGGCCTGGCGCGCGAGCTTGGCCGTGTCGTCGGTCGAGCCGTCGTCGATGACCACGACCTCGACCGAGGCGACGCCCTCGATGTCGCGGGGGATGCGACCGATGACGTCGGCGATGGTCATCGCCTCGTTCAGGGCGGGGAGCATCACCAGGAGGCGGGCGCCGGAGGCAGTCGACACGGGGGGCCTAGGGCGGGCTCTAATCGGACTGGCCAGGAAACTCAACGCGATCACTCTCGCCGGCCGTCGTATAAGGCGCCCGTAGTCACGTGCCGTCCCGACTCTTTCGTGCTGCCGTCCTTGGCCTACGCTCCGCGGAGACGAGGGGAGCGCTCGGCATCGTGCTCGTGTTCCTGGCGGCGGGGTCGCTCAACCTGTGGGCGATGCCCATCCTGGCGCCCAACGACGAAGCGCGGCACCTGGGCTACGCCATGGCGCTGGCGGAGGGGCGGATCCCCCACGTCCTGGAGCCCATCGATCTGCAAGCCACGAAGCTCGGCTACCTGCGGGGCACGAACATCCAGGCGGCGGCCGCGCACCCGCCGCTCTACCACGCGCTTGTCGCCCTCCCGCTCAAGGCCAGCGCCGACGCGGACAAGGTCTGGCTCGGGGTGCGATTCGCGCGTGCGCTGTCGCTGATCTTCGGCGTCGCGAGCGTGCTCTACGCCTACCGCCTGCTCCGCTCGCTCCTGCCCGAGCGCGCGGACATGGCGCTCGCCTCGGCCGCGCTCGTCGCGTGTTTTCCGATCTACGTCGGGAGCTCCTCCATCGCGTACGGCGACTCGCTCGGAGCGCTGGCGTTCGTGGCGACGCTCGCGAGCACGGCGGATGTCGCGCTGAAGGGCATGACGGTCCGTCGCTACGTGCTCGCGTGCTTCTGGTTTGCGGTCGCGAGCCTCACGCGCTTGCCGGTCCTTGTCTCGGCCGCGCCGGCGCTCCTCGCGCTGGGCTTGCCGAGGCTCTTCTCGGCCCAGGGCTCGCTCGGGAGCCGCCTGATGAAGGCCTCCGTCCCGGTCGTCGGCGCCGGGCTCTCCGGCGCGGTCGCGGGCGGTTGGTTCTACGTGCTCAACATCCGTCGGTACGGTGATCCCAGCGCCTCGGCGCCGCTCCTCGAGCGCCTCGAGCGCGAGCCCATCCCGTTTCGTGAGCTCCTCTTGTCGACCGACTGGCAGCGGCTGCTCGAGTACCAGTGGGCCAGCATCATCGGGATGGTGCGCAAGTACCCGTTCGGCGCGCAGTTCTCGAGGTTGCTCCTCTACCTCGTGGTCGGGGGCTTGCTCGTCCAGCTCGTCCGATTCGTTCGCGCGTGGCGCGCGGGGGTCCCCCGTCCGCCGGCGCGCGGGCCGCGAGCGCTGAACGTCACCCGCATCATCGCGGCGGCGAGCGTCCTCGTGTGCGTCGCGCTGCTCTTCGTGTTCCGCTCCAAGGGCGGCTTGATGACGGCCCGCTACGCGATGCCGTTTGCGTGGGCCATCGGGCTCGTCGTCGTCGTCGCGCTGAGCTGGCCCAAACGCTCGCTCTATTTGCAGACGATTCTGTCAGCGTCGTTGTTCCTGCTCTACACGACCATCGCGCAGTATGCGCCCGAGACGCCGCCTGCCACGTTCGACGACACGCGGCTCGGCCTCGCGTTCGAAGCTGCCGGCTTGCCCTACCCCGAGACGTTGCACGTCGGGCATTGTGTCCTCCTGCTGCTCGGAGGCGCGCTCGTCGTCTCGGCGGTCGGCTCGCTCTACCGCAGCTCCCCGTCGGAGGACCCGGCGTGACGGAGGGTCGGGCTCCCTTCTGGAACGACGCGCGCGTCGTCTTGGCCGGCGCGCTCTTGATGGTGCTGAGCAACGCGACCGCGCACATGCTCATGCTCCCGCCCTACCACGCGGTCGACGAAGGCCGGCACCTCGGCTACGCGGTCGCGCTGGCGGACGGCCACATTCCGCACGTCCTCGACAAGATCGACCCTTCGGTTCTCAAGCTGAAGGACATCAAGGGGACGAACATCCAGGCGGCGGCCGCGCACCCGCCGCTCTACCACGCGATCGTCGCCTTTCCGGTGAAGAAGCTGTCCGCGGCGGACCACGCGGCGGTGGCCGTCCGCTTCGCGCGGTCGGTCTCGATCATCTTCGGGTTGGCGTCGGTGCTCATGATCTGGCGGCTGGTCCGCACGTTGCTCCCGACGCGCACCGACATCCTGGCCATCGTCCTCGGTGCGCTGGGCTGTTTGCCGATCTTCACGTTCGCGGTGTCCGTCGCTTACAACGACTCGCTCGCCATGCTCGGCGTCACCGGCGCGCTCGCCGCCACGGCAGCGGCCAGCGTGCAGGGTTTCAAGCGTCGGCTGTGGATCGAGTGCGCGATCTGGATGGCCGTCGCGGGGTCGACCCGCATGACGGCGTTCCTGGCAACAATGCCCGTGGCGCTCGCTTGGTGGGTCATCGCCGCCAAGCGGAGCGACGCGGCGTCGCGCGTGCGGCGTCACCTCGCAGGAGCCCTCGTGGGGGGCGGTCTCTTCTTCACCACCGCGCTCGCCTGCGGCTGGTTCTACGTCCGCAACGTCGTCCTCTACGGCGACCCCACCGCTGCCACGGCGCTCCTCGATCGGCTGGACCGCGTCCCGCACGGCTACTTCCGCGCGTTCGTGCTCCGGTCCGGTGTGCTCTACGAGCAGCACTGGACGCGGATCGTGGGCGGCGTCGTCCTGCCGGAGTCGAGCGAGCGCTACGCGCACCTGCTCATGCTCCTGGCGGGGGTGGGCTCGGTGGTGCTCTTCGTCCGTTGGGTGCGCCGCAAGCCTCGCCCGCTGCCGCTCGGACCGGCGCGCCTCGCGTGGGCGACGGTCGCTGGGTCGGCGCTCATCAACCTCGTGCTCGTGCTCGCCTTCCATGCGAAGGGCGGCGACATCACCCCACGCTACATCCTCGCGTTCGCGTGGCTGCAGATGCTGCTCCTCCTGGTGCCGATGACGTGGCCGAAGAAGCCGTCGCTCGTGCTCGGCGTGCTGCTCTCGATGGCCATCATGCATTTCTTGATCATGGACGCGTACGCGGCGGAGCAGATCGGAACGGTCCTCCTCTCGCCAGATCGCCCGGGCCGACGCGGGACGGACTTCTCCGTCGCCATGGGGATCCGCCGGAGCGGCGTACCGCTGCCCGGTGTCTGGTTCGTCGGGCTCCTCGTGCTCTACACCACCGGGCTCGTCATGGTGCTCGGCGCGGTCCTCAGGCGGTACAAGCCCACGCTGGGCGCGTTGGCGACCGGCGGAGAGGGCGGGCGGCTCGATCTCCCAAGCGACGACGCCAATCCCCGTCCGGGCGGCGCAGGCGACGAAAAACACGAATAGCCGAGCGCCTCGGTAGGCTCACTGCCCCTTCGTGCAACCGAGCTCGGCGCCGAGCTTGCAAGCCTTGTCGTACAAGGCGTCGGCAGCCCCGCGGTCCGCTTTCAGGCCGCCGACCCCGGCCGCCGTGGCGCCGGCCAGGTTCGCGCAGGCGGCGGCGTGGTTCAGGTCGCAGCCCCTTCGAAGCCACTCGACCACCTTCCTGTTGGTCTCGAGGTTGCCCGCCGTTCGTAGCTCGGGCTCGTCCATGCTGACCATGGCGACTGCGTTGCACGCGCGCCCGGAGCGGAGCGCACAGGCATGGTCCAGGAGCTCGGCCGCGCGGACGACGTCCGCGGCGTCCCCTTCTCCCCGAGGTAAAAGGTCCCGAGCGCTGCGCAGGCCTCTGCGATCTTTCTGTCGCACGCCTTCGTGTAGAGGGACTTCGCCTTCTCGAGATCGCGTGGAAGCGAGAAGCCGCCCTGCTTCAGACCAGCCTCGTATGCCGTGCCCGTCATCGTGCACGCTTCCATCACGTCGCCTTCGCACGCGCGCTGCACGAGCGCGAAGCCGCGCCCCAGGTCCTTCTCGACGGGAGGCTTGCCGGTGAGCAGCGCGCCGCCGAGGGTGGCACACGCGAGCATCTCGTTCGCCTCGCACGCCTCTTCGTAGAGGGCGATGGCGTGGGCGCCGTCCTCTGCCGGGAGCGAAGCGGCGCGCGTCTGGCAAGCGGCTGCCTCGCCCTTGCAGGTATCGAGCTCGCACTTCGCTCGGTCTGCTCCCGCGAGGGATGTGCAGGACTCGAAGGAGGCGGACGGCGCCTGCGGTGCGGCAGAGGCCGAGGCGGATGCCGATGGCACGGGCGCTTCGGGGGCGGAGGGGGAGGCGCTGCAGCCAATCAGGGCCGACGCAACGACCGAGGTGAAACAGGGAGCGCGCATCGCGCGCGAGCCTATCACGCGCGGCCCAGCCAAACCTTGACCCACGCTGCCCGCGGCCCCATCGATGCAGGCAGCGCCGTGCCCCCTCCCAGCCCATTCGAAGCGGTCGTGACGGATTCCATCTGGGTGTCGGAGCGGCCAGTGTGGTTCAGTGGTGTGCTGCTGCGATCGAGGATGACGGTCGTTCGGCTCGCGGGCGGTGCGCTGTGGGTTCATAGCCCCTGCCCGCCGACGGACGAGGTGTGCGCGGCGCTGGACGCGCTGGGGGAGGTGCGGTGGCTCGTGGTGCCGAATCGATTCCACCACCTGCAGACGCCGGCGACGGCGGCTCGGTACCCGAAGGCCGTTGTGGTGGGGCCGGCTTCGGTGCAGGCGCGGAACCCGCAGGTGAAGCCCAGCCTGGCCACGGACGATCCGGCGTATCGCGACGCAACGCCGGAGCTGACGCCGATCCACGTGAGGGGCGTTCCCTTCCTGGACGAGACGGTGTTTTTCCACGCGGCGAGCGGCTCGCTGATCGCCGCGGACCTGCTGATGTCCGCGTGCGCGCGCGACCACTGGACGTGGCGCTGGGTGGCGCGAGTTTCGGGCCGCTACGAGAAGGCGCGGACGCCGCCGGACGTGCGGTTGCTGACGCGTGCGAGCGAGGCGGCGAGCGAGTCGATCTCGCAGCTGTGCGAGCTTCCGTTGGAGAGAATCCTGGTTGCGCACGCGGACCCGATCATGGACCGACCGGCCGAGCAGCTCGCAGAGGCGTGGAGGTTCGCAGTTCCTGCAGGTCGATGAGACGATTGCCTACCGCGACGGCGCCCGCGCGTTGCTGCGGCGCAAGCCCACGCTCGCGGCGTCAACGACCGGCGGAGAAGGTGGGCGGCTTGATCTGCCAGGCGACGAAGCCGATCACCGCCAGCGCGATGTAGACGACGAAAAACACGAATAACCCGAACGCCACGCCTTGGGAGGCCGTGAGGCCGATCGCGGGAAATACGATCGCGAAGAAGGCCTCGCGGATGCCGACACCGCTCATGCTGATGGGCAAGAGCCCCATGAGGTTGGCCACGGCAAGGAGGCACACCGCGTCGAAGAAGGAGATCGGAATGTTGAGAGCGCGGGCCGCCAGCCAGCCTTGTCCGAACCCGACGATGAAAGAGATCACCGTGAGCGGCAGCGTGAGAACCATCGCACGCGAGACCTGCGCGCGGAGCGCTCCGAGGAAACGCGAGAGGCCGTCCGCCTCGGCGTCGCGCGCGAGCCGCGCGTAGGCCCGCGACATCAGGCGCTCCGCCAGGCCGGGGACCAGGAGCAGGAGCGGGCCGAGCACCGTCGCGCCCACCACGGCCCAGCTGACGAGCCACAGGTCCCCGCCGATGACGGGGGAGTAGCGGACCATCGCCATGGCGACGAAGCCTGCGAGGGCGTAGAGATCGAAGAGGCGATCCATCACGACCGACGCGAGGCCCTCTGCGTAGGTCGTGCCGAGGTCGTGCTTCAGGTACTGCACGCGGAGCACGTCGCCCACGCGGCCCGGCGTCGTCATCGCCAGGTAGAGGGAGGAGGAGAACGCGAGCCACGCGTCCTTCGTTCCGTAGTGGATGTTCCGCGCGCGCAGCATCAGCTGCCAGCGGACGACCTTGAGGTGGATGGCGACGAAGTTCACCGCGAGCGCCGCCGCGAGCCACGCCGCGTTTGCTCCGGCGAACATCCGCGCGATCGCGCCGGGGTCGTCCAATCGGAGGAGGATGATCGCGAGCAGCGCCGGCCCCACCAGCCGCAGCAGCCAGCGCGCCGCCGTACCCTTCTTCGTCGTGGCTTGCAGGCTGGCCTCCGCGGAGGCTCTTACGCGAAGGGCCGCGGGCCCGCAATCACTCGGCGGTGCGCGGACCCTCCTTGTTCCGCGAGACCCAGAGCGAGCCCAGGATGGAGGTACCCAACATCGTCGCGATGACGAGCAAGGAGATGGCCGAGGGGATCTTCACGACGTCGACGAGGGCCATCTTCAGGCCCACGAAGACGAGGACCGCTGCCAGGCCGATCTTCAGGTAGACGAAGCGGTCCATCACGCCGGCGAGGAGGAAGAAGAGCGAACGCAGGCCGAGGATCGCGAAGATGTTCGACGTGAAGACGACGAATGGATCGCGCGTGACCGCGAAGATCGCGGGGATGGAGTCGAGGGCGAACACCACGTCCGTGAGCTCGACCATGATGAGCGCCAAGAAGAGAGGCGTCGCCAGCCACTTCGCGTCGCGCCGCACGAAGAAGTGATTGCCCTCGTAGCGATCCGTCGTCGGGAGGACGCGCTTGATGAGGCGCATCGGCCAGCTCTTCTGCGGGTCGGGCTCTCCGTTCGTCTGTCGCAGGAGCTTCAGCCCCGTGAAGACCAGGAAGCCGCCGAACACGTAGATCATCCAGTGGAAGCGCTCGAGCATCGCGACGCCGGCGAAGATCATCGCGGCGCGCATGAGGAGCGCCCCCAGGATGCCCCAGAAGAGCACGCGGTGCTGGTAGATGGGCGGGACGGCGAGCGACGAAAAGACGACCACGAAGACGAAGATGTTGTCGACGCTGAGCGACTTCTCGATGAGGTAGCCGGTCAGGAACTCGGTCGCGAGCTTGGGGCCGAACCGCCACCAGATGAGCCCGTTGAACGCGAGGGCGAGCGCGATCCAGAAAGCGCTCCACCCCGCGGCCTCGCGGAAGCCGACGACGTGGGCCTTGCGATGGAAGACGCCGAGATCCAGCGCCAAGAGCGCGAGGACGAACGCGATGAAGCCGGCCCAGAGGGCGGGGCTCGCGACGGTGGTCACCTCCATCCGACTAGCGTGGCAACGCTCGACGATTCGGCAACATGTAATTCTCTAGTCGACGGTGTGGCAAAATCGAATAGAGCGGCCCTCGTTCACCGCTTCTTCGCGCGCGCGTGGAAGAGCTCGCGCTTGGCCGTCTCGGTGATCGCGACGAGCGCCGGGTGTTTGAGCCGCCGTTCGCCGGTGAGCGCGTAGAAGCGCTCCTTCACGCCCGTGGCCATGCCCAGCTTGTGCAGCCGATACTGGCGCTTCAGCTGCGACTCGACGACCGTGGTCGTGGCGAGGAGCCCCAGCCCGGTCTCGGCGAAGGACTTCATCAGCGCGCTGTCGTCGAACTCCCCGACGATGTTCGGCCGCACGCCCACCTCGTCGAACCACCCCTCGAGCGCCCGGCGCGTGACGGCCGCATGTGTCGGGAGCAAGAATGGCGCGCCCTCGAGCGAGTCAGGAAAACCCGGCTTGTATTTGGCCGCCAGCGCCTCTTCCCCGTAGACGGCGATGGGGCTCTCGCCGAGCAAGTGGTTGTAGACCTTCACGTTCGGAAGGCTCGCCCCGGGGGCGTCGGTGATGATGACGTCGAGCGTGTGGATGGCGAGATCGGCGAGCAGACGCTCCGGCGGCTCCTCCCGGCAGATCACGTGGACCTCCGTGTCGAGCTGCCGGACGGGCTCGAGGAGCTGGCGGGCGACGAGCTTGGGCACGCTCTGCGACAGGCCGACCACGAGCTTCACCGGTCTTCCGCTCGTGCCGCCTCGCACCGCGCCGAGCAGCTCGCGCCCGAGCGCGAAGATCTCCTCGGCGTATCGGTAGGCGACCTGCCCGGTGTCAGTCAGGACCAGGCGCCGTCCTTTCTTCTCGAACAACGACTCCCCGATCGACGACTCCAGCGCCTTGATCTGCGCGCTCAGCGTCGGCGGGGAGAGCCGCAGCTTCGCCGCAGCGGGGGCGAGCCCCCCCTCGCGAGCGACCATGAAGAAATAAAGAAGGTGGTGGTAGTTGAGCCACTCCATCGAGGTCATGAAGACTACAGCTTGAACCGCAGGAGAAGTTAGAACCTTACGAAAAGTGAAAACGCATGGTTCGTCCTGGACGAATCATGGACGGGCCCCGAGCGACGTGGCCGGCTCTCAGAAGCCGGTGAACGTATGGCAGCCGTTGCAGACGCGGGCGTTCGGCTCGTGTGTCTGCTGGGCCTCGTGGCAGCCGACGCAGGTCGCGCGGGTGGCCTTGGGGGCTTCGTGGCTCTTGTGGCAGCTGCTGCAGTCACGATGGCCGGTGACCGCGTGCATGCCGCCGGCTTGTTGCGTGGAGAGGGCGTGGCACGTGGTGCAAGACGCGGGCGTGGCCACGCCGGAAGGACCGTGGGGGCGGTGACAGTTCGAGCACCCGCCCTTCACGCCGGCGTGCGGACCGCCGGCCTGCTTCTGGTGGCAGTTGGTGCACGTCTGCGCCTTGGGCATGAGCGTGCCGGGATGTGCGTCATGACACTGCGTGCACATCTCGTGGCCGCTGGAGACCGTCTTCTGCACCTCTTTGTGGCACGTCCCGCAGGTGGTGCCGGGACGCGTCTCGTGCGCGGTGCCATGGCAGCCGCCGCAGGCCGTGTGATTGGCGGCCTCTCGTGCCTCGGCCTGGTGGCACTTCGAGCAGAGCGGAGCGCCCTCGATATCGAAGTCGTGGGGCTTGTGGCAGCTCTCGCACCCGACATGGCCCAGGTGCGACCGGCCATTTTCGCCGATCTTGTCGTGGCAGCTCGAGCAGTTGGCCGCACCCTTGGCGTGACCGGTCGCGCCCGCGTGGGGATCATGACAGCTCGTGCAGGTCTCCGCCGAGCCGCCGCCGTGGGAGAGATCGATCTGCGTGTGGCACCCCGCGCATTTCGCTGCGCTCGCGGAGCGCGGGTTGTGGGTGTCGTGACAGCTCTGGCAGTTCTGGTGCTCTTTCGGTCCCGACAGGGGCAGGTGATCGGCGTGGCAGCCGGCGCACGATGGCGCCTCGGCCTTGGAGAACGCGTGCGGCGCGTGGCAGCTCGTGCAGGCGTCGTGGCCCTGGAACAAGGTGGACGCAAACGTCGTCGGCGTGTCCTTCGTGTGGCAGGGGACGCAGCGGTCCGCCGCCTCGCCGGCGACCTCGTGAGGCTGATGGCAGTCCGCGCAGACGAGCTCCTGCTGGCGCGACGCGTTCCCGTGGAGCACGTGCTCCTTGCCGCCGTGGCAGTTGGAGCAGCGCTCCTCTTGCACCCAGGGCTCGTCGTGCGGCTGGTGGCAAGCCGAGCAGTCCTGGGTCGCGTGTACATCCACCTGTGGTCCGTCAGCGTCCTCGTTGGAGTGGCACTGGGTGCACTCCCAGGCGGTCTCCCGGATATCGGCGCCGCTCGTCAGGTCGTGGCACGCCAGGCAGTGGGTCTGCGCCATGGCAGGGATCGTGACGGTCATGTCAGCATGACAGTCCGGACATCGCTCCGCGAGCGGCTCGCCGAAGCCCTCGATCTGGCCGAGATGACAACAGGTGCACGACCGGCCCTCCTTCACGTGGTGGGACAAATCGTGGCCCACGCTCATGGCGCGCTCGCGCCAGGCCGGATCCACCGACTCCTTGTCGTGGCAGCCGCTGCAGGTCGACTTGTGGGCGCGCTCGCCGCCGGCCTTGGCGGCGCCCCCGTGTGGGGCAGCGTGGGGGCCTGCCGCGTGTGGATTGCTCGGGGGCGCGGCCTCGTCTTTGTCGTCGTCGTCGGCGCCCTTCACGTACGCACACGCGCCAGCGAGCCCGATCGAGGTCGAGAGCACGACCGGCCAGGCGACCCTGCGCAGCCAGCCGCGCATCAGAGGCCTCCTTGGTGGCAACGCGAGCAAGGAAAGCGCAGCTTGCTTCCTTCGGGCTCCCGCCCGCGCGGGTGCGGAGCGCCGCCCGGACCGCCCACGCGGTGGCAGTCCACGCAGAGCTCCTCGCCGGCGCCGCCGTGACACCCGGCGCACGAGGCCGGATCGCGCAGGGCGGCAGGACCGTGCTCGTTGCGCGACCCTCGCGGACCGATCCAGCCGGGCAGGTGGGGATTGCGCGAGCCCTTCATCGTGGCCGAGAGCTTCTCGCGCTCGTGACAGGAGGCGCAAGATTCGGGCGCGTGGCAGGTGGTGCAGAGCCCGGCCGACTGCGTGGCCTCCATCGAGTGTCGGGCGAGGAAGCCTGGGCGATGCAGGCCCGGACCGGTCGGTCGGTCGAACGCGAGCCGATCGGGCGTGATGGGCATCTTGCCGGCCGCGTGACAGCTCGCGCAATCGCGCTCGGCGTGGCAGGTGGAGCAGAGGCCCTCCGCGGACGCGGCCTGCGCGCCGTGCGCCTGCACGAAGTCCGCCCCGTGGACGAGGTGATCCTCCGGGACCGTGCCTTCGGTCTTCAGGTCGACGTGGCAGCTGTTGCAGTCCTGGCCGCTCATCTGGCCCTGGTGCTCGTGACAGCTCAAGCAAGAGGCCATGCGCGGCCGGAGGACGGCCGAGCCCGAGCCGACGTCGGAGTGGCAGCGCACGCAATCGGCCTTGGTCGCCTCACGGTGGTCGCCGTGTGCGAAGCGAACGACGTCGCGCGCGCGTCCGGCGCCCGCGCGGGTGAAGGGCAGCCCGTGGCAGCCGTTGCAGTCGCGATCGTCGTGTGGCTTCTCGTGACAGCCGAGACACGCCTTCGTCGTGGGGATGTGCAGCGGATCGTCGTCGCCGGCACGCTGGACGCCGTCGTGACATTTCAGACAATGCACGCCGGCGTCCGAGTGTGCTTGGTGCTCGAACGGGTGATCGCGGCTGCCCTCCGGCTTCAGGCCGAGGATGCCGGCGCAAGCGCAGCTGAACACGAGCACCAGCCCAAGGAGCGCGCGCGCCCTCACGGGACACCCCATTGGCCAGTGGCGCGGAGGAGCCCGCCGATGACCGTGGCGTATTGGGGAGTGGAGCCGATCTCGAAGCCCGCCGCGACGTCCACCCAGGGCGCCGGCATGTACCGCGCAGCGAACAAGCCCCAGGGCCACACGAAACCTCTGCCGCGTGGCTCGTCGGGGATCGCGACCTCACCCTCCGCGCTCCCGGTCAGCTGTGGCAGAAACGGGATTCGCAGCCACGCGCGGGCACCCGAGAACGAGGCGTCAGGGATGGAGCTCCTCCGCGCCTCCGCGCCCAGGGCGCCCTTGCCGTCGTCGTCGAGCCAGAGCTCCGCACGCACGAGCTGGGTGGCGCCGGGCTCGCCGCCGACCGATTCGATCGTGGCCGACGCCGAGAGCTCCAGCCGGGGCGCGACGCGGTACGAGCCACGCAGCCCGCCTTCGTCCGCGTCGTAGCTGCCCAGGGCGGCGAAGAGAGAGGTCGCCGGAAGGAGCCGGCTCGGGTTGCGTCGCAGGCCATAGACCTCGAGCCGCTTCGTCGCGTCGTGTACGGTGCCAGCGATGCGGGCCTCGGCCACGCCGAAGTCGATCGTGTCGAGGGCGGTCGTGGTGTAGAGCGCGATGGCGCGCGTCGGGGCGACGGAGCCCTCGACCCCGATCTCGGAGTGGGCGAGGCGCCCGCCGTCGCGCTCCTGCCAATACGAGAAACCGACGCTGGCCATCCCTGCGATCGATTGCGCGCTCCGAAAGCCGACAAGCCAATCGTTCGAGCGACCGATCGAGCCGGGCGCGACGGGAATGCCCCCGAACACCTCCGCCGTGGCCCCGGTCGGCGAACGAAAGCCGACGGCCGCCCCGTCCATGTGGAGCGGGCGAACGGCGCCCCCCTGGTAGAAGAGGCGACCCAGGCGCGCGTCCACGTAGCGCGCCGGATCACGCAAGCGCACCGACGCGAGCACCGCCTCGCCGCGCGCTTCGGGATCATCCGCCGAGTCCAGCCCGACACCGGTCCAGACGAGCGCCTCGGCGTCGACGAACACGGCACCCTGCTCGCGTGCTTCGGCCTGCAACATCACGAACCCCGACGGGTCGGCGGCCGTGGCGAAGGCGTCCGCGCGCAACCGGTAGGGCTCGGCCGACGCCGAGCCGGGAGCGGCCGCGATCAGCGCAACGACGAGCAGCGCAACGACGAGCAGCCCAGCGCCTCGCATCACTGGAAGTCCACCTGGCCGTCGACGTGTGTCGAAGCATCGAACGGATGGCACCCGAGGCAGGTCGCGAGCGTGGGCTCGGCCGGCGGGTGTGGCCCGCCGTCGCGCGTCTTGGGAGGCGGCATGGAGTGGCAGGCCGTGCACGTTCTCGCCGCGCCGCTCTTGTCATCCCATCGCGGACCGGGATCGATGTCCCAATGGCAGCCCACGACGCAGCTCCGCGCCGCCGGATCGTAGGTCTCGTCGGCGCGCAGCTTCACGTCCGCCGGCGATTCCAGATCCACGTGCCCGGGGGATTCGATCGCGTCCGGTACGACGTGGCAGTCTTCACATCGGGCTGTCCGGCTCATGCGGTCGGCGAGCGACGGATCGAGGTGGCGCGCGTGGGCGCCGACCGCCGGGCCGTTCATCCCGAGGAGCCCGACGGGCGGAGCGCCGAGCGGTCCCTTGCCGTGACAAGCGTCGCAACCGAGGTCGAGCCTGTCGATCGAGCCGTTCACGTGGGCCACGCCGGTCGCGTGGCACTGCGAGCAGTCGCTCACGACGGTCGCGTAGCGGGCGTGGGTTCCTGGGACCGGCTCGTGGCACGAGTCGCAGTCCAGGGGACCCTCCTCGCCCCAGATCGGCGTACCGGACCCGTGGCAATAGGTGCCGGCGCAGGTCTTCGTGCTCGAGTCGAAATGGGGAGCGCTCCCGTGGGACGCCGCGAGGTCGGAGAACTGGAGCTCCACCTGGCCTCCCGGGTGCGCGCCGGTGCGGGCGTCCGTCCGGGCTGGATGGCAGGTGGTGCAGGCGACGCCGAGCGCGCCGTGCGGGAGGTGGGAGCCCGTCTCGGGTTGGAGCGCGTGGCACGTATCACACGCGTCCAGGCCCTTGGTATGGCAGCCCTCCGACGTGCAGCTCACCTCGACGGCGCCGCCGCGGTAGTCCTCCCCGTGACACTCGCGACACGGCGCGAGCGGGTACTTGTTCTCCGCCAGGTATTGCCCGTGGAAGGAGGGCGACTCGGGGTCTTCGAAGCCCGCCGGGTGGACGCCGTCGCCGGCGCCCGCCTCGCGCTCGATCCGGCAGCCGTGGATCGCGGCTGCCGTCAATGCGAGCGCGAGGAGCGCGGTCTCCCGTGTCACGGGTCGAGCGCGTGGCCCAACGCTGCGTCGTACGCGTCCCCCGGCCCGTGGCAGGTCGCGCACGCCTCGGCGCCGGTGGAGAAGTCCGTGTTGGTCATGGCGTGCGCGCGCGTCTCCGGCGCGTCGTGGCAGGACAGGCACGGGGAGGCGGTGGGCCCGGTCACGATGTCTTCGCTGACGATTCGGGTGTTGCAGTAGCTGTCGGCGTCGGCCACCGGGTCCTCCGTGCACGTCAGCTCGTTCACGTGCGTCGGGAGGAGGCCCTGGTCGAGCGGCAGCTCGAAGGTGCCGGCGATGTGGCAGGTGCCGCACGACTTGAGATCGCCCGGGAACCGGGTCTCGCCGAAGTTGATCGGGTTGCCCACCGGGTTCGCGGAGTTGGGGCTCGGGTTCCCGCCCAGGATGTAGGGCTGCTGCGAGAGGTGCTCGCCCGCGTGGATCTTGTGGATCATCACGCGGAGGTCGACGCTCTGCGCCATTACCGTGCTGCCCTCGACGCGCGAGATGCGGTCGTCGCCGACGTTGTTCGCGTTGTGGCAGAAGGAGCAGTAATCCACGCTGGTGCGCGAGTCGCCGTGGGCGGCGATGTCGCCGTGGCAGCCGTCGCATTGGCCGTCCGCCACGATCTTTCGACGGGGGGCGACGACCGGATCCGTCACGGGGACGAAGAAGACGGGGTTCGGCGTCGCGTAGCGCGGACCATTGGCCACCGGCTGGATGTAGCCCTCCATACCGATGCCATAGGAGCCCGCAGCCGAGAGGGGCATGGGCGCCGGGAAGGTGTACCGGAAGCCCTGCGGATCGGCGGCGAGGGTGCCGGTCGCGCCGGAGCCCTGGACGGTGTGTTGCCAGTAGCCCGCGTAGTCCGTCGTCGGGCCGGCGACGGTCACACGCAGGCTGTTGAGAGGCTGCGCGAGGATGTCGCGGGGCTGGCCGTTCTCGGTCACGGTGAAGACGAGCTGGGGCGTCTGGCCCGGGGCCGTGTTGCTCACCGAGACGATCGAAACGACCAGCTTCGGCGCGTCGGGGTCGCTGAGGGGCGTCAGGTGGTGCGTGACGATGCTCTCGAGGCCCGACTGGGTCGCGGTGTGGCAGACGGTGCAGTTCGAGTCGTCCGCCTGGGGGCCGCCCGCGTGCGCGACCATGCCGGCCTCGGGGGGGTCGGTGAACGAGGTGGCGTCGTGGCAAGACCCGCAGGCCTTCATGCTGGGGGCGGTCTTCCAGACGTCTGCGTCGGCGCCCTGGTGGCACATCGCGCAGTCTTCCACGGCGCGGGGGACGCCGACCGTGGAGTAGTCGTGGACCGACTGCATGAAGCCGACGATCTGGTAGGGCGTGCCGCCGACGACGCTGGGCAGGCGCTTGCCCATGTGGATCTTGTGGATCATGACGGGCATGTCGACCGTGTTGCCCGTGTCGGGATCCATCACGCCGTCGGTGTGACAGGTGATGCAGAGGCCGGTCTCGCGGCGGAGCCCGCCGTGGATCTTCAGCGGGTTGTGGCAGTTGTTGCAGGTCGAGGTCTCGACGATCTCGCGCAGGTCGTCGACGGCCTGGCCGTCGGGGCGGAAGTGGAAGACCTGGTTGGCGACGTA
>JAEUKE010000184.1 GCA_016794345.1 Myxococcales bacterium
CAGCGCCAGCTCATCGAGAGCCTGGTCTCCACCTCGCAGGACTCGTCGAATCGGGGGCTCGCGACGCTGATCGAGGAGGTCCGCGCAGCGCTGCGGTCTTTGGAGAGCGCCTTGGTGACGAGCGCGGGGGTGAGCCGCGAGAGCACGAGCGAGATGACGCGCCTCACGCAGGAGCTGGAAGAGGTCTTCCAGCTCCTGGGCCAGATGCGCGACATCTCTCTGCAGACCCACATCCTCGCCATCAACGCCTCGCTCGAGGCGGCTCGGGCCGGCGACTTCGGCGGCGCGTTCAACGTCGTCGCGGTGGAGGTGCGGCAGCTCGCGAACAAGTCCAACGAGTTCAACGACCGCCTGGGCAACGAGATCGGGCGCGCGCGGAGCTCCATCTCCTCGGTCTGTGACTCCCTCGTCCGCTCGGTCGAGACCGGCAACAGCGCCGCAGCTGGCGCCAGCGCTCGGAACCTCGCCCTGCTCACGGCTCTCTCCGAGCTCGACAGCCACCTCTCCGGGCTCCTGTCCCAGCTCGAGACGCTGTCCGCGAGCATCCGCGAGCGGATCGGCATGACCGTCCGCGCGCTGCAGTACGAGGACATGGTGACGCAGATCCAGGCGAACTCGAGCGAGCACCTGCGCCGGATCGAATACGCGGGCACCGTCCTGGGGAAGCTCCTCAGGACCCTCGAGAACAGCCCCTCGAAGATTACCCCGGAGCTACTCGCCCACTACGAGGGCGCGCTGGTCCGGGCGCTGGCGTGCGAGATCCGCTCGCCGGTCAAACAACAGAGCGTGGAAGAAGGAAGCGTCGAGCTCTTCTGAGCCACGTAACGACGACGAACACTGCCATGGCGCGAACGAGGAGAACCCCGATGTCGAATACCCAGCAAAAGGACGCTTCCGACCATCTTTTCAGCGCGATCTCCAGATCGATGGCGGTGATCGAGTTCGATCTCGACGGGACGGTGCGCGACGCAAACGAGAACTTCTGCCTGGCGATGGGGTACGAGAAAGACGAGGTGGTCGGCAAACACCACCGGATCTTCGTCGAGCCGAGCTACGCGAAGAGCCCCGCTTACAAGGAGTTCTGGGCCAAGCTCCGCAGCGGGCAGTTCGCGAGCGGAGAGTTCAAGCGCCTCCGCGGCAACGGTGAGCCGATCTACCTCCAGGCGACCTACAACCCGGTCTTCGACGAGAACGGCAAGGTCTACAAGGTGGTCAAGTTCGCGCAGGACGTGACCCCGCAGGTCGAGGAGCGCGAGCGGCTCGCCGGCGAGACGACGCGTGCGGTCGGCGTGTTCGACGCCATCTCGCGGTCGATGGCCGTCATCGAGTTCGACCTCGACGGGAACATCCGCGAGGTCAACGACAACTTCTGCGCCGCGATGGGCTACGACCGATCGGACGTCGTCGGCAAACACCACCGGCTGTTCGTCGAGCCCGCCTACGCGTCCAGCCCGGCCTACAAGGAGTTCTGGGCCAAGCTCCGAAGCGGTCAGTTCGCCGGCGGGGAGTTCAAGCGCTTGAAGGCGGGCGGCGAGGTCATCTGGCTCCAGGCCACCTACAACCCGGTGTTCGACGCAAACGGTAAGCCGCACAAGGTCGTGAAGTTCGCGCAGGACGTCACCCAGCAGGTCGAGGAGCGTGAGCGGCTGGCGCGTGAGACGACAAAGGCGGTCGAGACCGGGCTCCGGATCCGGACCGCGCTCGACGGCTCCACCACGAACATCCTCGTCACCGACGCCGATCTGAACATCGTCTACGCGAACAACACGTTCCTGAAGCTCCTCAAGGAGCACGAGGCGGCGTTCCAGCGCGAGCTCCCGCAGTTCCGCGTCAGCGACCTGATCGGGACGAGCATCGACCGCTTCCACCGGAACCCGGGGCATCAGCGGCAGCTCCTCGCGAACCTGCACGGTCATCACCGCTCCAAGCTCACGCTCGGGGGACGCACTTTCGAGCTCATCGCGGCGTCCGCACGGGACGACTCGGGCAAGGCGGTCGGCTTCTCGATCGAGTGGCTCGACAAGACCGACGAGCTCAAGGCCCAGAGCGAGGTCCAGCGCGTCCTCAGCGGCGCGGTCGAAGGTGATCTCACCCAGCGCATCCCCGCGCAGGAGTACCAGGGCTTCCTGCGTGTGCTCGGGGATGGCATGAACAGCTTGCTCGACTCGGTCTCGGACTCGTTCCGCCAGGTGAAGGTCGCGGTCGAGCAGATCGGTCAGGCGTCGGTCCAGCTTCGGTCCACGAGCCACCTGATGTCCTCCAGCTCGGTGCAGCTGAACCGGGCTGCGAGCGAGTCGTCCTCCGCGCTCGGAAGGGCTTCGGAGATGGTGAAGGCGAACGCGGAGAACGCGGCCATGGCCAACCAGCTCGTGAGCCAGACGTCGACGGCCGCACAAGACGGTCAGTCGCGGATGACCGAGATGTCCGAGGCGATGGAGCAGATCAACGCTTCGTCCCAGCAGATCGCGCGGATCATCAAGGTCATCGACGAGATCGCGTTCCAGACCAACCTCCTCGCGCTCAACGCGGCGGTCGAGGCGGCCCGCGCGGGTCGACACGGCAAGGGCTTCGCGGTCGTCGCGCAAGAGGTCCGCAACCTGGCGGAGCGGAGCGCGAAGGCGGCGAAGGAGACCGCGCAGCTCATCGAGGACTCGGGCGCGAAGGTCGGACAAGGCGTCCGCATCGCCACGGTGACCGGCGAGGCGCTGAAGGACATCGTGCAGAACGTGACGAAGGTGGTCGACCTTGCCGGAGAGATCGCCACGGCGAGCGGGGAGCAGGCGAAGGCCCTCCGCGGTATCTCGGAGTCGATGGGGCAGGTGACCGAAGGCGCCCAGTCAGGTAGCCAGCAGAGCAACGAGGTCGCCTCCGCCGCGGAGGAGATGAACCGGCAGATGGAGGTCCTGACGCAGCGGATCGCGAAGTACCGGCTCGCGACCGTCGCGCAGACACCCGCGGCCGCGCTCGCTGGCCTCAGCCCGGAGATGGTGGCGCAGCTGATGGCCATGCTGCAGAGCGGGGCGGTCCCCTCCGCCAGCGTGAAGCCGGCCCCGGCGGCGGCGCCGACCAATGGCCACGCGAACGGCCACACGAACGGCAAGGCCAACGGCCACGGTGACCCTCGAGCCATCCTCCCGCTCGACCGCGACGAGCGCGGCTTCGGCGGGTTCTGAGACCGAGCCAAGCGCCGGAGCCGATCGCGCCCCTCGTCCCTACCGGGTCGAGGGGCGCTTCGTCTTTCAGCTCGAGGCAGTGCGGAGCACGTCCAGGATCACCGGACGCACGCCGTCGATGATGAGCTGGACGCCGATGACGAGCACGATGAGCCCCATGATCTTGGTGATGAGGACGAGGGAGCTCTTCTTCAGCCTGCCGAGGATGAAGGGCGACAGCGCGAGCACGACGAACGTGACGAGGAGCGCGAGAAACAGCGCCACGAAGAACGCGGTGGTGTGGAGGCCACCCGGCGACTGACCCATGAGGATCATCGTCGTCGTGATGGCCCCCGGGCCGCTGATGAGCGGCACCGCCAGCGGGGCGACCGCCGGGTCGTCCGAGCCTTCGGTCGCGTGTTTCTCCTCGTGTGTGCCGGAGAGCATCGGCAACCCCAGGAGGACGAACACGATGCCGCCGGCGATCCGGAAGGCGTCGATTGTGATGCCGAACAGCTTGAACAGAAACGCGCCGCCGACGGCGAACACGACGAGGACGCCCAGCGAGACCAGGCAGGCTCGCAGCGCGATGCGCCGGGCCGAGGCGCCGGCCTGCCCGCGGGTGATCGAGGCGAACACCGGGGCCGCGGCGAGAGGGTCGATCACCGTCAGGAGCGACGAGAAACACAGAAGGCCAAAGGACAGTGCCGTCATCATGACTTCGCCTCCTCCCCCTCGTCGATGTGGATGGGGCTGGAGGACTTCGCGCTCGAGAGCACGAACGTCGTCTTGATCCGCGCGATGACGCCCGAGCCGCCGAGCCGAAAGAGCAGGTGCTCGAGCTCGGGGATGCTCTTCATCGCGACCTTCAAGAGGAAGTCCTCCTCCCCCGCGATGTGATGGCACTCCACCACCTCCGGCAGCTCCTTCACGAGCGAGAGGAGCTTGGCGTGTACGGCCGCCTCGTGGCTCTTCAGCGTCACGTGGACGAACGCGAGGACCGGCCGACCGACCTTGGCCGGGTCGACGATCGCGGCGTAGCGCTCGATGACTCCCGCCTGCTCGAGCTTCCGCATGCGCTGCAGCATCGGCGTGGGAGTCAGGCCGACGGCCTCCGCCAAGGCTGCGTTCGTCATCCTCCCGTGCTGCTGCACGAGGCGCAGGATCTTCCGATCGATCGCGTCGAGACCAGCAACATCAGCCATGTGCGGGTCCTAGCACCGCACCATCATCCGTCAACGCCCAACATGGCAGCATTTTCTGCTATGTCGCAGAAGAACGCGCCGACGAGCGACGAAGCAAAGGCCCCGCGAGCCGGAGCTCGCGGGGCCTCGCGCGCCTGGAGGCGTTTTTCGGACTACTTCGAGTAGAGCTGAGCGGCGGCGACGCCGCTGCCCGCCTTGGCCGTCATGACGTACTTCGCGTTGACGCCGACGGGCGCCTGCCAGCGGAAGCAGTTGCCGTTGGCGCCGACCACCGCGGTCGCGCCCGTCATGTTGTCCTGCGCGAGGGCGGGCGGCTGACCCGGCAGAGGCGCCACGACGACGATCACGATGTCGAGCTCGGTGATGCCGGCGCCGGTGCCGATGACCGTGTAGCACTTGTTCGGCATGAGCTGGAACGCCTGCTCGAGGCTCTGCCCGGCCTGGAAGTTACCCGCGAGGACGCCGCCCTCTTTCGCCATGCCCGGCGCGTGGGTGGTCTGCAGCTGCATGAGCGGGATCGTCGCGACCGTCGCGAGGTTCGGATCGATCTGTTGCGCGGCCCCGCCGCCCTGCTGCGTGCCGCCCGTGGTTCCACCCGTGGTTCCGCCCGTCGGGAAGCCGGGGATCTGCGGGATGGGAAGGCCGAAGAGCCCAGGCTGCTGGCCCGCGTTCGGGTCGGTGGGCTGCTGCTGAGGCTGCTGCTGCGGGAACTGGCCGGGCTGCTGCTGCGGATACTGGCCGGGCTGCTGCTGGGGGTAGCCCGGCTGCTGCTGCGGATAGCCCTGCTGACCGTAGCCAGGCTGCTGACCATAGCCGCCCTGTTGGCCGTAGCCAGGTTGCTGGCCGTAGCCGTAGTTGGCTTGATCGCTCTGGCGCTTCTCGCAGCCGGTGATGACGCCCAAGGACATGAGGGAGACGAGAACGATCGAGCGATTCACGGAGACCTCCAGGTTTCGAAACGACATCTCGAAACGACTCTTACATACACTTCGACGCGCTTCGAGAGTTCCTATTCTCGGGCCCCGAAAGCAACACGAGCCGAGGGGCGGGGAACTTGCTTCCGGCGCAGAGCACCGGCCGCGTATGCTAGCGCGAGTTCGGGCGGGCCCGAGAGGCCCAGCAAGAAAACGGAGGAGACCGACGATGATGATCTCGAGGAGCACGGCCGTAGGCGCCCTCGCGCTGAGCGCGTTCGCGGCAGGGTGCGGTGACAAGGAACCGGAGTTCCCCGAGAACCCCCCGCCGAGCGCGACCGTGGTGGCGCCGCCGCCGCCCACGACCACCGCGAGCGCCACGCCTCCGCCCCAGCCTGCCTGCGACGCCGTCCAATCGGTCGCCTTCCAGACGATGTTCGCCGAACGCGCCAAGACCGAAGCGCCGCGCATGGAACCGGAAGGCGGCGTGGTGTGCGGCACCGTCGCGACCGAAGGCGGCACCGTGTCGGGCCCCACGTTCTTCATGCAGCCGGGCATGTGTTACACGGTCATCGCCAACGCGCTGCCGAACGTGTCGGAGGTCGACGTGCAGATCGTCGGCGACGCAGCGGCGGCCGGCATCCCGCCGGCGCTCGCCGCGATCTTCTCCGCGCCGCTCGCGGTGGACTCGGACACCGGCGCCATGGCGACGATCGGAGCCAAACAGAACTGTTACAAGTGGGCCTGGCCGATCCCGGCCGCGGCGAAGCTCGTCGTGAAGGCGCGCACCGGAACGGGCCCGGTCGGCGCGCAGGTGTTCCGACGAAAGCAGTGACGTAGACGCAAAAACGGCAACGTCTTCTCTCGAGAGGAGGACGTTGCCGTGGCTTCGCCCCCGCCCCCTCGGCGGGGCCGAGGGGAGAGGGAGGAGCTTCGGTCGGATCAGCCGACCGCTTCTTTGATCGCCTTGATGGGGCGAGCGCGGACCGACTTGCTGGCCGGCTTGGCCGGGAAGGTCATCGGCTCCTTGGTGAAGGGGTTGACGCCCTGGCGAGCCTTGGTCGCCGGCTTGGCGACGACGCGGAACTTGGCGAAGCCCGGCATCGTGAAGAGCTTGCTCTTCTTGAGCTCCCGGTGCCCGACCGAGATGAGCGACTCGAGCACAGCCTTCACCTGCTTGCGGGTCACCTCGTCACCGACCGACTCGGTGATCGCCGTGATGAGACCGTTCTTGCTGAGAGCCTTCTTGGAGCCGCCCGCGGCAGCCTTCTTCGTAGCCATGATCGAAACCTCCTGGCGGGACGCCAGGCCCCACCAACGACGGGTGCTCGGCAACACCGCCGAACACCTGGATAGTGGTGACTAACGTACAGAGGCATTTTCCGGCTGGGAAGCCAGAAAATCGGCTGGAGGCTCAGCCGAGGCGGCCGAGCAGATCCCGCGCCTCGGCGAGCGTGGGGTCCTCCGCCAAAGACTTGTCGAGCATGAGCTTCGCGCGGCGGGCGTCGCCCTGGCGAATGGCGAGGCTCCCCAGCTGGTAGTAAGCGACGGCTCGGTCCTGCGTAGTCACGCCGGAGCCCCCGTCGACCTTCATCAGCGTGACCGCTCGGAAGGCCCGCTGCGCGACGTCCTGATCGTCGAGATCGAGCGCGAGCTGCCCGAGCTCGAGCGCGATGCCGCCGTTCTGAGGTTGGTTGTCGAACGCCCTGGAGAGCGCGGTCACCGCTTCGCTGAGGTTTCCTTCACGCGCCTCGACTCGGTAGAGCGTGTAGTAGACCTGACCGAGCTCCTTCGAGCGCTTGCCTCGATGGGCGCCGATGATCTGGGTGAGACGCGCGCGCGCGTCGTCGATGCGCCCGGCGGCGCCGAGCGCGTCGCAGAGCAAGAGGACGATGTCAGGGTCGTCCGCGCGGATCTGCCCCGCCTCCTCGAGCACCGCGATCGACCGCTCCGCCATCGCAGGGCCGAGGGAGGCGTCGCCGGTGCCGTAGAGGAGCAGGCGAGCCGCCTCCATCATCCCGTCGAAGCGGGCCGCCTCGTCCGGGCTCTGCCGCGCTTCGTCGATGATGAGATCGGCGAGCTCCCCGATCGCGTTCGTGTCTTCATACAAGGCGCGCAGCGCCGCCCTGACCTTGGTGTCCGAAGGCGCCGCTGCCGCAGCGCGCTCGAGCGCACCGCGAGCGATCTCCGGCCGCCCGACGCGGCGCGCGAGCTCCTGGAGCCGCAGCGCACAAGCGGTGAGCTCGTTCCCTTCCGCGATGCCTGCGACGTGGGCATAGACGTTCGCGGCTGCGTCCACGCGTCCGGAGCGCTCCTCGATCCGAGCGAGCGCGAGCAGGGCGACGACGCTCCGCGGGTCGCGACGCAGCACCTCGTCCACCACGACACGCGCCGAATCGGCGTCCCCGCTCTGCGCCGCGACCTCCGCCAGCCGAAGGCGGATCTCGAGCTCCGAGCGGCGAGAGGCGGACGGATCACGCGCGACGCGCACGAGCGCAGCCTCGAGGTGAGCGCGGAGCTCCGCGTGATACCCGCCGCCGCTCTGATCGAACGCGCGCTCGAGATCGTCGAGGGCAAGGTCGCTCTGACCGATGGCCTCACGCAACACCGCGCGCGAGAAATAGAGCCAGGCGTCGTCGTCGGCCGGGTCGTGGTCGATCGCGCGGTCGACCGCCGCGATGGCGCGCGCGTGTTGGCTCGTGTTGGCGCACGCGTCCATGAAGGAGAAGAGCACGTCGCGATCGAGCGGGTCGACCGCGAGCGCGCTCTCGAACGCGTCGGCCGCGTCCTTGAAGGCGCCCTCTTCGCGGAGCGTCTCGCCCGACTTGACGAGGAGCTGCTTCTTGATCGCAGGGTCGACGACGCCGCGCGCCTCCAATGCGGAGAGCCGCGCGAGCCCGACCTTGTCCTCGCGCTCGGCATAGATTGCCCCGAGACGCTGGCGGAGCTGCGGGTTGGTCGGGCTCGCCTGGAGTCCGACGAGGAGCGCTCGCTCCACCCCCTCCATGTCGCTGCCGGCCTGCTTCAGATCGGCGAGCCGCAGGGCGGTCTTCGCTGCCTCCTCACCCGACTCCACCTCGAGGAGGCGATCCAGCAGGTCGCTCTCGGCGAGCGAGTCTTCGCGGTGCTCGGCGATCCGCATGACGGCGCGGAGAGCCGTGAGGTTCTTCTCGTCCCAGTCGAGCACGCCGTGGAACCCCTCGAGCGCCGCGTCCTCGTCGCCGGCTCGCTCCTTCAGGCTGGCGACCCGGAGCCCAATCTCGACGACACGCTCCTTGTCGCCCGCGTCCTTGGCGACGTCGAGCTGGCGCTCGAGGAGACCGACGAGCGCATCGGTCCGCCCCGTCGTCTCGTAGAGGCGAACGAGCAGCAAGGCCGCGTCGCGGTGCGTCGGATCCTCCTCGATGGCCTCGGAGAGGACGTCGGCTGCGCGGCCCGGGTCGGTCGCCTCGAGCATGGTGGCGAGCGAGAACCGGAGGCCGGCGCGCTCGTGCACGTCGTCGACGAGCGGGATTGTCTGATCGATGAGCTCGGCCAGCGCCTTCGTGTCGCCCTGCGCGCGGTACAGCTCCACGAGCGGGGCCCAGAGCTCCCTGTCCGCGGGCTCGCGGCCACGAAGCTCCTCGTAGATGCCGATCGCGCGCCTCGGCGCCGCGAGCGTGCGCGCGGCGATGTCGGCCACGCGGAGCAGCAGCGCGCGCTGCTCGTCCGGCTCGCTCACGCGCGCGGCTCGCTCCCACAGATCGGCGGCCTCGGCCGCGTCCCCGGAGCCGAAGCGCCGCTCGGCGAGCGCCGAGAGCGCCCAGGCGATCTCCTCCGAGTCGCCGACGCTCGAGCCCGGCACGATGCGCCGGAGCAGCCGCTCCGAGAGCACCGGGTCTTCGAGCTTCTCGGCCGCCTCGTACGCGTCGCGCAGGTGCGTGGACGGATCGTCCGAACGATCGGCGAGCGTCTCGAGGGCGAAGACGACCGCCTCGGTCCGGCCGCGCTCCCGCGACACGTCCTCGAGGAGGCGCGGAAGGCGCGTGCCCTGCGGGTGACGCGCGATCGCGTCGCGCAGGAACGCCTCGAAGCGGTCGCCGTCCGCGTCCTCGCGCGAGGCTCGCTCGAGGAGCACACAAGCAGCCTCTTCTTCGCCTTGCGCCAGCTGGAGCGAGACGAGCCGATAAAACGACTGCGCGACCGCGCCGAAGCCAGCCTGTTCCTCGTCCGCGAGATCGACGAGGCCTTGCAGCGCCTCGATGTGGCGGGACACCGGCGCCTTGTTCATGGCGACGAGACGCTCGGCGAGGCGCTCGAGCGCGATGAGCACGCCGGCTCGCCGCGCCGGGTCGGGCTCGGCGAGCTCGGCCGTGCAAGCGAGCGACTCGTCGTAGGCGGCGAGCGCGGCGAGATCGTCGCCGAGGTCTCGCTCGGCGAGCTCGGCCACCCGCAGCCACAGGTCGAGGCGAGCGCGCGGCGACTCCGCCGCCTTCGCCTGGACGTGCAGCTCCGCGAGGAGGCGCGCCGTTCCGTCGGTCTCCTTCGCGATCGCCGTGGCTCGCTCGACGACCTTCGGATCGAGCGGCGCGCGCGCGAGGGCCCGCAACGCGGCATCGAGCGCCTCGGCGGGCTTGCCGAGCTTGGTTCGATAGAGATCGGCGAGCTCGAGCTCGAGCTTCGTGCGCTCGGCAGCGGGGACATCCTCCGACGCGAGCCGCAGCTCGAGGGCCCGAGCGACGAGATCGGTCATCCCGCGGTGGGTGAGCGCTGCGACGAGCGAACCGTGCTCGGAGGAGTCTTGCTGCACGGCTTCGAAGGCGGACTCGACGAACTCACCTCGTCTGTCGGTCTCCTTCTGCTTTTCGGCCAGATAAGCCAGCTCGACGAGGACCTTCGCCTTGGTGACGCGCCCGTCTCCGGCGTGTCTCTCCACGCCGCCTCGGCTCGAACGGAGCACAAGCAAGAGGGCGCGGTACGTCCGCTGCGCCCGGAGGTATTGGCCCTCGTTCGCGGCGATCTCACCGAGGAGCTGGAGGACGTCCGGATTCGCAGGATCGATCTTGGAGGCGGCCTCGAGCTCGACGAGCGCCTGCGCCTCGTCGCCGGTGGCGAGGTAGAGCTTGCCGAGCTCGAAGTGGACGAGCGCGCGCTCCTTGGGCTTGCGCGTACCGAACTCACCGAGGATGCGCTCGAGCACGCCCTTGGAGTCCTCGAGCCTGCCCGCTCGACGCATGGCCTCGCTGAGCGAGAAGAGCGTGGGCAGCTCGTCGGGCTTCAGCTCGACGGCGCGCTCGAGGAGCGGGATGGCCTCCGCGGGGCTCTCGAGCTGGTTCGTGTAGATGGCGGCAGCCTCCCGGAGGCGCTCGAGCCGCTTCGCGTCGTCCTCGGCGAGCTCCGCTTCCTGCGTCAGGAGGCGCGCGAGATCTCCGAAGGCCTCCGAGCTCCGGTAGAGGTCGGCCAGGACTGCGCGTACCTTCTCGCTGGCGCGGCCTTCGGCGAGCGCGCGCTCGAGCCCCTCGCGCGCCCGCTCGTGTTTGCCCGCGCGACCGTACGCGGTCGCGATCCGGAGCGACAGGTCGTCGTCGTCGCCGCGGATCCCGGCGAGGCGCTCGAGCACCGCGGCCTCTTCCTCGTGTTTGCCGGCGCGCTCGAGGAGCATGGCGAGCCGGTCGAGGGCGGTCGCGCTCGGCGCGAGATCGACCACACGCTTCGCGGAGCGAGCCGCGCGCGCGGCGTCGCGGAGCTCGATCTCGGCGATGCGAGATGCGGCAGCCCAGTGATCGGCCGCGATCGACGGCTCGTCCGCGGCGCGGATCTCGCCCTGCTGCTCGTGCAAGCCGGCGTGCTCCGCGTGCTGGCCGGTGGCCGCGAGCAATCGGCTCAGCCGCTCCACCGTGGGGCCGTCGGTTGCGACATCCGAGAGCGTGCGCTTCAAGACGGAGATCGCGGCCTCGATCTCGCCGGTCTCCTCGTGGAGATCGGCCTGCGCGAGCCGGAGGCGCACCCGCTCCGCGGCCTCTGCCGTGACCTCGGCCATGCGGCCGTAGGTCGACGCGAGCTTTCCGGCTTCTCCCAGATCTTTGTAGAGAGCGACGAGCCGGTCGGCGATGGCGACGTTCTCCGCGTCGCGCGCGTAGAGGCGCTCGAGGATTGCCGCGGCCTCGACCGGCGCGGCGAGGTCCGCCGCGCGAGCGAGGAGCTCCCAGGTCGTCGCGTCCGGCAGGGGCAGATCGGCGGCGGCGAGGAGGTTGTCCTTCACCGCGCTCAGCTCTCCAGCGCTCTCGCGGATCTCGTTGACGATCTCGAGCGCCCAGAGGACCTCGTCCGACGCGGCCGCCTCTCCGCCCCGCAGCCGCTCCGACGCGAGCGCGAAGAGCCGCTCGGCGAGCGGCAACGCGACGGCGGAGTCGCCCACGTCTCGCAGCGCGACCGCGGCCGCTTCGTGCAGCGTCGCGAGCTCCCCGCCGCGCACGTCCGACAGCGTCTCGAGGACCTCGACCAGGGGCATTCCGGGGGTAGCGCGCCGCGCCGCGACCAGCCGCTCGAGGACCTCCTCGTCACGCGGAGCGATGCGCAGGGCGGCTGCCAGGAGCCCCTCTGTCAGGCCGCGCGAGCTCTGCGGCGCTGCGGTCGGGATGGTCCCGCCGCCCGAGGCCCACGTGGCGCCCAGCACCAAGAGGTCCCGCGCGATCGTGACAGGAATGTCATCGCGGACGGCGAGGGCAGGCAGCAGCCCGGGGGCCACCAGATCCCAGCGCCCGGTCGACCGGGCCCGGGTGAGCAGGGCCTGCGCGAGGCCCTCGTGCTCGGGGCGCACGCCGAACGCCTGCGCGGTCTTCTCGAGGGCGCGCACGTCCCCGCCGGCCGTTCCCTCCTCGATCTGGGCCGCGGCCAGCAGCACCGTACACTTGTGGACGGGATCGTCGGAGGCCGCGAGGCGGGCCGGCACGAGCGCGAGCCACCGCTCGTCTTGCGCCGCCGCTTCGAAGCTCCTGGCCAACGCCTCGACCCCGCGGGAGAACACGCCGCGCTTTTCCGGATCGGTGGGTGAGAGCCCACCCAAGAGCCGCTCGAGCCCCGCTTGCGCGTCGCGGCTCGTCGGTGAGAGCTGCAGGGAAGCGAGGATGGCCTCGAGCGAAGCGTCGACGTCGCCGCGCTTTCGCTCCGCCTCTCCCAGGCGTGCGAAGAGCTCCGCGCGCCTCACCACGTCCTTCACGCGGGCGACCTCGGCCGAATAGAGCCGCGCGAGGTCGTCGACCCGCCTCTCCGAGTCGTACACCTCCGAGAGCTCGTCGACGATCTCGTCCGTCGCGCCGTACAGCTCGATGACGCGTTTGTAAGCGTCGATGGCTGCCGGGCCATCCCCGGCGAAGCGCGCGAGCACGCGAGCGATCTCCAGGTGATCGCTCTGCGCGTCCTCCGTTGTGGCGACGACCTTGGCCCTCGCCTCGAGCGCCGCGACGAGCGCGCGTGTGTCCCCGGTCGCGCGGAGGTTGTCGACGAGCGTGGAGAGCACCTCGACATCCTTCGGGTCTTCCTCCAGCCAGACGTTGAGCGAGCGGATGGCTCGCGCGCGATCGCCGATCACCTCTTCGGCGATCCGCGCCGCCTCCACGAGCGCGGCCCGACGAGCCGTCGGCTCGGTCTCGAGCGACGCGAGCCGCTCGAGTACCTGGCACCGCTCGGCCTCGCGGCCGTTCGCGGCGAGCGTGCGGTCGAGCTGGCGGGCCGCGTCGCGGGCGCCTTCCTTGTCCTGATCGCTCCGCGAGAGGATGGCCAGATCGATGCCGATGGCCTTGCCTTCGTCTTCGAGGACACCTCGCGCGAGCTCGGATGCGCGCCGGAGCAGCCGCAGCGAACGCTCGGCCTCCCGCTCCTCTTCGCCGAGCGACAGGAGGGCGTCCACCAGCCGCGTGACCTGGGCCTTGTCCTTGCCGGCGATCTTCTCGGCGCGCTTCTCGGCGGCCGCCGCTTCTTTCTCATCCTGCGCGAGGGCGACCAGGGCGATCTCCACCTGCAGCGCCGCCGCATCCTCGCCGAGGCTCGCGCGCAGCTTCGAGAGCGCCGCGAGCTTGGCCTTGCGATCGGCGAGGGCGAGCTCCGGCTCGAGCAGAACCTCGAGCATCGCGGCCGAGCGCGCGTCGTCCTGGCGCGCGCGATACTGCGCGGACAGGAGCTCGGCGACGCGGGTTCGCAGCGCCGCGTGCTCGCCCTTGGACGGCACGGAGAGCCGGCGCCAGGCGGGCGACTCGCTGTCCGCCACGAACCGGGTGCGGTCCAACCAGCTACCGACCAAGGTCTCCGCCTCCGTGTCGCCCGCTTCGACGAGCGGACGCACGACCTCCAGGGCGCGTGACAGGTCTCCGAGCTCGGCGTCGAGCAGCGAGGCGACGCGCAGGCGGGTCGCGCGCGCGTCCTCCGACGCGAGCCGGGGGACTCGCGCCTCGAGCAGCCCCACGAGGCGATCGTGCCGGCCGTGTTTCTCGTACAGGCGCTCGAGCTGCGCCTCGAGCCGCTCGGAGGGGCGGAGCACGAGCAGCGCCTCGAGGTAGTGCATCGACCGATCGGAGTCGCCGGCCAGATCGCGCGCCACCTCCGCGGCGTCCTCCAGGACGAGCGCGCGCTCGGAGGCGTCCGGCTGCGCAGCGATGACGTGATCGTAGAGATCGAACAGCTCGTCCCAGCGCTCGCCCGCGTTGTAGACGAGCTTGAGGCGCTCGAACGCCCACGCCGCGCTCGGCACGACGTCCACCAGGAGGCGGAGCGTCCCCGTCACGGCCTCGGGGTCGTCGAACCACTCCTCCTGGAACGCGAGCCCCCTCTCGCCGAGGCGCAGCGCGACCTCCTCCGGGAGCCGCTTGGCTCCCTCGAGCGCGCTCTTGTAGGCCGCGGCGACGAGGCCTGGTTGCTTCAGCTCCTTCGAGAGCTCCTCCGCGCGGTCCCAGAACGCCTCGTTCTCGGGCACCTCTCGCGCGGCACGGGCGACCACCTCGAGCGCGCGCGGCGCGTCGCCCTCGAGGCAGATGAGCCATGACTCGAAGAGCTCGGAGCGCCGATCGGCGAGAGCCTCCGCGCTGCTCGACGAGAGGATCGACTCGTACACGCGCGCGCGCTCCGCGAGGTCCTCCGTCGCCGAGGCGACCCGTTCGAGCGCGCGCCCGGCGCGCTCCGCCAGCTCGGGGTTCGCCAAGAGGCCGAGCGCGACGGCGCGAACGCGCGGCTCGCCCGACGCGTCCGCGATGAGCTCCTCGACGAGATCGAGGGCGCCCGCAGCGTCGCCGAGCACCCCGGCAGACAGCTCCGCGAGCTTGATCGTGGACTCGAGGCGCCGCGCCGGATCGCTCTCGACCTCGCGCCAGGATCGGAGGCAGCGCGCGGCGGACGCATGATCACCCGCGGCCGTGGCGATCTCGTAGCGCTCGGCGAGGGCGCGGCCGTCGTTCGGCGCGATCTCGAGCACACGATCGAGCACCGCGGCCGCTGCCGTCGGGTCTGCCGCGCGGGCGCGCTCGAAGCTCGCGAGCGCCAGGAGGGCGACGGCGACGTCCTCGCCTTCCGCACGCGACACCCTGCGCTCGAGCAGCCAGCGCTCGGTCGGCAAGAGCTCGGTGACCTCCGCCTTGGTGGCGAGGAACGACTCGAGCGTCTCCTCCGCCTCTCGATCGTCGGGGGAGCGCTCGACCTCGGCGCGGAGCGCCGAGGCCGCGTCGAGCGCTCGGCCCGCGGCCTCGTAAGCTGCAGCGCGCGTGCGCGCCAGGTCCAGCGAGGGGCCCGACTTTCGCTCGCCCGCGTCGACGATCGCGAGCACCTCGGAGAGGTGCTCGGCCGCGAGCGGGACGACAGCCCCCAACAGAGGCGCGACCTCGCGCGGGTCGTCGGTCGCGGTGACGAGCCGCCTCGTGGCGTCGAGGAGGCCGCCCGCGTCGCCGCGGGCCCCGTGAATCTCGACCAGGCGCTCGAGCGCCTGTCGTGCGTCGGGCACGAAGACGAGCACGCGCTCGAGATTACGCACCGCGCGCTCGAGATCGCCCCCATCCTCCGCGGCCTGCGCGGCCGAGAAGAAACACTCGGCGGCGCGCCCGGGCTCACCCGCGCGATCCCCGAGCAGCGAGCCGAGCCTCTCGAGCGCCTGCGCACTGTCGAGGCCTTCCCCGGCCGCCGCGACGCGACGCTCGGCCACCGCGCAGAGGAGCGGCACGTCCGCCTGCTCGGTCGCGAGGATCTCGATCTCGTCGAGGAGATCGGGGCCGATGTTCGCGGCGTCCCCGCGGAGGGCGACCAGGTAGTGTCCCGCAGCGTCTTTCCCGCGGTCGAGCTTTCGCGCGGCGCCCGCGAGCAGCAAGGAGACCTCCGCCTGCTCCGGTGAGCCGTCGACCGCCCCCGCGAGGTCTTCCGACCAGAGCGCGTACAGCTCGGCGTCGCGTCCGGCGCGGCCGAGCACGTCCGCCAGCGCGGCCCGCAGCTCGTAGTCACCCGGCGCCTCCTCCAGGGCCTTCTTGAGCGTGGCCTCCGCCGCGGGCAGATCGGCGATGTCGCTCGCTTCGACGCTGGCGATGGCGAGGTAGAGTTCGCGACGCCGCGCTGCGGTCCCGGGTCTCTCGAGCGACGCTCGGTAGAGCGCGACGCGCTCCTCGGGCGCGCCCTTCTCCGCGAGCAGGTGGTCGATTCGGTCGATCACCTCGGTGTTGTCGGGCTCGAGCTCCAGCACGCGCCGGAGCGTGTCGATGGCCTTGTTGACGTCACCCGCGGCGGCGTAGGCCTCGCCCGTCCGCTGGGCGAGGCGTGCCATGGCCGGATGATCGAGCGGACGCTCGCGGAGCGCGCTCGCCAGCGTCTCGGCGATCGCCGCCTTGGATGGTCCGCGGTCCGCGCCGGACGAGATGCGATCGAGCCACTCGGGCACCGCGTCGATGTCGTGCGCGACGGCCTCGCGAAGGCCTCGGCCGGCCAGGAACAGGGACTTGATCCGGTCCTTGCCCAACGCCTCGACGTGATCGAACGCCTCCGCCAGCGCCGTGAGCCGCTCGGCAGGCTCGGGGTGCAGCTCGGCCCGGATCTCGAGGGTTCGAACCAGCGCCGGGATGTCCTCCTCCGCGCGCTGCAGCGGCGCGAGGATCTCGGTCGCTCGAAGGCGGAGCTCCGCGCTAGCCCCTTCCAGGAGCTCGATCACCGCGGACCGCGAGCCCGGCTCGTCGGGGACGACCGAGAGCACCTCTGCAAACGCCTCGATCGCTTGATCCGCGCGGCCGAGCACGACGAGCGCGGAGCCCAAACGCGAGAGGAGCTGCGGTCGCTCCTCGTCCGGCGCGAGCTCGATCTCGGCCGAGAGGACCTCGGCGAGCTCCTCCGTGCGGCCGCTCGCGTCGAGGGCGCCGAGCAGCTCGGCGTGGAGGTCGCGCGCAGGGCCGTGCTCTCGGAGCACTCGAAGCAACGTCGCCGTCGCACCCTCTCGATCGTCGGCGCGCTCGGCTCGCATCGCGGCCGCGCGCAGGAGCATCTCGCGCCGGGCCTCGTCGACGGGCATCGCGCCCGCGCGGATCTCGAGGACCTCCGCCAGGGTCTGGTAGTCGCCACGGGCCTCGAGCAGCCGCTCGAGCTCCTCCGGCTCGGCGGTCGGGTCGAGCTCCAGCGCGCGCTTGCGGGCCGAGATGGCGCCCCCGAGATCGCGCGACTCTTCGTAGATGCTGGACAGCTTCCGCAAGACGCCCAGCTTCTCGTCGGCGTCTTCGGTGAGCCGCGCGATGCCCTCGAGCACCGGCGCGAGCGCCTTCGTCTCGCCTGCGCTCTCGATGATGTCGCGGAGCGACCGAGCCGCCTCGAGCGCGGTCGCGCCCTCCGCCTGATCGAACACGCCCTGCAAGATCACGCGGGCGCGCTTGAGGTCGCCGACGTCCGCGATCAGCCTGCCCGTCTGCAGGTTCACGCGTGCTCGTGCCGCCGGGTCCTTCACCGCCGCCGCGGCGCGCGAGAGCATCTTGCTCGCATCGGATTGTTTCCCGAGGCGCTGGGCGAGATCGACGTAACGATCGCGCACGTCGTCGTCGCCGGGGTCGACGCCCATGACGGCTTCGAGGTTGGCGTACGCCGCCGTCTCGTCGCCGAGGTCGAGCAAGATGAGCCCGAGCCGCTTCTGGAGCTCGGCCCGCTTCGGCCCGCGGAGCTGCTCGATCTGCACGCCGAGCATCTGCGCGACGGCGCCGGTGTCACCCTCCGCCTCGTAGACTTTCTCGAGCGAGGCGGCGGCGCGCGCCGCCATGGACCGGTTCGTCACCAGACGCGAGGCGACCCGCCGCGCTCCCGCGTGGCTCGGGTCGGCGGCGAGCAGGGCCTCCACGTGGGGCATCGCGCGCTCGACCTCCGGCAGCTTGTCGTCGTAGAGCTCCACGAGCCGGGCGTGGACCGGCATGCGTTGCTCGTCCGGCATGGGCGGGTCGGCCGCGAGCGCCTGCTCGAGCGAGCGGGCGAGCTCGGGGAACTTCCCCGCCGCCGAGAGCCGCTCGTCGAGCGCAGCGAGCGCGCCCTCGTCGCCCGGGTCCAGGCGGAGGATTTGTTGCGCCACCTTCATCGTGCGCTCCGCGTCGGTCTCCGGGAGCAGCCCGAGCGCTGCGCGGAGGTTCGCGAGCGCGATGTCCTTCTCGGTGCGCGGACCAACCGAGGTGAGGTAGAGCATCGCGAGCTTCTCGCGATCACCCTTGTCGTCGAGGATCCGCTTGAGGAGCTCGAAGGCCTCGGTGTGCCCGGGGACGAGCCCGAGCACGCGCTCGAGCGACGACTCGGCCGCGTCGAGATCGCCGAGAGCCCGCAGGAAGAAGCGCGCGGAGTTCAAGAAGACCTGCGCCTGGTGCTGCGGCGGCATGATCTTCACGCGCCGGTCTTGCCCCAGCTTCTCGTACGCAGCCGCGAGCTCGACGAGCCGATCGTCGCGCAGCGCCGCCGCGTGGAGCTTGTCCCACAGCTCCAGGTTCTGCTGGCCGCGCGCTTGCGCGACGACGAGCAGATCGAGGACCTGCTGCTCGTGAGCGAGCTGGTCCTCCAGATAGCTCGCGAGCTGTTCGATGCGGAGCGGCGGCCCTTTCGTCCCCGATTCCATGTGCTTGGATGGGGTACGGTATCAGCGTTCTCGAAGAAAAAGCGCGCCCCCTTTCCACCTCTGTCGCGTAGACTTCGACCGATGGGCCCGCGCTCGTGGGACCGTCGTTCTATCTTGCGCGCCGGGCTCGCGCTCGGCGCCGCTGCGGCGCGCGTGTGCACATCGTCCGACGCGCGCGCGCAACAACCCTTCGAGGTCCGTGAGCTGACGGTGAAGGGCAAACACGCGAGCCGCGCGAGCCTGCTCATCCCCAAGCACCTCGCCAGAGACCAGAAGGTCGGGCTGCTCGTGGCGCTGCACGGCCTCGGCGAGTCGGGCGATCCGTCGCTCGGCGTCCGCGCCTGGCTCGATCTCTATGGCCTGAGGACCTCTTACGAACGCCTCCTCGCGCCGCCGATCCAACGAACGAGCAAGCGGAAGGACTGGACGGACGAGCGCCTCCGCGAGGTCAACAAGAGCCTCGACGAGAAGCCTTTCGCCGGCCTCGCGGTCCTCTGCCCCTTCACCCCGAACGTCCGCAAGATGGCCGACCCCGCCTCCGCGCAGCGGGAATACGGCGACTGGCTGACGAACGAGCTCGTCCCCGCGGCGCGCGAGCAGGCGCCGGTGCTGGCGACGGCGGCGGCGACCGCGATCGACGGCTGCTCGATGGGCGGACCGATCGCGATCGAGACCCTCCTCGCCCACCCCACGTCCTACCGCGCGCTCGGCGTCGTCCAGCCCGCGATCGGTGTGGCGCGCGCAGCGCACTGGGCCAAGGGCCTGGCGGCCGCGCGGGAGAAAAACGCCTCGCTCGCCATCCACCTGCTCACCAGCGAGGGCGATCCGTTCGAGGACGCGACACGCGCGCTCGCGAAGGAGCTAGGGGCACGCAAGGTGCCCCACACGCTCCGCGTTCCGCCGGGCCCACACGATCAACCGTGGCTGCGGGAGACCGGAACGATCGAGATGCTCCTCTTCCACGAGCGCGGCCGCTGACGGGGCGCGCTCTTGCGCCGGTCACGGCGCTTCGATCACCTCGGCGACACCCGGGTACTTGGCCTTCAGCGCGCCGAAGACGGCCGCTCGCTCGGGGCGGCAATGCAGGACCTCCTCGAACGCGGCCGTCGATGCCTCGTTCGTGATCGCCCAGCCGGTCTCGTCCGGCAGGTAGGTCGCGTCGCAGTCGAAGAGGGCCTCGGCGAACTGCAGACCACAGACCATGTATTTGTCGCCGATCGTGACCACGTCCTCTCCGGCCGCGTTCTGGATCGCACACAAGCTGGAGAATGCCAGGTGGCCGGCGGGCGAGAGCCCGACCAGGCGGCGCGGCGTCGGGCTCGCCTCGAAGCTCGACAAGGTGGCCATGTAGTCGACCACCTTGTCCTCCTGCGACGCGAGGACGAGCGTGCTCTCGAGCGCCGTCCCGGCGACGGTCCCACCAGCGGCCATCGGCACGAGGACCCGCGCGACGTTCCCCTGATCTTCGATGGCACCGCCGCCGGCGCTGTGCCCGCTCATGCCGATGCGCGTCGCGTCGATGCGACCGGCGAGGAACGAGAGGTCCCCGGCCGGCGCCTGCACCGCGGCGGTGAGCTTGGCGATGTCGCCCGTGAGATCACGCGCAGGCGCCATGCCTCCACAGAGCGGCGCGAGGATGTCGTTCAGGTAGAGGCCCGGGTGGTCGGCGGCCACCACCACGAACCCGCGGCTGGCCCAGTGCCTCGTCAGCTCGAGCGACTGCGCGCGGAAGCCGGCGGTCCCGTGCACGAAGAAGATGACGGGGTACGGGCCGTGTTCGCCGTCGAGCGGCAGGTCCGCCGAACAGTCGCACGTCTGCAGAGGCGCGGCCTCGTCGGGGATCTTTGCGCGCTCGGCCTCGGGCAACCAGTCGCGCATGTCGTATTTCTTCTTCGCCGCGTCGATCTCGCTCCCGCGCTTCGCCGGGTACCAGATCTCGACCGCGAGCCCGTCGACCACGCCCGAGCGGACGCCGACCGGCCAGGGCCCGGGCTCGGAGGTGTCGGCCGGGCTCTCGAAGAGCGTCGCGCCGTCACAAGCGGCAACCTCGGGTGGACCGACGACCCCGCCGGCGCCGCCGACGCCTCCCGCGCCGCTGCCGCCGCTGCCCGCGTCGTCCCCGCAGCCCAAGCCCACCAGACACACGAGCCCAATAAATGACTTCTTCGTCATGCTTCCCCGACCGTCCTCATGCCGATGCCCATCGCCGGCAGCACGCCGATGAGCGCGTGCGCCGCCTCCCAACGCTTCTCCACGTCCACCTCGAAGACCACCGCCGGGTCGAAGGGGGCCGGCAGCCACGCTCCCTGCGCGATCTCCCCCTCGAGCTGCCCCGGCCCCCAACCGCTGTAGCCGAGGAAGACGATCCGCCCCGCGGTGGAGCCGCGGTCACCCTCGAGGTCGCGGGCGAGGGCGTCGAACGCGTTCCGGGACGAGCTGATCTTCACGTGATCCGTCACGTCGATGAGCCCCTCCGCTCCCCCGGCGAGCTCCGGCTCACCGCAGAGGATCCAGCCCGACCCGGGCTCGACCGGGCCTCCGACGTACACCGCGCCGGACGAGGCACCGGCCCGCTCGCCGTAGCCGGCGAGGTTCATCACCTCCCCCAGCTTGAGGGGCGCCACGCGGTTGATGACGAAGCCGAGCCCTCCCTTCGGGCCGTGTAGGGCCAGGAGCACCACGGTCCGCTCGAAGTTCGGATCGCCGAGCGGCGGAGAAGCGATCAAGAGCCCCGGTGCCAGCGACGCGCTCATCGACACGGAAGACTAGCAGGTCGCCCTTCCCTCCGGCGCCGAAGAGCCGCATAACGGCGCCCGTTGGCTCGCCTCGACTTCCATGGGGGCACCGTGCGCTTGACGGACCTCGAGGGCACGACTCCGCCGTCCGGTTTCCTCTGGGACCCGCGCGAAGCCGCGCACCGCGCCCCCGCGCTCGCCTATCGGGACGCCGTTGTCGACCTCAAGCGGCGCGGGGTGGACGTGGTGGACGAGGCGCGCCGCTACGCGGAGCTCGACCTCGTCCCGCGCGCCGAACGCACGCCGTTCCCCCACCAGCGCGAAGCGGTGGCCTCGTGGCTGAAGCAGGGCGGGCGCGGCGTGGTCGTCCTTCCGACCGGCGCGGGCAAGACCTTCGTCGCCACGCTCGCGATCCTGGCCAAACAGCGGAGCACGCTCGTCGTGGTGCCCACGCTCGATCTCATGGCCCAGTGGCAGAGCGGCCTCTCTGCCATCTTCGATCGGCCGGTCGGGCTCGTCGGCGGCGGTTCCCACGAGGTCGAGGACCTGACGGTGACCACCTACGACTCGGCGCACATCCACATGGATCGACTGGGCAACCGCTTCGGGCTGGTCGTCTTCGACGAGTGCCACCACCTGCCGAGCGAGGCCTACGCCACGGCCGCACGGATGTGCCTCGCCCCATTTCGCCTGGGCCTGACCGCGACGCCCGAGCGAACGGACGGCAAAGACGCGTCTTACGCCGAGCTCGTCGGTCCCATCTGCTACCGGCGCGACATCACGGAGCTCTCGGGCCACTACCTCGCTCCTTACGAAACCGTCAGGCTCGAGGTCCCGCTCTCCGAGGCGGAGCTCGAGGCCTACGCGGAGGCCCGCCGCGAGTACACCGGCTTCCTCCGCGCGCAGGGGATCTCCATGGCGGCCCCGGACGGCTGGGCGCAGTTCCTCCTCCGGAGCTCGCTCTCGGACGCCGGGCGGCGCGCCTTCGCCGCCTACCGGACGCAGCGCAAGCTCGCCGTGGCGGCCCCCGGCAAGCTCGCCCTGCTCGAGCGCCTCCTCCGCGCGCACAAGTCGGACCGGGTGCTCGTCTTCACGGAGGACAACGCCACCGTCTACGAGATCGCGCGGCGCCTGCTCCTGCCGGCGATCACCCACCAGACGAAGGTGAAGGAGCGCGCCGACATTCTCGCGGGTCTGCACGACGGCACGCTGTTCGCGGTGGTCACGAGCAAGGTCTTGAACGAAGGCGTCGACGTCCCGAGCGCCAACGTGGCCATTGTCCTCAGCGGCAGCGGCTCGGTGCGCGAGCACGTGCAACGGCTCGGCCGCGTCCTCCGCAAGGAAGCCGGCAAGCGCGCGGTCCTCTACGAGCTCGTCGCGAAGGGCACGAGCGAGGTTCGCACGAGCGATCGGAGGCGAGAGCACGTTGCTTACAAGTGATCTCGTTCGCTTCCGGAAGAAGGCGGGCCGCGTCACCCCCCGCTACCTGAACGCCGCCGCCCGAGAGCGCCTGTTGCCCGTCGCGGCCGAGCTCGTCGCCACCTACCAGGCAGCCGTCGGTGGCACCCTCGGCGATCTGGACGACGCCGCTCAGGCCGTCGGGCACGAGGCGCGCGATCGGCTGGTCGTGCAAGGCCTGAAGAAGCTCTGTGACGACCGGACGGTGATCGATCGGCCGGCCGGCCTCGACCCGGTGGCCACACGCGCGGAGGTCTTCGGGCGCGCGGCCCGTGCGCACCGCGCCGCGGGCCAAGCCGGCTTCGACCGGGCCGCCGTCCTCACCGAGGCGGCCGCCACGCTCGGCACCACGGTGGACGAGATCGAGCGGGCGCTCTTCTCCGACCTCCGCGCGGCCCAGGTGGTCTCGGGGTTCGAGCCCGTCGAGCCCGCGGAGCTCCTCGCCGAATACGATCTCGCGCTCGCGCAGGCCGCGCTCTTCCGCGCGTCGCGTGTCGTGGTGACGGTCGAGCGGGCAGACGCCCCCGAGGTGCGCGCGCTCTTCCGCGCCGCGCGGTTCCATGGGCTCCTCTTCGAGGCGAAGCAGCGGGACGTGGGCTACGAGGTGACGTTCGACGGGCCCTTCAGCTTGTTCGACTCTGTGCAGCGCTACGGCCTCAAGCTGGCCATCGTGTTGCCCCACATCCTCGCGCTGCCGCGCTTCACCATGACGGCGGAGCTCTTCGTCGGCGCCAAGAAGGAGCGCGCGGAGATGGTGCTCACGCAAGACGACTCGGTGGCGAGGCCCCACGCCTCGGGCGAGGGGCTGCGCCCCGAGATCGAGCAGCTCGTGACGGCCTTCCGCGCGCTCGGCTCCTCCTGGGATATCGCCGGCTGCACCGAGATCCTCTCGCTCCCCTCGCAGGCCGTCGTCGTTCCGGACCTCGTGTTCTCTTCCCGGCTCACCGGGGAGGTCGTGTACTTCGAGCTGATGGGGTTCTGGAGCCGAGACGCGGTGTTCCGGCGCATCGAGCAGATCGAACGAGGGCTCGACGGCCGGCTGCTGCTCGCCGTGAGCAAGAAGCTCCGCGTGTCGCGCGAAGCCCTGGACGAGGCGACAGGCTCGAGCCTCATCGTGTTCAACACGGCCCTCAGCGCAAAAGAGGTCCTCGCCCGGCTCGACGGGCCGAGCGGCGTTCTACGGAAGAGCTGAGGCGAATTCCCCTCACCGAGTGGGGCCCGGGCGCTCCGGCGCGCCGAGCATGCTTTTGTCGCGGGACAGCACGCTTTCGCCTGGTAATACTGGGTCGTTCGGCCCCGTGCCGAGCACGAGTCCTTAGGCATCGTTTCCCGGTTCGTCGCCTGACGGGCGCGAATCCCAGCTCTAGGAGAGCTTCGATGAAACCCTCAAGAAGGCGTTCGCTGATTTCGCTTCCGGTCCTTTCCCTCGCGCTCGTCGCCACCGCTTGCGGTGAAGACTCCCCCCTCGGCGACCTGGCCGAGCAGTGTGGCCTGGTCTGCGCCTCCGAAGGCATCGTCCAAGGCAACGCGTCCATCTCCGGCATCGCGTCGATCGACGCCTTCTTCGGTGCCGTCATCGACGTGACCGGCGCGGCCGACGGGGTCAGCGCCAACATGCGCGCCCAGCTCGACGCGATGGCGGCCAGCCTCGGCCTGCAGGCCGGCGCGAGCGGCGCCGAGATCAAGGCCGCGCTGCAAGCCAAGATCTCCGCCAACGTCGAAGGCAGCCTCACGATCGACTTCAAGCCCGCCGAGTGCAAGGCGTCGGTCGAGGTCACGGCCAAGGCCGCCGCCGAGTGCGACGCCCAGGTCGATCCCGGCAGCGTCGAGGTAAAGTGCGAAGGCAAATGCACGATCGACGCGAGCGCCCAGGCGGATTGCTCCGCGAAGGGCACGCTGACCTGCAAGGGCACCGCGCCGAACCTCGCGTGCTCGGGCACCTGCACGGGCGACTGCAGCCTCGAGGCGTCGGCCCAGTGTGACGGTGTGTGCCGCGGCGAGTGCACTGGCACCTGCTCGGTGACGGACGCGGCGGGCAACTGCAAGGGCCAGTGCATGGGCACCTGCCAGGGCACCTGCGAGCTGAAGGCTGGCGGCAGCTGCAGCGGCAAGTGCGAAGGCACGTGTGAGTACACCCCGCCGAGCGGTTCGTGTGAGGCGAGCGCCGAAGCGAAGTGCGAGGCGAGCGCCGAGGCCAACATCCAGTGCAAGGGCGGCTGCGAAGGCAAGGCGACGCCCCCGAGCGTCTCGGCCGAGTGCAAGGCGAGCGTCGAGGCGAAGGCCGAGGCGAGCGTCGAGTGCACGCCCCCCGAGCTCGACATCAAGTACCAGTTCAAGGCCGGCCTCAGCGCGGACGCGCAGGCGGAGTTCGTCGCGTTCCTCGGCAACTTCCGCGTGCAGTACGCCGGCATGATCGCGGCGGCGGCCAAGGCTGACATCGTGCTCGACGCCGGCGCGAACCTCGTCGCGGCTGCGGACGGCGCGGTCAAGGGCGCGGCCGACTCGCTCTCGGCGGACGGCGACCTCAAGGCGACCGTCGGCGCGGGCTGCGCGCTCGCGGAGCTGCCGAACGTCGCGACGGTCATCCAGACGTCGACCGGCAAGCTGCAGGCGAACCTCACGGCGTTCGTCGACATCAGCTCCGTCGTCGGCGGCTGAGCCAGAACCACACCAACATCGAGAGCGGGCGACGCGGCCAAACAATGACCGCTCGCCCGCTCGCGTTTCGAGCGAGCGCGCCGACGAATGTGTAGGCTCGCGTCGTGGCTCGGAAGGAGACTGGTTGGGATCGGCTCGCCAAAGCGGCGAGCGACAAGAACGGGCGGGGGCGGCGCGTGCTCGTGCCCGTGCTGGGGTCGGGGTTCGTCACGCAGGCCGCGCTCGACGGCGCACGCCGGATCGCCGCGCGTGGGGGCCGCAGACCACGCCCGGTGGACTGGCTCGAGATCCTGAGAGGCGTCGCGAGCGACTTCGGTTTGTCGCGAGCCGCGGGTCACATCGAGACCGACGTGCCCGGTCAGACGACGCTCCTCTGGGACTCCATGTTGACGGAGCTCGCGGCCGAGCGGGTTTCCCCGACGTCGCGCGCGGCCCACAAATGGGAGGACGAGCTGCGGAGGGCCGTGGCCGAGCGCCTGGCGGACGACCGCGCCACCACACGCGTGTCGCGCCCCTTCGTGCGCTCGTTCTTCAAGCTCGGCTGGGAAGACGTTCTGACCTTCAACTTCGACAGCGTGCTCTTGCCGGACACGGCGCGGCCCGCGCAGCGCCTCGATGGAGGCGGCGCGCGCGCGTCGCTCGCCGCGCGCGCAGGCAACACGACGGTGTGGTTCCCGCACGGCCACCACGCGGACCCTCGCTCCATCGTGCTCGGTGCGCGGGCCTACGGCGCGCGCGTCGCGGCCATGCAAGCCGCGTTCGACGAGCACGCGCGTGTCCCCTCCCCGCGTCCGACTGAGCGCCTCCCCTCCTGGGTGGCCACGGTCCTCGAGCGGCCCCTCCTCTTCGTGGGCCTCTCGCTCACCCGCGAAGAGTGGACAATCTGGTGGCTCCTCGCGCAGCGCGCGCGTTTCCTCGCTCGCCGCCCGCCCGCGGAGAGGCCGCCCGCGTTCGTGTTCGCCCGCCGGCCGGCGCCCGCGGAGCGGCTCGAGATGCACGGCGCGTTCGCCACGCTGGCCCGCGCCTGTGAGCTGCTCGGAGTGGAGCTGCTCGGCTTCGGAGACTTCGGCGTCGGCTGGCAGAAGCTCGCGCGGGCCCTCGACTGGAAATGACGCCTCTGCCGGGCGCGCGTTCATCGTGCCTAGATCGTGCCTGTCGCTTTCACCTGACGCAGTCCGGGCGTGTCCTCGACTCGTCCGAACGGGACGCCCCCGGAGCCAGATGAGAGCCAGCTCGCCCGCGCCGCATCAGACCGCCCTGCCCGCCGTCTTCGCCTCGCTCGCAGCTTGCAGCGCGCCGACCTCGCCGGTCGCTTCGGTACGGGACATCGGCACCGTCCCGAACCCGCCCACGGTGAGCGCCCGCGACGTGGGGTTCAGCGCCAAGCTGAAGGGCAAGAGCGTCTGGATCTTCGGTGACACCCTGTTCTCCGAGCCTGCCGCGGACGGGTTCCAGTGGCGGAGCAGCTCCTGGTCGTGGACGAACGCCGACTCGCTGGGTCCGTTCGAACATGCCCTCGGCGCCGACGGCAAGCCGGTGCAGCTCCTCCCCCACACCGAGCAGGAAGACACGTTCAACCGAGAGCACCGCGACGAGCCCCGCCGACACACACCTTGGCCGCAGGCACTCGTCTCGGATGGAGACAGAGCCGTCATCTTCTACGTGAACATGGCGACCGGGCCGGACGGCCCTTGGGATTTTTCGAGCCGGTCGGGGTCGGTCGCGACCTGGACCGACCCCGGCGCGCCCGCCCAACGGGTGGAGCCGCCCCTCTTCTCCGACGACGAGCCCGACTGGGGCGCCGCGGCCGTCCTCGTGGGCGACCACGTCTACACCTTCGCTTGTGAGGGTCGCTCGAAGGGGTGCAAGGTCGCGCGTGTTCCCTTCGCGGAGGCGACGAGCCGTGCGGCCTATCGCTTCTTCGACGGCGATCGATGGAGCAACCATTGGGAGGACGCTACGGAGGTCTTCGACGGCGCCCCGCTCTTCTCGGTGCACGAGAGCGCACACCTGGGCGCGTTCGTCGCGCTGTACATGGCCCCCGGCGACGACGAGATGCGCGTGCGGACGGCGCCGGCGCCCGAGGGCCCCTGGTCGGACGCGGCGCCGTTCGGCGAGGGGAAGGAGCCCTCGGAGTCGTTCGATTACGCGTTCATCGCCCACCCCGAGCTGGCTCGCGAAGGCGGCGCCGTCGAGATCGCGAGCTACACCCGGCCCATCGGCTGGCTCCGGCAAGAGACGCGGCTCGTCGAGCTCCGCTGGAAGTAGCCGCCGGCGACCGATTGTTGCTCGGCGTGCATGTAAGTGCCCGACCTGAGCCCGGCGGTTCACGCTCTCGTTCGGCAAACACTGCAATCGCGCGCGAACGCGCCGGCACGTGCGTTGCCATTCGAGGCACCATGACTTTCCTGCGAACCCTCTCTTTCGCCGTCTTCGTGGCGTCGGCTGGTCTTCCCGGTTGCTCGCTACCCGCGGCGTCGATCCCCGACGAGACCTGGCGCCCCGGCGAGGAGGACGGCTGCAGGCCCCGAGCCCACGTCGACCCCGGGCGCGGTGAATGGCCGAGACGTGACCAGCTCGCGCTTCGAGCCAAGCTCGAACAAGGCGAGGTCGCGGTCGTGAGCTCGCTGGGCTGTCGGGTGGAGGTGCTCAAACACTGCACGATCGACGGCGAGCTCGAAGAGCAAACGCGCGCTCAGGCGGTTCGATTCGAGCGCGCCTCCGGGTCGGTGCTCGCCCGGGACCTCGAAGGCGCGTGCCCGGACGCGACACACGTCGTCGACGAGGCGACGTTCGACCAGGAGGGCCGGCTGCTCGACGCCTCGCTCCGACCGCTCTCGCTGGCAGGCGTCGATCTCTCCGGCTCCTGGGAAGGGGTCGCCCGACAACCCTACGGTCCGTATCAGAAATACGAGGTGCGCTTGGACCTGCGACAGACCGGCAACATCGTCACGGGTACGACCGAGATCGCCACGCCCGATGGGGAGAACTGGGGTCGCATCAAGCTCGAAGGCAAGCTCGACGGGACGAGGCTCTACTTCGCCGATATCGAGATGCTCGACGAGGAGACCGATCTCTTCTTGGAGTGGTGCATGAAGGGCGGCTACGCGGTCGTCGATCCTCGCGAATGGACCATGAAAGGCCCCTGGCGCGCCATGGCGTGCTCGTCCGGCACCCTCGATCTCGACCGCGCGTCTCGCTGATCGCGGGTTGCCGCGCCGACGAGCTCAGGTTGCCTCGCGGCGCGGTCGCAGGTCCTGCACGACCGCCGCTCGAGCCCCGCGATTCGGGACGGGCCGAGCGGCGCCGATCGGCAGGGTCCGCCCTTGCTCCAGCGAGGGGACGCTCTGCCGGGCCTGCCGTTCGGCCATGGCGGGAGCGCCGACGTCGCGCCACCACGCGAGCGCATCCGCTTCGGTCCACGGCTCGACGCCCGGGCAAGCGAGCAGCGCGGTCCGGAGCGCGCGAGCCGAGCCCGGGCGCTCCTCGATCTTCTTCGCCAAGGCCGACAGGATGATCGAGTCGAGCGCCGCCGGAACCTCCGGCCGGATCGACGACGGCGTGGGCGGTTGGTCGTGCAGGTGGTGAGCACAGACCGCGATGACGGTCTCACCTTCGAACACGGGCCGGCCCGTCAGCAGGAAAAACCCGACCGCGCCCAGCGCGTAGAGGTCGGTCGCGGGGCCCACGAGCTTCGGATTGGCGATCGCCTCCGGGCTCATCGTCGCGGGCGTGCCGATGAGCTGGCCCATCGTGGAGACCGTGCTCACCTCGTCGAGATCTTTCACCAGCCCGAAATCGAGCACCTTGATGAGATCCGGTGAGCCGGACCGGCAGGTGACGACGATGTTCGCAGGCTTGATGTCGCGATGGACGAGGCCCAGCTCGTGTGCCTCCTCGAGCGAGCCACACACCTGCGCGAGGAGCTGCGTGACGCGTCCCGGGGGCAAGGGCCCTGCGATCCGCACGAGCTCTTCGAGGTTGAGCCCGTCCAGGAACTCCATGGCGTAATAAAAGGCCCCGTCCCCGGTGCGACCATAGTCATAGATGGCGACCGTGTTCGGGTGCGTGAGCCTCGCCGTCTGCACGACCTCGCGCTCGAAGCGCTCGATGGTCGCGCCGTCCTCCCGCCCGGAGCCGACCAGCTTGATGGCGGTCTCGCGCTTCAGGAGCGCGTGCGTCGCGCGGAAGACGACGCCCATTCCGCCCTCCCCGAGGCACTCGTGGAGCACGTAGGGCCCGATGCTGCGCGCCGCGTGGAGCTCTTGCCGGAGCCCGTAGACGATCGTGCCCGTGAGCACGGACGACGCGGTGAACGCGCTGAGCCAGAGACCCGACCCGATGAGGTGATAAGCCGGGCTCCAAGCGGAGGTGCCGTACGAAGTGGGGAAGCCCGTGAAGAGCGGAAGCGCGACGCAACAGAACGACATCACCGCGAGCCCCATCGAGACGAAGAGGGTGCGAAGGAGCGAGCTCGGCACGATGGCCGCGCGGAGGATCATCACGAGCCCGGTGATGAGCACCGTGTTGAACGTGGCGACGATCGGCTCGCCCACGATCATGGCGCTCACGTCGAAGAGGAAGACCGAGCCGATGACCGAGACGATCTCCAAGGCGATGATGGCGCGAGGAGAGCTGCCCCTCATGCGCCGCGCGGCCTGGGCCGAGCCCGCGAGGACGAGCGTCGCGGCGAGGTGAGCCAGCCACCCGCGGTCGATCACGTCGCTCGGGCCTTGCCCCATGACGAAGCCCAGGACGACGGACGCGAGGAGAAAGGCCCCCGAGACGATGGCTCCGACGCGGCAGAGCTCGAACAGCCGCCGCCGCTGGGCGTGCAGCGACGAGCTGCCCGGATCCGTCATGGTCGGCGCGGTCGGACCCAAGCTCATCCCTCGCGCGCCGGTCGCAGAGACCGTGCCACCCCGCATCCCGCGGGGTTGTTACGTCGGCGGGGGGGCTTCGCAACCCTTGCACCCCGCCGCCGCAAGGGCTGCGCTCAGGTCGAGGAGCCCGAGAACTGATCGTCCTTGTTGGCGAAGAGCACGTTGAACGTGGTGAGCGAGCCGTAACAGCCGGTGATGTAGCCCTGGAGCTGCACCTTGTCCTCGTCGCTCAGGCTCTCGTGGGCGTTCACCTTGGCCTCGAGGAGGCGCAGCTTGTCGCGCACCATCACGACCTTGTGGAAGAAGGTCTCGAGGGGGATCCGCTTCTCCTGCGTGCCCTCCTTGCCGGGGACGAGGACCATCTCGCCGCCCTGCCAGCGCTGGCCGAGCGCGGGTCGGGTCACGCCGAGCTCCTCCGCGATCACCTGGCGCAGCACGCGCCGGAACTCGTCGATGTCCATGTCGATGTCGATCTCCTGGGGCAGCGGGGTCTGATCATCCTGCTCGTCGGATGACCCTGACGAGCGTGTCATGTTTGATGGGCCGCGGGCGTACCGCCGCGGCTCTCCGGCCGCGCGTGGGCGTGGAGCGGCGGCCGCCGCGCCCTTGGGCCGGTAGCGCGTGCAGGTGGAGCTGGCGCGGACCGGCGCGGGGTAGACCTGGAGGGCGCACGCGCCGACCTTGCCGAGGCGCTCGTCGGTCCGCGCGCCGAAGAAGGCGGCGCACGTCTCGCAGAGGGCGTCGTCGGAGCTCATGGTCGGTGGATTCTATCAGCCGGGCCCGACGATGGGCTCGAGGCAACGCTCGCGGGCGTCCCGGAGCGCGGCGAGCCCCGCGTCGACCAGCGTCGCGCCGGCGCGACGGATCATCACGCTGGCCCCGCCGGTCTTGCCCAGGTGGCGGACGGGGACGTTCGCCGCCTTCGCCCGCGCCTCGAGCGCCGCAGCGTCCGATTCCTTGATGCTCACGATGACGCGCGAGGGGGCTTCGCCGAAGAGCGCGGCCGCGAGGGGCTCGTCCCCAGCGAGCTCGACCTCGACCCCGACCATGGCGCGAGGGTCCGTGTGGGCCACGCAACACTCGGCGAGCGCCAGCGCGAAGCCGCCATCGGACACGTCGTGCGCGCTCTTCGCGAGGCCGGCGCGGGCCAGGTCGCGCAGCAAGCCTTGCAGGCGCCGCTCGAGCGCGAGGTCGATGGCCGGGAGCGGCCCGGCGATGGTGCCGCCGGTCCGGTGCGAGACGTAGTGTGAGCCGCCGAGCGGACCGCCGCTCTCGGCGCCGAGCAGGAAGACCGCGTGCCCGGCTTCCGAGAAGGTCGAGCGCACGGCGTGGGCCACCGAGTCGAGCTGGCCGACGGCGGCGACGGTAGGCGTCGGCAGGATCGCGCGCTTCTCGGTCTCGTTGTAGAGGCTCACGTTGCCGCTGACGACCGGCACGTCGAGCGCGCGGCACGCCTCGGCGAGCCCGTCTATCGCCCGCGCGATCTGCCGCATGATCTCCGGGCGCTCCGGCGAGCCGAAGTTCAGGCAGTCCGTGATGCCGATCGGCTCGGCTCCCACGCAGGAGAGGTTGCGGCACACCTCGGCGATGGCCTGCTTGGCGCCCTCGAACGCGTCGAGCTCGCAGAGACGACCGTTGCAGTCGGACGAGAACGCGAGGACCTTCTCCACGCGCGTGCCCTTGTGCTCGCAGAACGCGCGGACGACCGCGGCGTCCCCGCCGGGGCCGATCACGGTGCCGCCGCGGACGATCGAGTCGTACTGCCGCGTCACCCAGCGGCGCGAGCCGAGGTTGGGACTCCCGGCGAGGGCGAGGAGCGTGTCGGTCCACGAGGACGGATCTGCAATGGTCGCCGTGTCGAAGGCGCGCCGCTCGGGCAAGCGCGGGTCGTCCGCCTGCGGCCGATCGTATTTCGGGGCCTCGTCCGTGAGGAAGTCGACCGGCATGTCGCAGACGACGACGCTCTTCCCTGCCGGCGGGGCGCCCGGCGTCACGAACGGATCGAAGCCGGGCGTCGCGCGGATGACCCAGCGCCCCGTGTCGGTGACCTTGCCGATCACGGCGCAGTCGAGCTCCCACTTCTTGCAGATCTCGGCGACGCGCGCCTCTTTCCCGGGCTTCGCCACCATGAGCATGCGCTCCTGCGACTCGGAGAGGAGCATCTCGTAGGGCGTGAGGCCCTTCGTGCGGCGCGGGACCTTGTCGAGATCGAGATCGAGCCCGCTGCCCGAGCGGCCGGCCATCTCGACCGAGGACGACGTGAGGCCGGCGGCGCCCATGTCCTGCACGCCGACGAGCAGCTCCTCCGCGAAGATCTCGAGGCAAGCCTCGAGCAGGAGCTTCTCCATGAAGGGGTCGCCCACCTGCACCGTGGGCCTCTGGCTGGGGCCTCCTTCGGTGAACTCGTCCGACGCCATCGTCGCGCCGTGGATGCCGTCCCGTCCGGTGCGCGCGCCCACGTAGAGCACGTCGTTCCCGACGCCGCTCGCGCGGCCGTAGAAGATCGCGTCCTTGTGGACGACGCCGCAGGTGAACGCGTTGACGAGGATGTTGCCGTCGTAAGCGGCGTCGAAGAAGAGCTCCCCGCCGACCGTCGGCACGCCGATGCAGTTGCCGTAGCCGCCCACGCCGGCCACGACGCCGCGGAGCAGCTCCGGCGTGCGCGGGTGATCCGGCCGGCCGAAGCGGAGCGAGTCGAGGCTGGCGATGGGCCGCGCGCCCATCGTGAACACGTCGCGCAGGATGCCGCCGACCCCGGTCGCCGCGCCCTGGTGCGGCTCGATGTACGAGGGGTGGTTGTGCGACTCCATCTTGAAGACGGCGGCGAAGCCGTCCCCGATGTCGACGACGCCGGCGTTTTCGCCCGGGCCCTGGATGACCCGCGGCCCCGTGGTGGGCAGGCGCGCGAGGTGCACGCGTGAGCTCTTGTACGAGCAGTGCTCGCTCCACATCACGCTGAGGACGCCGAGCTCCGCGTAGGTCGGCTTGCGCCCGAGGCGCTGGACGGCCTTGTCGTATTCGGCCGGCGTGAGCTTGTGGTCGCGCGCGAGCGCCTCGGTGATCTCGGGATCGTGCGAAAAGGCTTGGGGCGGCACGCGGGGGAGTTACCCCCAAAAGGGCCGCGAGACCACTGGGAAGTAGGGAACCTGTCTTGCCGGACGGATGCCCGCGTGAGAAAGCCGCAACCGATGCGCCTCCGACGTCGAGCGACCGCGCTGCTGCTCTCGACCACCTCGTTGCTCGGCGGCTGCGGCGAGCCCGGTGGTCCGGCGCCGAGCGCGGCGGCGAGCGCCCCGGAGCCCGCTCCAGCCGCGCCGCCGCCGATCGAGGCGCTGCTCTTTCCGGCCGGGCCGTCGCTCCTCGCCGAGGCGCCGCTCCTCGATCTCGTCCCGGTCGAGACCCACGCCACGGTGCTCCTGGCCGGCCAGCAGGCCTTCGCGTCGGCCTTGCCAGAGAAGGTGTTTGCGCCCGAGACCCGCGACTCGCTCCTCGCTATCGCGGCCGAGGATCTCGACAGCTACTTCCGATCCAAGACCGACCTCGCGAAGCTCGCCGCTGCGCTCGATCTCGACAAGCCCGCCGCCCTCGCGCTTCTCGACGAGACGACGGAGACCCGCGCCTTCTACGCGAAGGTGAAGGACGAGGCCGCGCTCGCGAAGATCGCCAAGTCGCTGGTCGGCTCGAAGGAAGCGGCCACCGCCGAGGGCGTGAAGGTGTGGGCCAAGAAGGGCTCGTCGATCGGTCTCGTGATCCGCGGCGGCGTCGCGGTGCTCGTCCTCGGCGGGCGCTGGTATCGACCGGAGTCCTCGGACGCCGCGGCCAGGTGGAGCGAGACCATCGCGAAGCTCGAGGTGAGCGCATCGATCGGCAAGGCGCCCTGGCTCGCGCCGGCCGCAGCCCAGATCGCCTTCGGTCGCCACGCGGTCGTCGTCGTGCGGCCGGGCTACCTCACGGCCGACGCCCTCGCCTTCGACAGGCGAAGGCTGGAAGAAGAGACGCAGCGCAAGGCCGAGAAAGACGCCGTTTGGTGGAAGGCCCTGATCGCCGAGATCGAGAAAGCGCGTGGCGCGTTCGAAGCGCGATCCCCTGCCCTCGTGCTGGGGATCGAGGTCACGAAGGACGCGGTTCACGCCAAGGGTTACATCCCCGGTCCCGAGGGCCGCGCGCCATTCGATCCGCCGCGCCCGCTGCCGCCCGCGTTCCAGGAGCTGCTCTCGCGCAGCGTCCGCTTCTACGGAAACATCGGCAAAGACACCGCGGCCGGGGTCGGGGCCGACCATCGATTCCGGATCCACCGGAGCTGGTGTGATGTCGAGCCCACAAAGGTGCTCGCGAGCTTGAGCGGTGACCTCGTCGTGCTCGAGAAGGCGGCAGCGTGGGGCGTGACGGACGAGGCCGCCGTCTGGGCCGTGCTGAAGTCCGAGATCGAGAAGCGCTACGACAAGCTCCTCGACGGCAAGCGCTGGAAGATCGACGACGCCGCGCGGACGGTCCATTGTGGCGAGGGCGGCCTGCGCGTCGCCTCGGGTTGGCTCCTGATGAGCCAGGACAGCGAGCTCCTCGCTCGATTTCCCAATGGTGGAGACGCGAAGCCGGCCGACGTGAAGCCGGGCGTGGAGGAGCTCCTGAAGATCGAGGGTGTCGTCGCCCGATTCCGGGCACCGGTCATCGAGCCCAACCCGCTGCGCGGCCTCGGCGGCTCCAGCATGAAGTCGCTCCTCGACGACAAGTGCGCGTTCGGTCCAGGCGGCGCGCTCCTCGGGAAGCCGACGGAGGAGCAAACCAAGGCCTACGAGAAGCTCTGCAAGGAGCGACGCGACATCGTCGACGAGCTCGGCAAGGCTCGCAGCAAGGCGGACGAGACGACCGAGCGGCTCCTCGGGGGCGTCGAGCTCCTCGCCAAGCCGGCGCCGGGCGGCGCCTTCGTCTATGGCACCTGGGCCATGGTGGCGCCGAACGTGACCACCCTGGCGAGCCAGCTGCTCGAGGTCTGGCTCCCGGCGGCGCCCTCCGGCGAGCGCGCCAAGAAGCTCGCCGACATCGACACCAAGCTCGAGGCGATCCGCGAGGAGATCCTGCGCTCGGCGCTCGACGCGCTCACGCCCTTCGAGCCGGGCGGCGTGCCGTCGTTCACGCCGTGAGCCCATCCGCTGGGAGTTGGGGGAACGTGCCTTCGTCCAGGGCTGGACCCGAGCCGGTTCACGTCTTCGGACGGTGGCTCCAGGTGTTCCGGGGGATTCCGAGGTGTGCGACCGTGGCATGCACGATGCATTGTTCGACCACATCATGGAGCTCGCCGAAGACGAGGCCTTCGTTCTGCGGATCGATCGGATGATCGAGGACGTCTTGCGAGAGGCTGCGACCTCTCGCAGCTCGTTCTCGGAGATCACGCTGCGCTTCGAGACGACGCGGGACACGCTCGTCGACGAGTGAGCGCGAGCAGAGGCACGCCGCTATCGCTTCCTCGGCTTCGGCGCGTGCTGCGCTCGCTTGCGGCGCTGGTTTCCCCGGCTCCGTCCACGATGAACCCGCCAATGACAAATGGCGGCAAAACCCAATACCGAGCTGGCTGGCCAACAGCGCCCGCCACAACAGCGCCTCGGTCGCGGTGGGCGCCGCGTTGTTGCACGGCGTGATAGCGTGGCCAGCGTGCCTGTCTCGTTCTCGCACGAGGGTTTCCTCGAGCTCTTTCGCCATCGGCCGGAGCTCGCGGCGAAGCTGCTCCACGACGCGCTTGGGGTCGAGCTACCCACCTACTCCGAGGCTCGTGTCGTCTCCGGCGATCTCACCGAGGCCCAGCCGGTCGAGCTCCGTGCAGACCTCGTCATCCTCCTTCGCGACGACAAGGCTGTCCTCGTCATCGTCCTCGAGGTCCAGCTCGGCCGAGACGACGACAAGCTCTTCAGCTGGCCTCACTACCTCTCGGCCGTACGGTCGCGCTACCGCTGCGAGGCTTGCCTCTTCGTCGTCACGCCACTCGAGACAATCGCTGCCTGGGCTCGCCGGCCCATCCGCCTTGGCCCGAACAACACCTTCGAGCCCTACGTCCTCGGTCCCAACGCTGTCCCCGTCGTGGACGACCCCGCCGAAGCGACGAAGCTACCCGAGCTCGCCGTCCTCTCCGCCACCGCGCATGGCAACGACCCCCAAGACGGCGCGAAAATCGCCCTGGCCGCCATCACCGCAGCTTCCGGGCTGCCCGACGACCTCGCCGCGCTATACTACGACCTCATCCGCGTCAGCCTCAACGACGCCGCCCGCCGGGCCCTGGAGGATCTCATGTCGCAAGGCCACTACCAGTACCAGAGCGACTTCGCGAAGAAGTACGTCGCCGAAGGCAAGGCCGAGGGCAAGGCCGAGGGCAAGGCCGAGGGCAAGGCCGAGGCTCTGCTGGACATTCTCGTTGCCCGAGGACTCACGATCAGCGACGCACAGCGCGCTCGTGTTCTGGCCTGCACCGATCTCACCGTCCTCGCTGGTTGGCTCAAGCGCGCCGTCACCGCCGTGTCGACCGACGACATCTTCGCCGACTGACGTCACGCCCAACCAGCACAGGGTCTTGCGTCACCAGTC
>JAEUKE010000234.1 GCA_016794345.1 Myxococcales bacterium
GAGCTTCGAGACGCCCACGCGCTCGTCGTAGGCGATGGGGAGCTCGACCACGCGGTAGCCGAGCTTCGCTGGCCAGAGCAGCGTGTCGATGGGGAGGGCGTCGCCCTCGCCGTCGAAATCGAACGCGCGGATGACGCTCGACCGATAGCCGCGCATCCCGCTGTGCACGTCGACCGTGGGGACGCCGTGCAGCGCGTGGGCGAGGGCGGCGAAGCCGCGGTTCGCCAGGTAGTTGGGGACGGGCATCGCCGCGGGCCGCGTCCGCGTGCGGGCGCAGTTCACCACGTCCGCCGAGTCTTCCTCGAGCAAGCGCCTGACGACGCGGATGTTCTCGGGCGGGTAGGTGAAGTCGCAGTCGAGGTAGATGAGCGCTTCGCTCTGCTTCGCGGCCTCGTACATGAGCAGCTCCATCGCGGGGCCGTGGCCGCGCGGCGGCATCTGACGGAGCACCCGGGCGCCGAGGCGCGCTGCGATCTCGGGCGTCTTGTCGCGCGAGCTGTCGACGCAGAGGATCTTTGCGTCGGGGGCCTCCTCGCGGATGCGCCGGATCATCTCCTCGATGCTGTCCTCCTCGTCCATCGTGAGCATGCCGATGGTGAGGCTCAGCTTCTTGGGGCGGGGGCGCTTGCGCGCGACGACGACGTGCTGGAACGCGAAGAGGCCCGGGAGGCGGCGCGCGAGCGCGTCCTCGAAGGGGCGAACGAGCCCGAGGTAAGCCTTGTAGGGGAACGACCGGGCGAGGGCGGTGGGGTCGGCCGCGTCCGCGCCGAGCGCGCCGGCCCGGAGCAGCGACAGGATGGGGCCCTTGGCCGCGCGCAGGCCCATCGGATTCTCCGTCACGTTCATCACCTGCAGCCCGGCGCTCTCCACCAGCTCGATCGCGCTCTTGCGCGTGAAGAAGCGCAGGTGCGTCTTGTCGAGGATGCCGCTCGGCGCGTAGTCGAAGCGGCCGCCGAGGAGGCCCAGGCGGACCGTCCATGCGGCGACGTTCGGGAGCGAGACGACGACGTGCCCCTCGTCCTCCAGGTACGGGAGCAAGCGCTCGAGGACCGCCTTCGGCTCGCGCGTATGCTCGAGCACGTCCCCGAAGAGGAGGAGGTCGAAGCGCCGATCGCCGAGCGCGGCGCGAACCGAGCCGGTGCTCTCCAGATCGCCGAGGATGACCTCGTGGAGCCGCTCGCTCGCTCGCGCGAGCGAGCCGGCGGAGATCTCCAGGCCGGTGACGTGCGCGCCGCGAGCGCGGGCGGCTGCGCCGTTCAGGCCGATCCCGCAGCCCACGTCCAGCACGCGACGCGGACGGCCGAGCGCACGACAGAGGGCGAGGTTCTGCTCCTCGACCGGGTAGGGGACGCCGAGCGATTCGGCCGCGACCTCGTCGCGGGCGGCCGCCGAGGCGGCGCCGTTCTTCACTTCGAACGCTTGGCCCATGCGTCGGCGAACTCGCGGAGGGTCTCCTCCGTCTTGGGGTGGACGAGCATCTTGCGGAAGATAGGCGGCGTGACCGTCACCACGTGTGAGCCGGCGAGCAGCGCCTCCGTCACGTCCACGGGCTGGCGCATCGAGCCGGCGATGATCTTGGCGGGCAGGCCCTCGCGGTCGAGCTGGGTGCGGATGGTCCCGACGACCTGCGTCGCGTCGTACCCCATGTCGCGGATGCGACCCCAGAAGACCGAGACGTAGCGAGCGCCGGTGAGCGCGGCGAGGTACGCCTGCTGGAAGCTCATGCAAGCGGTGACGTTCACATGCACGCCGCGGCTCGCGAGCTTGCGCGCGGTGACGAGGCCTGCCTCCGTCGGGGGGAGCTTGACGACGATGCGGGCAGGGTCGATCTCGTGGAGGGCTGCGGCCTCGTCCATCATGGCGCCCTGCTCGTGCCCGAGGACCTGGACCGAGACCGGCCCCTCCGAGACGGCGAGGAGCATGCGCACGCGGGGCTCGACGTCGGTCGCCCCGTCCTTGGCGAGCAACATGGGGTTCGTCGTCGTTCCCGAGACGACGCCCCAGGAGAAGATCGTGCGGACCTCCTCCGGGTCGGAGCTGTCGACGAAGAGCACGGCCCGCCTTACTCGCGCGGTCAGCCGGAGGAAAGGGCGATGAGCTGGCGGAGCCGCTCGCAGAGGAGGTGGTGGTAGACCTCGTGGAACCCCTCCACGTGCGGCGTGGACGTGTGCCCGGTCTCCGTCCGCGGGACGATGACACAAGCGTCAGCCATCTGCGCGATGGCCCCGCCGTCGTAGCCCACGAGCCCGACGACCTTGCCGCCGCGGTCCTTGGCAAGCTTGGCGGCAGCCACCAGGTTCTGCGACCACGGACCGGCCTTGTCGGCGCCGGAGCCGCCGTGCACGCTGAGGCAGACGAGCACGTCGCCCTCGCGAAACCGCGGCTCGAGCTGCGCGGTGAAGATGCGCCCGAAGCCCTCGTCGTTCGTCAGGGCCGAGATGAGCGCGGCGTTGTCGCAGAGCGAGGTGGCGCGGAGGCGCGGCTTGCCCTCGCAGGCGGTGAACTTCGCGAGGTCGCAGGCGAGGTGGCTGGCGTTGGCCGCGCTCCCGCCGTTGCCGCAGGTGTAGACGTCGCGCCCGGCGCGGTAAGCCTCGAACAGGATGGTGATGGCGCGCGCGAGATCCCCGCGGCTGGTCCGGGCGGCGATCTCGGCGGTCTCCGCGAGGTAACGATCGACGAATGCGGCTGTGTCGTCCACGGCCGAGCAGCTAAGCAGATCGGAGCGGACGGGGGAATCGGCGGGAGACCGGCCGCGGGCGCAGGGGCAAATCGTCCGGGCGGACGTACGAGGGCCCATGACGGCTCCCGCCCCAGTCGGCGCGCAAGCGGCGCCCGCTCCGCCGAAGAAGAAATCGCCGGTGGCCGGCATCCTCTTCCTCGTCGCCTTCGTGGGCGGCCTGATCGCGCTCGCCTTCTTCTACCGGGACCTCTTCGGCTCCGAGGTGGGCGGGGCGTGCACCGCCGAGAGCGACTGCAAGCGCGACGGCATCTGCATCAGCAAGAAGTGCTACCGCAAGTGCAAGGAGGACGCGGACTGTGGCGAAGGAAACGCGTGCGGAAGCACCGAGGTCTCCGTCACGCCGGGCGGCAACGCGGCCAAGGGCTTCTCCTTCGAGCACGTGAACGTCTGCTTCACCGAGGAGCAGATGGCGCCGGCGCGCGCGAAGACCGAGCAAAAGAAGAAGCAGACCGTGCGCGGCCTCGTGGACGCGGCCTACGGCATGCGGCCGGACAAGATGCCCGCCGCCACGTTCGACGCCGCCTGGCAGAAGATCCCGGAGGAGGAGCGCCGGAAGGGAGACGACACGGAGCTCGCGAACCGCGTCATGCGGATCGCCGCCGGCAAGGAGTGAGCCGGGCGCGCGGCCCTCGCGACGTCAGCCGTGTACGTTCGCGACGATGCGCGCGCCCGCGTCGTCGAACCGGAAACGCAGGATGCGCAGCCCGCGGGCCGTCATGGCGAGCGCGAAGCGCCGCCGCTCCGCCGGCCTCACGTAGAACATGAAGAAGCCGCCGCCTCCCGCGCCCATCAGCTTGCCGCCGATGGCGCCGGCGTCCCGGCCGGCCTGGTAGATCTCGTCCAACAACGAGTCTGTCATGTTGGAGGTCAGCTTGCGCTTTCGCTCCCAGTGCTCGTGGAGGAGCTCGCCGTACCGTTCGAGATCGCCCCGCGCCAGGAGCTCGTAGACCTCGCGGCCGAGCCGCTTGATGTCGTGCATACGCGACACCACGCCCTCCTCCAGCTGGTCGAGGCGGGCCTTCTGCTCGCCGAGGACGACCTTGGCGGGCCGCTCGATGCCGGAGTAGACGATGACGAGGCTCTGCTCGAGCTCGGCCAGGACCTCGTCGGCGGCGGGGACCGGCTCGGCGTGGACCGTGCCGTCGGGCTCGAAGGTGAGGGCCGTGACCCCGCCGAAGGCCGCGATGAACTGATCTTGCCGGCCGACCGGCTCGCCCAGCCTGTCGATCTCGATGTGGCACGCCTCCTCCGCCAGCTGTCGGGACGAGACGTACTCGCGTTTGTAGGCGTGCAGGGCGTTGAGCAGGGCCACGGTGAAGCTGCTCGACGAGCCGAGGCCGCTGTTGGCAGGCAGATCGGCGATGCTCACGAGCTCCACCGCGGCGTCCACGCCGAGCAGCTTCAGCGCCTCGCGGAAGATGGGGTGCTCGATCTTCGAGACGTCCGAGGCGATCTCCGTCTTGGAGTAGGCGAGGCGAATGTCGCGATAGAAGCGGCGGTTACAGCAGACGTAGACGTATTTGTCGATCGCGGCGGAGACGACGAAGCCACCGAAACGCGAGGTATACGCGGGCAGATCGGTGCCGCCTCCGCCGAGGGAAAAGCGCACGGGCGCGCGCGAGACGATCACGCCCGACTCCTCCCGGCGGTCAGGTGCGCCTCCAGCGCGCGCAGCCCATCGGGTGAGCCGATCTCGTAGAAGCGCGTGCCGGCGAGGTAAGCGCCGAGGCGCCGGGTCCTCGCCAGCTCGGCCTGGAGCGCGTCGAGCCCGGCGGGCTCTCCCGCGGGGACGAGCGCGAGCGCCTCCTTCTTGAGGGCGGTGGCGCCGTAGTCGATGTGATCGAGGCGAGGCTCTCCCGGCTCGCGGCGCTTGTCGTAGCGAATGACGAAACCGTCAGCGACACTGGCGTTGGAGGGCTCGAGCGTGTCCTCGTTGCGCCAGACGGACATGGTCCCGAGCACCTCCTTCGGGGTAGGCGAGAGCGCTCGGAGCGGCGCCGCATAGTCGAACGGCAGGTACGAGTCGCCGTAGGTCACGAGGAAGCTCGGCGCGAGGCGGTCGGCTGCGGCGGCGAGGGCGCCGGCCGTGCCAAGCAGCCCTGGCCCGTCGCGGACGACCGACACGTCGCGGCCGAGCGCGAGGGCGGCGAGCTCGACGTGCTCGGCCAGGTGCCCGGCGAGGAGCACGATGTCCACGAAACCGGCTGTGCGCAGGCGCGTGACGAGGTGGTCGAGGAAGGGCCGGCCGGCGACCGGCAAGAGGACCTTGGGGACGTCGCGCGTGGCCGGGAGCATGCGCGTGGCGAGACCGCCGCAGAGAACGACCGCTTGCACGTTGCTACCCTCCTGCCCGATCACCGAAGACCTCACGAGCCAGCGCGCGGATCGCGAGATCGACCGCATCGTCGCTCGTGTGGCGGACGCGAAACCCGAGCGCCGCGAGCTTGTCGGGCTTCATGCGCGACCGCGGCACGTCCCCGGGCCAGCCGCGGTCTCCGCCGGTGTAGCGGATCTTCGCGTTGGGGTAGGGGGAGGCGGCGACGCAGCGCTCGGCGATGCTCCGCACGGAGGTCGTGTCGGGCGGAGCCAGGTTGTAGATGCCGAGCTTCTCCTTCTGGTTGTCGAACGCGAAGAGCAGCCCCGCCGCGCAGTCGGTCACGTGGAGATAGGGCTTGGCCTGCGAGCCGTCCCCGAGGACCTCGAGCTCGGCCGGCGTCTTCTCGAGCTTCCTGAAGAAATCGAGCGCGGCGCCGTGTGTCCCGCGCGGGCCGACGACGTTGCCGAAGCGGCAGATCGTCGCCCGGAGGCCGAAGCACTCCGAAAACGCCGAGATCATCGCCTCGGACGCGAGCTTGCTCGCGCCGTAGAGGGAGATGGGCAAGAGGCCGAGGTCGAGCTCTCCGCAGGGCTCGGGGTTCTCGCCGTAGACGGTGCCCGACGACGAGAACACGAGCGCCGGAGCCTTGGTCCGCCGCATCGCTTCGAGCACGTTGTAGGTGGTGATGGTGCCCTGATCGAGGTCGCGCCGTGTGTCCTCGAGCCCCCAGCGCGCCTCCGGGTTGGCCGCGAGGTGCACCACGAGGTCCGCGCCAGCCGTGAGCCGGGCGACCAGATCGAGATCGAGCGCCGTGCCGACGACGAGCTCCGCCTGGCCGCTCTCGAGCGGGCCGCGGATGAAATCGCGGCGTCCGACCGAGAGATCGTCGAGCACGGTGACGGGGCCGCGCTGCGCCAGGAGCTCGACCAGATGGCTGCCGATGAACCCGGCGCCGCCGACGACGAGCGATCTCATCGCGCCCTTACCTCCAGTCGCGCCGCGAACTGAAGCGCGCTCGGCGCGAGCACGCGGAGCAGGGGGGCGTGGACGTGGAGCGGCCACTCGAGGCGGGCCACGCGCGCGCCGGACTCGGAGAAGAGCGCCTGCCATTCGGATGGGTCGAGGTACGCGCCGCGCACCGCGATGTCGTAGAACCCGTTGGCCGCGAGGTCCATCGCCAAGAGCAGCCGGCGCGAGAGCGGGCCGAAGGCGAAGTGATCCTTCACGACGACCGCCGCGCGCGCCACCCGGAGGGCCTCGGCGAGCAGGGCCCGTGGCGCCTCGGCGTGGTGCAGCACGTCCGAGAGGAGCACGGCATCGAAGCTCGCGTCGGGAAAAGGCAGGGTGGTGCCGTCGTACCGCGTGACCGGGATGAACGGCTCGGGCTGGACGAGCACATCCACCCCCTCCACGCGGCTGGCACCGATGCGCGCGGCGATCTCTCTCGCGACCTCCCCGCTGCCGCAGCCGACGTCGAGCAAGCTGTGGGCGGGGCGAGTCAGCTCGGCGAGGGCCGCTCCGAGCCGCTCGGTGCGCGGGGCCTGGACGGCGATCCGGTGGAGGCGCTTGGCGAGGGCGAGGGGCACGGTAGGGATGGCGGTTGATGGCTCGGCGAGCGGGTGCGATGGTGACGCGCGGTGCGCGCAGACAAGCGAGAGATCTTCGGCTGGGCGATGTTCGACTTCGCCAACTCGAGCTACACGACCGTGATTATCACGGTCGTGTACGCGGTCGTCTTCCCGAAGGTGATCGTGGCGGACGCGCCCGAGTTCCGCCGCGGCAACCTGCTCTGGAGCCTGGCCCTCGCCGCCACGTACCTGCTCGTCGTCGTGAGCGCGCCCGTCTTCGGGGCGATCATGGACTACCGAGCCCAGAAGAAGCGCTTCTTGCTCGGCAGCTACCTCGGCACGATCGTCTGCACCGCGGCGCTCGGGCTGGCGGGCCCCGGCGACGTCGCGCTCGCCGTGGGCCTGCTGGTCCTCTCGAACTTCGGCTTCGCCTCGGGCGAGTCGTTCGTCGCGTCCTTCTTGCCGGAGCTGGGGCCCAAGGAGTCGCTCGGCAAGATATCGGGCCTCGCGTGGGGCCTCGGCTACGTGGGCGGTCTCGCCAGCACGATGGGCGTCCTCGCCGCGGTCGGCGATCTCGAGGCCGCCAACGCATCGCGGCTCCGCCTCGTCGGTCCGCTTACCGCGCTCTTCTTCGGGCTCGCCGCGATCCCGACGTTCCTGTTCCTGAAAGAGCGGGGGACCCCCAAGCCGCTCCCCGAGGGCAAATCGCTCACCACGGTCGCGCTCGACCAGGTCCGTGAGACGGCGCGGCATTTGCCTCGGCTGAAGGACCTCGCGATCTTCATGGTGAGCCTCTTCTTCGCCATGGCCGGGCTGGGGATCGTGATCAGCTTCGCGTTCATCTACGGCGATCAGGTGATCCACTGGAGGGCGAGCACGCAGGTCGCCATGTTCGTGCTGACGAATCTGTCAGCAGCGGTGGGCGCGCTCGTCTTCGGGCTCGTCCAGGACCGGTGGGGCAACATGCGCACCTACCGGCTCACGCTCGTGGTCTGGGTCGTCGCCGTCGTGGGCATCCACCAGACGCCCTCGCTCTCCAGGGCTTCCGGGCTCTCGGCCGAGCACGTCTACCTGGTCGTCGGGAGCATCGCCGGGCTCTGCCTCGGGGCAACGCAGTCCGCCGGCCGCACCGTCGTGGCGGTGCTCTCGCCGCACGACAAGACCGCCGAGATGTTCGGGTTCTGGGGCATGGTCGGCAAGCTCGCCGCGGCGGTGGGTCTGGTCGGGCTCGGGGCCCTGCAGAGCCTCTTCGGGCTGGAGAACGCGATCCTCCTCTGCGCGCTCCTCTTTGCCGCGGCCTTCGTGGCCGCGGGCAGGGTGGATGAGCGGCGGGGGTTGGAGGCGGCGGCCGCGAGCCCCGATAGCCAATGATCCGCCCCCCGGTCCGCAATGCCTCGAGGTGGACGTGCACGCAGACCGGGCCGTTCGGTCGCCGGAACAAGAGCCGAGGTAGAAGAGGATGAGGTTTTGCGCGAACGTCTCCGGCTTGGCGATCGCCGTCTGCTCGATCGCGTGTGACAAGCCCGCGCGAGAGAACGAACGGCCAGCCTCGTCGAGCGGACCGCGACCGACCGTGACAGAGACGAGCGCCGCTTCCGCGCCGCCCGCGCCGCAGGCGGCCTCCGCCGCGGCGTCACCGCTCCCTCAGCCGAAGGTCGAGGTGCCCGTGATGTCTCGCACGCCGGCTTGGCTGGCGAACCCACCCCAGCCCTCCGGAGCGGCTTCGCTGATGGCCCGCGCCGCCGACGGCCCGCTCACGGCCAACGTGATCTGTCGAGTGGAGGCGCCGGGCAGCGACTGGGATCAGACGGCGCCGTTCGTGGGCTCACCGGCGGACGGCTTTGCCGACATCGTGGTGACGATCGGCTCCACGGTCGCCCGCTTGAGCCCGAACACGCCGTCGGGAACCGTCATCATCACGCAGGTCGACTGGGCGAAGGAGGGGCCGACGAAGGTGGGTGTCTTCGACGAGGATCCCACCGATCGCGACACCGCGTTCACGCGCGACGTGGCGGTCGAGCGACTCCCGCTGGATATCAAAGAGGCGCACGCGACGCTCTTCTGCCGCGGCCTCCCGCAGGAGGTCGTGGACGGCGAGATTCGTGCACGCCAGGACGCGCTCGACAAGGCGCTGCTGGCGATGGAGGCGGCCGCGAGCAAGGACGCGTCGACCACAGGACGGACCGAGCCCCCGACGCTCGCGGCGGCACGTGGGGCCGCGATCGCGCTCGCGGCCTGGATCGATCCGACCGATGAACGCCTCGCGGAGCCCATCGCGCGGATCGAGAAGGTCGATGCCGAGCGCCGAGGGAGAGTGAAGGCGGCGCTCGACGCGAAGATCGACGCTGCCGGTGCGCGCGACGCTTACCGCACGCTGCCCTCCGCGAAGGTCCGCTGCCACCCCACCGAGCGGCTCACGCTGGAGCTCGAGGTCGGCTCGCGCCCCCTCACCCGCAACTGGGCCGCACGAACGCTGGGGCCGCTCGGATACTTGCTCGTCGACGAGACAGGGTCGACCTACGAGCCCACGTTCGACCACTTCTTTCTCGACGGAAAGGAGCAGAGCTCCCTCGATCTGAAGGTGCCAGCGGGAACGAAGCTGACCGTGACGCTCGGCATCGGCACCTCACCGCCCCCTTACGCCATCATCGCCCGCGAAGGGGGCCGCGACGCCTACCTGTGCCGGCAATGACCCGTCGGCCACCTCCTCGTCGATCGCCTTTTCGGACTACCATCGCCGTCCGATGGCGAACGAGAAGCCGGACGACGTGAGGAAGCGGGCCTTCGCGACGCTGGAGAAGGCGCGGGAAGACCTCGATCCGGACGAGATGACACACGCGGCGCTCGAGCTCCTCCACGACGGCGGCGCGTACGACGAAGCGCGTGCCGTGCTCGACGAGCTGGCGCAGACCTACCCGGACAGGCGGGCGGACGCGACGGCGCTCGCGGGCGACGCGCACCTCTTCTCGGCGCTCCGCGACCCAGCCGGGCCACGGCCGGAGCACGTCGCGGCGCTCGAGAAGGCCATCGTGCACTACGAGAGCGCCATGCGCTTCGGCAAGCTGCCGAAACACGTCGACGAGCACTACTGGAAGGCCGCGTCGGCGCTCGCCTTCGTGCACCCGAGCCCCATCCGACGGCGCGGCGTCGTGGACGTGTACCGGCGCACGTTCCCACACGGCGCGCACGTCGCCGAGGCGGAGGAGCTGCTCAAGCGGCTGAGCTGAGCGCGGCGCGGGCGTCGCCTGAAATGGCCCTCGCACCCGTCCAGCGCCCGAAGGTATATCCTCGCGGGCGGTGAACGAAGAGGCCGACGCGTCTCCCTCCGAGGAGTTCTTGAAGGAGGTCGCGCGCGCGCCCGCCGTCGAGCCGCCGGCGCCCGAGACCGATCTTGTCGGCCACTCGGTCGGCCGATATCACGTGCTGTCGCGCCTCGGGCAGGGCGGCATGGGGATCGTGTACCGCGCGAGGGACTCGGTGCTCGGCCGCGAGGTCGCGCTGAAGGTCTTGCCTCAGGACGTGATGCGGGACGCGGGGCGGCGGCGACGGTTCCTGAAGGAGGCGCGCCTCGCCGCCGCGATCAATCACCCGAACCTCGTCGCCATCTATGACGTCGGCGAGGCCGACGAGCGCATCTACCTCGCCATGGAGCTCGTGAACGGCCAACCGCTCCGCGACAAGCTCGCCGAGGGGCCGATGGAGATCGGCGAGGTGCTCCGGATAGGCGCCGACATGGCGCGTGGGATCGCGCGCGCCCACACCGCCGGCATCGTTCACCGCGACCTCAAGCCCGAGAACGTCATGGTGGCGTCGGACGGAACCGTGAAGATCCCCGATTTCGGGATCGCCACCATCCGCGCGACGGGCGCGGACGGAACCACCCCGACCGACAGCGGAGGAAGCGAGAGTGATCTGGGGCTCGTCGTCGGGACGCCCTCGTATATGTCCCCCGAGCAGGCGAAGCTCCGCGAGATCACCGACAAGAGCGACTGCTTCGCGCTCGGGGTCGTCCTTTACGAGATGGTGACCGGGCGGAGGCCTTTCACCGGCACGACCGCATTCGAGATCGTCATCGCCATCGACCGAGACGCGCCGGAGGCGATCGAGGTCGCCCGGCCGGGCACGCCGCGCGGCCTCGCCGACATCGTGATGCGATGCCTCGAGAAACAGCCACAAGGGAGGCCGACGGCGGACGCGGTCGCGCGAGCGCTGGGTGAGCTGGCGGTGAGCGGCGGTGGAGCCGGAGACGTGACGATACCGTCATCCTCCGTGCGCGCTCCCAAGGCTCGCTACCTCTGGGCGGCGGCGATCGTCGCGCTCGGGTTGGTCGCGGTGCTCGCGCTCGCGAGCGATCCGGCGCCGAGCGCCGTGCAAGAGGCTACGAACGTCAGAGCAGGCCGCGTGCCTTCGGCCGCTTCGGCTGCGGCTCCGGACCCGTTGGTCGCAGCATCGAGCGCGCGCCTCGCCCCCTCGGTCTCGGTCTCGGCCTCGGCGTCGAGCTCGCCCTCGGCCTCAGCCTCGGCGAGCGCAGCCCGCGCGGGGGCGAGCAGGACGCTGGCACCGGGCGCTTCCCCACCGGAGGCCTCCGCTCCCGCGGTCCCGAGCGTCGCGCCCGCAGTCTCGGCATCGCGCGACCCGCTCGCCGATCCCATCTGAGAGACGCTGCCGCGTCGGTGCGGCATGCCGCAGGCGTGCGGCTGCCAATCGCGTGAAATCCCCCGTTTCGCGGCAGGCACGCATCTTGGAGTGAGGCGCTGCCGACGCTCCTCGATGCGCACCTGCCGAAACCGAGCGTCACCCGACGAACGGCGGGCACACGGTGCCGGGAGCGCCGACCACCGGAGCATCGGAGGCGAGACTTGCAGGCAGAGGGAGGCACGCGATGATCACGGCTGGTGGAGCGGTCGGCGAGACGCCCTCGCGAACGACCGCGCGGATGATCCGCTCGCTTACCCGACCGCGAGGCCACGAAGGGAAGTGGCTGCGTCGTCGCGCCGACCTTCGCTCGCTGATCTTCGTGGCCTGCACCATCGCGCTGACGGTCCAGGCGTTTCTTCGGACACCGCGCTGGACGGTCGAGATCGTTCTCGTGCCCTTCGCCTGTTTCCTCTCCTTCTGCTGCGCGGTGATCACGCACAACAGCATGCACACGCGCGTCTTCCGCCAGAGGTGGATGAACGGCGTGTTTCAGCTGCTTCTGAGCATCGGGTACGGCCACCCGGCCAGCGCCTTCGAGCCGGGGCACAACCTCAGCCATCACCGGTACCCGCAGTCGGCACGGGACGTGAGCCGCACGACGCGGGTCGGGTTTCGTTGGAACCTCCTCAACGTCGTCCTGTTTTATCCGCTCGTGCTCGGGTCGGTCGTCCGCAGCGAGCGGCGGTATTTGTCCTGGGCTTGGCGCCATCGGCGCCGTTGGTTCTGGCGATACACGCGGGAGGCCGCCGTCGTCGTCGCGGTGAGCGGTGCGCTGGCCTGCTCGGACTGGCGCATGTTCGTCCTCTACGCGGCGATCCCGAAGCTCTACGCGGCCTGGGGAATCTTCGCGATCAACTTCGTTCAACACGACGGCTGCGACGCGGGCAGCGAGCTCGACCATTCACGGAACTTCGTCGGGCGCGTCCTGAACTGGCTCGCTTTCAACAACGGGTTTCACACCGTTCATCACCTGGCGCCTGCCGCACATTGGAGCGACCTCCCTGCGATCCATGCGAAGGTCGTTCACCCACACATCCATCCCGCGCTCGAGCAGCGCTCGCTCCTCTCGTGGAGCTGGAAGAAGCTCGTCCTCGGGCGGGAGCGCGTGGGCCTCGACGGCCGGCCCGTTCAGCCGATGCTCATGGTCCAAGACCAGGACTGGATGGAGGGCGCGTGACGACTCCTGGACTCTCTCCGTGGACCTGGACGCGACACGTCCCCGGGGCCGACGGCTACCACCACCCATCCACAGAGCAGGAGCTCGTGGAGAGCGTTCGGCTCGCAGCGCGGCGCCAGCGAAGGCTCCGCGTTCGCGGCTCCGCGCACTCGATCCCCGCCGCGATCCGCTCGTACGGTGGCGTCGACGTCCTGTTGGATCGTTATGGCCGCGTCCGGTTCGACGACGCGAAGATGCAGGTCACGGTCGAGGCAGGGTGTCACCTCGGGCTCGATCCCCGCGACCCGACCGGAATGTCCACGTTCGATCGCTCGCTCGTTGCCCAGCTCGATCGCCGCGGCTGGGCTCTTCCGGACCTCGGTGGCGTCTCGCACCAGACGGTCGCGGGCTTCCTGAGCACCGGGTCCTCGGGTGGCACGACAAGGCACCCCATCGAGGCTGCGCTCGTCTCCGTTCGCTGGATCGATGGTCGAGGCCGTGTGCGGGAGGCGCGGCGTGGAGAGGAGGTGTTCGACGCGATCGGCTGCTCGCTCGGCCTGCTCGGCGTGATCTCCACGGTCACCCTGCAGTGCATCCCCCGTTACGAGCTCGTCGGGCGCGAGGACATCACGACCGAGCGCGGGTGCTCGTACGACCTGTACGGCGACGGCGGCTTGGATGGATTTCTGCGAGCAACCGACTACGCCCGCTTGATGTGGTGGCCCCAGCGCGGCGTCGAAGGCGTGATCACCTGGCAGGCACGGCGCGAGAGCGCCCTCCGTGAAGGCCGCGCGAAGCCGTATTGTGTGGTGGGCGACGTGTCGAGCTCTCCGACGGTGACCCGTGTGGTGTCCCTCGCGGCGCAGCTCGGGGGCGGGCTCTTCTACGACGCAGTCTCGACAGCGACCCATGCGGCCCGGTCGCTCGCGCGGTCCGTGCCGGCGACGAAGCGCTTTTTGCGGGGGGCGCGCGCGCTCTACGAGCGCCGCGTGCTGGCGCCGGCGCTCCAGGGGATGCTCGCCTCGGCGCATGGGCGGCCACAGCATTTCTGGGGGCCATGGCACGAGGTGCTGCCGATGGACAACCAGATGTCGGAGCGAGCCCTACCGACCACGTTCACGGAGATATTCGTTCCGCTCGACCGCGCCGGGGAGGTGCTCCGCTGCCTGCGTCGGCACTTCGACGAACGAGGTTACGCCGCGACCGGCCCCTATATCTTCGAGCTGTACGCCGCCGCCCGCAGCAGCCTCTGGATCCACCCGTCTTACGGCCGTGACTCGCTGCGGGTCGACGTCTTCTGGTTCGGCCGTAATCGGAGCGACCCTCGGGCCTTCTTCGGTCAGTTCTGGGAGCTCCTGAAGCCGTTCGGGTATCGACTGCACTGGGGCAAGTACCTGCCTCGCGGCGGCGCCGAATACCTCCGGAGGCAGCTGCCACGTTGGGACGACTTCCTCGCTCTTCGGCGCGAGATGGACCCGGGCGGCGTATTTCTGACCCCGTACTTCCGGGAGGCTCTGGGGATCACATGAGCGCCGTTCGATATCGGGCCGGCTTCGCTCGGGCGGACATCACCGCGTTCGTTCCCGAGCTTTCCCTGTTCGGCTGGGGGGACCCGCGCAATCGTCCTCTCCGCGTCGCGAAGCCCCTGCACGCGCGGGCGATGGCGCTCGAGTCGGCCTCGGGGGAGAGGCTCGTGTACGTCTGCTGCGACCTCGGGATGATCTCGGAGGCCCTGCGCCGGCGCGTCTGGGCTCGGCTCGAGTCGGCGTCGATCGCCCTGGACGAGCACGCGCTCGTGCTGACCGCGACACACACCCACGCGGGTCCAGCAGGCATCTCGGACTACCTCTTCTTCGCCATGGCTGGGCCGGGATGGTCGCCTGCGCTGTGTGACGCCATCGCCGACCGCATCGCCGCGGCGATCGGCGAGGCGGTGGCGGCCCTCGTGCCCGCCAGGCTCTCGCTGCACGAGACGGTGATCCCGCTCTCCGAGCCCGTGGCGTTCAACCGCTCGGTGCGAGCGTACAACCGGAACCCCGACGTCACGCCGGTCACCGAGGAGCGTCGCGACGAGGCCGTCGATCGAACGATGGTGGTGCTCCGCGTCGACCATGCCTCGGGCGCTCCGCTCGGTATGGTCGCTTGGTTCGGTCTCCACGGAACCTGCATTCACGCTGACCATACCGTCATCCACCCCGATCACAAGGGCGAGGCTGCCACGCAGGTCGAGGCTCACTACGCCGAACGAGGAGCGCCGGGCTTCGTCGCGATCTTCGCGCAGACCTCGCCGGCCGACGTGACGCCGAACCACCGCTGGGACGGGCGCCGAGGGATCGAGGTCGGACGCTACGCCGACGATCTGGAGAGCGCCGCGTTCGTCGGCGAGATCCAGGCTCGGCACGCGCTCGCTGCGGGGCGGGGCGCCGGCATCGAGCTCCGGGGTGGGGTGTCGTTCGCGATGAGCTCTCTGGACCTGTTCGATGCCCCGGTCGACGCGGAGTTCGCGCATGGACGCGTCGGTCTGCGCACCGCGCCGGCTGCCGTTGGCTGGTCGTTCATGGGTGGGACAGCCGAAGGTCGGGGGCCGCTCGGTGCGGTCGCCCGGCTCCTCCCCAAGCTCGGCCAGGCGAAGGCGCGCCTGCTGGAGCTCTGCGGTCGCGAGCCGAGCGCGCAAGACCCGAAGCTCGTGTTCTGGGATCTGCGACGAGCCGACGAAGGCCGCGTTCTGGGCTTCTTCGCCCCGAAGCACCCGGTCGTCCCGCTCATCCCCGATCCCCACACGCGGTACTTCGCCGAGGCGATCAGGCATCCCGATACCGCCGCGTCGCCTTGTGCGCCCCGGCACTTGCCGGTGCAGCTGGTCCGGATCGGCGAGCTCGCCCTGGCGGCGCTGCCGTTCGAGCCCACGGTGACCAGCGGTCGACGAATGGCGGCCGCGCTGGCCTCGCGTCTCCCTGGCGTGGCTCGCGTCGTCGTCAACGGCTACGCGAACGGCTACGCCGGCTACGCCGTCACGCCGGAGGAGTACGACGAGCAGGGGTACGAGGGCGCGTCGACGCTCTACGGTCGCCTCACCGTGCCGGCGCTCTGCACGAAGCTCGTGCAGCTGGTTTCGACCCTGCGCACGGACCGCGAAGCCCGACCAACCGAGCCAGTCGAGTCTCGACTGGCCCCCATCCGACACCCGATCGCGAAAGCTATCGAAGAGGAGCATCGAACATGAGCAACAACCTCCCGAGCCCGGCACGGCTCCAGTGGTTCTACGAGGAGCTCGCGGCTCGCCGGGAAGGCGCCCTCGAGCACATCCCCCAGGTCTTCACGGAAGACGTGAAGTTCCGCGATCCGTTCCGAGAGACGACGACCATGGCGGAGTTCATTCGGTTGTTCCACCGCCTGTTCGAGCAGTACAGGCATGTCGCCTTCTCCGGCTTCGAGCACACCGGCACCGACGAGGCGTACACGCTGACGTACGCCATGCACCTCCGGATGGCCGTCGGTCCCACCTTCGTGACGCCGATGGCGAGCGTCTGCCGTGCCCGCGATGGGCGCGTCCACGATCTCCACGACTACTTCGATTTCCCGACCGGGCTGGTGTCCCCAGTCGGGCTCGTGCATCGGCTCTACCGTGGGGTGGTGCGCGCGGTGTTTCTCTGACTCGGGAGAGCGCTCACGACGAATCCGCTTCACACGAAGCTTATCCAACCGACTACCCGAGCATCCGAGGCCGAGCACGGCCGATACGAGAGAGAAGGAGGACGACCAATGAAGCGCAATCACGCCGCTTGGGCGCTGCTGCCCGTCTGGATCGCGGCGTCCGCCGCGTGCCAGAGCGAGGTGGAGGATGGGCCCAGCGGCGCGGGCGGAGGGACTGGAGGAAGTGCTGGCGGAGAACCGTCCACGACGGCGTCGCAGACGGTGAGCAGCAGCTCCAGCTCGAGCGGGGGCAACAGCTGCGTTCTGGACGAGTCGAATCTGGATGGGTGTGTCCTGCAGTAGTGGGCGTGCCGGTCCGAGCCCACTATCGAAAGACGAAAGAAGGAGAGCAGCCATGGAACTGTCGAAGAGCTGGAAGCGATCGCGTGCACGAAGGGTTTGGTTGACGGCGCTCACGGTGCCGATCGTCGTCGGGGCCGCGGCCATCGCGTCTGCCGACGTGCCGAAGACCTGGTCGGGGGGCGAGACCCTGACCGCGATCGATCTGAACGCGAACTTCGCCGCGCTCGATGCTGCGATCGAGGCGTTGGGCCAACGCGTCGAGGCGCTCGAGGCGCCGCCGACGGTCCTCGAGGCGACGAGCTCCACGTCGGAGACCAGCGAACTCTCCCAAGATCTCGTGTACCAGAGCATGGAGCTCGCGCTTTCGCCCGGGACGTGGCGCATCGACGCATTCGCGACCGTTGCGACCGCGGTTCGACCCGACGGCGTTCAGATCGGGCTCTGGGATGATACGAACGGCGAGGAGATCCAAGGATCGAGGGGCCCCTACGGAACGACGGTGTCCAGCTCGCCGTATGGCCTCTTCGAGCCGTGTGATGGTTCGATTACGTTCTGCTCCGCGCTGCCGCT
>JAEUKE010000251.1 GCA_016794345.1 Myxococcales bacterium
CCGGACGCTCACCGCCTGGCCCCCCTGCGGATCTTTCATGACCACGAAGCTCGCCACCACGTCCGGCAGCTCGCCGGCGATGGTGAGCGGGTGGTAGGCGATCCCGGTGTTGAAGAAGAGCTCCAGCACCTCCTGCGTCGGTGTCACCACGAGCGGGGAGCTCTGCCTGGGTTGGCTGGCACCGCTAAGCGAGATCTTCTTCATTCCGGTCTGGTCCGTCGTTTGACGGAGAGTAGACGCCGAAGCGCGGTTTTTCACCAGCCTTGCTAGTCCCGTGGAAACGGAGTTTCCACGGGACTAAGGTCTCGGCTCTTCATGGATGATGCTCTCTTCCACGCCGTCCTCGGCTGCAGCGCGATCGCCGGTCTGTGTTGGCTCCTCGGTGTCCTGACGGGGGAGTACTCCTGGGTGGATCGGCTGTGGTCGATCCTCCCGGTGGGGTACGTAGCTTGGTTCGCCTCGCGTGCGGGCTTCGCCGACCTCCGCCTGAACGTCATGGCCTTGCTCGTGCTCGCGTGGGGCGCGCGGCTCACCTTCAACTTCGCTCGGAAGGGCGGCTACGCGAAGGGTGGCGAGGACTACAGGTGGGCGGTCCTCCGCGCGAAGATGTCGCCCTGGCAGTGGCAGGTCTTCGCGTTTTTCTTCGTGGCTGGGATCCAGAACGCGATCATCTTCATCATCACCCTGCCCGCCTGGTACGCGATCCGCGGCGTCGGTCGGCCGTTCGGCGCGCTCGACGCCGTCGCGACGCTGCTCTTCGTCGCGTTTCTCGTCGGCGAGACGATCGCCGACCAGGACCAGTGGCGCTTCCACCAGGCGAAGAAGGCCAAGGCCGAACGCGGCGAGGCCGTCGACCCGCCGTTCTGTACGACCGGCCTCTTCCGCTACTCGCGCCACCCCAATTTCTTCTGCGAGCAAGCGCTCTGGTGGTCGCTCTACCTCTTCGCCGTCGCGGCCACCGGCGAGTGGCTCAACCCCAGCATCATCGGTGCGGTCGTCTTGACCGGCTTGTTCCACGGGTCGACCGGCTTCACCGAGAGCATCACGCTCTCGAAGTACCCCTCCTACGCCGAGTACCAGAAGAAGACCTCGCGGCTCTTCCCCTGGACGCCGGGCTGAGCTCACCGCTCGCCCGAGCGTGAGAAGGCTAACGCCCCGCTCCTGCGATCGACGCATTTCAGCGTGGATCGAGCGTGGTTCGAGTCTTGCTGTTGGCGCGGGGCCATGAAGGTCCACGTTGCTTCGTCGCTTCTGGCTGCCGCCGCGCTCGTCTCCACCGCCGCGCACGCCGACGAGCCGTTCGTCACCCTCACGGACGACGGCACAATCGAAGACAGCCCGCTCCAGACAGCCAGCCACCTCCAGACGATCGAGAGCAAGCTCCTCGAGCTCTACGCCGCGTCCGGTCAGCCCGTCCCCGAGATCATGAGCGTGTGGACGACATTCCCGTTTGGGGGGAACAACGGCGGCACGTACTTCGACCCGCTCTATCTCGACGCGACCGGGATCGGGCTCGAGGAGTTCTTCGGCGGCGACGGGACGTACGACGCCGGCATTCCGACGATTCGTTCCATCCTCTTCCACAACAACGTCCTCAAGCTGGACGCCGCCGCGGACCGCCATCGCGCGCCGCTCGAAGGATATGGCGAGTACCTGTTTCTGCTCGAGCTATCGCACAACTGGGGCCCCGCGCTGAAGCTGCCGGCCCCGAACCCCGGCTCACTCGTGGGCTTTCCGTTCCACTGGTCGTTTTTCATGGACGCCGGCGGCTCCGTGGCAGGCGGCAGCGCGTGGACCGACAACGGCGACGGCACGTTCAGCGTGGTCCCCGCCGTCCCGACCGAGATCAAGTTCAGCCCGGTCGACCTCTACATCATGGGGCTCATCCCGCCCGAGGAGGTACCGCCGTTTTACGTCATCGAAGACGCCGTGGCGCCGGCCACGCCTACGGATCCGCTCTGGGGCGGGCCGGTCGAGCCCCACACGTTCCCCTGGTTCGAGGCCGACGCCCCGCTCACGGTCTCGGGGACACGGCGCGATGTCACGATCGACGACATCATCGAGGCGAACGGGGAGCGCACGCCGGTCGCAGGGACGAAGACGAGCTACACGCTCGGCATCGTGCTCCTCACGAGCAAAGACGACACGGCCGAGACGATCGCCGACGCAAAGTCCATCCTCCGCCCGATCGCGGACAACCTCGTCCCGAGGTTCGCCGAAGCGACGTCGCAGAAGGGCTCGCTGGAGCTGGTCACGAACGCGCCCGAGGACCCGCAGGGCACCGGCGGCGCGGGCGGTGCTCCGCCGTCT
>JAEUKE010000270.1 GCA_016794345.1 Myxococcales bacterium
AAAGCGGAAGACGGCGACACGACGAGCGCGACGACGACGACCGGGAGCGGGGGCACCGGAGGGACCGGAGGCGCGTGACGGCGGCGCTCCCGCCGGCGATGGTCCTCGCGGCGGGGTTCGGGACGCGACTGCGTCCGCTGACCGACGAGCGCCCCAAGCCGCTCTGTCCGATCGGCGATCGACCGCAGATCGACCACGTGATCCTGCGCCTCGCCGCGGCGGGTGTCCCCCGCGTCGTGGTCAACGTGTATCACCTCGCCGAGGCCTACGACGACGCGTGGCGTGACGCCCAGCCGATCCCGGTCTCGGTCGTCCGCGAGACGGGGAAGATCCTGGGGACGGCGGGCGGCGTGGCCAACGCGGCGAGCGCGATCGGCGACGGCGAGTGCCTCGTCTACAACGGCGATATCCTCTCGGGGGTGGACGTCGCGGCGGTGGTGGCCGAGCACCGGCTGTCGGGCGCGGCGGCGACGTTGGTGGTCAAACGTTCGCCGGGGGGCCGCGTCGGCGTGGGGCCGGATGGGCACATCACGCGGCTGCGCGACGTGCGCCACGGCGTCGAGAGCTGGGGCGCCGAGTACCTCGGCATCGCCGTCCTGGGGACGGCCATCCGGGCGCGCCTCCCGCTTGAAGGTTGCCTGGTCGGCGACGTCCTCATCCCCGCCATGCGGGAGGGGGTGGCCCTCGGCGTGTTCGCCTTCGAAGGCGGGTACGCCGACACCGGGTCGCTCGACGAATACCTCGAGGCGAACCTCGCCTGGCTCGGCGATCGCGCGAGCTGGATGGGCGAGGGCGCGCAGGTCGCGCCTGGCGTGGAGCTCGACCGCGTCGTCGTCGGGGCGGGCGCGCGTGTGGAGGGCAGCGGGCGCCTCGAGCGCTGCGTCGTCTGGCCAAACGCGACGGCCCGCGCTCCCCTCGCGCGGGCCATCGTCACGAGCCGGACCGTCGTCTCGGTCCCCCCGGCCTCGAGCAGCGCTACTCCGGCTTCACACGGCTGATGATGTACTCGGCGACGGCCTCGCCGATCCACTCGGCGTCCTCGCGCAAGCGGCCACCGCTCGAGGGGTTCGTGCTGATGCCGCCGATGCTGAACCCGCTCGACTTCGAGTCGGTCTGGTGGCGCACCTCGATGATGTCGAGCACCTTGCCGTCGGGGCCTTCGATGCTGATCCGCATGCGGATCTCGCTCGGGGCGGACGCGACGACCGCGTAGTAGCCGGGCTCGAAGAACTCCACCTTGGGCTTGATGAGGAAGCCCTTGTTCTGGCCCGCCGCGGCGCCGACGCTGATGCCTTCACCCTGGGCGGTGTCCTTCAGCTCGGCCTGGAACCGCTCGTCCACCGCTTGTTTGTCACCCTTGAAGCTCGCCTGCTGCTTCTCGTCCTTCTCGGCGAGGTACTGCTCCTCCGACTTCTCGCCGACCTTGAGCTCGGAGTAGTCGATGGGCAGCACCTGGAAGTCCCCGGTCTTGCCCACGAAGGGGTTCGGTGAGGCCTGCTGGATGACGGTCCACTTCGGCGCGCAGCCGGTGAAGAGCGCGGCGAGCGCGAAGAAGAAAAGAATCAACGAACGCTTCATGTGTCTGCCTGTCCTTGGGGTTGGTTCACTCGGGGAAGAAGATCTCGACGGAGCGAACGGGTGAGCCGACGTCCGTCACGCCGCCTACGAGCGCGAGCGTGCCGTTCGGGGCGGGGATCGGGGTGGCGCCGAAGCGCGGCTCGCGCAGCGGCAGGGCCGTGACGGTCGACTCGCCGATCGACACGCGGAACGCGACGGTCTCGCCCGCGTCGGTCTCGCCGATGGTGAGCGCCGCGTTCGTCACGGCGAAGGCGCGGCCGCGGGCCGCGAGCTCGGGCACGTCCGCCGCGGGGACCAGCTGGTAGAAGGTCGTCCCCGGATCACACGCCGCAGCGCAGGTGAGCTCGTAGACGCGCGTGGGGGCAGCCGCCCCCGCGAGCCGTCCGCCGATGAGGACGAGCTGGTTCTGGGCGAAGGTCACGGCCGCCGCGCCCGTCGTCGCGTCGGCCGGGAAGGGGAGCGACCGGACCGACAGATCGTCGCCGATCACTTCGACCCCGGCCCCGTCGGCGCTGCCGCCCGCGACGACGAGCCCTTGCCCGTCCACGTAGGCGACCGCGGCGCCCGCGCGCGGGGTCGTCAAGGACAGCGCCGTCATCGTTCCCACGGCATCCACCGCGAGGACGGCCGCGGTCGGGCCCTCGGGCCGGGTCGCGCCGACGACCAGCGTGGTGCCGCCCGGCAGGTCGAAGGCGACGCCTCCGCTCACGTCGGCGAACGTGAGGCCGTCGGGCGGGGAGAGCTCCTGCGTCGCGGCCTGATCGAGAACGGCCGAGGAGGCGCCGGCGTCGTCGATGAGGAAGAGGGTCGTGTCTCGGACCACGAGCGACTTTGCCGCGCGGGGCAACGAGGCGTCGCTCTCGGTCCCGGTGAGGCCGAGCATGTCGTAGTAGTCGCCGAACGCCGGGTCGGCCGGGCCCGACGCCCCGACCGCCGTGTCGCCGCCGGTCGCCACGAGGAAGCGCTCGCCGACGACGCCGCCCGGCGCGTGCACGTGGCTGCGCGTGAGCTCGCCCGGCGGCCGCGCGAAGGCCCCCGTGCGCTGGATGAAGAGGGAGAGCACGTCGGCGTCGACGGCGCCGACGGGCACCGACACGCTGCGGCCGCGTGCAATGACATTCCCGTCAGCGCTCGTGCCGGTTAGCTCGAAGGTCATGATCGACGTGTCGGGGACCTCCCCCATGTCGAAGCTGCCGCCGACCTTGGCGGTGGCCGTGCGCGTGACCTCGCCGTCCGCGCTCTTGCCCACGATCTTCACCTCCGCCACGGCCGGGTCCGCCTTGAGCGAGCCCTCCTCGTGGCCCGTCGTCACCTCGATCGACAGGGTGGGCGGGTCGGAGCAGCCCGCGAGGAGCGCGAGACCGAGCGTCGGGCGAAGTAGTTTCGAGAGGCGCATGGGAGAGGCCGCGAGGAGCGTGCGAAGGCTCGCCCGGGGCGGAAAGGAGCGCAAGCCGGTCATCGTTACGGGGCGGGTCCGGGCGACACCCCTCGTCGAGCATCTTTCCGTCGCGTGGCCGTCGTGACATCCCGCCTTCGTGTTGGTCACGCGGAGGCTGTCCGGATCGGTCGTCGATCCGCTCGGGATCGGGCGTTCGCTCGCCCATCGCCCGGGGCTCGCCGTGCTCGCCTCGGGTGATGTCGCTGCGCCTCACGGACGGTACTCGTACGTCGCCTGCGATCCGGAAGGCGAGGTGCGCTCGTTCGACCCGCTCGAGGGGGCGGTTGCGGCCGCTCGTCCGACCGAGCCGTTTGCGTTCGCGCCGCGCTTCGTGGGCGCCGTCCCCTACGAGGCGCAGCGGTGTCGGCTCGAGCGCGCGGGCTGGGCTCCTCGGGAGTCGCGACCCCTGCCGCTCACGACGGACGTCTGGTGGGCCCGCTACCCCGCGGTGATCGTGATCGACCACGTTCGCGGCGAGAGCCACGTCGTCGGTGAGTCGGAGGGCGCGGTGCGCGATCTCGAGCGCGCCGCGGCGACGGCCCCGTCCTCTCCCGCCGATTTCGAGCTCGCGGTCCAAGATCCCGAGCCGCCGGAGGCGCACGTCGCGCGCGTGGCGCGGGCGATCGAGCTCATCCGCGCCGGGGATCTGTACCAGGTCAACCTCGCGCGCCGTCTCGCGCTCCGCTTGTGCGGGCACGCCGGCGGCGCGCCCGATCCGGCTGCCGCGTTCGCGTGCTTCGCCCGCATGACGGCCGCGGCGCCCTCGGCCTTCGGCGCGCTCGTCGCCGCGCCGGGCGGCGGCGCCGTCCTCTCCACGTCGCCCGAGCTCGCGCTCGACGCGTCGCCGAGCGAGGACGGTCGCGCCTTCTCCGCGCTCGTCACCGAGCCGATCAAGGGCACGCGCCCGCGCGGGGACGACGCCGAGACCGACGCCGCGCTCGCGCGCGAGCTCGATCTCGACGAAAAGGAGCGCGCGGAGCTCTCGATGATCATCGACGTCGAGCGCAACGATCTCGCACGTGTCTCGGCGCGCGGGAGCGTCGAGGTCGCGGGCGCGCCGCGGGTCGTCACCCATCGCACCGTGCACCATCGGGTCGCGACGGTCCGCGGGCGCGCTCGGTCGGACGCGTCGCGCGCCGAGGTCCTCGAGGCGATGATCCCGAGCGGGAGCGTGACCGGCGCCCCGAAGGTCCGCGCGATGGAGGTCATCGCCTCGCTCGAGCCGGCTCGCCGCGGCCTCTACACCGGCGCGCTCGGCTACGTGGGCTGGGATGGCTCGATGCGCCTGTCGATGGCGATACGAACCGCCGTCTTCGGACCCGACGGGGTGGGGGAGTACGGCGTCGGAGGGGGCATCGTCGTGGATTCGGACCCGGCGAGGGAGCTGGAAGAGACCCGCTGGAAGTCTCTGCAATTGCAAAAGATTGTCCGGGGCGGCCGGCCCTGAGGCGCCAATGTAGGATATTGTGCTCCGTTTTCTTGTGTCGAACGGGCCGGGCGGGTTAACCGACAAACATGCGAGAGGGCACCCCGGCTTCGAAGATCCGCAACCTCGACGAGCTCCAGGAGGACGACGCCCAGCCGCGCGGCTCGCGGCTCGGCGCGCTCGTGCTCGCCTCGATGGGCGGTGCGTGCATCCTCCTGGCCACGGTCGTGCTCCTGAAGAAGCCCGCCAAGAGCGACTCGCCCGCCGACGACCCGCTCGGCGTGCTCGTCGAGAAGTCCTCGAAGGACGCGCCGAAGGAAGATGACCTCTCCGTCACGTTCCCCAAGCTCCTCGGCGGCGGCGACCGCGAGACCACCGCGCTCGAGGCCGTGAAGGACGACAGGCGCGCTCCGCAAGACGCCGACTTCCAGCTGCCCGCCGGCCACCCCACCGCCCCGCCGCCGGCCGCCGACCGCCTCCCCGTGGTCCCTCTGCCCGCCCAGCACATCCTCACGGCGGCGGGGAAAGAGACGGCTCACTCCGATGTGCTCACCACGATGGCGAAGGTCGCCTCGCGGGAGACCGGGACCGAGGTGGAGGCCGGCTCGCCGGGCGGCTTCCAGCTCCAGGTCAGCTCGTTCGACGACGCGGTCGACGCCGAAGCCTTCGCGGCCGTGCTCCGCCGCCGAGGCCACAAGGCCTACGTGGAAGCGGCGAACGTGAAGGGCAAGGGCGTCTGGCACCGGGTGCGCATCGGCCCCTTCAAATACAAGCGCTCGGCCGAGATCTATCGTCAGGAGTTCGAGGCGAAGGAGCGGCTGGTCACGTTCATCGTCAGCCCGCCCAAGACGAACGTCCGCGTCGCGCAGGCGCGCGACGCGGAGGACTGATCACCCCCCTCGCGCAGCGAGGGGGGCAGGGGGGTGAAAGAGCAGCACAAACCTCATCGAGCACAACGACGTTGCCTTTTTCAGCACCCGCTAGCGGAAGTACTTCTTCGTCTGACCCTTCGCCGTCAAGCGCGTGATGTGTTTCGCCTCGAGCGCCGTCTCGCGGCTGAGGTGCTCGAGCTCGGGCGTCGACCGGATCGTCGTGTCCTTCACGCGGGACTCCGTCCCGTAGAACGCGACGGAGTCGCCCGGCTCGAGCACGACACCGCTCGGCCAGTCCGCGAAGGTGGTCCTGACGGTCTCGTCGATCTTCACGGTCTTGCTGCCGGCGCGCTCTTCTCGTGTCGCGGTGCTCGTGATGACGGCCGCGCGTCCGTCGCGCTCGAAGCGGCTGATGTTCGCGATCTCCAGCTCGCGAACCCCGGGCGGCAGCTTCGGGTCGGGGAGCATCGCCTTCTGGAACTTCAGCCGGACCTGCGTCGTGAGCTCCTTCCGCCGCTGCTCCACCGCCTGCGCGCGTGAGGTGGGGACGGCGAGCTTCACCATCCCGCGGACGTCCGTGTCCCACGCCGAGGTGTCGGGCAGGGGCTTCACGCCGGGGATCTTCCCGGCCGCGGCGTCGAGGCAGAAGGCGTCGCGCTCGTACGCCTCGGGCTGGCGCGGGCGCATCGTCGAGACGAGCGCCTCGCTCGGCGCGTAGGCGTCGAACGAGTAGACGAACGTGCGCGCGGTGTCCTCGAAGGCCTCGAAGACCGCCGCCTCCCACCGATAGCGGACCGCGTCGCTGCCTTTGACGAACTCGCCCATCCCTTCTTTCTTCGGCTCCTCCGGCTCGAGCGCGAGCAGCGCGCCGAGGCGATCGTAGGGGTTGGGGTCGCGGTTCTTCTCGGCGATGGCGCGGTCGAGCGCCGTCATTCGTTCGTCCACGGCCTTGTCGTAGGCGCGGTACGCCTCGTCGCAGGCGCGCGACCACGAGCGCTGCACGGCCGCGAGGGCGAGCGCCTCGTAGGTGTAGTGCGCGCGCGCCTCGCTCTCCGGCAGCCTCTCCCACTCGGGCAGCCACTCCGGATCGGGGTTCTTCATCGTGGCGCGCGGGTTGGGGCCGGGGCGCTTGCCGCTCGGTCCGAGATCCGCTCCGACAGCCTTCGCGAAGACAGCCGGGCAGTCGCTGCCGGACTGGCAGTTGCCGTACGAGAACGAGGAGTAGATCTCGGTGAGGCGCGCGGCGTCGACCGGAGCCGGTCGGACGACCGCGGGGGCAGGCGGCGCGGCGGGGCCGCAGCTGAACGAGAGGCAGGCGGCGAGGGCGAGGGCACGTTCTGGCCTGCCGTGGGAGGAGGGGCGAAGGGAAGCGCGTCGTGGGCTCACGATCAGCGGCCGATACCCCAGATTTCGCCTGTTGCCCAGGTCGCGTCGAGCAGCGAGAGCACGGCGTGCACCACCTCCGCCGGGGTGCCCATGCGGCCGAGCGGCGAGCGCGAGGCCATCCGGTGGGTGCGGAGCGGGTCGGCGTCGGCCTCCGGATCCGCGACGATTCCCAGCGCGACGACGTTGGCCCGGACGTGGGGACCGAGCTCGACCGCGAGCGCGCGCAGGCCCGCCTGGAGCGCGCCCTTCGCCGTGAGGTAGGCGACGTGGTTGGGGTAGGGTCTCGTGACGCCGCCGTCCGTCAGGGCGACGACCGCGCCCTCGTGACGCGCCAGCTCGGCGGAGAGCTCGTTCACCAGGAGCAGGGGCGCGATGGCGTGGACGCGCAGCGTGAGATCGAGGTCGGCCCGGGAGAGCTGCTCGATGGGCGTCCGTGGGAAAGGCCCGCAGGCGAGCACGACATCCGTCACATCACCCGCGGCGCGCGCCCGCTCGGCGATCTCGTGCGGAGCGTCGTCGAGCAACAGGTTCTTGGGGATGACGACCGGGCGGCGCGGCGTGGTCCCCTCCGCGGCGGCGCGCGCGCCGTCCGCGCGCTCGAGATCGTCGGCGAGCGACTCGAGCTTCGTGGGGTCGCGTCCGGTGACGAGGACGCGATCGCCGCGCGCGACGAGGGCGTGTGCGATCGCGACGCCGAGCCGGCCCGTGGCGCCGACGACGAGGACGCTCCGGGGCTGTCGGCTCACGGGCTCACCTTGTTTCCGGGCTCCTCCGCGCAGCCGACGGTGAGCTCCGCCGCTAGGACGCCGCGCGCGCCGGCCATGCGCCCGGCGAGCGCCGCCAGCTCGCCGGACTTCCCGCGGAGCACGGTGACCGAGAGGGCGCGGTCGTCGTCGAGCGAGACCTCCAAGGACGAGGTCACGAGCCCAGCGGGGGCCCCGTCGAGCAGACGCGCGACCTCGGCGCGGTTCTTCTTCGTGAAGACCACCGTCAAGGAGCCGGCGACGCGCGCGCCACCTTCCCAAGCGGCCTTCGTCAGGTCCGCGCGCACCAGATCGCGGAGCGCCTCGGATCGGTTCTCGTATCCTCGTGCGGCGATCCGGTCGTCGAAGGCGGAGAGCAGGGCGCGATCCATCGCGACCCCGAAGCGGACGAGCTCGCTCATCGCTTCTTTCGCTCGAGGTGGTTCTTGATGAGCTGGCGCACCGAGCCCGAGACGTTGCGATCGTTCTGGAGCCGGGCGAGCTCGTGCTCCTGGAAATGGCTGATGAGCTTCATCGCCAACGAAGGCGGCGTCTTCGGGTTCTTCATGAGATCGCGCTTCGTCGAGAGGCGGCGCAAGAGCTCGGGCTTCTGGCCGATCGCCGTGAGGACGTCACCCGAGATGTTCCGGCGCTTCGCCACCTGCTCCACCACGGCCTCGTTGAGCTGGGGGGACTGCGCGGCGGCGCGCGAGACGAGCGGGCTCGGGTCGTTGACGAGGATGAGGATGGCCTCGGCCGTGCCGATCTGGGCGAAGCGGATCTTCTGCGAGTTCGTCATCATCGCGATCTCGCGGTAGAGCGGGACGTACTTCTCCTTGACCTTGGCCTCGTTGGGGTCGTCGCCCTCCTCGAGCGCGTCCTCGATCGAGTCGCCGTGTTGTCGGAGCGACTCGGCCAGGTGCATGTTCTGGGAAAAGAGCAGATCGTCCGGGCTCGGGCCGTCCCCGGCCTCGGGGATGAGCTCGTTCTGGATCGCCGCGGCGGCCTCTTTCCAGGCCGGCAGCGCGACCTCCACGCCGTTGCGGACGGCGAGCTCGATGATGCGGTCCGCCGTCGACATACGGCAGTTCTTGTTGAGGTAGAGGAGCTCGATGATCCTCGGGTTCGCTAGGAGGCGCTCCTCGTTCGTGGCGATGAGCTCGCAGGCCTCCTCGTTGCCGAGCCGCGCGACCTCCTCGACCGTGTCGATGGCCAGCGCCGGCATCGCCAGGAGCTTGGCCAGCATGTCGACGCGGTCGTGGTAACGCGTCGCGAGGGCATCGACGGCTTGGGGGGCGAGCGCCGCGCCCAGCGCGCCCGCGATGACCGGCTGCGGCAGGTTGCCGAGCGTCTTGTCGGCGAGTTGGGCGACGTTCGGCTCCGCGCCCTTGCTCAAGGCGACGAGCAGCAGGATGAGGTCACCCGGCGCGACGCCGAGCGCGATCCCGCGTGCCGCCATCTCCTGCATCTTCGGCGGACCGGTCAGGATCTTCTGGGCCGGCGGGGAGAGGGTCGCGGGATCTACGGGCGGAATCATCGGATAACACTCACTGTGCGGCCATTGCCGACCAAGCGTCCAGGGATTATTCTCCCCGCAGCCTCGCGCCCACAAGCGGCGTGTCGGGACCGTAAGGAGAGCGCCAGATGGGGATCATGGATTTCGTCAAAGGTGGTGTGCGCGAGATGATGATCGCCCGGCCGGATCATCTCAAGCACCTCATCGTCTACAAACACCCCGACCAGAACGTCCCCTTCTGGTCTCAGCTCACGGTCGACAGCGACGAGTGCGCGCTCTTCTTCAAAGACGGCGTCTACCAGGGCTGGCTGCCCGCGGGCCGCCACACGCTCCAGACGCAGAACATCCCGTTTTTGAACAACCTGGTGAACAAGTTCACCGGCGGCGACGTGTTCATCGCGGAGATCTTCTTCGTGAAGACGCAGCCCATCCGGAGCGTCCCGTTCGGCGGGAAGCTCGAGCCGATGGAAGACCCGATCCTGTTCGAGTTCGTCACGCCGCGCATCCACGGCGAGTTCTCGATGGTCATCACCGATCCGGTGCGCTTCGTCATCGGCTATCACGGTCAAGCCGCCGGGACGAACGACAACGATGCCACGACGGACTGGATCAAGAAGCTCTTCTTCCAGAGCGTGAAGACGGTCATCGGCCAGATGTGCTCGCAGACGGGCCGCTCCCTCCTCAACCTGGGCGGCATGACGAGCGAGCTCTCCGGTCGCATGGTCCAGGCCGCGCCGAACCTCGCCGACATCGGCGTGAAGATCCTCCAGATCGCCGACTTCAACATCAACTTCAGCGCGGAGGACGACAAGCTCCTGCGCGAGGCGAACAAGCAGCGCGCGCAGGCCCGCCGTCAGATCGGCATCGCCTCGGATACCGCGCAGGCCAAGCAGTTCGAGCTCGATCAGAAGTTCGGTCAGGACCAGCGCTACGTGCAGCAGCTCGCCGGCAACTACTCCAACTACGCCGCGGCCCAGGCGATGATGGGCGCAGGCGAGGGGATGGCCAAGGGCGGCAGCAACACCGGCGTGGCGAACCTCGGCGCGCAGATGGCCATGGGCGTCGGCATGGCGAACATGATGACGCAGGGCCAGATGGCGGGCATGGCGGGTGGCGCTCAGCCGCAGTTCCCGGTGGGCGGCGCCCCCGCAGCCGCGGCGCCGGCGGCCGGCGGCGCGCTCTCGATCGAGGACCGCCTCGCGAAGCTGAAGGGCCTCAAGGACAAGGGGCTCATCTCCGACGAGGAGTTCGCGAAGAAGCGGGACGCGATCCTGGCCGAGATTTGATCGACCGCTGAGACTGGGAGGCACTGCCGGCGATGGCCCCCTGTCTGCACCTTCCTCCCCCCCAACCCCCCTCCGCCGTGCGGAGGGGGGCGTGAGCGGCCCGCGCGGGACGAAGCGCCTCGACGAGTTCCGCGCGACGGGGGGGCTCGAGCTCATCGGCAAGCGGCTCGGCGGGCGCTACGACGTGGAGGCGCTCCTCGGCCAGGGTGGCATGGGGAGCGTCTACCTCGTGCGGCACGCCGCGCTCGGGAGGAGTTTTGCGCTCAAAGTTCTTCGGCGCGAGCTCTGCGCCGACGCGGAGACGGTCACGCGCTTCGTCCAGGAGGCGAAGATCGCCGCGACCATCCGCCACGAGGCCCTGGTGGACGTCGTCGATTTCGGGGAGATCGGCCCCGAGGTCGACGAGACGGTCGGGAAGAACAAGGCGCCCTATTTCGTGATGGAGATGCTCGAGGGCGAGACCCTCGCGCAGCGCCTCGAGCGGGAGGGGCCGCTCGACGTGCGCGACGCAGCGACGATCTTCGCCGCCGTGGCGGACGCGCTCGCAGCGGCGCACGCGGGCGGCGTGATCCACCGCGATCTCAAGCCCGACAACGTGTTCCTCTGTGGTCGCCGCGGCGCGACCACGGTGAAGGTTCTCGACTTCGGCGTGGCCAAGATCCTCTCGGCGCAGAAGATGACCCGCGTCGGAACGGTCTTCGGCACCCCCTATTACATGAGCCCCGAGCAGGCGGCGGGCGACGACATCGATCCACGCAGCGACCAATACGGCTTGGGCGTCGTGCTCTACGAGGCCCTCTCGGGGCGCGTGCCGTTCGACGACGACACGTACATGGGCGTGCTGACCAAACACGTGTTCGCCGACCCCGAGCCGATCGAGAAGGCCGTGAGCGACCCGACCAAGCTCGGCCTGCTCGCGCCCATCGTGATGCGTTGCCTCGCCAAGCGCGCCACCGAACGTTTCGCCGACGCGAGCGAGCTCGCGGCTGCGCTGCGCGCCGCCGCGAGCTGCTTCGGGGCCGGGCAATCCGCGGGAGCCTCGAGCGTGCGCCGCCCGCCGATCGCGCCCACCGTCCGCGACGTCCCGGCCCTCGCCCTCCCGCCGCCCGCGTCGCGTTCGCTGCCTGTGATCGACGAGCCCGGGCCGCGCTGGTGGATCGTGGGCGGAGCCGCGTCCCTCGTGGTCGTCGCGGTCGCGTTGGGGGTCGTGGTGATGTCACGAGGCCACCGCGTCGACGGGGTGGCGCAGGCCGCGACGCAGTCTGCCACCGCAGTCGCGCCCGCGGAGCCCGCTTCGCCCGCTCCATCGGACGTCTCGAGCGGCGGGGTGGCGGAACACACCATGTCTCCTCCGCCCGCGGAGGCGCCGTCCTCCGTGCCTCCGACCTCCGACCCGACGCCTTCCTCGCGCCCGACGTCGGGGCCCGCGGCTGCCGCCACCACCCCGAAAAGCGCGGCGCCCACGGCCGTGCCCGCCGCTTCCCCCAAGCACCCCGTCCTCGAGCCGGTCTGGTAGGGGCGGGGCGATCGTCGTCCGCTGCGACCACGAACTGGACGTGTCCTTGACACGAACCTTGCCCGGTCGCCATTCTGCGGGCCGCACGTGGCGAAAAGACAGCTCCTCCTCGTCGACGGCGACCCCCGCAGCATCCGGGTGCTCGAGGTCAGCCTGCGCAAGGCGGGGTTCAGCGTCACGACCGCGCTCGACGGCACCGACGCGCTCGCGAAGCTCGAGGTCTCGCCGCCCGATCTGCTCATCACCGAGACGCGGCTGACGACCCTCGACGGCTACGGCCTCGTCCGCAAGCTGAAGGACCGCCCCGAGTGGGCGCAGATCCCGGTCCTCTTCCTCGCGAGCCAGCGGTCGATCGAAGACAAGATCCGCGGCCTCGAGCTCGGGGTGGAGGACTACCTCACCAAGCCGATCTTCGTGCGTGAGCTCATCACGCGCATCAACCTCATCTTCGCGCGGCGCACGCAGGAGGGCATCGCGACGCGCGCGCCGATGAGCGGCGGCCGCACGCGCTTCGCAGGCCTTCTGGCCGACATGGGTGTCGTCGATCTCCTGCAGACGTTCGAGGTCAGCCGGAAGAGCGGCATCGTCAACCTCGAGAACCTCGAGACCCTCGCGCAGGCGAAGGTCTACTTCCGCGACGGGAAGCTCGTCGACGCGATGCTGTGGCCCCGCGGCGCCGAGCCGGCGATGGGCGAGCGCAAGGCCGGGCACCTCATCGGCGAAGAGGCCGTGTACCGCACGTTCATCTGGAGCGAAGGCTCGTTCCAGGTCGAGTTCTGCAAGGTGGACGTGGAGGACGTGATCGAGGCGACGACCCAGGGCGTGCTCATGGAAGGCATGCGCCGCCTCGACGAGTGGCAACGCCTGCTCGAGGTCTTGCCCCCGCTCGAGACCGTCTTCGAGGTCGACTCGGAGGAGCTCCTGAATCGCCTCAGCGAGATCCCGGACGAGCTCAACGGCATCCTCCGGCTCTTCGACGGGAAGCGAAACCTCATGCAGGTCGTCGACGCGTCGCCGTTCGAGGATCTCTCCACGCTCTCGACGATCTCGAAGCTCTACTTCGAGGGCCTCCTGGTGCAGCGGAGCGACCACGAGGAGGACGTGGTGCCCAGCACGGACTCGGTGGCCCCGCTGCCGGCGCCCGCGCGCGCGATCGAGAGCATCGTGCCCGGGCCCGATCATGACGGCGCCGCTTCGATCCCGGTCCTTGCGCCGGCGCGCGTGCCCGCGGTGACCGTGCCGAGCGCCGGCGTCGCGGCCGTCGCTGCCGCGGTCTCGGCCAAGCCCGCTGATCCCGTCGCGGAACCGGCGGAGGAGTCGCCTGCACGGCCTGGTCCGCCCGTCGCGCCGCCGCCTGCTTCTCGAGGGGAGCTCGACGAGGACGACGACGACGACGACGACGACGACGAGAGCGAGAGCGAGAGCGAGAGCGAGAGCGAGAGCGACTCGCCCGCGCCCGTCGCCGCCACGCCGGCGAAGCAGAACGGGCAGGCTCACGACGAGGACGCCCTCGCCGATGCGTTGACGCAGGAGCGCCCGAGCGACCCTCCCGAGATCACCCACGAGGAGGCGGAGGAGCCGTTCGAAGACGAAGACGCGCCTCAGCCCGACCCCGAGCGCGAGGAGAGGCGCCGGAGGCTCACGCGGATCGTCGCGATCCTTGTCGCCGTGTTGGCGGTCTCGGGTGTGATCGCGCTCGCCTCGAAGGGAACGGGCCCGAGCCCGACGCCGGTCGCCACCCAGACGCAAGAGCGCATCCCGCCCGGACCCATCTCCACGGAGACCCCGAAGCTCGAGCCTGCCGTGCCGGCGCCCCCGCCCACCGCGCAGCCGACGGAGCCGACGGCGAGCGCTGCGCCGTCCGCGGCGCCTTCGGTCTCGGCCGAGCCCTCGGCCGCGGCGTCGGTGCCGGCCGTCCCCTCCGGCACCGCGCCCTCTGTGCCGTCGACCCCGCCCACCGGGGGCGGCACCCTGCCGCCTCCGGTCACCACCGGGGAGGACGACAGCTCCGCGCCGCTGCCGACCCGCGTCATGAACGCGCTCCAGGCCGGGCAGACCGCCAAGGCCGTTGGCCTCGCGCGACAGCTCACCGCGCAGTCGCCCGGGAGCGCCCAGGCTTGGTATTTGCTGGGTGCCGCCCTGCAGTCGGCGGGGCAGGGAGGTCGTGAGGCATTCAAGAAATGCGCCGAGCTCGCCCCTCCCGACTCGTCGTTCGCGACCGACTGCGCCGCGTTTGCGAATCAGTGACCGGGGGCGTCAGCCGCCGGTCGGTCCACCCGTAGGTAGGCCCATGGCTGCATGCTACGGTGGCCCTCCCGATGACCCGACCTTCTTCGGAGGCACTCGATGACGACGCCCTGTTCGGGCGTATCCTCGCCCGAAGGGCGGCCGGCCAAGACGCCGGCTCCGACCTCGGTGTCTTGCTCGACCGCTGGCGAAGGCCGGCGCTCTACGTCATCCGCCGCATCCAGCAGAGCTATCGCCGCGGGGGCGAGCCCGACCAGGAAGAGCTCTTCCAGGACGCGGCCGCCAAGCTCATCGAGCGCGGGCTCGATCAGTTCCGCGGCACGTCGACCGACGAGTCGGGGGCCGCTCGCGCGGCCTCGGCGCGGACGTTTTTCCTCCGCATCGTCAAACACACCGCGATCGACCACTACCGTCGCCACCACGAGGAGCTCGCGCAGGCGAGCCCCGACGGCGACGAGCCGGAGGCCACCTTGCCCGAGATCGGGCAGGCCGTCGATCAGTCCCGCCGCGCCTCCGAGCGCCGCGAGGCGAGCGAGATCTACTGGCGTGCGTTCGGTCGGCTCAAGGCCGAGCACCCGAACGAGGCCGCCGCGTGGGACCTCTACCACCACCAGGACATGGATGACCACGAGGCCGTGGCGAAGGCCCTCGGCATCACCGTGGTCAACTCTTACAAACGAATCAGCCGGGCGCAGGCTCACCTGCGCCTCTACCTGCTCGACGCCGAGTCGGAATGACAGTCGCGTCAGCGTTATTTCTCCCGCTCTACTCTGAATAGGAGGCGATGACACATGCCCCCCGCTGCCCCCCCGTCCCGGCTCGAGAGCCGCATTGCCATGCTCGGTGGTCCGAGCACGAAGACCATCCTCGTCGCCGTCGGCGACTCGGTCCGGAGACCCAGCGACGCGAAGAGCGCGCGCCCCGAAGAGACGGAGCGCGCGCTCTCCGCTTTGTCCTGTCGTGACGTCTGCGAGGCCCTCGCGGCGGCCGACACGACCACCTGCCTCGCGGCGCTGCATCGCGCCGCGGAGGACGCCTTCGAGGCCTCGTTTGCGGACACCCAGGAAGATCGCACCCTCTTCGCCTCCGCGGCGCTCGACGGTCTCGCTACGCGAGACCGTCTTGCTTCCATGGAGGCGGCGGCGCGGCGAAAGCTCGAGCTCCTGATGAACGGCGGCGGCAACCGCGCCGAGGCCTCGGAGCTGGAGGCGGCCCTGGGCGCGCTCGCGACCAGGCTCCAGGAGGTCGACGGCGGGCGCGCTTCGCTCGCGCGCCGGCTGACCGGCATCAACGCCGAGCGGCGCGCGGAGCTCGGGCGGCTCGCGCCGGAGATGGCGGAGCGGGCGTGGTGGTACGCGGCGCGCATCGAAGACGACGCGCTGCTCTCGGTCCTGGGTGGGGAGGCGTTGCCCGAGGGAGCGAGCGCCGGGTTGCGCGCCGACCTCGCGCGGTCGTCCCAGGCGCTCGCGCTCGGCGCGGGCGGACGCGGCGACTGACGACGCGGCGACCGAACCGGATCAGCGGAGCGCGGAAGGATCCAGGCTGAGGAGCCGACGGAGGCGGCCGACCACGGCGCGCAACGTGGAAGGGTGTGACTCGCCCACGTTTCTCCCCGAGCGCCCGTGTACGGCGACGAAGAACCCCTCGGTCTGACCGGGCGAAGCCTCCCCCCGGTATTCGTAGGAGATCCAATAATGGGGGACGAGCACGAAGTGCGTGATGACCGTCTCGACGTGCGGCGGTTTCCAGACTGTCACCCCGGGAGCCTGCGCCTTCTCCAGCCCGTCGACGCAGACGCGTCGTGCGCGCGGGTGCACGTCCCCCGGGAAGACGTCGGCCTCGACGATGTACGGGTCCGGTCCGAGCGCGGCGCCCGCGAGCTCGAACGGGATGAGCTCGTCGCCGCGCACGTGCCAGACGGGCGCGCTGGTGGTCTCGCAGCTCTGGAACCACGAGGCCAGCTCCGGTGACTTCCGCGCGCAGATCATCGCGTAGCCGGTGATGCCGTCCATCGGGATGGCGGCCAGCCCGCTCTTGCGGAGGCCGTCTTCGTGGTGCTCGATGATCCACCCCTCGGGGCGCGAGTCGTTTTCACCGTAGCTCACGATCATCTTGCCGCTGAGCGAGACGGCGAGGCGCCAATACGGGACCCAGACGAGGCGGGGCGGCGCGATCGTGGTGAGGAGGTTTCCGTCCGCGGGGCGGAGCCACCGTCCCTTGATGCGGCGCTCCGCGACGTCGCGCGCGCGCTCGGGGGACACCGTCCTCGGGACCACCACGGCGTCGGATGGGCGGTACGGATTCGTCAGCGGCGGCGGCAGCGACATGGACGAGCTACGTTGGACACGGTTTCATCGTTTGCAAGCCGCCTCGGGGCCGGCTCAGCGCAGGCCCGAGGGATCGAGCCCGACGAGCCTGCGGATACGCCCGACGACCGCGCGAACGCTGGAGGGATGGGACTCGCCGACGATCAGCTCCGAGCGACCGTGGAGGGCGACGAAGAAACCCTCCGTTGCGTTGCGTGCTGCCTCGCCTCTGTATTCGTACGAGACCCAGAAGTGCGGGACGAGCACGAAGTGCGTGATGACCGTCTCGATGTCGGGCAGCCGCAAGAGCGTGGCGCCTCCGGGGACCATCTGCGTGAGGCCCTTCTCGCAGAGGCCACGCGCCATCCCGTGCACGCCTTCGGGCCCCACGTCCGCGTCGATCACGAGCGCGCCCGGACCCAGCGGCTCGGCGGTCGCATCCTTCAGCTCGTTCGCCGCGACGTGCCAGGGCGGCGCGTTGCCCTCGCAGGTCGCGAAGAACGACAGGAGCACAGGCGCCGTCCGGGCGCAGACCATGGCGTATCCCGAGACGCCGTCCACCGGGATGGCCTCGGTTCGGGCGATGTCGTTGGCGGTCACCACGATGTCGCTCGTCAAGAGACGCCCGCGGAGACCGACGGCCACCCGCCAGTAGGGCACCCAGACGAGCCGCGGCGCTGCGGTTTTCGTGAGCAGGTGCCCGTCGGCAGGGCGTGTCCAGCGCCCGCGGATGCGTTTGTCCGCGAGCTGCCGCGCCCTCTCGACCGAGACGGTGGGCTCGAAAAAGTACGGCTTGGGGTCGCGGTACGGGCTCTCGAGCGCGGGCGGGAGCGACATCCAGGTCGAAGACGTTGCTCACGGCTGCCCCCTTGGCAAGCGGGGGCGCGTCGATCTTCAGCGCTGGCGCGGGTCGAGCAAGAGCCCCAGGACGTCCGCGACGACGGTCGCGGCGACGATGGCCGTCGAGGCCACGAGGGTCACGCCGACGATCGCCTGGGCGTCGCGGTTCTGGACCGCGACGACGGCCATCTCACCGAGGCCGGGCCATCGGAAGAGCCGCTCGGTGACGACCGCTCCGCCCACGAGCGCGCCGAGCTCGAGGACCGTGAGCTGGACGATGGGCGCGCTCGCGTTGCGGAGGGCGTGCACGAGCCCCGCGCGAAGGCGAGACGCGCCGCGTGCGCGGACCGCGAGGACGCTCGGCTGGGCGAGCGCGTCGCCGAGCTCGCTGCGCACGAGCCGGACGAGCAGCGCCGCCCCGTAGAGGCCGAGCGTGAGGGCAGGCAAGGCGATGGCGCGGAGGTGAGCGAGCCCGCTCTCGGTGTAACCACCGTCGACCGGGAACGCGCCCGCGCGATGGGCGAGCGCGTATTGCAGGACGAGGCCCACGACGAAGGTGGGCGCCGCGCCGAAAGCGACGGCGGTGCCGACGACGGCGTGGTCGAGGCGAGAGCCGCGTCGGAGGGCCGCGACGCCCCCGAGCAGGAGGCCCAGGAGGGCCTGGACGAGGGAGCCCGCGATCGCGAGCTCGAGCGAGGCGGGGAGCTTCTTCTCGATCAGATCGGTGACGGGGCGCCGGTAGGTGTAGCTGTAGCCGAGGTCGACATGCACGCCCGGGAGGATCCCCGCGCACGAGCCGTGTTCGCCCTTCTTGGCTTCGGGGAGGTCAGGGCCGAGGTGGACCACCCGCGCGAGGAACCTGCCGTACCGGACGAGCACCGGCGCGTCGAGCCCGTAGAGCCTCCGCACCCGCTCCACCTCGGCGGGGGCGGCCTGGGGCCCCATCGCCGCGCTCACGGGATCGCCGGGCAAGAGCGCGGTGAGGACCCACGTGAGGGTGAGGATGCCGAAGACGAGCACGAAGCCCCAGACCACACGGCGGAGCGCGAGCAGCAACGACTTCGTCATCGGCTCGCGCTCCGAAGCGGCGACATGCCGAGCGCAGCGCGCGCCGCTTGGCCATCGGTCGCCGGGCGATCGAGGAACGCCGACGTGAAGTCCAGCTGCACCAGCGCGGTGGGCTCGTAGCCGCGCAGCCAGGGTTGGGACAGCTCGAACACACGCGCCGTGCTGACCGGGATCCACGCCGCGTCGGCGTGCACGATCTCCTCTGCGCGCGAGAAGATCTCGTCGCGTGTCCGCGGATCTGTCTCCACGCGCGCGCGCGCGACGAGCGCGTCGACCTCCGGGCTCGAGTAAAACGAGTTGTTCTGCGAGACGGGGCCGATCGCGCTCGAGACGAGCTTGGGATCGAAGAAGGTGAGGGGGTCCGGGTAGTCCGCTTGCCAGCCCGCCCACCCCATCGCGCTCTTTCCGCGCGTCTGCACCTCCGACAGGTACGTCTGGTGGCTGAGCAGCCGGAGGCGGATGCGGATGCCCACCCGCGCGAGCTGCTGCTGGTAGATCTCGGCCGCGGACTGCTCGAAGGTGTCGGGAACGGTGACGTAGTCGATGGGGTCGTGGTACCCGCCGCGGCCGGTCGCCGGGTCGAACGCGTACCCGGCCTCTGCCATCAAGGCGAGCGCGGCCTCGGGATCGTGGTGGCGCTCGAGGGCGGGGTCGCGCCTGCCCGGCACCGCGTCGGGGACGACCCGCGCGAGCGGCGCGAGATCCGCGCGGACCTTCACGAGGACGCTCGGATCGACCGCCAGGGATACGACGCGGCGCAGGCGGACGTCGTCGAACGGCGCCACCTCGGTGTTCAGGAAGATGGCGCTCGCGCGCAGGCTGTCGACGAGCTTTCCGTGGGGCGCCCAGCGTGGGTCGGCGCGGAACAACATGGCGTCCGAGCCGGAGAGCTCCCGCACATAGTCGAGCTCGCCGCGCTCGAACCGAAACCGCTGTGCCTGAGGCCTCACCTGGAGCGCGAGCTCGATGCCGTCGAGGTGCGGCAAGCCCGGGACGCGGTACGCCGCGTGCCTCGCGAGGCGCACGAGGCCCTCCGGCTCGAAGCGCTCGATCCGGAACGGGCCTGCTCCGCAGAGGTCGGTGTCCTTCGTGTCCGCGAGCGAAAACGGGACGGACGGACAGACCGGCGCCGCGAAGGACAGCGTGAGCAGCGAGGGCAGGGTCGAGTCGCGGGCCTGGAGGCTAAACCTGACGATATGGTCATCGATGACGGTCACGCCAGCCAGCTCGGCGGCCTTCCCCGAGTGGTAGGCCTCGTAGCCCTCGAGGTTGGCGAAGTTGGAGGCTCCGGGGGACGCCGCCTTCGGGTGCAGCGTCCGCTCGAACGAGCGCTTCACGTCTCGCGCCCCGAGCGTGGAGCCGTCCTGGAAGCGCACGCCGTGGCGCAGGTAGAGATCCAGCGCGAGCCCGTCTTCGCTCCACTCGAACCGCTCGGCCAACGCCGGAGCGATCCGGCCCTCGGCGTCGAACGTCAGCAGCCGATCGAAGACGAGCCGGACGAGCGCGATCGAGATCTCGTCGGGCGCGGAAGCAGGATCGAGCGTGCGGACCGTGAACAGCGTGGCGAGGCGCAGCGTCCCGCCGCGGACCGGCTCGGCCGAGCCGGAGGCAGCCGGCGGCGCGGGTAGGGCCTTGGGCGGGAGCAGGGCGAGGACGAGGAGCGCGGCCGCGGCGACGGCCACGTCGACCGGGAAGCGGCGCTGCGAGCGCTCCGCCTGGCTCGACTCGGTCGCGACGCGGAGGGCCTCCCCCAGCCGGTGGAGGCCCAACATGGCGACGAGGATGCACACGCCGGGCGCCGCGACGAGGGCCGGCCTGAGGACGACGAGCGACTCGGCCTCGTGGAGCATCCGGCCCCACGTCGCCTGCGGAGGTTGGATGCCGACCGCCAGATACCCGAGGACCGCCTCGGCCAGGATCATCGAGCCGACGAGGCTCGTCCCGAGCACGATCGCGGTCGGGGCCACGTTCGGCAGGACGTGGCTTATCGCCACGCGGGTGAAGCTCGCGCCGAGCGCGCGCGCCGCCTGGACGTAGTCCTGCCCGAGGACGGTCATGGCGCGGGCGCGGATGATCCGCGCGATCCCCGTCCAGCCTGTCAGGCCCAGCACCAGGACGAGGCTGGTCGGATCGGTCCGGCCGACGAGCACGCCCACGGTCGTGACGAAGAGGAGGAACGGTAGGGCGAGCAGGACGTCGACGAGTCGCATGAGGAGACCGTCGACGCGGCGCGCTCCGGCGCGGGCTGCCGTGGCCGAGGTGATCCCCACCGAGACGCCGACGAGGCCGGCCACGAGCGCCGCGGCGCCTGCGACCGCCAGCGAGACTCGGCCTCCGGCCGCGAGGCGGCTGAGGACGTCGCGGTGGAGCGCGTCCCCGCCCAGCCAGCTCCTCGCGGTCGGCAGCGGCGGGCCGCCGTCCGGCGCGAGGGGCATGGTGAAGTCGCTCTGGTCGGGAGGCGCGGCGAAGAGCGGCACCAACCATGACAGCACCGCTAGGAAACCGAGCAGCGCGACGGCGACGCGCCCGTCGTGGGTCGAGAGAGCTCGACGCACGAGCCCCGGGCGCCGGGGAGGGGGACGCGAGATCGTCACCTCCGCCCTTCGAGGAACTGGCGGGCGGCCGCGAGGAACGGGCCTGGCGTCTCCTCCGCAGGCGAGTGCCCGCCGGCGAGGATCTGGAGGCGCGCGTCGCTCAGGTCTTTCGCGAGCCGGGACGCATGGACCACAGGGAAGATCCTGTCTTCACGGCCCCAGACGACGAGCGTCGGCGTGCGGACACGGCCGAGGCGAGCCACGAGCGGGCGGGTATCCTGGATGGCGCGGAGCGTCGCGTACGCGCTCTCCCGGGAGGCAGGCGAGTTGAAGCGCTCGTAGTGCTCGTCCACCCGGGCGACGTTCATGCCCTCGCTCCCGCCGAACACCTCGTCCCGGAAGTAGGCGCGGAACACCCCCCGGCCGTAGAGCTGCTTGAAAATGACAGGACCGATGAGCGGGTAGAGGGCGAGCTTGCCCTTGAGGCTGGACTCGAACGGGTAGACGAGCGGGGCGACCACGACCAAGCGGTGCACGAGCTCCGGGTGCTCCGCCGCCAGCGTGAGCGCCACCGCACCGCCCATGGCGTGGCCGATCACGTGTGCTCGCCCGACGCCGAAGGCGGCGACCAAGTCGGCCATGGCCTCGGAGAAGGCCTCGATCCCGTACGGGTAGCGGGCCGGGCCGGGCTTCTCGCTCTCCCCGAAGCCGGGCAGGTCGGCCGCGATGACGTGGAACTGGTCGGCGAGCTCACCCAGAACGTCGGCCCACTCCAGATGGCTCACGAGGAAGCCGTGGATCAGGAGCAGCGCGGGCGCGTCCTTCGGGCCTGCTTCGACCGCGCGGATGCGAACGCCTCGCACCGTCACGTCGCGGCTCTGCAACCTCGTCATGCGGGCGCCAGACTATCTGCACATCGTTCTTCCGTCACCTGACCAACGACATGTGCGACATGGTAGTCAAGTACGTGCAAACGTTCAGGTTTTCGGGGCTCTGGCGAGCTCGAAATGACGCGCTTTGGTAGGAAGAACAATGTCCGCCGAGAAGCGTTTTTCGCGGTGAACGAAGCCGTTCTCTCGTACTTCGCGATAATTGCCTAGAGAGAAATTGACTGTATTCCATTGAGTGGAATATCGTCCCGGACGTCGTTGGCACAATGCACCAACGTCACCCTCAAAGGGACTTGACCTCGATGATCCCGGAAGAAGTGCTGGCCGAGCTGGAAGCACGGAAAGCGGAGGGCATCACCTCTTCCGAGATCCTGAAGCTGTTCGAAGAAAATGGGCTGAAGCTCAGCGAGGCGACGCTGCGAAAGTACGTGCAGCAAGGTTTGTTGCCCCGCAGCGTTCGCGTCGGAAAAAAAGGGAAACACACGGGGTCGCAGGGTCTCTACCCGGCCACCATCGTCAGGCAGATCGTGGCCATCAAGCAGATGATGGCCGAGAACCTCACCATCGAAGACATCAAGCGAGAGGTGTGGTTCGTTCGTGGTGACATCGAGGAGCTGGAGCGGAAGTTGGACAAGATCTTCCTGACGCTCAAGGGCGCGCTCAAGAAGCAGCGGAGCGAGCCCACCGCCAAGGCAGTCGGCACCGAGATCGGTGCGGCCGAGGCACTCGCGAAAGAGCTCCTCGGCCGTCTCGTGCAGCTCGAAGAGCGGCTCACCACGCAGGCACGGCTCGCGCGTCGCGTCGATTCGCGAAGCGCAGTCGGCTGAACGGAAGCAGCACCCGGATTCGTCGCCGGGGGCGACGCTCCGGACCTTTTGAATAGCAACGAGCGGAGCAACACGCTCCAACGCCGGACCGCCCCACTCGCGGCTCGGCCAGCACCCGCGGCGGGCGCCGCGCGGCGGATGGTTTCTGCCGCGTCAGCGCACCCATGCACTGATCGGTTCGGATTTTTGGGAGGCAGCGCATGAGCATGGAGAGCGAGTTCGATACGCCCCACGGAGAGACCGCCGAGGGCGACGCCATGCTGACCGACGCAGGTGACGCAGGTCCGGAGATCGAGGGCAACCTCGCTCGCGTTCCGCGCCCGACCGCCGACAGCGCCATCACGAGGGAGCAGCGACGCTCCCGCCGAAAGCGCGAGGTGCGCGCGCGGACGATCAGCGTCAAGCGCATGACCAAGCGCGAGCTCGAGATCGGGCGGATGCTCTATCCCGAGACGGACTACTTCAAGCCGCGCACGCGCACCGAGTGCCAGGACGCGCCCCGGCCGTGCCCGTACGTCTCCTGCAAACACCACCTCTTCCTCGATGTCTCCGCGCGCACCGGGGCGATCAAGCTCAACTTCCCCGACCTCGAGGTCTGGGACATGAACGAGAGCTGCGCCCTCGACGTGGCCGACCGCGGCGGCACCACGCTCGAAGACGTGGGCGCGATCATGAACCTCACGCGGGAGCGGATCCGACAGGTGGAGGTCAAGGCTCTCGCCAAGCTCCAGGCGCTCCGCGACATGGAAGCGCTCCGCGACTACGTGGATGAGGGTCCGGTCGGCAAGCGGCGCCTCCCGGTCATCCAGGCCGACGAGGACGACGAAGAAGAAGGCGAGGAGGTCGAAGCGGACGAGGACGGCGACGAGGTCGAGGCCGTGGCCACCGAGGCGAAGACCACCCGCGCGAACGTCGAGCGGCTGCGACCGATCCTCGAGGACCCGGTGGAGTTCGACGGGATCGACTGATCGATCAGATGGTCGGCGGCGTGTAGTCGCCCTTGGGGCTCGGCGGTTTCGCCGGGCCCTTTTGCGTTGCGGCGGGGGGCGCCGCCGCCGGCGGGGGCTTGTAGGTCGGCGGCGCAGCGGGCGCCGGATTCTTCACCGGAGGGGAGGGTGGTGTCTGCACCGCGACCGGCTCGGGAGTCGGCGTCGGCGCGGGGGCCGCGACGGACGCCGCGGCGGTTGCCGTCGTCTCGGGCTCCGTCGTCTTCGCGGGCTCGGGCGCGGGAGCGGGCCTCTCGGCGAGCGGCGAGGGCTCGGGCTTCGGCTGCGAGGTGGGGGAAACGCCCTGACCGGCCGTCTGCTTCGCGGGCTCGCGGGACGCAGCCTCCCGTCCCTCCTCCTTCGTCAGCGTGAGGAGCGCGAAGCCGCCGGCCCCGAGGCACAAGGCCGCCAGCGCGATCCAGGGGAGCTTCGACCTGCGCGCCGGCGGGGGCGCGCTGACGTGCCGAGCGGTCGGCGGCGCTTCGATGCGGGGCTCGTTCGGGAGCGACAGGAGCGGCTTCGGGTCGTCGGCGAGCGCGGACCTGGAAGATGACGATACTGTCGCCACCGTCGCAGCCGCGGCGGGAGGAGGACGAGGCGCGGGCGGCGGCGCGGGCGGCAGCGCGGCGGCTGGCTCGACGGGCCCGGCGCCCTGCGCCGCGAGCGTGCCGCGCGGGATCTTCACGGTCGGGGCACGCCGCCGCGCCCTGTCGACGTCCTGCGGAGAGGGCGGGAGGACGGCGCTCTGATCGGGGAGGTTCAGGACGATGCGCTGCGCGTCCGTCTGATCGGGCACGGCGGGTGTCGGGAGCACCTGCGGCGCGAGGTAGGCCTTGTTGGGGTCCTCCGGCTCGTCCGGCGCGGCGTCCACCACGGGCAGCTCCCTGGTCTCGAGCAAGTCGTCGCTCGGAGGCTCGGCGACCGTCACGTCGAAGTCGGGCTCCGCCGGGGCCGGCAGGGCCTGCACCGCCGTGGTCTCCTCGTCGACCGGGGGCGAGTCCTTCGGCGTGCCTTTGGGGCGCGGCGGGCCAGAAATCTGCATCCCAAGAGGAGCGTACCACCATCTCGGCGGGCGCGCGCAGCTTCTGCCGGCCAGCCACGGCCGCGCCTCCAGGAACTTCCGAGCGGGCTCCGCGCTCTTGGTATGCTCCCGATCATGCGCTTTGTCTCGGCTTGTCGACGGACGCTCCTCGCATGCTCGCTGGTGGTCGCCCCGATGCTGACGGTGGTGTCGTCGTCTCACGCGCAGGGCGTCTCGATCGAGAGCGCGACGGACGCCCAGAAGAAGGAGGCGCAGTCGCACTACGAGCGCGGCGCCAAGGCCTTCGACCAGAAGAAATACGAGGACGCGTTCAACTCTTTCGCCGCCTCGTACGGGGTCGTCAGGAGCCCCAACGCCCACATGATGATGGCGCGTGCCCTCATGGGGCTCGGCCGCCACGCCCGCGCGTACAACGAGCTCGTGGTCGTCGAGGAGGAAGGGGCGGGCAACCCGAAATACGCCCCCACCGTCGAGCGCTCGAAGGAGCTCCGCGCGGAGGCAGGGCAGAAGGTGGCCGTGGTCACGATCAAGCTCGTGGGCGAGAAGGCGGGCCCCGTGCGCGTGCTCATCGGCGACCAGCTCGCGCCCATCGATCGTGCCTTCGCGGTGGAGCCGGGCGCGCTCTCCATCAAGGCGTTCGTCAGCGATCAGCAGACCGACTCGAAGCAGCTCGACGTGCCGGCGGGACAGGCCCAGGTGGTCGAGCTCAAGGTCGGCGAGACACGGCCGCCGCCCGTGGTGGCGCCGCCCCCCAAGCCCGGTGAGCCGGCGCCCGTCGCGCCGCCGCCGGTCGTCCCGCCGCCGCCGGAAGAAGAACAGGCCCCGCGGTCGCCGGCAGCGACGGGCTTGCTCATCGGCGGAACGGCGGTGACGCTGCTCGGCCTCGGCGGCATGGCCGTCGGCGCCGGCTTCTATTTCGCCTCCAAGGAAGACCACGACTTCTTGAGCGACCCCGAGCAGAGCGGGTGCCGCACGGAAGGCGACCGTACGGTCTGCCCGGAGAGCCTGGCCGAGCGCATCGACGCGGGCCGGGAGAACCAGCGCAACGCGCAGATCGCCGTCGCCGTCGGCGGTGGGCTCACCGCGATCGGCGTCGGCATGCTCATCGGCGGCGGCGTCCTCACGCGCGGCACGTCCGAGTCCGCTTCGGTGCGGGTGCTCCCGGGCATCGGCTCGCTGATGATCGACGGCGTGTTCTGACGCGCGCGCCCGGTCAGATCGCCATCGGCTTGCGATCGCCGATGATGACGTCCCACCAGCCGAAGCTCTGCGCGAGGACGTGGTCGAGCTGCCACGTCCCGGAGTGGAACGCCTCGGCGGCGCGCTGCCGGGGCAGCGGCTTGAGCGACTCGTCCGGCATGCAAAACGCTGCGAGGGACGACGCGCGCAGCAGGTGCAGGACGCCCTCCGAGAAGCCGGCGCCGGCGTAGACCATGACGGCGGGCATGCGGAGCGAGGCGAGGTCCTGAAGGGCGTGCGGGATCTTCTCGTCCACCGTGCCGGCCGAGTCCTGGTACTTGCACTCGATGGCGAGCGCGGCCTTGCTGTCGCGCTCGCGGAGCAAGAGATCGATGCGCCGCGGCTTGCCGAGCAGGCTCGTTCCGATCGTCACCTCGTCGAACACGTCCACCCCGCGCGGGCCGTAGGCGCTGATGACGTACTTCGCGACGCGGAGCTTGTATTCGTTCCCTGTCATGTCCCGTCCCAGGCCCCGAGCCGCTCGCGGGTGACTTCGACCGCCTCGGGGCAAATATCCGAGCCCAAGAAGCGCCGCCCGAGCTTCCGCGCCGCGACCCCGACCGAGCCGGAGCCGCAGAACGGATCGACGACGATGTCGCCGGCGTCGGTCGATTGGCGGATGAGCACCTCCGACACCGCCGGCGGCTTTTCGCTCGGGTAGCCGCCGCGAATGCGAGGCTCGGTGAGGATGTCGGGCACGGAGAGATCGTGGAGCTTGCGCTTGCCCTTCTCGAAGAAGAGCACGAGCTCGTAGCGGGACCTGTAGTGGTACCCCATGCCGATCTTGCATTTGTCCCACACGATCGGCTTCCAGAACTTGAAGCCCGCCGCCTCGCCCTCGGGCTTGGCGACGAACATCGTCTCCTGGTCGCAGAACAGATAGAGGTGGGCGTGTTTCTTCAGCACGCGATACGCCTCCTGGAAGAGCTCCGGGAAGCGCGCGTTGGGGAATATCGTGAACCAGTCGTTGCTGGACGACTTGGAGTGTTTGAGCCGCGTCGTCGTGCCGATGGCACGGTGCTTCTCGAGCGACTCGTACGCGGGGTCCGTCACGAGGAGGTCCACGCTCGCGTCGGGCAACCTGCGCAGGAGCTCCACCGCGTCGCAGAGCTCCACCCGGGCGTCCGAGACCGCGGACGGGTCGATGCCCGAGCTGGGGAGGAGCGTCTGCTTCACGATGGGCGCGCTCGGGCCGGGAGCCGGAGCGCTCGAGAGGGTAGGGATAGTCGTGATCTCGAAGGAGGTCTGCGAGCGGCTGTCCATCGTCCGACCGTCCTATCAGACGGCAGCGAGGACTGCGCATCCGATGAGGAGGTGGTCGGACATTGTTCGTCAGGCAACGGGCAGCGCCGCGCGCATGTGGAGGATACGGAGGATTCGCTCCGCGCCCAGCCCCAAGAGCGTCTCGGCCAGCGCGGGCGGCCTCTCGACGAAGATCTGCACGCCGCGCTCTCGCCACGAGCCGCCGTCCGAGATCGTCGCGCGACGGGCGCGCATCGCGCGGAGCAGCGCGCCGGCGTCTTCGGGCGTGGACGCGTAGAACGGATACCCGCCCGGGAACTGCGGGTCGAACGTCGCGACCGCGACGACGGCTCCGTCACGATCGACCGCGAGCGATAGGCCTCCTTTCGCGCGCCGGTTGGCGAGCAACCCGAGCTCCAGATCGAAGGCGCGCTCGACGCCCGACTCTTCGGACGGATCGAGAGCGCGCGCGACCTCTTCGCCCGGCAGGCCGCCGACCCGATCCCACTCGATCCGGATCGCCTGGCCCTCGTGCGCGGGCAAGAAGCCGAAGCTCTCGTAGAGCCTCACGGCCGCGGTGTTGTCCGGTTTGACGTTCAAGCACCAGCGCGAGCAGCCGCTCTCCCGCGCGAGCACGAGGACGCGCTGCAGGAGCGCGCGGCCGACCCCCGCGCGCCGTCGGTCCGGGGCCGTGACGAGGTTGCGGACGTAGCAGAGGTCCCCGAGGACCTCGTAGTAGGCGTAGCCCGCGGCTGCGGCGCCCTCCTCGGCGAGAAGCGTCGTGGGCCGGAGAACGGCGTCGAACCGTTCGGGACCAGGGACGGGGTCGCCCGTCGCGAGCTCGGGGAACAACCTGGCGAAGGTCGGGTAGTCGCCCGCTCGCGCGGCACGGATCGTCAACATCGGAGCCTCCTTGGTACCTGACCCGACGAGCGCCGCGCGCAACTTTGGACCGGGGACGTGAGAACCGACTAGGATGCGTGGATCAGCGTGTCTTTCGACGCGAAGCGCACCCAGGTCGCTCAAGGCGCCTACGATTTCGCTCGTTACTTCACGAGCTCGTTCGAGGCCGTGCGGTTCGGTCGCGCGGTGCCGCGTCGGGCCGAGCTCGCGGCTCCCGAAGGGATGAGCACGGGCGGCGGGCGCGCCGCGCGGCAGGCCATCGTGCTGGTGCCCGAGCGGCCCGGCCCTCCCAACCTCACCGTCGGCTGGGTTGAGGTCTCCGCTCGCCGTGCCCAGCTCCGGACCCACCGCGCGCTCGCGGCCGTGCATCGGGCCCGCTTCAAGGACCGGCTGCTCGACATCGACGAGGAGTCGTATCGAGCGTTCCTCGACCAGGCGAGCCAGCTGCTCGCGGCCTGCGGCGTGGGCGTGGGGTTGGACGACGACGCGGCCCCCATCTCCCAGCGTCCGCCCCCGCAGCCGGCCGCGCCGCGCCAGAGCAGCCACGTCCTCAACTATTTCGCCGTCGGGTTCGTCGCCTTCGTCCTCGGGGCCTTCGCCGGCGGGCTCGCCGTCTACGCGCGCTTCGTCGGCTTCTGATCCCCAAACCGCTGCTCGGACGTAGCGGTCTCTGGCTGGAGCTTGGTAGGCTGCGCTCCATGGCCCTCTCGCGATCCATGTCGCGCTCTTCCTTGTCTCTCCTGGGTGGAACCGCCCTCGGCCTCCTGTCCGCGTGCTCGCTCGTCAACGCGCCGGACGAGATCGATCCGGGTAGCGGCGGTGGCGGCACGGGCGGCGCGACGACGACCTCGACCTCGACCGGGACCGGAATGGGCGGCAACGCCGGGTGCGACGGCCCGGAAGACTGCGCGAACCTGACGAGCGCGTGCGCGATGGGAGCCTGCGAAGGTGGCACGTGTGTGGCGCAGCCCCTCGCCGCCGGCACGATGTGCGGCGCCGCGCCGACCGGCGACTGCGACGCGGCCGATTCGTGCGACGGAAACGGCAACTGCGTCGACGCCAAGGCCAGCGACGGCACGTTCTGCGATGACTGTCCGGCGGGGCCTGGGAGTTGCGCGCTCTGCCTTGCCGGGGCCTGCGAGGATTGCACCTCGCGCGCCCAGGTGAAGTCGTTCCGTACGCCGCTCTCGACCGCCGGCTGGACGCTCACCGGCGACTGGCGCATCTACAGCGAGACGCCGCCGCCGGCGCTGGGGGTCCCCTTCAGCACGTGCAACGACGGCATCGACAACGACACGGACGGACTGACGGACTACCCAGAGGATCCCGGCTGTGCCGACGCAGACGACCCGTCGGAGTTCCAGCCAGCGCAATGCAACAACGGCTCGGACGACGACGGCGACGGGCTCATCGACCTGGCCGATCCCGACTGCACCGCCGCGGGCGACGACACCGAGGTCGGGCCCATCCGCTTCGACCACCCCGTCCTCGGCACCGACGGCAACCGCGCGCACCCCTACGGGAAGGGGACCGAGGCCGAGGTCTCCTCGGCGACGACGCCGCCGACCTTGATCCCCGCGACGCTCGACTTCCTCTCGTGGCACGTCGACGAGGGCTACAACTACGATCTCAAGGCCGTTCAGGTCTCCCTCGACGGCGTGAACTTCCAGCAGGTCGCCGTGTGCATGGTGAACGTGGACACCCCGGTCTTTTGCCCGCCCTACTTCGGCAACCGCCCGCCCGGCGCGTGGGACTTCGTCTCGCTTCCCGTGCCGGCGGAGTTCCAGAACCAGGTCGGCTACATCCGCTTCCTCTACGACACGACGGACGCGTGCTGCAGCGGGGAGCGCGGCTGGTACATCGACGCGCTGAACTTCGCCCAGGACTGCGCTTGCACGGACGACACCTCGTGCGGCTACCTCGACGGGACCTGCGCGACGGGCGAGTGCGACACCTTGTCGGGCGAGTGTACGGTCGCGCCTCAGGCGCTCGGCTCGAGCTGCGACCTCGCCGGGGTCGACGCGGCCTGCTCGGCGAGCGCGTGTGACGCGCACGGCTTCTGCAACCCCGGCATCCTTCCGTTCGAAGGGGACGCCTGCTCGAGCTGCGCCAAGGGCGATCCGCTCTGCCTCGGCTGCGGCGGCGGTCAGTGCGTGAGCTGCCCGGACATCCAGACCTTCACCCAGCTCGACGACATCCAGTGGACGTTCACGGGCGACTGGACGCGGTTCAACGGCTGCCTCAGCCCGAACTCGAACGAGACGAACATGTCGCCGTGTTTCCCCGGTGATCCCGACTACGATCTGTTCTCCCCCGGCTTCGCCCCCGTCCTCGGAAACAACGGCTCGCGCACGGGCGCTTTCCCCTACGTCGCCGGCGCGAGCGAGATCGAGGTTGGCACCTTCCGCACCGGCGTCACGGTCGTCCCGGCCCAGCTCACGTTCCGATCGTGGCACCAAGATCGCGGCGGCAACGATACCTTCGCGCTCTTCGACAAGAAGACGATCCGCGTCTCGACGAACGGCGGGTCGACGTTCCAGACCGTCCTCAACTGCGAGGGCAACATGACGGTCCCGTTCTGTCAGCCGTGGACGCCGGAGAACATGAACCGCGCGCTGGACGACTGGGACGACATCTCGGTCGACATGCCCGCCAACCTGGTCGGGCAAGAGGCGATCTTCGAGTTCACCTACGACACCGTGAACGCGGGCGAGGGCTGGGAGCGCGGCTGGTACATCGACGACCTCAACATCGCGACGTGCCAGATCACGAACACCTTCCCGAGCAGCCCCTGAGCGCTCAGTCGCGCTTGCGGAGCGCACGCCCGGCCCGCGCCTTGGTGGGCTTGCCGCCCTCGAGCGCGACCACGCCGTTCACGATCACGAGCTTCATGCCTTTCGCGACGGCGTAAGGACGCTCAAAGGTCGCGGTGTCCTCGACGTCGTCGGGATCGAAGATCGCGAGGTCGGCGGCGCTTCCGGGCTCGAGCGTGCCTCGCGCCTCGAGACCGAGCGTCCGGGCGGGGAGGGCGGCCATCTTGCGCACCGCCTCCTCGAGCGACACCAGCTTCCGGTCGCGCACGAGGCGAGCGAGGACGCGTGAGAAGCTCCCGTTGCCGCGCGGGTGCCGGCCGCCTCCGCCGCCGTCGGTTCCGATCATGACGTGCTCGTCGCGGAAGAGGGCTTCCATCACGGGTTCGTCCATCACGAAATAGGCCGCCTCGGCGCCGCGGGGGCCGAGCTCCATCAGCACGTCTTCGAAAGGCCGGCGCTCGGCGGTCGCGACCTCGGCCAGCGTCTTCCCGGCGTAGCGGCCGGTGCCGAACACCGTCGCCTCGGGGCCGTTCCGGGTGGTCACCCGCTCGCGGAGGTAGGCGCGGAGGTCGTCCTTCCTGCGCGCCCGCGCCTCCGCGTAGTCGTTGGGCGGCTTCGCGAACGGCGGGAACAGGATGCTCACCGTCGTGTAGCTCGCCGTGTACGGGTAGAGGTCCGCCGTGACCGAGAGGCCGGCGGCGCGCGCCTCGTCCAGCTTCGCGAGGATGCGCTTGGCGCGCGCCTCCCCTTTGCCGAGCACGATCTTCATGTGCGCCACGTGCGCGCGCGCCTTGGCCGTCTTGCACTGATCGAAGAGCTCCTCGAGCGACGCCTCGATCTTGTCGTCGTCCTCGCTCCGGAGGTGGCTCATCACCACGCCGCCGCGCTCGCCGACGGGGCCGGCTATCCGGGCGAGCTCGTCGGCGCCGGCCAGGCGTCCCGGCTCGTACTCGAGGCCCGTCGAGAGGCCGAACGCACCCTGCTTCATCGCCTCGTCCACCAGGCGCGTCATCTTCGCAAGGGCGGCCTCGGAGGGGGACTTCGCCGCGCCGACGCCGGCCGACGTGCGGACGGTGTGATGTCCCACGAGGGTCGCGACGTTCAAGGCCGGGCGCGACACCTGGACCCTGTCGAGGAAGGCGCCGATGCGCTCGGCGGGGCTGAAGCCGTCCTGGCCGACCACGATCGTCGTCACGCCCTGGGCGAGGAGCTGCTCGCCGCTGCCGAACGGGTCGGCGTGTGCGTGGGCGTCGATGAAGCCGGGCGCGACGACGAAGCCGCTCGCGTCGATCGTCCGCTCCGCGACCAGGTCGGGCGCCACCGGGCCGACGTGAACGATGACAGCACCGTCAATGACGACGTCGGCGCGTCTGCGCTTCGGTGAAACGCCGTCGAGCACGTCACCGCCGCGGATCCAGAGCGAGACCTTGGCCGCGGAGCGGAACGGTGCCGGTTCCGCGGCCTCGGGGGAGCGCGCGGGCTCGGCGGCGCTCGCCGCCACGGGTGGGGCGGCCGTGCGCGCCTCGGTGCGGCGGGGAGGCTCCGGCTCGGCGGCGCCGGCGGCGCAGGCGCCAGAGGAGAGCGTGAAGAGGACGAAAAGGAGCTTCCGGAGGCGCGGCACCGCTCGAGAACCGTAGCACCCGTGGTAAGGTCCGCGCCCACTCGCTAGGGGAGCCCCGTCGTGGGGCTGAGAGGTGCGCCGAAGGGCGCGCGACCCTCAAGCACCTGATCCGGATCATACCGGCGGAGGAAAGCGGACATGAGCACAGGCACGACCAGCGGCGGCAAAGGCTCTCTCAACCTGGTGAAGGACGGCGCGGAGGGCCTCGAGCCCATGACGCCGTTTGCGAGCTCGAGGCGGGTCTTCGTGGAGGAGGGCGACGTGCGCGTCCCCTTCCGCGAGATCACCCTCGGGGGCAGCGAGCCGCCGTTCCGCGTCTACGAGACGGGCGGCGATCTGGTCCACGCGATGACGCCGGACGACCTCCGCCGCGGCCTCCCCAAGCTGCGAAAGGCGTGGATCGACCGTCGCGTCGCGCGGGACGGCCACAACAGGACGCAGATGGCCTACGCCCGCGCGGGCGAGATCACCGAGGAGATGCGCTTCATCGCGCTCCGCGAGAGCGTCTCGCCGGAGCTCGTGCGGAGCGAGGTGGCCGCCGGCCGCGCCATCATCCCGGCCAACATGAGGCACCCCGAGAGCGAGCCGATGATCATCGGCCGGAGCTTCCTCGTGAAGGTGAACGCCAACATCGGCAACTCCGCCGTGTCGTCCTCCATCGCGGAGGAGGTCGACAAGCTCCGCTGGTCGGTGAAGTGGGGCGCCGACACGGTGATGGATCTGTCGACGGGCAAGAACATCCACGAGACGCGCGAGTGGATCATCCGCAACTCGCCGGTCCCGATCGGCACGGTGCCGATCTACCAGGCGCTCGAGAAGGTGAAGGGCAAGCCGGAGGACCTCTCGATCGACGTCTTCCTGGAGACGCTGGTGGAGCAGGCCGAGCAAGGGGTGGACTACTTCACCATCCACGCCGGCGTGCTCCTCCGGTACGTGCCGCTCACCCGCAACCGCACGACGGGCATCGTGTCGCGAGGCGGCTCGATCATGGCCAAGTGGTGCCTCCACCACCACAAGGAGAACTTCCTCTACACGGAGTTCGAGCGCATCTGCGAGGTGCTGAAGAAGTACGACGTGTCTTTCAGTCTGGGAGACGGCCTGCGCCCCGGCTGCATCGCGGACGCAAACGACGCCGCGCAGTTCGCGGAGCTCGAGACGCTCGGGGAGCTAACGGACATCGCCTGGAAGCATGACGTGCAAGTCATGATCGAGGGCCCCGGGCACGTGCCCATGAACAAGATCAAGGAGAACGTCGACAAGCAGGACAAGCTCTGCAAGTCGGCGCCCTTCTACACGCTGGGCCCGCTCGTGACCGACATCGCCCCCGGCTACGATCACATCACGAGCGCCATCGGCGCCGCGATGATCGGCTGGTTCGGCACGGCGATGCTCTGCTACGTCACGCCCAAGGAGCACCTGGGGCTGCCCAACCGGGAGGACGTGCGCGACGGCGTCATCGCCTACAAGATCGCCGCCCACGCCGCCGACCTCGCCAAGGGCCACCCGGGCGCGCAGCTGCGCGACGACGCCCTCTCCAAGGCGCGCTTCGAGTTTCGCTGGGAAGACCAGTTCAACCTCTCGCTCGACCCGGAGAAGGCGCGCGAGTTCCACGACGAGACGCTGCCGGCGCCGGGGGCAAAGAGCGCGCACTTCTGCTCGATGTGTGGACCGCAGTTCTGCTCCATGAAGATCACGGAGGACGTGCGCCGCTACGCCGACGAAAAGGGTATCGAGGCCGACAGCGCGCTCGCCAGGGGCCTCGAAGAGAAGGCGGCCGCCTTCCGCGACGGCGGCGGGCAGATCTACCTGTCGGAAGCCGAAGAGGAGTGACCGCGCCTCATTGCCCTGGCTCGTTCTTCAGGAGCTCCATGCTGACGACGAGCTTTCCGTCCTCCTCGATGATCATCTCGACGGGGGGGCCGGGGAGCTCGTTGGCGAAGCACATCGTGCGCTTCTTGTTTCCGTCGACCACCGTGTAGCGTTTGCACGGGAAGCTGCCGGCCGGCACCTCCGCCACGGCGTCGGCGATCGTGGTCTGCTCCTTCGGGAAGCTCGCGTGCCGGCGCAGCTCCTCCCAGGTCGCGACCTCTGTCTCGGCTGCTCCGACGGGCTTGCCCGTGTCGTCGAGGACCTCGTCGGCGATTGTGGCGCGCTCGTCGTCAACCGCGAGGAAGCGCATGCGACGCTGCTGTGGCGGCTTGCCCGGCGCCTCGGTCACGAAGGTGAGCGTGCGGCCGGCCCTGCAGGCGTCGCGGATCTGCGCCGCGGTGTAGGGCGTCGGCGCTTTGCCCGCGTCGGGGTCGGGCTTGGGCGCGGGGGGCTTCGCGCTGGTGGATGCCGCAACGTGGGGCGTCTCGACGACGGCGGGCCCGGCGGAGCAGCCGGCGAGGAGCGCGGCGCACGCAATCGTACGAGTGAGCGAATTCATGCGGACGGCAGCATAGTCGGCGTGATGAAATCGTCGCCATGCTTTTGGCCCTGCGGCTCGGCTCCGAACGGCTCGCGCTCGCCGTCACCTTCACGCTGGCGATCCTCGTCACGGCGCTGCCGGGGCGGGCGCTGACCGATCCCATCGCGGGCGCCGTGGCTTTCCCCTCGACCGTGAGCTTGTTGCTCCCGTTCCCGGCCGGCTCGCAGATCCGCGTGCTCTCTGGCTACGGGCCGAGCATGGGCTCCAGCCTCCACGCGGACACGAACGCGCCCGCCAAGGCGAACGACCACTATGCGCTCGATCTCGACTACGCGAACGAGCCGAACGGCGGCAAGGGCCTGCCCGTCGTCGCACCACTCGCCGGGACCGTCGTTCGAGCGGGGTGGGCGACCTCGGGCTGGGCGAACTACGGCCAGCGCGTCATCCTCTCGCACGACCTCGGTGACGGGCACGTCTACCACTCGGTCTACGCGCACCTCAACGCCATCGATCCCGCCATCGTCGAAGGTGCGACGGTCGCCGTCGGGCAGGTCCTCGGCGAGCTCGGCCAGTCGTGCCAGGGGCAGCTCTCGTGCGGCTCGTTCTCGGCGCCGCACCTGCACTGGGTGATCCATCGTGACAGTACTGTCGGCGGGAGCGGGACGGGCGGCTCGTACGGAGGCAACGCGGTCGTACCCGAGCCGCTCGACGGCTACGAAGATCTCGTCCAGGGCATGACCCTGGTCTCCTCGAACAACGGCATGCCCGAGTGCGGGGACGGGTTCTGCAACGGCGGCGAGACCGAGGCGAGCTGCCCGATGGACTGCGCCTGCGCGCCCATCCCGCCCGAGGGGCGCGTGGTGGACGACGGCGAGAAGTGTTTCGCGCGCGCCGGCTCCCCCCAGTACTGGTACACGACCGATCAAGGCCACGACGGCGGCGCCTTCTGGACACACGCGACCGACTCGGCGGAGGCGGACGACGTGGGCACATGGACGCTCGACTTCACGGAGGCCGGCGAGTACCAGCTCGAGGCCTACGTGGAGCCGGGCTTCGGCGGCAGCCAGCAAGCGAGCTACGTGATCGGGGCGCAGGGTGGGGCGCAGGCAGTCGCCGCGGATCAGTCCGCATCGGCCGGTTGGCTCGATCTCGGCACGTTCACCTTCGCCGCCGGACCGACGAGCGTGAGCCTGGCCGACAACACGGGAGAGCCATTTTCGGCGATGCGTGTGCTCGTGTTCGACGCGGTTCGGCTGACGCGGATCGGCGGCCCTTCCTCGACCTCGAGCGGCGCTGGCGGCGGCGGCGCGAGCGGCGGATCGACGACCGGCAGCGGGAGCGGCTCACCCACGGTGGCTTCGGCGGGCGCGGGCGGCGCAGACGGCGCGGACGAGGAAGGCGCTGCGAGCGGGTGTGACTGCCGCGCTTCCGTGTCGCAGCCGCGCCGCGAGGCGTGGTGGTTGGGGCTCGCGGCTTCGTTCGTCGTCGCTCGTCGGCTCCGCCGCCGATCGCGGTGACGGCGCGCGCCGGCCCTGCACGCTATGCTCGAGTCGCATGCAACGCGCAGCGCACGTTCTCCTGTTGGGCTCGGTCGCCGCTTGCGGCGCGGCGGAGCCCGGGCCCGAGCCCAGGCCACGCGACGTGCCGGCGACGACCGCCAGCGCGCCGCCCGTCGCCTCGGCGCCGCCCGTCTCGGCCTCGGCGACGGCGTCTGCCAGCGCCGCGCCCATCGAATCTGCGCCGACGTCTTGTCCCGACGGGATGGTGCTGGTCGAGGGCTCCTACTGCACCGAGCTCGAAGTGGACTGCCTCGAGAAGTTCTACGCGGAGCAGAACCACATCTGGGTCTGCAAGAAGGTGCGCGAGCCGACCAAGTGCACGGGGACGGAGAAGCCGATGCGCTACTGCATCGACAAATACGAGTTCCCGAACCGCAAGGGCGAGCGCCCGATGGTGATGCAGAACTTCTACCAAGCGCAGGTGCACTGCGCGAAGGCGAAGAAGCGCGTCTGCACGGAGGAGGAGTGGACGATGGCGTGCGAGGGGCCGCAGCGAAAGCCCTTCCCGTACGGCTACGTGCGCGATCCGAACAAGTGCAACGGCGACAAGCCCTACGGCTTTCCCGACAAGCAGAAGGTGCTCGATCGAGATCCCAAGGAGCTCGAGCGTCTGTGGCAGGGCAGGGTGTCCGGCTCGCAGCCCGACTGCGTGAGCGACTACGGTGTGGCGGACATGCCGGGCAATGCCGACGAGCTCGCCTCGAGCGTGACGAAGTTCCCCGAGCGCCCCCGCACCGGGCCGCCGAGCCGCAAGTCGGGCAACTTCGACAACGTCACGACCGGCGGGCCCTGGTACCTCGGCGTGCGCAACATGTGCCGGCCGAAGATCTACTCCCACGACGAGAGCTTCGCCTATTACTACCTCTCCTGGCGCTGCTGCTCGGAGCCGGACGGCAAGCAGACTGATCCTCGGGCCCCCAAGCAGATCGAGCGCGGCTGGACCTTCGAGCGCGTCCGCAACATCGCCGAGCACAGCTGGAAGCTGCCCCTCAACCCGAAGTGGCCCGGGGACGAGGGGTACAAGTCCGGCGGCGGGCCCTAGGTCAGCGGCGGCTCGGTCTCCGGCGCGACTTGTGTCCTGGCCGCAGCAGAGAAACGATACGTTCCTCTCATGCGCCGCCTCCTTGCTTGTTCGGTGGGCCTCCTCGTCTCTCTCCCCGCGCTCGCGTCCGCCGAGGAGGTGGCCGAACCGTGTGAGCCCGACGCGCTGACCTGTCAGGCCGGGCCCGTCGCGTTCCACAAGGAGCTCGAGCTCCCGATCGAGGGCGGCTTCGACACCGGCTGGGTCCCACAGGGCTCGCCGCTCCAGGTGCATTTCTGGGCGCAGCTCTACGCTTCGAGCTTCGTCGATCTCGGGGGCGAGCTCGAGACGAGCTGGCCCGAGTCACTCTCGCTCGAGGCGGTCCCCACGCCCGGCGCCGGCGCGCTCGGGATCCACTACGGCGTCGACATCGGCGGTGAGGCGATGGTCCAGGTCGAGGTGCTCGGCCAGACCTACTCGTGGACCGGCGACATCCCGTACGTCCCCCAGTTCGACTTTCAGGTCGAGAACCAGACGACGTTCGACCCGTGGGCCTACGACGGCATCACCGTGGGCGGCTCGACCATGCAGGAGACGTTGTTCCAGGTCGACGTGACGAGCTTCATCGGCGTCGACATCCCCGGTCTCTCGGGCGGTATCGAGCTCGACGTCATGATGGACCTCGACGCGACCTACCGCACCGAGCAGATCCGCGTGCTCGAGCCCGACGGCATGTTGGTGGCCGGCGGCGCGATCACGAACGCGACCCCGGTCACGAGCGCGCTCTACCTCGGCGGGCCCAGCGTGGAGTACGACGTGCAGCCCCTCGGGACCATCGTGTACGACGGCACGCTGCACCTCATCCCCGCGTTCTACATCGACACGATCGGCCCCGACTTCTCCATTCCCGTGGCCGACATTCCGATCCCGTTTTCGATCGATCAGAAGAACTTTCCGTTCGACGCCGCGCGCGTGCACGTCCCGCTGCCGGACATCGAGCTGCCTTCGGACGACGCGCCGCCGAGCGGCGGGGAGTTCGATCTGCCTGAGAACATCCTCGATTTCGGTCAGGTCTGGGTCGGCACCTCGGCGCCGCTCGCGCTCGAGATCCACAACCTGGGCGAGGCGAAGCTCGTCTCGTCCGCCGCCGCCTCGGACCCGGCGTTCGTCGTCGCCGCCTCTCAGATCACGCTGACGCCCGGCGCCAAGGCGTCGGTCATCGTGAACTTCGAGCCCACCGCAGCGGGCGACTTCAACGCCACGCTCGTCCTCGCCAGCAACGACCCCGACGAGCCGAGCCGTGAGGTGACGCTGCACGGCGTGGCCGTGCCCCAAGGGGAGGACCTCGACCAGACGGTGCCGGCGGACATCGTCGACGAAGACGACGACGGGTGTAACTGCCGGACGGCGGGGACCTCCAGCGGGAGCGGCGCCGGGCTCGCGTTCGCGGTGCTGGCCCTGGCGCTCGCCGCGCGCCGTCGTCGTTAAGCGGCCCGTACCAGCCAGCCGATCGCGGGACCGCCGTACACGGCGGTCCGCGTGAGCCAGCGCGCGCGCGAAGCGGCCGCGATGATCTCCGGCCTCTCCAGGGATGCGCGCTGCGCGGCGATGAAGCCCGGGTACGACGCGCCGAGCGCGTCGTAGGCCGCGTCGACGCTCGGCCCCATGGGGATGCTCTTGCCGCCGATCACGTTCTCGAAGGCGGCCCCCGCGGCGAAGCCGACGAGCGCGCGGGAGAGATCGATCTTCGCGAGATCGTCGAACAGCGGCTCGAGCTCGGCGTAGAGCGCGAGCACCACGGGCCCGGACGGGTAGGCGACACGCGCGCCGGAGAGCGCGCGCGCAGCCGCGACCGCGCTTGTTTCGTCGGGCAAGCGGAGCGCGAGCGCGTAGGCCTGGAAGCAGGCCATCGTCGAGACGAAGCCGCGGGTGGGGACGACGTCCGCGAGATCGGGGAACTCGGCGAGCAGCCGCCCGAGCGTGAGCACCTTGCGCGGCGGCACGAGCCGCTCGAGAACGACCGTGAACGAGCCCCCGGAGAGGTTGCGCACGGCGAGGAGCCGCGGCTCGGGTCGGAGGTGGACGAGCTGCGGCTGGATCGACGCGCCGACGTCGAACGCCACCTCGCTGCCCTGCTCGCCGTCGCCCACGACGAGCAGCGCGGGCGGGCCGATCTGCGGCAGCGTCCGGAGCTGGTACGTCGCAGGCTCGAGCGGGATTGTGAGATCGGCTTCGGCGCCGGGCGCGAGCGTCTCTTGCGCGACGATCTGCGGTGTACGGGACGGGCTCCCGAGGCACTCGAGCTTCACGCGGAGGGCGCGGACCTCGGGGCTGGGAAAGAAGTGCACGGCCAGGCTCTCGGGGAAGGTCGCGTCGAGCGGGATCGCGCAGGTGTCGCAGTGCACCCCCGGAGGGGGGCCGTTCGGGCCGAGCTCGGCGCGCGGCACGAGGCAGGACGGGCAGAGGATGTCGATGCGCGCCCCGAGGACGCCGACGCGCGCGGCCTGGATCAGGAAGGCCACCAGATCCTCCAGCGGGCAGGCCCACGCCTGCGAGAGCGCGAGCGGGCTCATCGTGGCTTGGTCGCGCTCCGGCGCGGCTCGGATGAGCGAGACGAGCCGGCTCACCAGCGGGCCCGGCGGCAAGCGGCTCCCGAGCTCCTCGAGGCGCGCGGCCTGCTTCGCCGAGAGCGCGGGCGGAGGGCCGAGGAGCAACCGCTCGGCGTCGTCTTGCGACTGATCCTCGAGCGCGGCGACCACCGCCCCGAGCGCCTCGCCGACCCACCGCTCGGTCGTGCGCTTCAGATCGAAGCTCAAGATCGGCCGAAAGAGCGCGGTGCGTGGCTCGACCTCGAGCGCGTAGTCGATCGACGTCCCGCCGGTCTCGGTGGTCGCGAGCTGCGCCGTCGCCGTGATGGATCGGGCCGGCCCGCCCTCGAACACGCGCCGGATGCGGAACCAGTGCGGGGCACGGAAGGCGAAGGGCTCCTCGTGGAAGCGGATCGCGAGCCCGAGCTTCTTCACCGTGCCCACGGGGCGCGGCCGCCCTGCTTCGTCGTATTCGGTCTCGTAGGTGAAGTTCGCCTTGGCGAGCCGGTTGAACGCGTCGGTGTCGCTCATGGCCCGCCACGTCCGCGCCTGGTCGGCGCGCGTCTCGAGGCGATAGCTCATCCGGATGGGCTCGGGCATGTTCGTCCGCGGGGAAGCTACGCGCGAGACGCGTACATCGTTGCAGTAGGGACGCAGGCTTGGCAAATGGTCCTCGTGACCACCCGAAACCTCCGCATCGGTCGCGAGCGTGACCCGCAGGCGCCCGACAGCAGCCCGGAGTTCCTCCTGCCGCCCCACCACTGGGTGACACACGGCGTGGTCCTGGGGATGACGGGCAGCGGCAAGACCGGCCTCGCCGTCGTCGTGGTCGAGGAGGCGCTCGCGAGCAAGGTCCCGGTCCTCGTCATCGACATCAAGGGTGACCTGCCGAACCTCTTGCTGACGTTCCCCGAGCTGGCCGCCCAGCGGTACCTGCCCTGGATCGATCCGGAGGCCGCGTCGCGAGAGGGCAAGTCCCCGGACGAGGTCGCCGCGGCCACGGCCGCGCGCTGGCGCGACGGCCTCGCCGGCTGGGGGATCACCGAGTCGGACGTGGCCGCGCACCGCGAGTCGATCGCGCCGCGGCTCATCACGCCGGGCGCGCGCATCGCGGAGCCGGTGGACGTGCTCTCGTCGCTCTCGCGGCGCTCGCCGCTCTGGGAGGAGGACGAGGAGGCCGCACACGACCAGCTCGCGGCCGGCATCTCCCTTCTGCTCCGCCTGTCGGGCCGAGACGGCGATCCGCGCGGCCGCGACCACGTCGTCCTCTCGGCGCTCGCGGAGCGGCGGATCCGCCAGGGCAAGCCCGCGCCGCTCGCGGACTTGCTGACGGATCTGTTGTCAACGCCGCTCGCCAAGATCGGCGCGATGAGCTTCGAGGAGTTCCTGCCGCCCAAGGAGCAGCAGTCGCTCGCGCAAGATCTGAACACGCTCCTCGCGTCGCCCAAGCTCAAGGCCTGGCTCACGGGCGCTCCGCTCGACGTGGGATCCTGGCTCACCCCGCGGGACGGCAAGACGCCCCTCGTGATCGTCAGCGTCGCCCACCTCGACGACGACGAGCGGCAGCTCGTGCTCGGGCTGCTCCTCGACGAGGTGCTCGGCTGGGTGCGCGGCCTCTCGGGGACGAGCTCCTTGCGCGCGCTCGTGCTGCTCGACGAGGTGTTTGGGTTCCTGCCGCCCCACCCGCACAGCCCTCCGACGAAGAAACCCCTCCTCGCGCTCCTGAAGCAGGCGCGCGCCTTCGGTGTCGGCGTCGTGCTCGCCACGCAGAACCCGATGGACCTCGACTACAAGGCGCTCTCCAATGCGGGCATCTGGACGGTGGGGCGCCTGCAGACCGACGCCGATCGCGAGCGTGTGGTGGAGGGGCTGACCGGGGCCGACGGCGGTCTCGGTGGCCTCGAGCCGTCCGCGCTCGGCACCATCCTCCGGAACCTGCCGCCGCGCACGTTCTTCGTTCGTGACGTCCACCGCAACCCGGCGTGTGCGCTCGTCGAGACGCGCTTCACGATGTCGTGGCTTCGCGGGCCCATGACACGCAAGGAGATCGCGCGACTCCATCGAGAGCTCGCTCCCCAGGAAGAGCCCGCGGCAGGCACGGAAGAGACGAAACGCGCCGCGCCTGCGGCTCCGGAACGCGAGGCTCCCGGCGCCGCTCCGCAGCCGGCCGAGGTCCCGGCCGCCCCGGTCGGGTGGAGCACCTGGTTCGCGCACCTCGGCACGGGCCGCGCGCCAGCGGCGTACGCGCCGTACGTCGCGGTCACCGTCGTCGTGCGTGGGCGCGACACGAAGCTCGGCGTCGCGGTCGAGCGCCGGCACACCTTGCTTGCGCCGTTCGACGACGCGGGGCGTGTCGATCTCACGCGCGCCGCCGAGATCGATCCGCGCTCGCTCGAAGGGGAGGTTGCCAAGGGCGCGAGGTTCGCGCCGCTCCCCGAGACGCTCGCCACGAAGAAGGGCGCGCAAGCCGCGGAGAAGGCGCTGCGTGATCACGCGTCCTCACGCGTGAGCCTCTCGGTCGACGTGCACCGCGCCTTTGGGCTCGTCCGTGGCGAGCACGAAGAGCCCGCCGCGTTCCTCGCGCGTTGCCGCGCGGAGGCCGAGCGGCGGGCCGCGTCGCTCCGCGCCGAGGCCTTGCAGACGAGCGTTCCCGCGATCGCGAAGCTCGAGCAGCGCGCGCTGTCCGCTCAGGCGGAGCTCACAGCGGCCCGTCAGGCCGTCGCCGCCGCGCCGAGCGATCTCGGCGCCGCATTCCTGCGTGTCGCCCTCGGCCGGAGCGCGAGCCAGCCGCTGACGAAGGCCAAGAGCAAGGCGGACTCGCGGCTCGAGAAGGCCGAGGAGGCGTGCCGGAAGGCGGAGCGCGCGCTCGAAGAGGCGCGTGCCGAGCAAACGGCGGAGGTCGCCGCGGCGATGGACGCGACGCTACGCGAGGCCCAGAACGTCGAGTCGGTCAGGCTCGTGCCCAAGCGCGGCGACGTCGAGGTGCTCTCGGTCGGCCTGGCCTGGGGCCTCGCCGGCTGACGGCGACTCAGATCTGAACGGCGGTCGCGCGCCCGGGGCGTGCCTTCGCCGGGTGGACCTTCGCCGTGCTGGCCGGTGCGCTCTCCGGGGCGTGGAAGTCCACCGACGCCGGGCGAACGGGGCGGGCCGTCGGGACAGAGTTTCGCACGACCCCGTCGGGGAGCGATGCGACGTCAGTCCCTCTTTGACCGGTCCACAGCGACAGAACGCTCAGCTTCATAACGACTTCCTGAACAGGAGTGATGCACGTTCCGCGCCACACCCCCACGTCGTCCAGTCGGTTCTTCCGTCACAGGATCGTGGCTGAGAAACTACCAAGATTTTCGAATCGATGGATCGAGTCGGGCGCAGGATCGAGGCCCGACCTGGATCATGTGGTCCATCTAGGACCATTGTCCCACCTTTCAATCTTGAAAGGCCCCGCTCCTGATGTGCAATAGTCGGAGGAGCCCGTGACCCGACAAGAAGAGATGGAAGCGCGCCTTCGGGAGGCCCTCGACCCGGTGCACCTGGAGGTGATCAACGAGAGCCACATGCACAGCGTGCCGAGGGGCTCGGAGACCCACTTCAAGGTGGTCGTCGCGAGCGCTCGGTTCGAGGGCAAGAGCCGCATCGAGCGGCACCGAGCCGTCCAGCGCGCTCTGGACGACGCGTTTCGCGCCGGCCTCCACGCCCTGACGATCACCGCCTTCAGCCCCGCGGAGTGGCAGACCGATCCCTCGGTGCAGCCGTCGCCGCCCTGCCTGGGCGGCTCCAAGGCCGACGCGAGCAAGGGCTGACGAGGCGTGGATCTCGTCATCGGGCTCGTCACCGATCTCCATTTCGGCCCGGAAGCCAGGTTCGGCGGCAAGCTCCGCAAGCTGACCGCGCAGGCCCCGGGGCTTCTTCGCGCGTTCGTCGAGCGGATGAACCGGGAGGTGCGGCCCGACGTGGTGGTGAACCTGGGCGACGATCTCGAGGACGAGAGCCGAGAGGCGGACCACGCGCGCTACGCGGAGGTCATGGCCATCCTCGGTGAGCTCGACGCGCCCGTGATCCACGTCGCGGGCAACCACGACGCCGTTCACCTCGACCCGCAGGACCTCGTCCGCTTCTGGGGCCGGCCGGAAGGATCAGCGCTCCATTATTCGGTCGAGGTCGGCGGCTACCACATCGTCGTGCTCCACACCGTGGAGGTCAAAGACGTCTCCGTCACGATCGATGACGTCCAGCTCGCGTGGCTCCAGGCGGAGCTCGAGCAGAGCCGGTCGCCCGTCCTCGTGATGATGCACCACTCCGCAGCCGATCAGCACCTCGTGGGCAACCGATGGTTCGAGGGGCTCCCGCACATCTGCCTGGTTCGGCAGCGGGCGCGCCTCCGCTCCATCCTCGAGGCGAGCGGCAAGGTTCTCGCCGTGTTCAACGGGCACCTCCACTGGAACCACCTCGACGTGATCCGGTCGATTCCCTACGTGACCCTGCAGAGCCTCATCGAAAACGTCGAGGAAGACGCCCCGGGGCGGGCGGCTGCGGCACATGGCGTGGTTCGCCTCACCCCCCGCCGGCTCCTGGTCGAGGTCGAGGGGGCGGAGCGGGCCAGATATCAATTCGCGAGAGGCTCCACAGGGGAGTAGCCCTGCGGGTGAGCGTCTTGCTAGCATCCTGCCCACATGCGAGCGATCGCAGCGGGCCTCACCGACATCGGCCGTGAACGTACACACAATGAGGATAGGTTCATCCTCTTGCCGGAGTTCAACGTGTTCGTCGTCGCCGACGGCATGGGCGGGCACCAATCGGGGGAGGTGGCGAGCCGGATGGCTGCCAGCACCATCGCCGGTTTCTTCCGGGGCGGTCCCAGAAACGGGGACGTCTCGGACAAGCTGAAGTCGGCCGTCGTCGACGCGAACGCCAAGATCTTCGCGCGGGCGGACGACTCCCGCGCCCATCGAGGCATGGGCACCACCGTGGTGGCTGCCGCTTATTCGCCCGACACAAACAAGATGCACGTGGTCCACGCCGGCGACAGCCGCGCGTACCACCTCCGCGGCGAGAGCTTCAAGCAGCTCACCCGCGACCACTCGCTCTTGTCGGACGCGCTCCTCGAGCGGCCCGAGCTCACCGAGAGCGATCTCGCTTACCTCCCGCGCAACGTCATCACGCGCGCGCTCGGGATCGCGCCCACGGTCGACGTGGACGTGACGAGCTGCGAGGTGGAGCCGGGGGACTTGTTCCTCCTCTGCTCGGACGGGCTCCACGGCCTCGTGGACGACCCCGACATCACCACGATCCTCCGCGACACGGGCGTCCTCACCGAGGCGTGCGCCAAGCTGGTCGAGGCGGCGAACAAGAACGGCGGCAAGGACAACATCACCGCCGTGCTCGTCCGCATCGAGGAGGACGACGAGCCGTGGAGCGCGCGGAGCCCGCGAATCTCGAAGCCCCCGCCCTCGAACGGCGCTGGCTGAGTCGCCTTCACCCCCCTCGCACGTGAGGGGGGGTGGGGGGGTGAACCCATGACGAAACCGTCATGGTGACGACTGGATTCGATCGCTTGGGATCGGGTCAGAGAATGCCGGCTTCGGCCCGGTCCAGGATGCCGTCGAGCGCCTCGAGCAGGAGCCGGTTGCCGTCCTGCGTGTAGCTCGCGAGGGCCTTCTCGAACGTGGGGAGCCCCTCGACGAAGTCGAGCACCGTCTTCGGGTCGTCAAGGCTCTCGGCCATCATGCCGAAGCTCTCTCTCGCGAGGTAGCGGCCGTTCAAGATCTGCTCGAACTGCCCGCCGATGGGCACGCTCAACATGGGTTTGTGCAGGTAGACGCACTCGCCCATGAGCGTGAAGCCGCCCCCGGCGATGACGCCGCGCGAGGACGCGAGATCGGCGATGAAGGTCGTCTCGCTGAAGGGCCGGTAGGTCAGCGTTCCTTCGACGAGGTCCTCCTTGAGGTCGCGCTTCATCCCGTAGATGCGGCACGGGAGGCCGGTCTTGCGGAGCGTCTCGACGAGCGAGTCGTTGCCTTCGGCCGTCTGGTAGACGAGCAGATGATCGCCGCGCTGGCGCTCGGCGCGGAGGATCTCGGGGCGCAGGATGGGCGGGAAGAGTCGCGTGCGCGGCTTGCGGATCTCCGGCCGGAAGAAGGTCGTGACGAGGTACTCGTCGCAGTAGGGGAGCTTGCCCTTCACGAACGCCTTGGCGATGGCGAAGTCCGTCTCGTACCCCTCGATGACCTCCGGCGGGATCACGCAGCGGTTGATGATCTGCATGTTGTCGATCGAGACGACGGGAACCCGGTGCGCCTTCGCGTAGAGGTAAGTCCACGACTCGAAGTCGCTGATGACGACCTCCGGGTTGAACGACGCGATGAGCTCGAAATACGCACCGATGTTCTTCGGCACCCCCGTCGCGCCGGCGAGCACGTTGCTCCAGAGGGTCTTGCCCTTCCGGACGCGGTTCTCGTCGTAGATCATGTGCAGGCCGTGGATGCGGTTCACGCCCTCGAACCGCTTCGCGAGGAAATCCGTCGCGCGGCCCGAGGCCATGATCTCGATCTCGTGGCCCTGCATGACCAGGTGGTCGAGCACGACGCGCGACCGGATCGCGTGCCCCATCCCTTCGCCCACCACGCCGTAGAGGATCTTCATGCCGCTCCCTCGCTTGCGCTCAGTCGGTGCCTACCGTCGCCTCGGTGCTCGCCCGCTCGCACCTCGTCTCTCGGTTTCATTCCGCTCCCTCGCTTGCGCTCAGTCCCTCGCTTGCCCGGCATGGTAGAGTGAAACGTGCGCTCGCGCATCACGACCTTGGTTGCTTGCCTCGCGCTCGGCAGCGCCGCTCTCCCGTCGGTCGCGTTCGGCCAGGATGCGCCGCCCGCCGCCGGGTCGGACGTGGAGCGGGCCCGCGAGCTCTTTCGCGAGGGCGTCGCGCTCATGGCCGCGGAGAACTACGCGGGCGCGCTCGCGAAGTTCAAGGAGGTCGGCCGGTCGCGGATGAACGCGCAGGTCGCCTTCAACATCGCCGAGTGTGAAGAGAAGCTCGGCAAGGTCGTCGCCGCGCTCGGCAACTACCGCCTGGCGCTCGCGAAGTCCCAGGAGCCGGGGGCCAACGCGGCCGCCGTGGCGGAGAACGCGCCAGGCCGCATCGAGGCGCTCGAGGCGCGCGTCGCGAAGCTCACGGTCTTCCGCAAAGAAGAGAAGCCCAACCCCACCGCCAAGATCGAGCTCGACGGCGTCGAGCTCGCGTCCGCCCAGATCGGCACGGCCATCCCGGCGGACCCGGGCAGGCGCACGTTGCGTGTGGTGACCGGTGATCGCGCCCTCGTCACGCGCACGGTCGACCTGAAAGACGGCGAGGCGCTCACCGTGACCCTCGAGATCCCGCCGGTCGAGGGCACGCCGATCGATCCAGGGCCTACGCCGCAGTCCAGCGTGAGCATTCCTGGCGTCGTGCTCACCGTCGTGGGCGGCGGGATGCTCGTGGCGGGCGGCGCCTTCCTCGGTCTTCGACAGGGCGCCATCTCCGATCTGGACGAGCAGTGTGGAGGCGATCGGTCGTGCCCGGCCTCGGCGGAGGAGACCTACGACCAGGGGCGGCTCTACACGGGCTTGGCGGAGGGCTTCATCCCTGCGGGCGTCGCTGCCGCGACGGTAGGTATCGTCCTCCTCGCCCTGCAGGCCAACGCCGCGTCGGAAGAGCGAGCAGAAACGGCGCGAGTGGAGCTCGCGCCGGCGCTCGGCGCGGACGCCGGGCTCGGCGTCCGCGTTCGGTTCTGACCGGAGTCAGCGCTTCTTCGTGCCGCCGCCCGCGGGCTTGGCGGGCTTGCTCGCGGGCTTCTTCGCCGGGGGCTCCTTCGCGCCGCCGGTCGCGCCCTGGTTGTAGAGCCCGAGCACGCGCTCGGTGATGTCGAGCTCGTTGCGGAAGAAGACGACCGCGTTCTTGTCGACAACGAGATCGAAGCCCTCTTGCTGCGCGATGTTCTTCACGATGTTGCCGATCTTCTGGACCATCGGCTTCGTGAGCTCGCTCTCCTTCTGGAGCATCTCGCGCTGGAAATCGAGCTGGGCTTGCTGCAGGCCGGCAACCTTCTGGCGCCACTCGGTCTTGCGCTTCTCCAGCGCCGCGCTCGAGCCCTTCTCCTTCTCTTCCTTCTTGAGCTTGTCCTGCTCGTCGCCCAGCTCCTTGTCGCGCTGGGCCATCTCCGCTTGTTTGGCCTCCGAGAGCTTCCGGAGGTTCGCCTGGATGCGGAGGCCCTCCTCCGAGTTCAGGATGACCTGCCGCGTGTCGAGCACGGCGAAACGCATCGGCGCCGGAGCGGCGGCGGGGGCGGAAGGGGCGCCGGTCGGCTGGGCGCTCGCCTCAGCGGAAACAAACGTCGCGGAGAGGCCCGCGACGAGGGCGAGCGCGTAGGGGAGGAGGGCACGCGTGACCATCCGTGCGGGTTACCCGCGGGCCGACCCTCCGTCAAGGAAGCGTCGGGAGAATCGCTGCCGTCTTCGCCTCGGCGCCCGGGCGAAATGACGGTCGAAGCTGGATCACGACGCCGGCTTGGGCGGGGGCTTCAGGCCGATTGTGTTGAAGAAGGGCAGCGTCTTGCCGATGCGGGTACGCGCCAGCGAGACGATGCGCCCCACCTCCGGCATGCGATCCAGGTAGGCGTTGCGGTGCTCGGTGCGGGCGATCCGGCGGGCCCGTTCGCACACACAGTTGAACGCGGCTTCGAGCACCTTGTCGGCCTCGGCGTTCTGGCCGAGCGCGAGATGGGTCTCCACCAGGGTGAGGTAGAGAAGCTCCTCCCACTCTTCCATCGGCACCGTGGCGAGGGAGGCGACCGCGCTCGAGGCTTGCTCGCGAGCGTCTTGCAGCTGTCCGCGCGAGTACGCGACCGCCGCGGTGATGAACTTCGCGGAGGTCGCGAGCGCCGGCAGCGCGCGCGCCTCCGCCTGGACGAACGCGGCGAGGCCCTGCGCCGCGTTGAGGTCGGACGCGTCCGAAGAGGACGCGCGCCCTTCGGCTCGCGCCAGCGCGTACCGCCACAAGAGGAGCAGCGCTTCGTACAGGCGACAGTTGACCCGCAAGCGGGCCGCGCCGGTCTCGTCGGCGATGCGGCCCGCCTCGCGCTGCATCTCGAGCCCGCGGTCCACCAGGCCGAGCCGCGCCTCGCTCATGCCCAGGTTGTGGAGCGCCGAGGCTTCGAGGATGCGCATGCGTCGATCGCGCGCGTCGGTCAGGGCGCGATCGAGCAGGGTGCGCGCCTCCTCGAAGAGGCCGAGCAGGTTCATCGACGAGGCGGTGTTCGTTCGCGCACGCGTGGCGCGGACCATGTCGCCGGCGGCGTCGGCAATCTCGGCGACGGTGGGGCCGTTGGCGATGACCTCGGACGGATCGCCGGTCTGCATCAACGCGAAGAGGCGCGCGTCGAGCACCTTCAAGAGCGCCTCGGACGAGGCGCTCTCACGCGCCATGGCGAGCGCTTCGTCGGCCAGCGTGAGCGCGTCGTGCACACGCTCGAGGTCCACCAGGCCGCGAACGCGCGCGGCCATGAGGCCGATCCACGTCGGACGGGAGATGTGCTCGGCGTTCGCCGGATCGAGCGCCATCACCGCGCGGGCGTCGCCTTCGGCGGCGCGCCCGGTCTGAATGAGCGCGACGGCGGCGAGATACTGCGCCTCCGCCCACATGTCTTTGCCCTTCTCCGCGAGCTCAGCCGCCTCCTCGGCCGCGCGGATGCCGTCCTCCAGCCGGCCGAGCGGGATACGCGCCTGGGCCGCGGCCACGAGCAGCTCGGCGCGGAGCGCGTCCGGCGGTCCGCAGTCGAGCCCGCGCTCGGCCAGCTCGAGCGCGATCTCGAGGTGCGCGCCGTTGGCGTAGGCCTGGCGCGTAGCGCGCGCGTAGAGCTGGCCTGCGCGCTCGAAGTCTTCCCCGGCGTCCGCGTGCTGCGCGATGAGGCCGATGTCCGTGCCGCCGATCGACTCCAGCCAGGTCGCCGCCTCCCTGTGCATCTCGGTCCGGTCCTCCTCGAGGATCGACGCGTAGGCCGAGTCCCGGAGGAGCGCCTGGCGGAAGGTCCACTCCGTCTCGCCGGAAATCCGGCTGCGCGACTGGCGGGAGATCACCTCGTCCTTCTCGAGCTCGGCGAGATCGTTCGTGACGTCCCGGCCGGCGAGGCTGGCGACCGCGCCGGTCCAGAACACGGGGCCGAGGACGCTCGCCGCGCGCACGACCTCGCGTGTGGACTTCGGCATGCGATCGAGCCGCATCTGCAGGAGCGCCTGCACCGTGAGCGGCAGCTCGTCCTGGCCGCCCGTCGTCGCGCGCACGAGCTCCTCCAAGAAGAGCGCGTTGCCGCCGGCGCGGTCGACGATGCTCGCCCGGAGCCGCGGATCCGCCTCGGGCATCACCACGCGGACGAGCTTGTCGCTCGCGCTCCGGCTGAGCGGCGAGAGGGCCAGGCGCAGCGTGTTTTTGTTCGCCCACAGCGCCGGGAAACGCGCGTCGATCTCGGGCCTGGAGAACGCGAACACCGCGAACTTGAGGTCGGGGCAGCCGAGCAGCCAGTCGATGAGGTCGATCGTCGTCTCGTCGGCCCACTGCGCGTCCTCCAGAAAGAGGACCTGCGGCATGAGATCCGCCTGGGCGCGGACGAACGCCTCGAGCGCCATGCGGATGCGTGACTGCATGAGCTGCGAGCTCTGCCGCGCGGCGCGCAGCGGCTCGTCCCCGGTGTCGGGGAAGGGGACGCCGAGCAGCTCGGCCAAGAAGCCGGTCAAGAACCGGAGCGGCTTGGGCAGCCTGAAATGGAGGTGCGCGCGGACCTTCTCGACCTGCTCCTCGAGCGTCTCGCCGTCGTGCACGCCGATGAGCGAGCGCATGGCGCGGGCGAAACACGAGAGGCTCGAGCCTTGGCTCATCGGGTCGCCGCGGAGAAGCAGCACCTCGGGCGGGAGAGGAGCGGTCTCCAGGCGGGCGAGCAGGTCCTGCCTGAGGCGCGACTTGCCGATGCCCGCGGGGCCGGTGACCAGCGCGGCGCGAGGCGAGCCCTCGTCGATCAGCTCGTCGTACACGGTGGAGAGGAGGGCGACCTCTTTGTCGCGGCCGATGGTCGGCGTCGGCTTGCCCAACAAGAGCCTCGCGCCGAAGCCGGACGGGTCCTCGCGGAGGATGACGGCACCGTGTCTGTCCTCCTGCATGACGAAACGTCCGGACAGCGCTTGGATGACGGAGCTGTCAGCGCGAACCGTGCCCTGGGTCGTCTTCTCGAGCTGGCTCGCGGCCTGCTCGAGCGCCTGGGCGGCGAGGTTCGACGTGCGGCTCCGCGAGCCGGATTTCGGCGTGGCGATGGCGTGACCCACGGCGATGACCGCCCGGGACTCGGGCATGGCCTTGGTCACGAGGAGCGCCGCACGCGCGGCTCGAAGCGGCTCGTCCCCGCTCGAGCGGTCGACCCCGAGCACCGTGACCATCCGGCCGCCGAGCAGGAGCTCCGTCCGCGCGTCGGGCCCGAGCGTGCCGGCGAGCTGCGATTGCAGACCCGGATCGAGCGCGGCGCGCCCGAGGTCGAAGAGCACGGCCGCCACGACGCGGCGCTCCGCCGCCTCCTTCTTGGCGGTCGTCGCGATCTCGGCGGCCTTCTCGGGGCTCTGCGGCGGCTCCGTGAGGGGCTTGAGCATCGCGGCCGCGGTGCGGCGGATCGCGGACGCCGATCGATCGGCGTTGGGCGGCTCGTCCGGGAGCTCGCCCACGCGCGCGAGCGCCCGAGCGAGCTCGCCCGCGTTCTCGAAGCGCTCCGCTGGCGAGCGCGCGATCGACTGGACGATGACGCGATCGAGCGCCTCGGGGACGTCGAAGCGGAGGCTCGCGGGGTTGGGCGGGTCCTCGATCACGAGGCGGCCGAGGAGCGCGATGATGTGATCGGTCTCGAAGACGTTCCGCCCGGTGACGAGCTTGAAGAGCGCGGCGCCGAGGGAGTAGACGTCCGCGCGGCCGTCCACGGTTTCACCGCGCGCCTGCTCGGGGGCCATGAAGTGCGGCGTGCCGAGGATGGCGCCGCGGTCCTCGGCGAGATCGTGATCGGGCATCTTCACGACGCCGAAGTCGATGAGCTTCACGTTCGTCCCGCGGCCGTTGATGAGGAAGATGTTCCCCAGCTTCAGATCGCGGTGAACGATGCCGCGCGCGTGCACGGCGGCCATCGCCTGCGCGGCGCGACGGATGACCTCGACGGCGTCCCGCATGCCGAGCGGCGTGTGACGCTGCCGCTGGCCCAGGTCCTCGCCGTCGAGCCACTCCATCGCGTAGAAGGGGCGGCCGTCGGGGAGCGAGCCGTGTCCGATGTACTCGACGATGTTCGGGTGACGAAGGTCGGCGATGACCGCGATCTCTCGCTGGAACCGCGCGCGCTCCACCTCGCTCGCCGCCGCGCGCAGCACCTTGACGGCGACCTCCCGGCTCGCCTCGCGGTCGAACGCACGGAACACGTCACCCATCCCGCCGCCACCGGCGCGGTCTTGGAGCACGAACCGATCGGTCCGGCGATCGAGCTCCGGCAACACCGCCACGCACCCGAGACTACCGCAAAACACTCGCGTCGTCGCTGTATGAGAGAGGGCGATGAGAGGCTGGATCGTTCGGCAACCTCCACGGTGGAGGGTGCCTCCTGGTAGGTTCACCGGATGAGGCTGGTCGCCCTTTTCGCCGTTGCAGGCCTCGCGCCGGGCTGCTTCGAGGAGGCGCGGACCTGCTACCCCGGCGACTACCTGGCGTGTGAGTGCGACTCGGGGGAGCCGGGGTACGCGCAGTGCGACCCGTCGGGAAGTGCCTACGGGACATGCGGATTTTGCGGGACGACGCCGGGGCTCGCGGCCGCCGGGGCAGGTGGTGCCGGCGGCGGGGGCGGCGCGGGCGGGAGCCTCCTCGGCTTCCTCGAGCCCTGCGAGGAGAACGAGCAGTGTGAGTCGGCCCTCTGCCACGAGTACCCGGCCAAGGGGACCTTCTGCACGGCCGCGTGTGACTCGCCCGAGGACTGCCCGCCTCCCTCTTCGGGCTGCAACATGATGGGGGTCTGCAAGGCGCCGTGAGGCTCGTCGCGCGCCTCGCGCTCCTCGCGTCGTGTCTCGCGTTCGCGACGGCCGCGTCCGCCGAGGAGTCTGCGAAAGGCGGCAGCGACGCGTCGGCCGCAGCAGACGAAAAACGCGACCCGATCCAGGTCGAGGTCGTCGGCGAAAAGGCCGACCAGATCCAGAAGATCCCGGGGTCCTTCACGACGATCACGAAGAAGGAGATCGAGCGTGCGCGGCCGGTCGACGCGGCCGAGATGTTGCGGCGCGTGCCCGGCGTGCTCGTGAGGCAAGACACCTCCGGCGGGCTCCGCCTCGACATCGGCATCCGCGGGCTCGACCCGGGGCGGAGCCGCCGCCTGCTCGTGCTCGAGGACGGCGTACCGCTCGCCATCAACCCTTACGCCGAGCCGGATCTCTATTTCCTGCCGCAGATCGAGCGCTACTCGAAGGTGGAGGTGCTGAAGGGCAGCGGCAGCATCCTCTTTGGTCCTCAAACCATCGGCGGCGTCGTGAACTTCTCCACGATCGCCCCGCCGGATCGGCTCGAGAGCCGCGTGTCCGTCGACGCCGGCGAATACGGCTACGTCCGCACGCTCGGGCGCTTCGGCGTGGGCATCGAGACGAAGAAGGATCAGGAGCCGGTGCGTGTCCTCGGGCAGGTCGTGATCAAACGCGCCGACGGCGCGCGCGACCAGCCGTTCTCGGATCATGACGCGATGGTCAAGGTCGCCTTCCCCACGGGAAAGGTGGGCGCGGCCACGCTGAAGATCGCCGCGCACCGCACCGAGGCGGTGAGCGAGGACGTCGGCCTGACGCGGGGCATGTTCGACGAGGACCCGCGCCGGCCGGCGCTCAGCCCGCAGAGCAAGGCCTTCCTGAGCCGCTTCGACGCGTCGTTCACGCACGACCACTACCTGACGCCGGACATCGTCCTGAAGAAGCTCGTCTACGCGTCGGTGACGGACCGCGCGTGGACCCGCCAGCGCTACGAGCGCATCCCGCAGGCCGGCGTCCGCTACGAGCGAATTGCAGGCGAAACCGATCTCCCGCTCGGCGCGCTCTACTTCCGCGACGAGGCGCGGGTGCTCGAGCGCACCTACTGGGTGGTGGGCCTCGAGCCGCGCCTCACGGCCAAGGTCCGCACCGGCGCCGTGGGGCACACGGTGGACGCGGGCTTCCGCGTGCTGGGTGAGGGCGCGAGCCTCGACGAGAGAGACACCGACCGGAAGGGGTCGACCGAGGGCACGCTCGTCGCGGCCGAGGGGCACCGGACCATCGCGTTCGCGGCCTACGCCCAGGATCGCATCGCGTTCACCGACGAGATCGTCGTCACGCCCGGCGTGCGCTTCGAGCACGCGACCTACGATCGAGACGTCGCGCTCTCTCCCGCGGGCGTCACCTCGACCGGGGGCTCGGGGAACAACGCCGTCGTTCCGGGGCTCGGGATGACCACGGGCGTCCCGGAGGTCCACGCCTTCGCGGGGATGCACCTCGGCTACGCCCCGCCGCGCGCGACGACCGCCATCTCCGACCAAGGCCAGACGCAGGCGCTCGACGCCGAGCGGAGCACGAACTGGGAGCTCGGCCTTCGCGCGAAGCCGGCGTCGTGGCAGCGGCTCGAAGCGACGGGCTTCCTCCAGCGCTTCACCAACCAGATCGTCCCCAACACCGTGCCGGGCGGCGTGACCGAGCTGGTGAATGGCGGTGCAACGCAGAGCCTCGGCGCCGAGCTGGGCTCGGAGACGTCCATCGGCGACGCCGTCGGGCTCGGACACGCGATTGACCTGGGGATACGTGGGGGCCTGCTGCGCGCGACCTTCGAGGAGGGCGAGAACGAGGGCAGGCCGCTGCCGTACGCGCCCGTCTACACCGTCTCGTCGACGCTCGATTTCGACTTCTCGTTCGGGCTCGGCTTCGGGGCGGCGGTGACCCACGTCGGCCCCCACTACGCGGATGACGCGAGCACCGTCCTGCCCGACGCCTCGGGGCGCGTGGGCGAGATCCCCGGCTACACCCTCCTGGATCTCGCCATCCGCTACCGGAACGAGCAGACCGGGCTCGGGACCAGCCTCCAGGCGAAGAACCTGCTCGATGACGTCTTCGTTATCGCGCGCCGGCCCGAGGGGATCCAGCCCGCGGGCTTCCGGCAGATCGTCGCGAGCCTCTGGTGGGACATCCGGGATTGATCGGCGGGGCCGATGTGGGCACGGGTGGGGCCTCGCAATGGGGGCCTGCTTTCCACGGTCCGACCCCCTGGATCCGATCCGGCTCAGGGGCGCGCGCGGGCGACGAATCGAACGCGTTTCGCTCGCGGAAGTCGCGGCTCACCGCGCATGGCATGACTGTTGTGTAAGCGCGCGGCGTGCGAATCCACCTCCTCCTCTCCGCCGCGCTCCTCCTCGCGAGCTGCGCTCCCCACGAGCCCGAAGTCGACGAGACCGAAGACACCGAGTCGGGTGAAGATGGCCTCTCGGCCGGGAAAAACGGCTCCGCCTGCACCGCGAGCCCCTACAACTGCAAGCTGCGCAAAGACGGGGGCAACATGGTCGAGAACGCCCAGGGCGGCCTGTGGGGGATCGACGACGGCATGATGGTCGACGGCAACGGCGACCCGATGGCGCCCTGCACGTTCGACCATCTGCGGTTCAACTACGGGCAGACGCGTCACATGAACGGCAAGACGTACGTCTACGCGCGGAGCTGCTCGAACGGGAGCTCCGGCTGGTTCCCGATCGACAACGTGAAGAGCGAGTCGATCCTGCGCGAGCGTGTGGGCGAGGTGAACGCGAAGGACACCGGCGGGAAGCGGCTCGGCTGCTACCGCATCAAGAGCTCCCACGATCCGGCGCTCGTGGAGAAGAAGGTGGTCTACGACTCGAACGACGACAACGAGCGCGCCGGCGACTACCTCCCGCTCGTGCGAAAAAACGGCAAGCGCTACGCGAACCTGGCCTTCAACGTGCCTGGCTTCGGGCTCGGAGGCCCCGCGGTGGACATCTTCCCGTCGGGCACCCACTTCCAGCGGGTGGACGTGCCGACCGACTCGGGGGCACCGTCGATCGACATCCCCCTCTACGTGAAGGACTCAGCGGGGAGGTTCCGCAAGAAGAGCGGGTCGATGAAGTTCATCTACGGTTATGTCATGACCAAGCCGGGGCACAAACGCTTCGGCTGGATGACGACCGAGGCGCTCGTCGCCGACTCGGGCTGCCAGTAGCTCAGGGCTTCTTCGTCTCGAGCGCGAGGCCGGCGAAGAACGACCTCCCCAGGTCGGGCGCGAGCTCGTACGGCGCGCCGCCGACGATCTTCAGGTCGGGCAAGCTCCAGACGAGGAGGCGAGAGTGGGCGGCTCCCGCGTCCTTTTCGCAGCCAGAGCCGCAGAGCGACGCCATCCGCTTGCCGTCGGGGCTGAAGACGACGGCCTGGATCGGGAGGCCCGTGCGGCGGTTGAAGCGCAGCAGGCCACGCGCGACAGGTGCGGAGGCGGGCGCCGCCACTGCGGGCGTGACGGGGGAGCTCGGCATCGGTCGGCTCGGGGGCGACGCGCCCTCCGGAGGTGAGCTCGAGCAGCCCATGGCGACGAGCAGCACCGCAGCCCGCAACGTCCGCATCACGTACTCCGCGCCTCGACGAGCCATCGTATTCCCTCAAGACGTCGGCTTGGGCTTCGGAACCAGACCCTTCGTGATGATCGGCGCGAAGAACCTCGATGCGAGGTCGGCCTCGACTCGGACCGGCGCCTTGGCGCCGTTCGCGGCGTCGTACACGTCCGTCGCCACCAGCGAGTCGTCCCCGCCGGCGTGACCCTTGGGGTCGACGATCGCGACGCGCCACACGCCTCTCGGCTCCCCCGGCTCCTTGACGAAGGCCGCGCGGACGATCAGCTCCTCGCCGTCGTCTCGAAGGAGGTGGAGGTCCCCGCGAGCGATGCTCCGGAGCGCGTCGTAGGGCGTCGTCGGGATCATCGTCGCCGGCTCGTCGTCGGGGACGATCGCGCCCTTCTCGACGTCGAAGACCTCTCGTCGCCCGTCCTCGCGGAAGCGCGCGATCTCGGTGTCGGAGTCCCAGGAAGCGAGGCCCACCGGCGCTGCGGGCGCGGCGAGCGGCGTCCCATCCGCCACCCGTGCGACCTCGGCGTGGCCCAGGATCTTCCAGAAGAGGCGCTCGCCGTCGGGGCTGTACGCGATGTCCTTCTCGGATGGCGCGGAGTCGTCGCGCCCCGGACTGCGCCTGATGACGCGGCGCGCCCCCTTGCCGAGCGGCAGTATCGTGACGGAGCCGTCACGATTGAGCTGGGCGAGCTCATCCTTCGCCGGCGAGAAGCGCGCGAGGCAGACGCTCTCGCTGGGGAACCGCCGGACCACCTTCGGCGGGTCGACCGACAAGAGCAGTCCGCTGCACACCTCAGGTGCCCCGAGGTAGACAAAGCGATCGTCTCGGCTCAGGTCGAGGGTTCCGATCAGGTTTCCGAGCGATTCGACGCGCGTCAGCTTGTCGCGGCCTGCGTCCGCTTGCCAGACACCGAGGCTCGAGCTCGCCTCCACGAAGAGGCGCTTGCCGTCGCGCGTCCAGCGCGCGGCTTGGCTGGGTGCGCTGCCGCCGAGCCTGTCGGAGAGGACCACGCGCCCGGTCGCGCTCTCCACCACGACGAGCCCGCCCGCGGCGTCGCCCGCTCGCAGGAAGCGACCGTCGGGGCTGAACTCGAAGGATCCGTAGCCGCGCGGCGTCGCGACGCGAGCGACGAGCGAGCCGTCGGCGGCGCTCCATAGGCTCACCTCGTTCTGCGTCGAGGCCACGATGCGCGAGCCGTCCGGGCTGAAATCGACAGCGTAGACCCGTCCGTCGTCGCGGTCGTCCTTGTTCGGCTCGATCGCCGCGCGGATCTGCAGATCGGGCACGCTCCAGACGAGCACCTGCGTTCGCGGCTCGCCTTCGCGGCCATTGCAGGTTCCGCCGCACCAGGTGGCGAACCGCTGGCCGTCGGGGCTCCAAGCGATGGTCTCGATCGCGGCGTCCTTCCGCATGTTGAGTCGGAGGGGGCCGGCGGGCCGGGCGGACGACGAGCCGCCGCTCGAAGCCGCGGCGCTGGTGCTCGAGATCGGCGCAGCGGCTGGCGCCCGCGAAGGGACCGGATCCGTACAGCCGAGCGTGAGGAGGAGCAGCCCAGCTGCCCTGCGAGCCATGGCCGGATGAGGCCCGATGCCCGGGCTTTTGCCAAGCTCGAGTCAGGCCTTGGGCACAGAGCCCGTCCAAGGCCTTGCGCGCAGCCGCTCGGCCCGGTAGAAAGCGCGCCGTCCCAGGTCCCCATCGTCTAGCCCGGCCCAGGACTCAGCCCTTTCAAGGCTGCTACGCGGGTTCGAATCCCGCTGGGGACGCCACTGGTTCGCAAGCGAACGGCAACCAGCGGGCCTCGGCCCTCCGTGACACTGCGTCCACTTCGCTTCGGACTCGCTTCGCTCGTCCGGCTCCGTGGACTTCGTGCACTCCGGGTCGAATCCCGCTGGGGACGCCACTGTGGTGGGGGCCCCACCAGGCATCCAGCGCTCTTCGACTCCGCTTCGCTCCGTCGGACCTCCGTGTACTCCGTCCACTCCGTGGACTCCGCACACTCCGGTTCGGGCCTGCGTGGACTCCGCCCACTCGGCTCGAATCCCGCTGGGGACGCTACCCCTTAGGGGTGCACTCGCAGACTCGTCAGCGTCGACCACCGCGATGCCGCCGATCGTCGCTTCTCCGACGATGCTCCATCGCATCCCCTCCGCGGTGCTGACCGGATCGGCCGTGAGCCCCCTTGGGAACATCGCCGCGACCGCCGCGCGTGCCTTCGCGGGGGGCGCCGTGCCGTCCTCGAGGAGAGCGCGAAGCGAGGCAAGGCGACTCCTCGACTCCGCTTGCTGGCGCCGCAGCTCGAGATCGATCGCCTCGCCCGCGGCGGCCTGGTTCTGAACGGCGGTCTCCAGTGCACCGAGCCGCTCACGTCGCTCTCGGATGCCGCGCTTGATCTCGTCCCGCGTTCCGGGGTCCGAGTCCGCCAGCTCGCCCACGAGGGTGTCGATCTGGCGTCGGAGCTTCGCGACCTCTGCCCGTTGCTTCGGGAGCTGCTCGGCGTTGGCTTTGACCTGGTCGGCCATCCGGCGCCGAACCTCTGCGAGCGCTTCGTTTACAAGCTCCTCGCGAAGCACGTTCCGCGACAGCCAAGAGAGCACGATGCGGTTCACCGTCTCGACCGGACGGGCCAGCGAGTTTGCACAGCTTCGGCGAGCGACGAACTCCCGCTTGTTCGTGTCCCACGCGCCCCAGCCCCGGAACCCGAGCTTGTGCCCCTTGCAGACGTAGACCTTCACATCCTCGTAACTGCGCTTGCCGTTCGCCACGATCATGGGAGCGCCGCACAGGCCACACCGGAGGATCGACGAGAGCAGGTTCGTAGCCGGCCGCCCCCCCGCGCGCTCCTTCGGTTGCTTTGCTATGCGGCGGTAGGCTTCGGCGCTGCGTTGCAGCTGCTCGCTCGCAAGGTGCCAAAGGCTTTGGAGGCGTGACTCGTCGGCCGGGCGCCGGCCCTCCACAGGATGGAGAGGCAGGCCGCTTGCGACCGGTGAGCGACGCTCAGGTGAGGAAGCTGATGGAAGAGATGCAGAAGCACGAGCCAAGTGAGTCCGAGCTGCGCGAGCTGCGACGAGTCATCGCCTTCGGGCTGGACGGCAGTGAGGAGGTAGAAGCGGTGATCCTGGTCGCGTTCGACAAGGACCCAAGTGTCGGAGGCGCGGCGAACAGTTGGCCTCGGGTCCCGTGGCATCTGCTCCAGTTCCTCGGCGACGAGGGGGGCTTCAGATCTGCCCGCCGACGCTTGAACGACGCGGACAGTGCGCCACGACTGCTGCACCTCCTCGAAACGACCGGGCTGGCCACACCACCCGATCACCCCGGATGGATCGGGATCAGCCCCTTGCGCGTGGGCGTCGAGCGGAAGACCCTCGAACGGCTCGACCGCCTCGCTCGGTCATAGTGCCGGGTGGCTCCGACATGGCGGTCGTCCGTGTTCGACCTTCACGCTGAGCCAGTTGGGAGCTGGTCCCGAGACATCTTCCCTCGGTTCACGAGGGTCGTGCGAACGACGTACTCGGAGACCTGAAAGTGCTCTGCGGCTTCGAGGATCCCGTCGGCGTCCACGCCCTGCTCATCCGTGAACGCATCGAGCGCTTCCCACGGGCACAGCAGCTCCTGGGCGAAAGAGCGCTCGATCTTCTGGAGCGCGCTGTCGCCCGTGGTCACAGGGATGACGTGCTCGCTTGCATCGAGGCAAGTTGCGCCTGCGATCATCCGCGCGAGGAAGAACCGTTGCTGAACCTGGATGTGGCTCGGCAGACCGACGCGGGTGCGTCCGTTCGAGACACCGTTCCGATAGCCACCACCGAGGGCCCGGTCCTGTCGCATGGGGACGCCCTGAAGCGGGATGGGCACCGCGAGCAACTCAGACAGCCGTTGGTTGGGAAGCCGGCCGTTCCCGAGCCCGTGCCGGGCGCGGAGTTCGCGCGCCCACCGCACCCCCGTCTGCCAGGGGAGTTCGCGCGCCTGTCGGGCTCCCCGCTGCACCCACGTGAGATCGACGGTCGTGGTCGATGCCTTCAGCGCCTCCACGACTCTTGTCGCGGCGGTCAGGCCACCCTTGAGCTGTGAGACAACCCCGAGAATTTCATCGCCTGCCCCTCCTCCGCCGGCTTCCTCGACGAGCGCGCGTGCGCGTTCGAGCCACGACGCTTCTGCATCGCCGGGCGCCATCCCCGCCAGCGCCTGCCATCGACACTCTCGCGCGAGGCCCTCGCGTGACGTCTCCTCGGCAAGCTCCTCGCGAAGCTCCCGGAGCGAACGGTACGCGGGCACCGTCGCCACGAGCCGAGCCTCGACCACGTCGACGAGCCGATTCACCGCTGCTTCGAACTCCGTCGCCGGAATCTCGACGTGGATGCTGCGCAAGTACCGAACGGCGGACACGTCGCGTGCGTCTTCGGCTCGTTGAACAAGCTCCACGAAGGCGCCGTCGCTGCTGATCTCCAGGTTGGGCCATGCGTTGCCACCTCCGATCGCGGCGAGGCTATGCGCGCGTTGCCAGCCTCGGGTCGGTCGTGGTGGTCGTCCTTCCCATCGAAGGCGCCACCAGTTGCCGAGGAGCCACTCGGCCAGCGAGACGAGCGGAAGATTGACGTGGTCGCGCACGGTTCGAGCGAGGGAGTCCTCCACCTCCGTGAGTGCCACGACGGTCGCTTGGCCGGCGGAGATCCGGAGGGACCCACTTGTGGCCTGCTCCGCCTCCGTCCCGAACGCGGGCGCCAACCATCCCAGCACCTCGAAGTCGAGTTCACTCATCGCGGAGGTTCCAGGCATCGGTGACCTCGTCGAAGAACGGATCGGCCCGACGGATGGGGTACCCGTGGTACGCGCCGGTGCGGCTGCCGCCGTAAATCGCCTCGAAGACCTGTCCGTCTTCTGCCACGACCCAGAGCTGCTTGGGAAACCCGGGAGCACCTTCAGACTCGCTCACGAGACCGCCGTCGATCGCCTGGTCGAAAAGAGCGTTGGCAGGGGCTCGAAGCAGGATCCTGGCCTCATCGCAGAGCGTCTTGTCCAGACGGGGGGCGGCTGGCGGGATCAGGCCGAAGTCGCCGGGAGACCGCTTGTGAAACGGGCTGCCCTCGTAGAACGCCCCGCCCCTCAGGAAGGCCTTCTCCTCCTGAGTGAGCCGAGTCGGACGCATCTTGCGCTCGGTTCGGCGTCGGGTTTCAGCGGCCTTCTTGCCCATGGGTTGCACGCGCCCCCTGCGGTCCTGGTGGGCGGCGAGGGACCTGTAACGTGTACCACAGAGGGGCGCTCGGGCCGACTGCGCGGACAGGCCTGCCGCACTGGACCCGCTGCGCCCCGCTCTTCGTTGACCGGGGCTCCGCCGACAGCAAGATTGGGTGAGCCTCCCTCGGTTCCCCACCCCGGTTCCCTATGACGTCCGCCCCGCTGGGGACGCCCTTGTGCGTGCGCGCTTCGCGCGTCTCAGTCCAGCGGGCCTGCAGCTCAGATCCGCTGACCGCTCGGCGCCGTCAGCGTCTCGTGCTCGACGTTGCCGGTGTTGCGCTCGCCGGCTCGTGCGATCGTGACGACCTCCGCGCCGTCCTCCGATCGGGTGCGGTGCTCGACGTCACGCGGTACGACGAAGAGCTCCCCGGGGCCGAGCTCCACCGAGCCGTCAGGTGTGTCGATGAAGAGTCGGCCCGCGATGACCCAGAACAGCTCGTCGGCGTCGTCGTGTCGGTGGAACACGAACTCGCCCTTCACCTTCACGACTCGAACCTCGTGTCCGTTGAGCTCGGAGACGATCTTGGGGCGCCAGGGCTCGAGGACCTGGTCGAGCTTCTCGCGGAGGTTGACCGGCTTCATCGGGCGGCAGCGTACCCCTTGGGGGACCGGCGCGGATGTGCGCGGCCACAATGAACAACGCCCCCTCGCCGGAGCGAGGGGGCGCTGTCCTACTTCACCGAGGTCACCGAGCCGGCGCCGACGGTGCGCCCACCCTCGCGGATGGCGAACCGCATGCCGACCTCGAGCGGAACGGGGCGCCCGAGCAAGAAGCGCACGTGCGCGCGCCCGCCGGGGTCGACCTGGTCCGCGCCGGTGATGGCCTCGATCGTGCCGGTCACGTTGGTGGCGCCGAAGAAGAACTGCGGCTTGTAACCGACGCCGAACGAGGTGTGCCGGCCGCCATCCTTGGCGGTGAGGACGAAGAGCTCGGCCTCACCGAACGCGTACGAGGCGACGCTGCCGGGCGCGACGAGCGCCTGGCCGCGAACGATCTCGTCGCGGCCCACGCCGCGAAGGAGCAGGCCGACGTTTTCGCCGGCGCGCGCCTCGGCGCGGTCGCGGCGAAACGACTGCACACCGGTGACCACGACCGAGCGTGGCGTCTCGCCGCTGAGCCCCACGATCTCGACCGAAGAGCCCTTGGTGAGCACGCCGCGCGTGACGCGACCGGTCGCGACCGTACCCCGCCCGTCGATGGTGAAGACATCCTCGACGGGCATGAAAAACGGCGCGGCGAAGTCGCGCGGCGGCTCGGGGATCGTGCGGTCGAGCGTGGCGACGAGCTCGCGAACGCAGCGGGTGGCCTCGCCCTCGGCGGCGCCCGCGAGGGCTGCCTGGAGAGCGAGGAGCGCCGAGCCGCAAACGACCGGCACGCCCGAGAACCCGTGTGCGGCGAGGAGCTCCTCGACCTCGAGGACGACGAGCTCCACGAGCTCGGGGTCGGCCACGTCCGTCTTGTTGACGAACACGACGAGGTGCTCCACGCCGACCTGGCGAGCGAGCAGCACGTGCTCGCGCGTCTGGGGCCCGATGCCTTGCGAGCCGTCGACGAGCAAGATCGCGCCATCCATCTGCGAGGCGCCGGCGATCATGTTCTTCACGAAGTCCGCGTGGCCGGGGCAGTCGACGTGTGCGTAGTGACGCGTGGCCGACTCGTACTCCACGTGGGTGATGTTGATCGTGATGCCGCGCTCGCGCTCCTCGGGCGCGTTGTCGATCTCGGCGAGCGTTCGCGCCCTTCCGCCGTGGATGGCGGCCATCACCTGGGTGATGGCGGCGGTGAGCGTGGTCTTGCCGTGATCGACGTGCCCGATGGTTCCGACGTTGACGTGATTCTTCTTCATGACCGTTCTCCCGTGCGACAAACGACTTCGCCCCCTCGGGCAGGGAGCCGGAGGGGGCGAATTCGAGAGGTCGCGTGTCACGACGCTCGATGAACGAACCTCACCCTCCTGGCACCATGCCAGCGTCCCGTGAAGAGGGTGAGGGTGAGAAGCGCATGACCCGAGCACCGACGCTGCGTGAGCAGCGAGGCTGACAGACGCCCGTCCGGCTCCTGTTCGCCGATCGGACGTCCAGTGACCACGACCACCGTAGGCAAGCCGCGCGGGTGTTGCTACGCCTTGGATCATGGGGGCCGATGCCTCGCCGTTCGAACGAACCATCCTCGTCGTCGATGACGATCACGTGCAGGCGCGTGCGACGGTGCGCCTGTTGAAGATTGCGGGGTTCGACGCGGTCCCTGCGCCCGACATCGAGTCGGCCATGACGGAGCTGACGCAGCGGCCGATCCACGTGCTCCTCGTCGATCTGCAGCTCGGCTCGGAGCACGGCGGCGACCTCGTCACGATGGCGCGCCGCGACTACCCGGCGCTGACGACCATCTTGATCAGCGGGTCGGCGCCCGACGAGGTCGAGCCGGTCGCGAAGGCGTGTGGGGCGACCGCGTTCCTGACGAAGCCGTTCGATCTCGATAGGCTTCTCGAGATCATCGACACCACGGTCGCTCCTGCTCGCGCCGACTAGGGCGCTGGCGCGGCGAGCGTCGCGCCGAGCTCCGCCCACTCGGCGTCGGCGTTCATCCAGTCGAGCGTGCTCTTGAAGGAGATGAGGATGGTCCTCAGGTGCTCGGTGGCGTAGGGCTTGGCGACCGCGAGCAGAAGCGGGTCTCCGGGATGGGTTCCCATCATCTGGAGCTGCGGCGGAAGCTCGGGACCGTTGCCGGCGCGCGCGAACGGGTTGGCCAGGAACTGCGAGGAGGAGACGACGAGAACGCGGCTCGGCGCCTTCGACCGCTGCGCCTCGGGGCCCGAAGCAAAGGCGCTTCGAAGCTCACCTTCGACGGTCGCTGCGACGACGCGCGGCTCCGCCGGGCCTTCCTGCTTCCACGTGGTCGAAGGGTGGACGGGCAGCGCTTCGGCCGTGATCGAGGTGGACTGCGACGATGTCCGGGCGACCGCACGGAGCTTTGCGCCCGGCTGCTTCTCGGGATGGAGCAGCAGGGTCGAGGCGAACGGGAACGGAACGGCGTGAAGGTTGAGGAACGGCGCGAACGCGGCGTCGAGCTGGGAGCCGTCCCGGCTTGGCTCGCCGAGGATGGGGACCGCCCGATAGGTGAGGGGCGTGGGGCTGCCGTCCGGTGCGAGGACGGGAAGCCGTGCGCCGCGCGCGAAGTCGAGCACCATGTCCTTCTTCATCTCGATGCCGTAGCCCCCGAGAAGTCCGTCCACGCCGAAGAGATCGAGCTTGGCCTCCATCGCGGGGGTCGCCCTCGGCAGGTTCACGGCGCTCACGTACACGACGAGGGACCTCTCGCCGAGCAGGACGAACTCGTCGATCCGGCGAAGCTCCTCGACCGTGTAGGCCTCGCCGGGCTGGGTGATGATGAGCCCGCGAAGGCCTGCGTCGATGGGCGATTCGCGGCGGAGGTCGACCTCCTCCAGCTTGTACGAAGGGAAGTACTCATGGAGCACGCCCTCGATGCTGATGCCCGGGCCGGGGTCGGGAGCGAGGCTGTTCTTCTCGGAGAGGCGGAGCTCCTTCTTGCCGGTCACGACGCCGAACCGGGTGGAGATGCCGTCCGCGCGGTCGCGAAGCTCCCGCATCTTCGTGGTCAGGAAGAACTCGAAGCTCGCGCCGTTTTCGGGCGGCCAGAAGGGGATGACCTCGCGCTCCGCGCCATACGTGAGCACGAACCCGGAGAAACCCTGGGTCAGCGTGACCTTCTGCTCGTCTCCTTCGCCGAAAGCTTGTTCTTGAACGCCCGCCTCGCGGGCCCGCGCGCGGAGCTCGTCGGTCTTCGGGTCGATGACCTGCGCCTTCACCTTGCTCGCGCTCGTCTTGCCCGACGATTCGAACGTCGCCGCCTCGTAGTGGCCGAGCATCGTCGCGACCTTCTGGGAGAAGGCGTCGAGAGCGGGTGTGCCTCGCGTGACGTAGGCGTCGATCCGGAGCTCCTGTTTCAGGCCCTCGCAGACGAGCCTTCGTGAGGCGCGCGTCAGCGGCTCGGGCTTGTTCGTCGTCTCGGGCGTGGCGGAAACCGCGATGCTGCTCGTCGTCGCGGGAGGCTTCTGCCCATCGCCGCAGCCCGGGAGCGAAGCGACCACCGTACAAGCGAGGAGGGCACGCGCGAACCGGAGCATGGCCCGCGGTGCTACCAGCGAGCCTCCCCAAGGACAAGGGACGGTCGTCCGTGCGGTCACGGCGCGGCGTGTGCTTTCGACCCACCCCTTAAGGACTGAAGAGTCTGACCGTCGTCGTCGGAGTGGAAAGCGTTTCCTTCTCCTACGAGCCGGCCAAGGGCTGGTCGATCGACTCGTTCCCGGCCCTGGACTCCGAGCGGACCTGGGTGCTGGCCTTCGGCGCTCCCGAGTTCCTGCGCGACGTCGGTCCAATCGCCGAGCTGGCGGGTGCGTACCCCAAGGCGCGCGTGATGGGGTGCTCGTCCGCCGGGGAGATTCACGGTGGGCAGATCCGTGACGGCAGCCTCTCGGTCGTGGTCATGCGCTTCTCCGAGGGGCACGTGCGCGAGTGCGCCGTCGAGGTCGCGGACGGACGGGCCAGCCGCGAGGTGGGCCGGTCGCTCGCGCGAGGGCTGAGCGCACCCGATCTGCGAGCGGTCTACGTGCTCGCCGACGGGCTTCGCATCAACGGCTCCGAGCTCCTGGCCGGCATCCACGACGTGATCCCGCCCGACGTGGTGGTCTCGGGTGGCATGGCGGGGGACGGCAGCCGGTTCGAGAAGACGTGGGTGATCGCCGACGGCAAACCTCGCCCGGGCTGGGTGACGGCGCTGGGCCTCTACGGAGAATCGATCCGGGTGAGCCACGGATCGCGCGGCGGCTGGGACGCGTTCGGGCCCGAACGTGTCGTCACACGATCCGAGGGCAACGTGCTCTACGAGCTCGACGGCGAGCCCGCGCTCGCGCTCTACAAGAAGTACCTGGGGGAAAGAGCCGAGGAGCTGCCTTCCTCCGCCCTGCTGTTCCCGCTGGCCATCCGCAGCGCCGACTCGAACAAGACCGTGGTGCGCACGATCCTCTCGGTCGACGAGGCGCGAGGCAGCATGACCTTTGCCGGGGATATCCCCGAAGGAGCGATCGTGCAGCTCATGCGCGCGAACTTCGAGCGGCTCATCGACGGCGCAGCAGCCGCGAGCGAGGCTGCGGAGGCACCCGAAGGCGCGGTCACGCTGGCCGTGAGCTGCGTGGGACGACGCCTCGTCCTCGGCGAGCGCGCCGAGGAGGAGGTCGAGGCCGCCCTCGACTCGGCGCCGAAGGGCGCCTCGATGGTGGGGTTCTATTCTTACGGGGAGTTCGCGCCGCACGGCCCGCTCGAGTGTGGGGTCCTGCACAACCAGACGATGACCCTGACCCGATTCTGGGAGGCCTGACGTGCACAAGGTCCTCGAGCGGCAGCTTCGTCGGGTGGGCGTCGGGGAGGGTCCCCCTACGGCGGAGCAGTGGCAGGCTCTGCTCGAGCGGATCGACAGGGCGTACGCCGAGGCCGACAAGGACCGCTACACCCTGGAGCGCTCGCTCGAGCTGTCGTCCACTGAGATGCGCAAGCGCTACACCGAGCTCCAGGAGGCGCAGCGCAAGCTCGTCGAGGCGTCGCGCAAGGCGGGCATGGCCGACGTCGCGGCGAGCGTCCTTCACAACGTCGGCAATGTCCTGAACAGCGCGAACACCTCCGCGAACCTGGTCGTCCAGACCGTCCGCTCACCGAGCTGCGCCGGCCTCGGCAAGGTGCTCGCCCTGCTCGCCGCCCAGCCCTCACCTGGCGAGTTCCTGGACAAGGACCCGAAAGGCAAGAAGGTCATTCCGTACCTCGAGACGCTGAAGGTGACGATGGAGGAGGAGCGGCGGTCGCTCGTGACGGAGGTGGAGTCGCTCCAGAAGAACCTCGAGCACATCAAGCAGGTCGTCGCGCAGCAGCTCTCCTCGGCGAAGGGCAGGCCGACCTCGGAGCTGTCGGAGCGCGTCGAGCTGAGCGAGCTCTTCCAGGACGCCATCCACGTCGCCAAGACCGGCCGCGAGGGCGGGACGGGCGAGATCTCCTTCGTGCGGGAGCTCGCCGCCTCGTCGATCGAGACCGACCGACACAAGCTCATGCAGATCGTCACCAACCTGCTCGCCAACGCCCGTGACGCGGTCGCGGGGCGCCCGGACGCCACCGTGACGATTCGCACCTCGTTCGGTGACGCTGACATGATCGTCATTGACGTGGCGGACAACGGGGTCGGGATTCCCTCCGCGACCCTCGAGCGTCTCTTCAGCCACGGGTTCACCACGAAGCCCGACGGCCACGGCTACGGCCTCCACGGCAGCGCGTGCGCCGCGATCGAGCTCGGCGGCAAGCTCGGGGCGTTCAGCGACGGTCCTGGATGTGGCGCGACGTTTCGGCTGACGCTGCCACGGAGCCGAGGACGGCGCGCGCCGACCCGCGTCCCGAGCGCAGCCCCTCACGCAACGGAGGCGACGTGAGCCCTTCTTTCGAGCCGCGACACAGACGCATCATCGTCATCGACGACAACCACGCGATCCACCAGGACTTCGCGAAGGTGCTCGACAATCGCAAGCCCCCGTCCGCGTTGCTCGCCGACCTGGAGAGCGATCTGTTCGGTGACGACGCCGCGCCCGAGCCGGAGCGCAACTCCACACCGATGCAGTTCGATGTCGCCTTCGCCGACCAGGGCGAGAAGGGCGCCGAGATCGTCGAGAAGGCGATGGCGGAGGGCAACCCGTTCTCCGTCGCGTTCGTCGACATGCGCATGCCGCCCGGCTGGGACGGCATCCAGACGATCCGCCGGCTCTGGGAGATCGATCCCGACCTGCAGTGTGTGATCTGCACCGCGTACTCGGACTACTCGTGGGAGATGATCCTCGACGAGCTCGGGATCAGCGACCGGCTCCTGCTCCTGCGCAAGCCCTTCGACGCGGCGGAGGTGAGCCAGCTCGCGTGCGCCCTGACGGAGAAGTGGCACCTCGCGCGTCACGCCCACCTCAAGCTCGAGCAGCTCCGGTCGATGGTGGAGGAGCAGACGGCTCACCTGGCCGAGAGCGAGGCACGGTATGCCCTCGCGGCCGCCGGCGCCAACGACGGCCTCTGGGACTGGAACCTCAAGACCGACCGGGTCTTCTATTCACCTCGCTGGAGCGCGCTCCTGGGGCTGCCCTCGACCGAGCCGCTCCTCTCGAACGTCGACCATTGGGTCGGTCTGGTTCACGAGGAGGACGCGCCGCTCCTCCGGACAGCGCTGGACGAGCTGCGCGCAGGCGCAGTCGAGCAGCTCTCGATCGAGTACCGCATCCGTCACCACGACGGCCAATACCGCTGGATGCACTGCCGAGGAGCGCTGCAGCGCGGCGCGAACGGAGCGCCCGCGCGCGCGGCGGGCTCGCAGACCGACGTCACGAGCCGCAAGGTCGCCGAGACGCAGCTTCGGCACGACGCGTTTCACGACGCGCTGACCGGTCTACCAAACCGGGCCCTCTTGACCGAGCGCCTGACCCGCTGCGTGCTGCGTCAGCAGCGCGACCACTCCTACCGCTACGCGGTGATGTTCATCGATCTCGATCGCTTCAAGATCGTGAACGACAGCCTCGGGCACGGCGTCGGCGACGCCCTGCTCGTCGCGCTCTCGAAGCGCCTCTCGGGGTGTGTCCGGGCGGTCGATACGATCGCCAGCCCGGAGTCGCGCGTGGCGCGGCTCGGCGGCGACGAGTTCGTCGTGCTGCTCGAGGGGATTACCCAGGACGCAGACGCGCTCCGCGTGGCCGAGCGGCTCCTCGCGTCCACTGCGGAGCCGATCAATGCGGAGGGTCACACGCTCCATGCTTCGCTCTCGATCGGCGTGGCGATCGGCAACCCGACTTACCAGCGAGCGGACGACATCCTGCGCGACGCCGACATCGCGCTCTACCGCGCCAAGGCGGAAGGACGAGGGCGGTACGGCGTGTTCAGCGACGAGCTCCACGCCGCGGCCGTGTCGCGCTGGAAGACGGAGACGGAGCTCCGCAGCGCCATCGGTCGAGGTGATCTCCACATCCTCCTGCAGCCGATCGTCGCGCTCGACACGGGCGAGGTGCAGTCGTTCGAGGCCTTGGTCCGCTGGCGCAAGGAGGACGGCTCCGTCGTCGCGCCGGGGAACTTCATCCCCATGGCGGAGGAGACCGGGCTCGTCCTCCCGCTGGGCAAGTGGGTTGTCGAAGAGGTGTGTCGCGTGATCGCGGCGTGGCAGTCGCTCGGGTTGCGCGTCCCCATCGCCGCGAACGTCGCCAGCAAGCAGTTCTCGAACGCCGGCTTCTTCGAGGAGATTCGCGGCGCGCTCGACGCGACCGGCGTGCCGCCCGAGCTGCTCCACCTGGAGATCACGGAAGGCGCGACCATGGATCCGAAGGCGACGGAGACGTGCGAGCGGCTGGCTCGGCTCGGTGTGAAGCTCTACCTCGACGACTTCGGCACGGGGTACTCGTCGCTGTCGTACCTCGCGCGGATGCCCATCGATACGCTCAAGATCGACAGGTCCTTCGTGGCGCGGCTGACCGAGGATCCGATGAGCCGCTCGATCACGCAGACAATCATCAAGCTCGCCGAGACGCTCCGCATGGGTGTCATCGCCGAGGGAGTGGAGACGGAGCAGCAGCGCGACGCGCTGCGCGAGCTGCACTGCAGCCTCGGGCAGGGCTTCTTGTTCGCGCGACCGCTCTCGGTCGACGCGGCGCTCGAGCTCGTCGCGCGGCGCCGAGCGCGAGCGGCCTCCCTGGGCCCGATCTCGTTGGCCCCGGCCGCACATTGAGGGAGTCGAGCCCGAGAGCCCCCGGACCTCGCCAGAACAGGCGTGCGGCTCTCCGTCCCCGCAACGGGGCTCTCGCTCGGTCGTGGTCCTGCCGTCCAAAGAACGGGTGCCAGGTGCCCCGATGGGCTACGGGAGCGGTGAGCTGGCAGACAGTCGAAGCAGGATGACGGTTGCGTTATCGTGGCCGCCCGCATCCTCCGTCGCATCGAGGAGGGCAGAGCAGCCAGCAGGAAGGTCTGGAGACTGCTCCCTCAGGATCTCGGCGATGCGAGCCACGCCGACCTGCCGTGACAGCCCGTCGCTGCAGAGAAGGTAGATGTCCCCCGGCGAGGCCGGGTGATAGCCGACGTCGGCGGACAAGCTTTCCCCAACGCCCACTGCGCGGGTGATGACGTTGGCGTGGAACATCTCCACCTCCGCGAGTTGCTCGTGCGGAGCATCAGTCCTTCGCAGCTCGGCGAGGAGCGAATGGTCCTCTGTGAGCCAGGTGAAGACGCCCTCCCGAAAGCGCCCGACGCGGCAATCGCCGACGTGCAGAACCGTCACCCACCCTTCGAACACGCGGACCGCACAGAGGGCGGCGCCCTGGCCCCTCAACGCCGGCTCGGCGCTCGCTGCTCGGAAGACCTCGGCGTTCGTTGGACCACGAGATCCCCGGCTGGTTGATCGGCTGCACTGAAGAGCCAATCGATTGTGTATGGCGGTGAGCGCAATGCGGGTTTCGTTCGTGTTCGCTGTAGCTGGCATTCTCGGTAGTACCGTTTTCCCTGCGAGCCGGGGCGAGGCGCCGGCCGGCTTCGCCAGCGTCAACGGAGTCATTCTGAACGAAGAGCAGGTCACCGAGTTCCGTCGTTGGCTGCAGCCGTCCCAAGGACGGCCAGAGGCTCGCCGGCTGTTGGTTGATTGCTGGGTCGTCTATCGCGAGGATTCGCGAGCCCCCTCTTTGCCGGCGCCGACGCCGGCCATTCTGCTTCAGTCACTGTATCGGTGGCGTGCCCAGCATCGGCCCGCAGGATCGACGGCGGTTGAGGCCGAGCGCTCGCTGCATCAGCAAATGGCTAAGCTGCATCGAGCCCATGATGTGAAGTGGTATGCGGTACCGTAAGCGGCGTTGCCCTAGGTGAGCGCGAGCTCCCATTACCCATCCAGGGTAACCCCTCCAGGGAGGGAGGACTGAGACTCTGGACCGGGTTCATGGCGCAATGCTGTCGAGACCGCACATTGAGGAGGCGAGCCCGAGAGCCCCGGACCTCGCCAGAAACAGGCGTGCGGCTCTCCGTCTCCGCAACGGCGCTCTCGCTCAGTGGAACACGAGCTCGAACTCGGTCTGTCCCGGCGACCAGGTGACGTCCACGTCGAGGCGCTGCAGCCAACCGAGAGCTCGCCGATGCGCTCGGTGTGAAGGCTGCCTCGCAGGACGAGGGGCTCCGCGGCGCGCTCCTCGAGCGCACACGTCGTGGTCGACCACCACGAGGGCAATCAGGGCACGGCGATCTCGGCGCTGTCGAGGACGGCGCCGGAGCCGAGCCCGCCGATCACGAGCACCTCGCCCGTTGGGAGCGCCGTCGACGTGTGGAGGACTCGTGCGGTCGCGAGCCCGCCGATGGGGCTCCAGGCGTCGGCGGCGGGGTCGAAGACATGCGCGTCGTCGAGGAGGTTGAAGCCCGAGGTGCTGCCGTGCAGGCCGGCCGTCGCGAGGAGCCGGCCGGACGGCAGGACCGAGAGCCCGACTCCGGTGCGTGACTCGGGGAGCGCAGCGCTCGCGGCGAAGGTGTCCGCCGCGGGGCTCGTGCGTTCGCTCGTGGCGAGGAACTTGATGTTCGCCAGCTTCCCGGCGACGACGAGCGCGCCGCCGTCGGGGAGGGCTGCGGCCGCGTGGAACACCCGGGCCTCGGCGAGGGGCGGACCCGGCGACCACGTCTCGTCCGCGGGGTCGAAGATCTCCGTCGCGACGATCTGATCTTCCGCAGCGTTCGAGCCGCCGGCCACGAGCACGCGCCCGTCCCCCAGGATCGTCGCGGTGTGGAGGAACCGCGGGGCTGCCAGCGGCGCCGTCTCGTGCCAGGCGCCGTCGGCCGGGTCGTAGATCTCCGCCGAGCCGACCTCGTCCCCGAACGACGGCGACGTGACGTGGCCGTCCGAAGCACCGCCCACGACGAGCACGCGTCCGTCGAGGAGGAGCGTTGCGGTGTGGTGGCTCCGCGCAGTGACGAGGGCGGCTGCAGCTTGCACCGAGCCGGCGACGGGATCGAAGAGCTCGACCGAGCCGAGGACGTCCTCGCCCGCCGGTCCGCCGATGGAGTTGGTGCGGCCGCCGCCGACGACGAGGACCAGGCCCGAAGGGAGCCTCGTCGCGGTGTGGTTCGTGCGCGGCGTGAGGAGCGCGGAGGCCTCGGTGAAGGTCCCGGTCGCCCGCTCGAAGACCTCGATCGAGGCGAGCGGGGCGTAGTCGTAGTCCTCTCCGCCGATCACGGCGACGCGGCCGTCGATGAGGAGCGTCGCGGTGTGGTTCGTGCGACCCGTCGTGAGCGAGCCCGTGGCGACGAACCGGGTCGGCTCTTGCCGGGGATGTGTCCCGCCGCCCTGGCCGCCCGACGAGGGGTCCTCGCCGCCGCTGCCACCGTTTCCACCACTGCCACCGTTGCCGCCCGAGGCGGCAGGGTCCGGGTCCGAGCCGCAAGCGGCCGCAACGAGCACCGAGGCGAGCGCGAGGAGGGAAGATCTGCGAGCGATCACGAGGCTCTCGTTAACCCGGCGCAGGGGGGAGCCGCACTTCAAAGATCGGTCAAAGCTGGGGCTCCTCGGTCCTCCGCAGGGTGACGGCCGGATCCACCAGGTAGCCGTCGTCTGTGTGGAGGAGGATCTCGGCGAGCCCGAGGGTACGGAGCGTCGCCACGGCCACGTAAGCGCGGCGCTGTCCAGCCGAGGGCACCACCTTCTCGCCCGGCCAGCCCGCCGCGAGCAGCTCCTGCCAGCTCGCGCCGACGCCGGGGCGTCGTTCCCGCATCCGCACGAGGTAGGCGAAGAGGAGCTTCAGGGAGCGACGACGGACGAGGCTCACCCGCGCTCGACCCTCGAGCGAGAACCATCTGCCGTCGGGGCCGACCTCGAGGACACGAGGTGCCGGCGCGGCACGCGCGCGCATCGCCTCGACGAGCCGAGCAGCGAGCCGCTGCTCGATGCAGCGCGGCGCCGCCTCGCTCGAGCCGGCCAGGATGTCGAGGTCGCGACAATCCATGACAGATCTGTCATGAGAAAGCGCGAGCCATCCGGCCACGCGCGCGATCGCTCCCCGCTCGCCGTCGCAGTCGGCGCCGAGCCGCGTCCGGGCGTCTGCCAGGATCTCCGCGGCGTCGGTGGGTCTACCTTCCGAGGCGGCGAGCACCGCCTCGACGCACGCGAGGAGCGCGTGCGCGCGCGGATCGGCCGGTTCGCGGCAGGCCTCGTCGCCATCGGCGCGGCCGAGCCCAGCTCTCGCGCGCGCCGCGTCGCCCTGCTCGAGCGCGACCATGGCCAGGAATGCGCGCGTGAAATCGTCGAAGCGAGCGTCGCCCACCTCGCGGGCGATCGCGAGTGCGTGGGTGTAGCGGCGCTCCGCCTCGCCGAGCTCGCCGCGACCGTGGGCCACGATCCCGAGATGCCCGATCGAGATGCCTTCGTAGCGGCGGTCTCCTGTGCGGCGGTGGTGGGCAAGCGCGTCGAGCGCGTGTTGCTCGGCCTGCGCGAGCTCCCCGGTGTCGAGGCACACGACGCCCAGATCGTCGAGGATGGGGCCACGGAGGTCGTCGAGCCCCGCTTCGTCCGTCGCCGTCAGCGCCTCGACGAGCAGCCGCCGGGCCTCCTGCAGCCGGCCGCGATGGCGCTCGGCCTGGCCCATCAGGCGGAGCACCTCGACCGTGACCGGACGGCCGGGAGGCGCGGCGCGTCGGGCCCGCTCGAGGGCGCGCATCGCGCCGGGGTTGTCGCCCCCCACCCGGAGCACCCGCGCCTCGGCGACGTGGGCTCGCGCGAGGAGGATATCGAGGTCTTGTGGCTGAGGCTCCGGGCCGGACGGGGCCTCTCGGGCGGCGGCGAGCGTGCGATCGACGATCGCTCTATGGAGAGCGAGCGGGATTCGCCCATAGAGAGCCGCCTCCATCCTCACGCCGAGCTCGACGGCGCGCGCGGCGGCGATGTTGCTCGCTCTGTCGAGGGCGTCGAGCCAATCGGGCAGGGCACGAAGGAGCGCGCCGCGTGTGCTCTCGGAGGGGCGCTCTCCCATTCGACGCGACCGGTCGAGGAAATGCTGCGTCTTCAGGCGCCGCACGTGTCCGGGCTCGTCGAGCATCTCGGCGGCGAACGCGCGCACGCTCTCGAGCGCGAGGAACCGATCGGCGTCCGCGCGGAGAAGGGATTTGCGGACCAGCGTCTGCACGATCTCGAGGGCGCTTCCGGGCTCGTCGAGCACCGCCTCGGCCGCCGGAAGGTCGAACGGCGCCGCGAAGACCGAGAAACGCGCGAGCGCGACGCGCTCACGTGGACCGAGGAGCTCCCACGACAAGCCGATGGCGGCGCGAAGGCTCGCGTGGCGTCCCAGTGGATCTCCCGGACGGGCGAGCAGCGTGAACCGGTCGTCGAGGCGCTCGAGCATGGCGCGCGGCGAGAGCACCTCCGCTCGGGCGGCTGCCAGCTCGATCGCGAGCGGGTTGCCGTCGAGCCGGGCGACGAGCCGTTCGAGCGCTTCGGTGTCGAGGAGACCTTCCGGCCGGGCGCCTGCGCTCGCGGCGCGGGCGCGGAAGAGAGCGACGGCGTCTCGCGTCGCGAGCGCGTCGATCGGGAGGACCGTCTCGCCACGTAGCCCGAGCGGCTCGCGGCTCGTGACGAGGAGCCGGGCTTCGGTGGCACGCCGTCGGACGGTCTCGATGAGCCGCTTCGTGAAATCGAGCTGGTGCTCCACGTCGTCGAGGACCAGCAGGAGCGCGCCGCGGGCGGCGCAGCGGTCGGCGAGCGCGTCGGCATCAACCGGCTCCCCTTTTCCTTTCCACGGGAAGGCGGCGACGACCGTCGCAAGGGCTTCGTCGGAGGAGCGCAGCCCACCGAGCTCCGCGAGGTGGACTCTTCCCTCGAGCTCACCGCTCTGCATGAGCCTCGCCGCTACCACGCACGCGACGCGCGTCTTGCCGATCCCGGCGGGCCCGACGAGCGTCGTGACGCCTGCTGGCCCCAGCGCCCGCGTGACCCGCGAGACGTCACCTTCGCGACCCAGGAACGCGTCGAAAGAAGCTGGCAACGCGGGCGCGGTGGCCTCACCTTGCTCCGCTCGGTGCGCCTTCGGAGCCCGCCTGCTCACCCGAGCCCGTGGGCATCGAGGAAGGTCTTCATCTCCGGCCAGGCGACGCCGAGATACGCGAACTCGCCCGGTTGCACGGGCTCGATCCGGACGAGCCGAGCCGAGACGGCGTTGTGCTCGCGCAGGACGGCGCTGGCTTCGGCGAACGATCGAATGACCTCCACCACGCGCATCTGGTTGGCCGAGAGGACCTCCCGCAACAGGAGCCAGTTGCTCTCGAGCAGCTTGAGCGCATCCGCCCGGCGCCCTCTCCTGAGCGCGATCACGGCATCGACGACGCAGAGGAGGCTCGCGGCGCCGAGCCGATCGTCCTTCGTCTTCCGGAGCCTGCCCCGCGCCTCCTCTGTCCAGGCCGCGGCGGTCTCGAGATCACCGAGCAGGGCGTTCGTCATGCCGAGCTGGATCGCTGCCTGGAGCCGCACCGAAGAGGTGAAGACGAGCGACCTGATCCTCTCCAGCTCGGTATAGAGCCGGCGCGCCTCGACGAGGTTGCCGGACGCGAGGCAAGCGCCGGCGGTCTGCGAGCGCGCGGCGGCGGAATAGAGCGGCTGCTTCTCGTGCGCGGCGGCGACCTCTCCGAACGCGCGGGCAGCGTCGCCGAATCGGCGCTCCGCCATGGCACGGCGCCCAGCCTCGAGCGCCAGGTTGAAGTCGATGGACTGTCGATAGGTCCGGAAGAAGTACACCGCGAACGCAAAGACGAGCCCGGAGGGCAGGAGCCCGAGCCACCAGCCGCCGAATCGTGACGGCTCCGGGGGAGGCGTGCCGCCCTTGTCTTCGCCGACGAGGCTCCAGATCGCGGCGAAGAGCGCGATGAGCACGATCCAGAGCAGGAGCGTCTTCCGGGGCGATGGCTGTGCCTGCTGCGTCGGCGCCGCGGGCTCGGGCTCGGGAAGGAATGGCCGCTCGTCAGTCATGCCCTACGTCTTCGTGCGGTGCGTCCGGTCCGTCAAGCCGCTGCTTCAGCCGCCGCCGCTGCACAGGAAGGCCTGCAGGTCCTTCGGGAGCGCGTCCCAACCGGGGGGCAAGTCCTCCGGCTTCGGCGGCTTGCCCGTGGTCGCGGTCGAAGGACAGAGCTCGGCGTGTTTGGTGCTCGTGTCCAGGTACACCCTGGCCTTGTCGCCTTGCAGCTCGACCACCGTCGCGCCCCCAAAAAACGTGGCGCTGTCACGGTGCAGATCGAAGAAGACGACGAAGCGGCGGCCCTGCCACTCGGCGCCCGTGATCGTAACCTGGCAGCCGGCCTTGTTCTCGCCGAGCTTGTCGGTCGAGATGAGCAGCGTCGTCTGACCGGTCTTCGCAGCGCACGCGCGGATGGCGGCGCTGGCGATGTCACGCTTCAGGCACACCGCATCGGGAAGGGCCTTGTCTGCAGCCACGAGGTCCTCGACGGAGGGCGCGAAGCCGCCGTAGTGCTTCCCGGTTGCCTCGCACTGTGTGACGGCGGCTGGCATCGAGGGCGGCGTCGGTGCAGGGGCGACGGCCGAGGCGGCCGCCGCTGTGGCGGTCGTGCTCGCGCTCACGCTCGGCTTGGGCGCTGCGGCGCTCGTGGCGAGCGGCGCGGTGCTGGACCTCGCGGAGCTCGAGTCGGCTGGCGAGCACGCGCACCCGAGCGCAAAGCAGGCGATGATCCAGGGGGCCCAACCGAGATGGCGACGAGGCATCGTCTCCTTATCCGCGGGCTCTCGGCGGTCCGTCAATCGATGCTTCGCGATGCAGCTCAGCGCCATGTGACGCTCCAGAGCCACCGCCTCGCGTCGCCCTCGTGAGTGACGCGGACGTTGGACGCGCCGGTCAGCTCGACGGCGCCGGCGAGCCAGCCCGCGAGCGTCTCTCGGGTGTTCTCGCCAAGCCCGGGATGCTCCTCCACGACGAAGCGCATCGCGCGCTCGCCGGCGCGGTCGGCGCGAGCCGCACCGCAGTCGTGGTACTTGCTCCAGAGCGTCGCGGCGCGGTCGGTCAGCGCGGGCACCGTCATGAACCGGACGACGACGCGGTAGACGCCGCCGAGATCAGCGCGTGCCGCCTCCTGACCGAAGCGTCGCAGCGCCATCTTCCCGCCGCCGTAGACGAGCGGTGTCGCGTCGCCGTACAGGCGGTTCGCGAACGCCTCATCCACCCAATCCGTCGCGACGAACCGCTCGTAGACGGTGCGGTCGCCCTCCGAGAGCCTGTTCAACAGGGCCGCCTCGACTCCGGCTTCGCGAACACGGTTGCGCAGGAGGACGAGCGGGACTGCCTTGTACCGGGGCACGGCGCGAGCTTACGTCGGGTGCGAAGCTCCCGGAACCGATGACCTCATCGCGTTCCGCCTGGCATCAAGAACACCCCGTCGAGCACATACTTCCCGTGCGGGCCTGCGGCCTCTTTCCCCGGCCGCTCGTCGAACGACAGCGTCACCTCCAGCGAGCGGTACGGGAAGGCGGAGCGCGATCGGTCGTAGAGGAGGAAGTCGTCCGAGTCGTGGGCCTCGTTGTGTTTGATCCTGCCCTTCGCGCCGACGGCGTCGATCACCTCTCCGGCGGGCACGCGCGTGCGCGCGGCCCAGATGTCGATGCCCTTGATCGCGTCGGAGCCGGTGCCGCTCGATCGCCTGCTGACCCGGAAGCGATCACCCGAGAGTCCGGCGAGCTTCGCGACCTCCTCCGGCTCCTTCGCGAGGAGGCTCGGGTTCGCCGCCAGGAAGGCGAGGGCCGCACGAAGCGTCGCGACCGCTGCGTGGTCGTCCACGACCGGGAGCACCTCCTCCGGCATCGAGACCGAGGCGTGACCGGCGAGCTGCGCGTCCCCGATCGGCACGCTGTTCACCGAGTCCTCGACGTCGGTGTACCGGATGCCGATTCCCACGGTCACGCGACCGGGGCCCCAGATATCGGGCCGCTCCTTGCCTTCGGTGGCGAGGTTGAAGACGCGATAGCCCCAGGCACCCGCGTTCGAGCGCACCGCGACGGGCTTGTCGATACCCATCGCCGCGGCGAGATCCCGCGCGGGCACCTTGGGAAACTGAAGGCTCACGGCGCTCTCTCCCGCAAACTCCAGCTTCACGTCTGCAGGGAGCGCGAGCTCGGCGCGCAGCTTGTCGCTGGTCAGGTAATAGAGCCCCGGCTCGCAGCTCAGCCTCCGGAGGATGCCGGCCAAGCTCGAGGCGTCGTTCTTCACGGCGGGCAAACGAGCGCAGGCCGCGTTGTTGGGTGGTGGCGTCGTGGACGCGTAATGCGTCGGGCTCTCGGGGGCGGGCAGGGGAGCGGCCGGCTCAGCGGGGGCGAGGCTCGATGGGGCCGCATCTTGCTCAGCCGTCGTGCTCGCGGTGGGCGAGGGGCCGTTTGGCTCGGAGCAAGCCATCAACAGGGCGCAGGCCCCGGCCCATGTCGTCTTCCGCGTCATGGAGCAGGGATACGGCCTCGAGCGACGAACGGTCTACCCCAACTGGACCGCCGCCCTCGCCGCGACCGCTCAGTTCTCGACGCGCGCGTTGAGGCTCAGCGAGGAGTAGGCCTTGTAGCCGCGGACCGAGACGAAGTACGTGCCGGCCGTCGGGTTGTTGAACGTGCAACTTTCGTTGTTGGCGTTCAGGTAGGGCCGGCAGTCGTACGCCGACGTGGTCGGCTTGGAGCCGCGACGCACGTAGAGGTCGGCGTCGCCGGTCCCGCCGAAGCTGTCGACGAGCAGCTGAGCCTGCCCGGCGGGCACGGTGATCTCGAAGTGTGCCCAGCTGCCGGCCGCGCCCGAGAGCCCGGCCTGGTTGAGGAGGACCGTCTGCCCGGTCGGCGGTTCTTCCTCACCGCCGCCCGAGCCGCTGCCTGCGCCGGCGTCGCCCGCGATCCCCGTGGTCTGCTCGATCCAGGAGGCGAAGGACGAGACCCGCGCGTACATGCCCGGGTATTGAGGCGCCGCGCAGCCGTAGCCCCAGCTGACGACGCCGGCGAGGACCACGCCGCCCTCGCCGTCCGGAACGACGAGCGGTCCGCCGCTGTCGCCCTGGCAGGAGTCCTTGCCGCCGATGCCGATGAGGCCGGCGCCGAGCTGATCGGCCGTGATGTTCTCCGGGTAGGCCTGGTCCGCCTGGGTGTTGCTGACGATGGGCACGTCGACCGTCTGGAGGTTCGCGGGGAGCGAGCTGCTCCCGGACGAGAGGCTGCCCCAGCCGCTCACGGTGGCGATGATGCCCGGCTCGATGCGGCCATCCGCGACGGTCGCGGCGGTCGCGTAGGGGATCGCCTTGGCCTTGGATCCGGTGAGGTCGAGCGGGGTCGTGAGCTTGAGCAGGGCGATGTCCTTGCCTTGCTCCGGGGTCACGTAGCCGGAGTAGCGGATGATCTGGCTCACCTTGCGGCTCTGCCCGCCGCTGCCGTTGCGGTTCGTCGCGCCGGCGACCACCCGGAGCGAGCTGGCCGAGGTGCCGGCCACGCAGTGGTTCGCGGTCACGATCCAGCTGTCACCGAGGATGGTCCCGCCGCAGAAGTGAGAGCCGCCGGAGGTCTGGAGCGAGATCTGCCACGGGCGCGCCTCGATCGTCGTCTGCGTGCCGCCGACGATGCCGCTGCGCTCCTCCTCGGCGACCTCTTCCTGCTCTTCTTCGTCGTAGCCGCCGGGGGCGCAAGCCGAGAGACCGATCGCAAGCAGGAAACCGAGTCGTTGCAGCTCCGTCTTCATTCTCGCCTCCTCGTTCGTCGCCAGCGATGCGCGGCTGGTTCGGCGCATCGCTTCGTGGACCGCGTCCACTTCGCTCCGCGTTTACGAGGACAGAGAGTTCCAGCTCGGGCGAGATCGATCCATCGCGGGTTCTGACGGATCTGTTGCGTTGGGCGCAACGATCGAGCTGCTCCGGTGCAGTCGTGCAGCCAGACTGCACCGAAAAGCATCGGTGTTTGGCGGGTTTTGTGGCGATGGGTCGTCGCCGGGGTCAGAAGAGCGCACGTGTGCGCACACGTGCGCTCTTCAGCTGCGTTTGAGCACGAGCACCATGCCCGCCGCGAGCAGGACGAAGCCGAAGACGTGCCGCGTCTCGATCGGCTCATCGAGGACGAAGCGCGAGACCAGCGCGACGCAGATCACGCCGGCGCACAGATGAAACGAGGCCATCTGCGCGCCGGTGTACGTCCCGTAGCCGAGGCGCGTCGCGTAGACGTTGAGCGCGTACTCGGGCAGCACGATTGTCCAGCTCAGCGCGAGCGCGCTCCAGAACGAGAGGCCGTTCCGAAATCGCAGGTGCCCCAACCAAGCGGTCGCCATGAAGGCGCCCGACGCGAGGATCATGAGCGGGACCGCGATGAGCTTCACGCGTCGAGGCTAGCGGAAAGCCGCGACGTGCGGCGCCTGAAGCCCGAAGCTCGCGGCGTCGAGCCTAGCGCGTCGCCACGCCGACCTTCATGACGGACGCGCTCGGGTGCGGCTCGCCCGGCAAATAGCGACGCCGTTGCGAGGTGAGGCCGGAGCAGTCGGCCCGAAAACACTCTGCGATCCAAGCGAGCGCTCGTCAAGTCGTCGAGCGGCCGCGCGCAGGCTCGGTGTCCACCGATGTCCACGGAAGGCGGCGAGCCCGCGGCCGTATACCCCGCGACTCGAAAAGGAGGTGCGACATGGGGTTCTTCGACAAGGTGAAGCAGTTCGCGGGCGGCAAGGGGATGGCGGACGTCGTGATCACGGACGTCGAGAGGCAGCCGGTCGAGAGCGCGTCGATGACGTTCACCGACAGCGTCGTGAAGGGCACGATGGTCGTGACCGCGAAGGAGCCCTGCCAGATCCTCGCGACGAAGTACGAGATCGGCATCCGGTACTTCCGTGACGGGCAGGAGTTCAACACCTATGTCGCCTCGGCGTTCGATCCGGAGCCGAACACCCACTACTCGGACGGCTGCACGAAGTTCCCGGTCGACATGACGCCGGGCCAGACGCTGCGGCAGCCGTTCATGGTGAGCGAGGTCGACCTCGCGAACGCCATGTCCAAGAACGGCATCAGCGATCCCGCAGGCGCGGTCGCTTCGGGCGCCGTGAAGATGACCCTCAAGTGCATCGCAGACGTGAAGGGCTCGCCGTTCGATCCCTCGAACGAGGTGCTCATCCAGCTCCGCCCGAGCTGAGGTTGCGCTCGCGTCAGCCGAGCGGCCGCTGCATGGCGACGCGGTGCTCGGGGAAGGGCAGCCAGCGCCGCTGCTCCTCCACGTGGTGGAGCACGCCGGGGCCACATTCGCTCTCCGGCACGACGACGAACCCTTCGGACTCGTAGAAGGGCAGGTTGAACGCGACCTGGGCGTAGGTCGTGAGCCAGATCGCCTCGCCGCGCTGCTCGACGGCCCACGCGACGGCGCGCCGCAGCAGGGCTCGGCCGACGCCCCGCCGGCCGGAGTCGGCCCGCACCGAGAGCTGGTCGAGGTAGGGCTCACCGTCCAGGACGTCGAGCGACGCGAAGCCGATGAGGCGGCCCTCTTCGACCGCGACGAAGAGGCGCCCGAGCTCCGCGGAGCGGCGCCACCGGCGCCGCTCGTCGAGCGCGAAGGGGTGTTCGTCCGTCAGGCCGAGCTCGATGCCCGCGCGCGCATACAGCTGGGTCGCGTCGTCGTCGACCGAGAAGACCTCGGGCATCTCGCTGGGGGCCGCGGCGCGGATCGCGAAGGGCGACGTGCTCATGTTGCGGTCCGGCGACGGACGCGGCTGCCCGCGTTCCCTGACCGGCTCAACCCAACGCCCGCTCGACCTCCGGGGACTCCGGTCGACCCAACGCGGCGCGGAGCTTCGGGACGTTCGGGCTCGAGCTCTGGCCACGCGCGGCTTTCTCCTTGGCGATCTGGGCAAACACGAGGCGCAGCTTGTCCCGCCTCGCGCCAGACCAGCCGGCGACGACGGTCAGGAGCCGCTGCGTGAGATCATCGTTCTGCTCCGTCCCCAGGAAGTTCTCGATCAGATCGCTCGCGAGCCGCAGCTGGCGTGACAGCGCGTCGCTCTCCTCGAGGAGCGCGAGCGCTGCCGGAGTGGAGGCAAAGTCGAGGTGGAGCGCCAGCCTCTCGACGACGGCGTCGAGCTGCGCGGCGTAGCGAGCGCCACCCGTCCCAGCGGCGGTGGTTCGCAGCGCCTGGGGGAACGGCACGACGACGACGCGAAAGCCCCCCGCGGTGAGGGCTTCGACGCCTTCGGCCAACGTCACGCCGGGGTGAAAGCCGAAGCTGTCCTCGTCCGGCTCGTCCATCTCGGCGTACTCCTCGTCGGTGTAGATCGCCTGTCGGAGATTGCAGGCGTCGACGTATTCGTTGACCCAGGCGAGGAGGTCGTCCGCCTCGCCGTCCCCCATCTCGGGCTCGTCGATGGCGCCGAGCTCGCCGAAGCAGTCCTCGTGTGCGGACCGGTACCAGTAGCCGGGACAACCCGCGTACTTCGGCGGAACGGGCTTCTCTAGCCACTCTCCGACGTCGGAGAGGGGAAACACGAACGCCACCGGTCGCAGCTCCGTCTTGGACATGAGATCTTCTCCTCGTGGGACTCCCAGCGTGGCGTTCGTACCGTCGCAGGACGGAGTTGTCATCTGTGAACGCCGGGGCTCTCCGGTGCCTCAGCCGCCCGTCAGCGAGTCCAGTCGGCCTTTGACCACGGCGCGCGCGATGTTGTGGTAGCCGGCCGCGGCGCCATCGAAGATCTTCCGCGCGAGCGCCCGCGTCTCCGGTCTTTCGGCGAGCGCGGTGTAGAGCGGGAGCAAATATTTCATTCGTCCGACCGTGCCGAGGACACGCTCGACATCGGGCAGTACCGCTGCGTAACCAGATCGAATGGCGAGCTCCAGCCACGCGACCTTCAGCTCCACGTTCTCCGTCTTCGTGAGCCCGAAGCGCGCATCGATCGCGGCGAGAGAGTCGTGCGACATCGGTCGGGGGAGCCGCTCGAGCCACAGGTTGAGCTCGGTCGGTGAGAGCGGGTCGCTCGGCACGGTGGTGCCGAGCGACTCGATCGCTTCCAACCGCGACGAGCGAATGGGCGGCGCGTTTGCGGGCAGCCCTTCTCCGTCGGTCCACTCCTTCGCGTCCACCGTGGCGAGCACGCCGGGCAGCTCGCGGTCGGTGAACGCAAGGAACGTCTCGGTCGTGACGGCGCCGAAGCGGAAGGCCTCGAGGTAGCGCTTCGCGAAGGCGTCGAAACGCTCGCGTCCGATCGCGGCCTCGATGGCGGCGAGGAAGAGCTGGCCCTTGTCGTAGGGCACCACGCTGAAGGCCTCGTCCGGATCGACGCCGTGGAGGTGCGTGCGCAGCCGGCCGAGGTGGGGGCGCCCTTCGCGCGCGAAGCGGCCGAGGGCGTCCTCGAGCTCGCGGCGACACAGCGCGGCGACGAGCGCAGCGGTGTCCGCCCCCTCCACCACCTCGGTGATGCGAAGCTCGGCGTAGCGCGTCCAGCCCTCGTTGAGCCAGAAGTGCTCGGCGTTGGCGTTCGTCACGAGGTTGCCCGTCCAGGCGTGCGCGAGCTCGTGTGCGATGACACGCACCTGCGAGCGATCTTTGGCGAGCAGGGTCGGCGTCACGAAGGTCAGGCGTGGGTTCTCCATCCCGCCGTAGGGGAACGACGGCGGCATGACGAGGATGTCGAAGCGCTCCCACGCGTACGCACCGAAGAGCGCCTCTCCGGCCTCGAGCATCGCGTCGACGGGCGCGAACTCCCACGCGGCGCCTTCCACGACGCTCGGCTCCGCCCAGACGCGCGTGCGGGCGCCGAGCTCACGAGACTCGAGCTCGCCCACGGCGAACGCAAAGAGATAGGGTGCGATCGGCTGCTCGAGGCGATACCGCTCGATCGCCTCGCTCCCCGCGACCTCGCGGCTCACGAAGCCGGCCGCCATGAGCCCGCGGAGCGCCGCCGGGACGCGGAGCGCGGCGGTGAACGTGATCCGGCGGCTCGGCGTGTCTTGCAGCGGCACGACCGAGCGCGCGTGGACGGCCTGGCACTGCGAGAACAGGAAGGGGTGGACGCGGCCGGCGGTCTGCGCGGGCTCGAGCCACTGGAGGGCGCTCGCGTCGGGTGACGTGGAGTACCGAATGACGACGGAACGCGCCCCGGCAGGCAACGTGACCGTCAGCTTCGCCCCGAGGATGGGCTCTTCCGCACCGAGCGTGAAGGGGACCGGTCGGCCGTCGGCGGTCGTCACGCTGGTGATGTGGAGCCCACGTGTATCGAGATCGATCGGCTCGCCCGTCGCCGGGCGATCGAGCGTGAGGGTCGCGACCGCCTCCAGCGTGTGGGAGGCAAAGTCGACGCGAGCCTCCCAGGTGAGATCGGTGACCGCGGGGTGCGAGTCGTCGGCGAAGGAATGCGGATCGAGGCGGGCCATCGGGCGGCGATGCTACACAATGCGGCCGCACGAGCTCCCCCTTCGCGAAGCGGGGGGCCTATCCGGGTGAAACGGCGCCGCCCAACCTCATCGAGCACGAGGGCGGCGCCAAGCCCTTCCACCCTGATAGGATGCGCAACGATGAGAAGATCCGTCCCGTCCGTCGTCTGCGCGGCGCTGCTCGTGTGGGGTTGCTCGTCCACCACGCCGGCGTCGACGGAGCCACCCTCGACCGAGCCACCGGCCTCCTCCGCCACCGCCGCGGCGACAGGGGTCGCGGCGGACGTCGCGCCGCTCGCCTCGGCGTCGCCCTCGGCGTCGAGCGCGGCACCAACCGCGGACACGCGCGCCTTCGACGCGTGCCAGAAGCTCTGCGACCGCGTCGCGTCGAGCTGCCCACAGGGGCGAGACGAGATGTGCCGGGCGCAGTGCAAGCGGCGCGACGGGCGCACCGACGGGTGTGAAGCCGAAGGTGAGGCGGCCTTCCTCTGTCAGCTGAAGGCGACCGAGTCCTTCTGTGACAGCGTCGTCTCTTCGTCCTGTGTCGACGCGTTCTCGAAGATGAAGCGCTGTCAGCGCGGCGAAGCGAAGGCGGCGCCGGTCGCGAGCGGCGCACCGGAGGGCTGGTCTTTCGTGAACGAGGAGGCCTGGGGCGTCTCCGCGCTCATGCCGCCGGGCGCCGCGATCGACGCGCAGGCGAAGACCCGAACCTGGAAGGCGTCGCGAGCGAGCGCCCTCTACGAGATCACCGAGCTGCCGCGGCCGAAGAAGGTCGACAGCCAGTCGATGATCAAGCTCGTCATCGGTCACCTCGGCGTCTCCTGCCAGAAGGACATGCGCCTGACCGGCCTGGTCGAGACCGACAAGCTGATCTCGAGCGGCTTCGAGACGTCGTGCAGCGACGGCAAGCGAGTCCTCGGCAAGCTCCGGATCGACGCGCAGCGGGCGCTGTGTCTGGTCGTCCGCGACGAGGCGGACGGCGCGCTTCGCGACGCGTTCCTCTACGGCGTGAAGTAGGAGAGGCTTGCTGTTCGCGGCGCGCCGTGGCCGCTCAGCCGACGCGGATGACCACCTTGCCGAAGTGCGCGCCGCTCGCGAGGTGCTCGTATGCTCGCGCCGCGTCTCCGAAGGCGAAGGCGCGATCGACCACCGGCTCGATGCCGGAGGCTTCGAGGGCGCGCACCAGGCTCTCGAACATCGCGACGGAGCCGACGTAGACGCCGTGGACACGCAGAGCCTTGTGGAACACGGCGTAGGTGTCGATCGGACCCTGGGTGCCCGCCAGGATCCCGAGCAGGCTCATCGTGCCGCCATAACGCAGCGCCTTGACCGTCTGGTCGAACGTCCCGGCCCCGCCGACCTCCACCGCGACGTCCACACCGCGGCCGCCCGACGCCGCTCGCACGGCGTCGCCCCATTGGGGCGTCGCCTTGTAGTCCAGGGTCGCGACGGCCCCCATTTGCTCGAGGCGAGCCCGCTTCTCCGCGGAGCTCGACGTGGCGATGACGTTGGCCCCGGCGGCTCTCGCGAGCTGGAGCGCGAAGATCGAGACGCCACCGGTGCCCTGGACGAGCAACGAGTCTCCCGGGCGCAGCGAGGCCGCTTCGAAGAGCGCGTGCCAGGCGGTCACGCCCGCGCACGGCAGGGTCGATGCTTGTTCGAAGGACCATTTCGAAGGAGCTCGCACCCAGGCCGACTCGGGCAACACGACCTCCTCCGCCAACATGCCGTCGGCGGACCCGCCCAGGGCGTTCTTGTGGTGCTCCTCCGTGAGGCCACCCTGTTGCCACCCGGGAAAGAAGGCGGCCGCGACGCGATCGCCGACCACATGTCGCCGAACGGCCGAGCCGACTTCGATCACCTCGCCGGCTCCGTCGGAGGTCGGGACGACCGGGCGCTCGCGACGTTGCGCCCCCCGGAGCACCGACAGATCGCGGTAGTTCAGCGAGACGGCGCGGACGCGGACGCGGACGTCCGTCGGGCCGAGCGGAGGGCTCGGCCGATCGACGAGCTTGAGCGCGGCGAGCCCTTCTTCACGGTGCAGCTCGTATGCCTTCATGAGTCGTTCACCTCGTGGCGCGCAAGGTGGCTCCACGGTACGATTGGAGCAAGTACGCACAAATCTGTGCGTAGTGACAGAAAGGTAACCATGACCCCATCGGCAAAGACCAAGCCGAGCGCGAAGACGGGCTGCTCCGTGGAGGCGGCGCTCGTGGTCCTCGGCGGTCGCTGGAAGGCCGTCGTCCTCTTCTGGTTGCTCCGGGGCAAGCGCCGGTTCGGTGAGCTGCGGCGTCAGCTGCCGAGCTGCAGCGCGCGTGTGCTCACGCTCCAGCTGCGCGAGCTCGAGCGAGACGGCCTCATCAAGCGCACGGTCTTCGCCGAGGTTCCACCCAGGGTCGAATACGAGCTCACCGCGTTCGGTCGGACCGTCGAGCCGGTGCTCGTCGGCTTGAAGGAGTGGGGGGAGCGCTACGAGCGCAGGCTGAACGCGGTGGCGCAGAAGCGGGTCTCGTCCGCCGTGTGAGCCGGGCGCGACCGCGGTGGCCGGCGCGTCGAGCGGCCGAGTGGATCCACCCTGGGGCACAGATGATCCGCCTCGCTCGCTCACCGGGTGCGACTTTCCCCCGCCTGAACGCCGCGATCACCGTTTCGTCACGTGGCACACGATCTGCTCTCGGCGCCACCCGTGAAGAAGCTCTTCCTGTCCGTGTTCGCGCTCGCCGTGACCCCGCTGCTCGTCTTCGGGTGCGACGACGGGGTCGCCTCGAACACGGAGAACGCGACGAGCTGCAAGGGCGCGAAGCTCGACGCCAAGGGGAAGTGCCGGCTCCCGAACGGGCGCTTCGCGAAGGCAAAGTGCTGCGCCGGGCCGGCGGAGCAGTGTGACGCGCCGATCCTCGAGGCGATCGAGGCCTGCGTCACCGACATCCGGAACAACGATCCCGACTTCGACCCGAGCGTGACGTCGGGCTTCGACCTCTACGATCAGTGCTCCGATCCCGAGGTGACTGCGCCGGCTCGCGACGCCCGTTGTGAGGGGAGCAAGCCGCCTGCGTATTGCGCGCTCGACATGGACGCGTTCACGTCGGAGTACCTCCCGGTCTGCCGCGTGGAGGCGACGCACCGCTGGCTGGACGGTGCGTGTGTGTTCGGCGAGAGCTACCGCGACATCCTCGACAGCGCCGAGGCCATGGTCGTCGTCGGCCGGCGCCAGCTGACCGCCGGCTCCTCCCTGACGGATCTGCAGCGGAGCCAGATCCTCTCCGCGGTGGAGGCGACCGCGCACGACGTGTCGACCGTTGAGGCGGCGTTCGAGGTCGTTGACGACAATGTCATCTTCCAGTCGGAGCTCTGGGACGCGAGCGGCCGGCGCGGGTTCACCGCCTACGAGATGGGCGCCGGCGACAACTCCTTCGGGAAGATCTTCGTCTCGGGGACGACCGAGGTCGCGGCCACCATCAACGACGGCATCCTCGAGGGCTGCTCACCGCTCTGGGGCAACGAGCGACGCCGCTGCGCGACCGACGCGGACTGCCGAGGCGGCACCAAGTGTCACGGGCGGCCCGAGGGCTTCGCGCTCGGACGCTGCATCGACCCGACGCTCGACACGAGCCCGCTCGAGACGACCGCCTGCACCGTGACCGAGACGTCGTTCGGGTGCCCCGACGGCTCGGGGCTCGTCTGCGCCGGCGCGGCGGCGAGCGGGGAGGGGCTCTGCCTGCCTGGGTGGATGCGCGGCCGATTCCACTCTTGGCCTCGCACCGCCATCCCCGACAACAAGCCCGCCGGCGCCGACGCGGCTCTCCTCGCCTACGGGCTCGCGACGGTCGACATGGACATCAAGCTGACGATGCAGATCAGCCACCAGCGGATCTCCGATCTCCGGGTGAAGCTCATCAACCCGGCTGGGACCGAGGTCGTCGTCTTCGAAGGCTCGTCGCAGACGCCCGGTACCGAGGTCTATTTCGATGACAAGCCCGTCATTGGGTTCTCCGGCGACGAGTCGGTCAACGGCGTCTGGCACCTCGTCGCCATCGACAAGAAGTCGGGCAAGACCGGCACGCTGGATCGGTTCGATCTCGAGCTGACCTCCCGCTGGGACTGAAGCCCGTCACGACCCACCGGCGGCGCTCAGGATGCGCTGCACGATCGCGAGCAGCGCGTCGGGCACGACGGGCTTGGGAAGGAAGTCGACCCCGGTGTCGAGCACGCCGTGGTGCACGATCGTGTTCTCCGTGTAGCCGGACATGTAGACCACGCGCGTGGTCGGGCGCGTGGCGAGCAGGCGGTCCGCGAGCTGCTTGCCGTTGAGCCCCGGCATGACGACGTCGGTCAGCAGGAGGTGAATCGGACCGTCGTGTGACGCCGCCAAGCTCAGAGCGTCATCCGGACGGGCAGCCTCGAGCACGATGAGCCCCGCTCGACGAAGCACGCTGACGACCACGTCGCGGAGCTGCGCCTCGTCCTCCACCACCAGCACCGTGCGACCTCGCAGGCTTGCCATGGGGATCGTGCGGGGCGCGGGCTGGTGCACAACGGCGGGATCACCCGTGCGGGGAAAGTAGAGCTTGAAGGTCGTGCCTCGTCCGGGCTCGCTGTAGACCCAGATCGTGCCGCCCGTCTGCCGGACGATGCCGAAGACGGACGACAGGCCGAGCCCCGTGCCGATGCCCGGGCCTTTGGTCGTGAAAAACGGCTCGAAGATGCGCTCCTTCGTGGCCGCGTCCATGCCGATGCCCGTGTCCGAGACCGCGATGAGCACGTGGGGCCCCGGGCGCACGTCGAGGTGGGTCCGCGCGTAGCTCTCGTCGATCTCCACCAAGCCGGTCTCGATGGTGAGCCGCCCTCCGCTCGGCATGGCGTCGCGTGCGTTGACGACCAGGTTCAAGACGGCTTGCTCGAGCTGCGGGGGGTCGACCTTCAGCAGACACGGGGCGGCGGCGAGGGCGAGCTGGAGCTCGAGGTCTTCGCCGACCAGGCGCTCGATCATCGGGGCCATGGCGAGGAGGACGTCGTTGGCGTCCACGACTCGAGGCTGGAGGACCTGCTTTCGGCTGAACGCCAACATCTGCCGCGTGAGGTCGGCGGCGCGCTCTCCTGCGCGCTCGATCTGCTCGAGCTCGGGCCGGCTCGGGTGTCCTTCGGGCAGATCGTCGTGAACGATCCGGGCGAAGCTCAAGATGACCGACAGGAGGTTGTTGAAGTCGTGCGCCACGCCGCCGGCGAGCCTCCCGATCGCTTCCATCTTCTGGGCCTGACGCAGCTGCGCCTCGAGCTCACGCTGCTCGGAGATGTCGCGCGCGATCGTCGCGAAGTAGAGCGGTGTCCCGTCTGGTCCCCGGTGCGCGATGATCACCTGCGAGAAGGGCACCTCGCGTCCGGAGGGGTCGATCAGGTTCGTCTCGCCGCGCCATGCCCCCGTCTTCACCGCGGAGGGGATCGCCGTCTCGAGGATGATGCTCCTCGAGGCGGGGGTGTGGTGATCCCCCATCTTGCCGATCGGCGCAGCGTCCGAGAGACCGAACATCGCTCGTGCGGCCTGGTTGAGGTAAAGGACGTTGCCGCTCGGGTCCGCGATCCCGACCACGTCGGGCGTCGCGTCGAGGACGGCTGCGAGCCGGGCTCGCTCCTCTTCGGCGCGCTTGCGCTCCGTGAGGTCGATGAACGAGCCCATCATCGCGGTCACGTTCCCGTCGCCATCCGTCACGGCGCTCGCGAGCATGTGCAGGGGAAAGGTCGAACCGTCCTTGCGTGTCCCGTTGCGCTCCCCGGCCCAGCCTCCGGTCGCACGGACGGAGGCGATGACCTCCGCGCCTCCAGGCGAGAGCTCGACCGCGAGGCGGCCTATGAGCTCCTCCCGGGACGCGTAGCCGAACATGCTCATGAAGGCCGGGTTGACATAGACCAGGCGGCCTGAAGCGTCGGAGATGGCGATGCCGTTCAGCGCCGTCTCCATCGCCTGGTCGCGTAGGCGCATCGCGGCCTCCGTGCGCTGGCGCTCCGTGATGTCCTGTGTGGCACCGATCGTCCGCTTGGGGCGCCCGTTCTCGAAGTCGGTCTGCGAGCGGCTCGACACCCAGCGAACCTCGCCGTTCGGCAGGACGATTCGGTGCTCCACGTCGAACCGCCCGTCACCCGAGGGGTCGTGTGCCCGCCGGACCGCTGCGGCGATTTTCGCGCGGTCCGCCTCCGCGATGCCGGCCATGATGAGCGTGAGGGTGATCGGCGTATCGAGACCGACCCCATGGATGGCCCGCATTTCGGGCGACCAGTAGATTTCGTCGCGGTCATGGTCGTGGTGGAACATGCCGAGGCCGGCCACGCGCGTAGCTTCCTGAAGCCAGGCCACATGAAGCTGTTCTCTTTCCAGGTCTTCCAGGTCTCGAGGCAACGGCATGGGGGAACCGCGCATGCTGACTCCAGCCGCGTCCGCAAGACAACCCACCCCCAGCCGGCCGGCTTCGGCCCGTTCGACGGGGGGCTCCCGGCGTCCGCAATAGCTGGAATTTTCTGCCATCCCATCGTCCGCGGAGCGCTGGCAGGGCCACAAGGGAACCGTACGCCGAGGGGGGTGTCGAGGTGGCCGTGGCCTGTCTCCTCGTGCCTCCGCCAGCGTGAGCATGCACCCGAACAACCGCTTGTTGCTCGCGTTCTTGCTCGCCTCGGCCTGCGCTGCGCCGCGCCCCGAGGCTGCGGTCGTCGCCGAGGTCCGCCCGGGCGCGATGGTGGAAACGGCGATGCGAGACGGCGGCCAGGCGGTCGGCGTCGTCGCCCCCGAGAGCCCGGAGCCGGCGGTGAAGACCCTCGTCATCGAGCGACCGGAGAACGTCGCCTGCGCGCTCTCCGCCGAGCGCTGGGAGGGCGCGCTGCAGCTCCGTGACGGCGGCGCGACCTTCGCGACGGTCCGCGCCGGGAAGGGCACGCTGCACCTCCCCGTCGAGGGCGGCGCCGCGGTGATCGACCTGACCGGTGGCCTCGAGCTCACCGCGGTCGTGTCGGCTCCGAGCGTCCACCTCGCGCGGCCGATGGCCCTCGGAGACTTCGCGGTCCCGCTCGCCGAGACGGCGCTCGAGCTCGCGGCTCCGCACGAGGCGGGGCGCATGAACGTGGGGCTCGATGTCTCGGATCTGTTCGACGCTCCGAGGTCCGTGCGGCAGGTCGTGCCTTGCTCCGCGTTGCAGCCTTCCAAGGCGAGCTACGACGCCAGAGCGTTCGTTCGCCAGCCCACGCGAGATCCGGTGGGCCTCGTCCCGTTCACCGAGCTCCGGAGCGCGCCACAGGGGCCCGTGGTCGCTCGCCTCGGCAAGTCTCCTCAGGCGCGCGTGGGCGCGGCGAGCGGCGCGTCACGACACGTCGTGCTCCAGGGTCGGGGCTACGTCGCGTCGGGGTGGGTGCCTTCCGCCGCCGTGGACTTCTCTTCCCTGGGGATGGCGAGCGGCGTCGGCCGGCTCGGCTACAGGACGCGCGAGTACACGCGCACGTCCATTTGCAGCGACCCCCTCCGCGTCTGGGCGCAGATCGGCGGCGAACGGGCCATCATCGGCGTCTTGCCCAGCGGTGTCGGCTACGTGACGAGCCACAAGGAGACGCGGGAGAACACCGCCGGCTTCGTGTCGGTCGAGCTCACGACCAGCTGGCTCCACGTCGATGACCGTGCTGTCCTGTTGCTCGACTCGCTCGACGTCGCCCGCTGCCAGGCCCGATCGAAGAAATGAAGGAACGACTCGCGCCCGGCCTGGTGCGGCCGACCTGGATCCCAGACGATCCGAGGCGGCGCGATAGCGGTGAATCCGGCGGATTCTGAGGTGTCCTACCTTGGCACCAATTGTGCGAGCGGCGCGAGCCGTGACCTTCCGCGCGACCTCGCTCTCCTTTCTTCTCCTGGTGCTCGGCTGCTCCGACGGGACCTCCAGCCAGTCGGAGGACCTGAAGCAGTCGAAGCCGGCGAAGAACTGGAGCCGCGACGTCGTCTCCACCGAGCTCGACGTGGACCTCGAAGGCAACCGCGCGACGGCACGCATCGAGGTGGGCGCATCCAAGCGGACCGGCGTGTCGTTCGAGGTCGGTGATCTCAGCATCGAGTCGGTCCGAGACGAGAAGGGCCCGCTCCCTTTCAAGCAGGACGGCTCGCGCCTCGATATCGGCTACGCCGCCAAGCGGTCGGGCACGATCGAGATCGCCTACGGGTTCCGCGACCACACCGAGCTGCAAGGGGCGACGTCGAAGGGGCTCACGTTCACGTGGCCGAGCTTCTGCGGCAACCTGTTCCCCTGCAAGTCGGACCCCTCGGACGGTCTTCGCTTCGAGCTGTCGCTCTCGGGCGTGCCCAGCGGGGCGAAGGCGATCTTCCCTCCCGCGATCGAGGCCGACGCGCCGGCTTACATGCTCGCGTGGGCGGTCGGCGACTACACGGAGATCGATCTGGGCAAGACCGCGTCGGGCACGAGCGTCCGCGCGTGGTACCTGCCCGGTGAGAAGCAGGCCACCACGAAGGGCACCGCCCACCTGCGCGACGTCGTCGAGTGGTACGAGCAGACCTACGGCGACTACCTCTTCGGCGACGTCGTCGGATCGGTCTCGGCCGAGTGGGGCGGGGGAGCGTTCGGCGGGATGGAGCACCACCCGTTCTGGCACGTCTCGCGCGGCTCGATGGGGGACGAGGAGACCCACGCGCACGAGGCGGCGCACGGCTGGTTCGGCGACGGCGTGCGCATCGAGTGCTGGGAGGACCTCACGCTGTCGGAGGGCACCACGAGCTACGTCACCGCGCGCGCGCTCGAAGCGACCGCAGGCAAGGCCGCCGGCGACGGTGTCTGGGCCTCGTATGAACAGCGGCTCGACTCGGTTGTCGCGTCGCAGGATCGCGTGGCGCGGCCCGAGGGCTGCAACCAGATCGACGTGTTGAACGATCTCTGGAACGACGTGGTCTACATGAAGGGCGCGTTTTTCTATCGCGCCGTCGAGGCCGAGATCGGCCGCGAGACGCTCGACCGAATCCTCGCCGGCTTCTACGCCGCGCACCGCGAGAAGGCCGCTGGTGTGGATGACATGCTCGACGCCATCCGCGAGGAGTCCGGCTTCGACCCCGAGCCGCTCGCGGACGTTTGGTTGCGGAGCCTCGGCCGACCGGATTGACCACGGTAGCTGGGCGCGTTGACGCGAAAGCCCAACGAAGATCACATCGCGTTCATGGTCCCCTGCGGTGTCTGCGGCACGCCCATCGATCCGAGCACGGCGAACTTCGACAAGGCCGGCCGACAGGTCTGCCGGAGCTGCGAAGCCCGCGGCGTGATCGTCGAAGGGGACATGAAGGCGACGAACAGCATCTGGGTCTCGTCGCTCATCATCGGCATCAGCGGGCTCGTGAGCTGGTCGTGTTTCAACCCGTTCGGCATCGTCTCCATCATCACGGTGTTCAGCGCGATCGGCTGGATCGTGTCGGCCAACCGGCTCGGCCCCGAGTACCGCCGGCAGCTCGGCGGCAAGCTCACCGCAGGATGGGTGATGGTCATCGCCGCGCTGGGCATCCACCTCGTCGTCCTCGCGATCATGGGCCTGGCGCTCGTGGGCTGGGCCGTGCACTGACCGCCGATGGGCGTGCCTGCCCGTTTGCCCCGGCGTAGCAAGCTGCGACGCGCCGACGGGGCCGCGCGCCCCGGCGAGCGTTGGAGCCTGGCTTGCACGCGCACGGGGTAGGGTCCCCATGGTGCCCGCTGGCCGCGACTTCATCTACCGGTGGGCCGAGAACGAGGCGAACTGGTCGGGCGGCTTCTGGCCCGGGAGCTCGCCGATCGAGTACCCCGCGTTCTAGGGCAGGAGGAAGTGCCGCGCCTCCGGGACCCACCGCGCGCGGCTCGGCTGGATCGCCGCCTCCGGAAACCCACGCGGCTCGGGCACGAAATAGGCGTACGAGGCCGTACGCACGGCGGACGATCCCGAACGAACCCTCCTCGCGTTCCTCGAGTCGACCTACCGGGCCGGGGCCGAGCTGTCGGGCTGGCAGCGGAGCCGCCTGGAGCTGCCGGAGATCCCCACGCCGCACTGAGGCCGCACACGGCCGAGGCGAAGCGGGAGACAGCGAGCGCTGCCGAGCTCAGCCGATCTGGAAGGTCTTCGGCGCGCCCGCATAGGGCCCGCCGCCGTCGGCGACGCGATTCGTTTCGAAGATCGCGTTCACAATCTCGACGGTGACGGGCGCGCCGGCTGCGGTGAGCTTGGCCCAGGCGTCGGCGCTCGGCGTGTAGGTGAGCGCGGTCGTGAAGACGCGCAGCAACTTCGCGTCGGTCTGCGTCGAGAACACCAGGAAATAGGCTCTTCCCGAGATGGGCGTGCCGTGCGCCTGGGCCTCGCGAACCCCGAGCAAGAGCCCGATCGCGCGCTCGAGCGCGCCGGGCTCCCGGAACGACGCCGCGCCGACGGCCCAGCTGAAGGCGAAGGGCGTGGCCGCGGAGATCGTCTCTCCGCTCGTGGGGGCCACGAGCCCGGCGGCCTGGGTCGCGTCATCCTTCGGGGACTGGGCGAGGAGCGCGACCAGCGCTTCGTCCGTGGCCCCCCCTTCGTAGACGACGTCCGACAGATCGTCCGCCCCGGAGCCCGTGGAGGCGCCCGTCGACGAGGTGGACGACGGCTCGTCGTCCGAGCAAGCGGGGGCGCCCGCGGCGAGGCTCGCCGTGAACGCCAGCACGCGGCGGCGGCTGAAGACAGACGGTTTTGTCAGTGCCATGGATCGGACCAACGCTCGTCGGTGAGCAGCTCGTAATCGGTCAGGGTCTCGAGGAAGGCGAGGACGTCCGCGCGCTCCTGCACCGTCAGCGTGAAGCCCGCGATGAGCTCGCTCTTGTAGGGGTTGTCGCTTCCGACGCCGGCGTAGGGGCCCGACGTGATGGTGCGCCCGCCCGCGGCGTAGTGATCGAGCACCTCCGACAAGGTGGCGATGCTGCCGTCGTGCATGTACGGAGCCGTGAGCGCGATGTTGCGGAGGGTGGGGGCGCGGAAGCGGCCCATGTCCGTGGGGAAGCCCGTGAACTCGAAGATGCCGGTGTTGTCCGGCGGATAGTCCCCCGTGCCGCCCACGTTGTAGAGCCCGGTGTTGTGGAACATGATCTCCTCGAACGTCGTGCCTTCGTGCGACACCGAGTCCGAGAAATTGAAGCCGCCGTGGCAGTGGAAGCACTCGAGGCGCTCGCCGAAGAACAGGTCCTTGCCGCGCACCGCCGACTCCGAGAGCGACTGCTGTCCGCCGTAGTTGTAGGCGTCCCACGCGCTCCGGTACGAGATGATCGAGCGCTGGAAGCTCGCGATGGCGCGGACGACGTTCTCGACCGTGTACGGGTCCGTGTCCTCGGGGAACGCCGCAGGGAACCGATCGACGTAGGCCGGCTCGGTCTTCAGCCTCGCGAGCAAGGTGTCCTCCTGGCCGGCGAGGCCGAGCTCGACGGGGTTCTCGCCGAACATCGGGACGAGGGCCTGCTCCTCGAGGGACGCGAGCACCGGGTTCGCCCAGGTGAAGGCGTTGAGGTAGCCGGTGTTGGCGATCGACATCGCGCCGCGCACGTGGTGTTGCCCCGTGGAGCCGACGCCGACGGGAAGGCCGTCCGTGAAGGCGAGCGACTGCTGATGACACGTCGCGCACGACTGCGTCCCGTTGCCCGAGAGGCCCTTGTCGTAGAAGAGGTACCGACCGAGCTCGACCTTCTCATTCGTGATGGGGTTGTCTTCCGGGACGCGCGGCTTCGGGTACCCGGGTGGGAGCCCCCAGTCGAAGGCGGTGGAGCCGCCACCTCCGCCGGCGCCGCCCGTCGCCGCGCTCGAGCCGCCAGCCCCGCCGCCGCCGGCGGGGGGAGCCGTCTCGCCGTCATCGCCGCAAGCAGCTGCGGCGACGATCATCAGCCCGATCGCGAGCGCCGGCAGGAGTCGCATGGTTACTCGATGCGGAAGAAGCTCAGGGTGCTCGGCGACGGGTCGCCCGTCTCGAGATCGAGGCCAAGGTTGGGGAAGATGGGCTCGCACTCCGGATCCGTCCCGCCCGACATGCAGCCCGGCGCTCCGCCGCCGTCCGTCAGGAGATCGCTGTCCGCGATCGCCGCGGCGTAGTCCGCCACGATCACCTCGTTCGCGAAGTCGAACGAGTGGAACTCGATCTGCGCCACGTTCTGATTCGAGCACGTGACCATTTCTCCCATCGCGGGGTCACCGACGCAACCGGTCGCGCCCAGGTGCAGGTTGAACGGGCCGGCGCCGCCCATGGCGACGCTGTCGACCCGGAGGTATTTGTACCCGCTCGTCCACGCCCAGAACATCGCCGTGAGGTTGAGCGGGCTCGGGGCCTGGGCGCTGTCGAGGTGGTTCAGCTCGTCGGGGACGCCGAGCTTGAAGCTGACGCCGACGTAGGTTCCCTCCGGCGCGTGGCCGCGGACGAACGTGCGCGTCTCGGTCGTGCCGTTGGCGCAGGCGCCCGTCTTGTCCTCGAAGTCGAGCAGCGCCACGTTCTCGTATTGCCAGAGGCCGTCCTGATCGAGCTCGAGCGGGACCTCGTTGTGGTTCTGGTCGTGCAGCATCACGTCGTACACGTAGAACCGGAAGTCCGTGATGCTGGCGGTGGCGTCGGTCGTGCCGAGGCCCGTGTAGCTCTGGGCGCAGTCGAACGTCTCCGCGCCCACCTTCGCCGCGAAGGGCACATCGATCGTCATCATGCCGCCGCCCGAGCCACCGGTGCCGGAGCTGGTGCTCGAGGTGGTCGACGTGGTCGTGGAGGCAGAGGTGGAGGACGACGTCGAGCCCGACGACGAGCTCGACGAGGTGGAGGTGCCGGTCGAGCCGTCGTCGTCGCCGCAGGCGACGAGTGTGGCGAGGGGGAGAGCGAGGAGAGCAACGAAGCGCATGCCCTGCGTCTAGCACGCGGCTCGGAGAGCGGCCTGCGTCACTTGGCCGCAGCGTCGCGCTCCCGTTTCGTCACTCCTCTGCGCGCTGCTGGAACGAGGCGAGGCCCATCCGCGTGAGCTGATCTTCGCGCGTCACCGCCGCGCGCGCGATGCTCGCCCACTCCTCGTACCAGGCGCGCAGCGCGAGCAGGCGCGTCTCGTGATCCGTGGGGTGCGGGCCGCTGCGCGAGCCCACCGACTCGCTCGCGGGCTCCGCCGCCTCGACGAGCGCGCGGAGCCGCTTGCGCTCCTCGGTGGTGATGCCGCGTTTGGCCAGCGCGTCGAGCGCAGCGCGATCCTCGCGGCGCGACGCCTTCCGGTCTTCGGAAGCCTCGAGCGCGTCGAGTCGATCGAGGAGGTGGCGTACGCCCTGCACGGCGCCGGGACCGTCGGTCGGGCCGAGCCCCGCGAGGACGAAGCGCGCTTGATCGGGGAAACGATGGCGGAGCGACGCCTCGACGATGCGAAAGCCCTTCTCGTCCCACGCGTCGAGCTCGACGACCGCGTCCTGGACCGCGAGCTCGAACTTCTCCGGCCACTCCACGTCGTCGGGCCCCACACACTCGCGGAGCAGCTCGAGCCCTTCGCGGTGATCGTCCGGGCTGTAGCCGTGCCGCGCCAGGAGCGTGCGGATGGTGAAGCTCATCGTGATCGCGTGCAGCAGCTGCGCGGCCTTTGTCGGCGTGGACTCGAGGGCGGCGCGCGCGCGCGTCAGGAGCGGCAAGGACATCGGCGGGTCGTCGTGCATGGCGACCCGCGAGGGTATCAGGTCAGCGCCCGGTGAACCGGGCGTCGCGACGCTCCAGGAAGCTCTGGAGGCCTTCGCGCGCGTCCTCGCTTGTGAGGATGCCGGGCAGGAGGCCGCGGAGGTGCTCGACCGCCGCGCGGTCGCCTTGCTCCGCCGCCACCCGCGCGTTGGCGAGCGTGCCCTGGACCCCGGCGGGCGCTTGTTTCGCGATGAGCTGGGCGATGGCGCGCGCGCGTTCGACGTGGGCCCCCGGCTCGACGACCTCCTGAACGAGGCCGATCCGCAGCGCCTCGGCCGCGCCGAGCTCCTCCGCCGTCAGCAGAAATCGCATCGCATTCCCCCAGCCGAGCTTCGCCGGCGCGCGGAACGTGGCGCCCCCGAACGGGATGATCCCGCGCGCGATCTCCAGCTGCCGGAAGCGGACGTCGGAGGCGGCGATCACGATGTCGGCCGCGAGCGCCAGCTCGATGGAGAGCGTGAAGGCGATGCCGCTCAGCGCCAAGACGACGGGCTTGGGCACCGGCGGCGCCCAGACCCCGAAGGGATCGTATTGGTGAGATCCGGCGAGCGCGCGCGGCCCACGCTCGGCCACGGCTGGCCCGACGACGGCGAGATCCAGCCCGGCGGAGAAGTGCGGGCCGTGACCGAACAGGACCCCGGCGAAGAGGTCCGGCTCGTTGCCGAGGCGCTGGTAGGCCGCGCCGAGCTGATCGATTGTCTCGAGGTCGAACGCGTTGCGCTTCTCGGGCCGGTTGATCCCGATGAGCAGCACGTTGCCGTCCTTCTCGACCGTGACGCGCTGATTCGATGGCTCTCCGCTCATCGGCGGAGGGTTCGTCCCACGATCCCCTCGCGTCAACGGTCCGGGATCCGACTGCAGCGGAAACGCAGCCCGGACGAGCGATAGGGCCTGGCGGCACTTGCCACCGGGGTGGGATCGGCCGATGGCGGAGTCGCCTGGATGCCCTCGTGGCCGCGAGGAAGCTCTGTCCCGCGGCCCGCGTACGAGGGGGGCCTCGAGCAGGATCTCGACGCAGGCAGTTGGGTAGTCGCCATGCAGAAAAGCTCCGGTTGGGTGGGTCGTGCGCTGCGGGCTCTGCCCGTCGTCATTCACGTTTCGGCAGCGGCGCTGTTGGGCATCGGCTCCACGGGGTGCGGCGCGCTCGCGGCGCTCACCAACCCCGAGGCCGCCTGGGCCTTCGACGAGCCCGCGCCGATGTCGGTCGTCGTTCGCAGGGCCGAGCTCGCGCACGCCACCGCCGAGCAGGTCGAGCGCCTCATGGGCCAGACCCCGGTCGACGACGACTCCGCCTGGATCCCCGAGACCAGCCTGAAGAAAGACGAAGCGCAGGCGCTCCTCACCTCCGCCGGCACGAACGACACCTACGGAAGCGCCAAGGGCCAGAAGCTCCGGGTGACCGCCGCGGAGGCCTACGTGACCCGCTTCTCGACGATCTGCTCCAGCGAGGAGCAGCACCCGAGCCTGCTCGCCGCGACGAGCCCCAAGCTGCAGTCGTCGTACGAGGACATCGCGCGCATCCAGGACGAGATCGGCGCGGTGGAGGCGAAGATCGGAGACGTCGACAAGGCCCTCGACAAGGAGGGCGTCGCGGACGCCGAGAAAGAGAAGCTCGAGAAGCAGAAGGAGGCGCTCGAGGGCCAGATCGACAAGCTCGAGGAGTCCTACGACCCCAAGGTCGAGGATTTCGTGAAGCTGGTCCGCGAGGAGGCCGGGAAGCTCGACGAGGCGAAGAAGAAGTCGATCGGCGTCGCGGTCGTGAATCTCCGGCGCGCGGTCGAAGAGGCGAAGAATAACAATTCTGTTGCCTTGCTCCGTTACCCGATGGCGGTCGCCGGCCTCACGGGCGAGCTCGAGCCCACCGCCAAGCGTGTCGTCGCGGACGTGATCGAGGAGAAGGTCGGCAAGCGGCCGGACATGACCAGCCTCAAGCCGGAAGTGAAGCTGGAAGGCACCGACGTGAAGCTGACGCTCAACGGGCTCAGCCCTTCCGAGCTCGCGAGCCTCAGCCCCGACGAGCTGCTCGAGGAGGCCACGCTGCGGCTCGGCGGGTACGTCGGCCGCGTCATGGTGCTCATCGCTTACGCGGACGACACGCAGCGCATCCTCGATTTCCAGTCGAAGGTCCTCGACGCGTGGCTCGAGGGGATGAAGATCGACAGCGCGACCTTCCCGGGAGCCGGGGAGAGCCTCGCCGATCTCAAGGTGGAGAGCGGACCGGCCGCGGGTCAGCAGGCCAAGAAGCTCGACATCGACAGGTCGAAGCTCGGCCGCTTCATGCCGGGTGGTGTTCGGACCTCGGGCTGCTCGCGGAAGGTGAAGGCGAAGCCGGCGGAGGAGGAGACCGAGGTCGCAGAGGCCGACGCGGAGGAGAAGGCACCCAAGGGCAAGGCCGACAAGGGCAAGCCCGCGGCGAGCAAGCCGGCGCCCGCGAAGACCGCCCAGAAGGACAAGAAGGAGCCTGCGAAGGCCTCCAAGCCCGCGAAGTCCTCGGGGCCGACCGTCCCCGTGAAGTCGGAGGCGCCGGCCAGCGGGCCTGCTACAAACGATCCCGGCCGTTGCGACATCGTGGTGACGACTGCGGAGGGCAGCACCTGCATGTGAGCCCATCGGAGAGCCGAGACGAGCTCTCCGATCTCGCGGTCCTCTCCGTGGACTGCCAGACCACCGGCGCGACGCCCGCGCTGGGCGCGCTTCTGGAGCTGGGCTGGGCTGTCGTGCCGCCCGAGCCCTCGCGCGCGGCCCTCGCGCGCGCGCACTGGATCGAGGTGCCCCCGCCGCACCGTGTGACGCGCGTCGTGCGCGAGCTGACGGGCTTCGACGAGAGCTGCCGCGCGGAGGCCATCCCGGTCGAGCTCGCGTGGGCGAAGCTCCGGGGCGATCTGGCGGCGCATTTCCCCGGCGTGCTCGTCGTCCCCACGGTCATCCACTTCGCTCGCTTCGAGCTCGCCTTCTTGCGCGACCTGCAGGAGCGTCTCGAGCCCGGGACGGTCTTCCCGTTCGCGGCCGTCTGTCTGCACGAGATCGCGCGGCGTCTCTTCCCGGATCTGCCGCGGCGGAGCCTCCGCGCGCTCGCGGGGTACCTCGGCCACTCGCCCGAGCTCGTGCGCAGGAGCCGAGGTCACGTCGAGGCCACCGCCTTCGCGTGGCGGGCGGTCGTCGGCTTGCTCGCCGAGCGCGGCGTGACCACCTGGGCCGGCCTACGTGCCTTCCTCGACGAGCGGGCGCCCCCGCGCTCGAGCCGTCGCGGCTTTCCGATCACGGCCGCCGAGCGGCGCGACCTGCCGCTCGGGCCCGGCGTCTATCGCTTCGTGCGCAAGAACGGGGACGTGCTCTACGTCGGCAAGGCGGCGAGCATCAAGAAGCGCGTCGCCAGCCATTTCGGTGCGGGCGCCAAGACGACGGAGCGGGCGCTCGAGATGCTCACGCAGGCGCAGCGGATCGTCGTGACCGAGACCGCGACGGCGCTCGAGGCTGCGTTGCTCGAGACCGACGAGATCAAGCGCCTCGACCCGCCTTACAACGTGCAGCTGAAGGAGGGCGATCGACGGGCGTGGTTCGCCGCGAAGAGCGGCGAGGCCGGCGGCGAGCCCTCGGCGGACCGACCGCTCGGCCCGTTCCCGTCTGCCATCGCCGTGCGGGGGCTGGGCGCGCTCATCGGGCTCTTGAGCGGGGCCACGGCCTCCTCGAAGGTCCGCGCCGCCGCCGTCGGTGTCCCCGAGGCGTTCGCGCCCGAGGAAGCGCCCTTCGCCGAGGCGTGGACCACGCTGGTGGCAGGGCACCTGAGCGTGGGGCGCACGCCTTGGGGGAGGCTCGTGCGTGGCGCGGCCAGGCTTCGGGGCACGGCGGAGCCCGAGAGCGACGAGACGACCGTCGGGTGGGACCCCGCGCGCATCACACGCCACCTCGAACGAACGCTGCGCAACGCAGGGCAGCTGGTGCGTCGAGCCAGAATTCTGACAATTTTGTCAGAATCGAAGGTGACGTTCCGGGAGGTCGGCGCGCCGGCGCCGCGCTCCCTCGTCATCCGCAGGGGTGCGATCGAGGCCGGTCTGGGCTCGGCCGAGGTCATGCCGCTCGCCCGCCTGCCCTGGCGCGATCGGCAGCGCCTGTTCGACGCCGGCGCCTACGATCGGCTGCGCGTCCTCCTGACCGAGCTGGTGCGCGTCCACGGAGAAGGCGGCGAGGTCACGATCGCCGTGCCCGGCGCGGAGCTCACCGGCGAACGCGCCTCGCGCCTGCTCCGGGTCGTGTGACGTTGAGGCGCGTCGGCGCGGCGTGTAAGACTCGCGCCCGATGACCCACCGTCGCCGCGCGTTCCATCCCCAGACGAGCTCGGTGTCCGAGGGCTTCGATCCGAGCCTGAGCGTGATGGCGGTGCGGCCGCCCATCTACCCCGTCTCGACCTATGCCTTCTCGTCGGCCGCGCAGGCCGCACACTACTTCGAGCTCGCGCTCGGCAAGACAGAGCGCGCGCCAGGGGAGGACCCGGGGCTCATCTACGCGCGGCTCAACAACCCGAACGCGGAGATGTTCGAGGACGCACTGACCGCGGTCGAGAAGGACGCCAACGCAGCGGCCGCGTTCTCGAGCGGCATGTCCGCGATCACCACCACGCTCCTGTCGCTGGCCAAGCCCGGGCAGAAGATCCTCTACGAGAGGCCGGTGTACGGCGGCACGGATCACTTCTTCCGCCACATGTTGCCCGAGCTGAAGGTGGAGGCGATCGCGGTCTCCCCCGGCGGCTGGGCCGAGGCGGCGCGCACACACGCGCGCGAGGTCGCGGTCGCCTACGTGGAGACGCCGGCGAACCCCACGCTGCGGATGCTCGATCTCGAGGCGCTCCGCGGTTGTCTCGACGCCGCCGTGTCGGATCGTCGTGTCCCCCTCCTCGTCGACAACACCTTCCTCGGGCCCGTGTTCCAGTCGCCGCTCAAACACGGCGCGGACATCGCGCTCTACTCGGCGACCAAGTTCCTGGGCGGGCACAGCGATCTGGTCGCCGGCGCTATCACGGCGTCGGACCCGGCCCTCGTCGCGCAGGTCAAGACGACGCGGGCGTTCCTGGGGACGATCTGCGAGCCGTTCACCGCGTGGCTTCTCCAGCGCAGCATGGCGACGCTCTGGCTGCGGATGACGAAGCAGTCCAAGAACGCGTCGCGTCTCGCGGAGATCGTCAAGGCACACCCGGCCGTACGGGACGTGCACTACCCCACGCTCTTCGTCGGCGACCAGGCGCGCATCTTCCAGAAGCAGTGCACCGCGCCGGGGTCGATGATCGCCATCGATCTCCACGGCGGCCGCGAGGCGGCGTTCCGCTTCCTCGACTCGCTCGAGCTCGTGCGGTTGGCCGTGTCGCTCGGTGGGGTGGAGTCTCTCGCGTGCCATCCGCTCACGACCACCGCGTCGGAGATGAGCGAAGAAGATCTGCGCGAGGGCGGCGTGACCGAGGGCCTCGTCCGGATCAGCGTGGGCGTCGAATACTGGCGCGACCTACAGAAGGATCTGGTCGCGGCGCTGGACGCGGCCCGCTGAGCCCGGCGGCATTCGTTCCTAATCGGGCCAGCCGACTGGGCTCAGATGTCTTCGTCGGCGTCCGTGAGGTGCCAGCGGTTCGTGTCGCCGAGCTCCTCGCGGGAGAGCGTGACCCCGGGCGCGACGTCGTAGACGACGGGCCAGGTCGCCTCGCGCGCGGCGAAGCCGCGCGCGAGGAGGATGGACTCGAAGTCGCGGTGACCCAAGAACCGGATCGACGCGCTCACGACGCCTCGCAGGAGGAGGGCAGGCACGAGCAGATCGAGCAGGGGGCCGATGTCCTGGGGCATGCCGAAGAGATCGCGGATGCGCGCGAACTCTCCCTCGCGCAGGACGACCGCGTACGCGTGGACGGCATCGGCCGACGAGCGGTCGACGAGGGCCGCGATCTCGCAGCGCTCCTCCGGGTGCTCCAGGAAGCGCCACCGGAGAAACCGTGACGAGCGCTCCCCGACCAGATCGTAGTGGGGGCGCGCTCGCTGCCAGAGATCGTCGAAGCGCGCGTCCGCGCTCGTCAGCCACTCGAGCTTGAGGTGGGTCAGGGCGCGGGCGGCCGGCGCGAGCATGCCGGCGAAGCGCGCGCCGTCGACGAGCGGCGCGGCGACCTGCGCCAGCACCGGCACGGAGATCCGGCGGCGCATGTACCGCGCATGGCGGAGCACGCGGGCGTAACGCGTCAGGCTCCCGAGCGTCCGGTACCCGCAGCGCTTCAGCACCGGCGCCGCGGCGACGTTGGGGAAGCCGTAGCTGAACGCGCCGCGCTCGAGCGCGACCTTGCGCGCGCCGCGGACGAGCGTGAGCGCCGGCATGAGCGACCGGTGCGACGCGTCGACCGCGAGGTCGCCGAGGATGGCGCCGTGCACCGCTTGGCTGCGGTACGAGAACGGCCGCGGCATGACGCCGATGCAGCCGACGGCTTCGGCGCCCGCGCGCAGCAGGAGCTCCACCGGCGGCTCCGGCGCGTCGCGACAAGTCCACGCGAACTTGTGGCCGGCCGGCCCGCGCAGCGAGAGGTTCTCCCGCCAGAGCCGGACCAGATCGGGCTCGCTCGCGGCGAGAGAGGGCGTGTCGAGGCGGTAGCTCGGTAAGGGGGCCGACAAGCAGCCTGGCTCTACCACGTGCGAAGGGCGCTGTCCTCGGTGCGGTCGACGTCGACGCCGAGGCGATCGCCCGTCCGGGCACCCGTGTCGGGGTCGCGCCCGGCGGCGAGGAGGTCGCGGTGCAGGAGCTGCGTCGACAGGATGGCGCAGATCGCCATCTCGTCCGTGTTGCTCATCTTGTCGCCGCCCGTGCGCTTGCATTTGGCGACCAGCGAAGCGACCGCCTGAGGAGACCACAGCCCGGCCGCGGCGATCGCCTCCGGCGAGGTCACCTCGGCCACCCACTCCGGTGCAGAGGCGGAGAAAAAAGGCCGGGCCACCGGCGCGCGGTAGGGCTGCTTCTGCCGCGACCGGATCTGGTCCGGGACGAGGTCCGCCGTCGCCCGCTTGAGGATGTGTTTCTCGTCCAGGCCGAAGAGCTTCTGTTCGTCGGCGAGCGCCGGAGCGAGATCCAGGACGTCCGGGTCGAGGAAGGGAAAGCGGCCCTCCACCGAGCTCGCCATCAACATGCGATCGCCCTGGGAGGAGAGGAGATAGCCGGAGAGGAGGGTCTCCATCTCCAGCCACTGGGCTTTCGCGAGGGGCGAGTACCGCGCGAAGTCGGCGGGCAGCCGGGCCTCGAGCCTCGCTGCGCCGCCGCCGGTCGGCGCGGCCGCCCGGACCGTCTCGGCCAGCATCATCTGGATGCGGCTCGTCGTCTCCCAACGAGGGCGGTGAGAGTAGAAAGGGTCGTCGGTCGCCGAGAGGTTCCTGCCGAAGAAGGCCTTGGCCATCTCGACCTGCGCGACCGGGGATCGCGCGAGGTAGGGATAGAGGCGGAGCAGGAGCTGGGGCCGGCACTTGCTCTGGGGCTGCCGCGCCCAGAACCGACGCACCTTGTCCTCGCGGAACAGGTCGTAGCCCGCGAAGACCTCGTCCGCGCCTTCACCCGTCAACACGACCCGGTATCCGCTCTCGCGGACCAGACGCGAGAGCACGAGGAGCGGGGCAGGGGCCGTGCGGAGGAGCGGGGCCTCGGCGTGCCACACGACGTCGGGCAGCACCCGGGCGATGTCCGCGTCCGTGCAGCGGACCGAGGCGTGTTTCGTGCCCAGGTGTTTCGTGGCCGCCTCCTGGAAGGGGGTCTCGTCGAACTCCCGATCGGCGAACTCGACCGAAAACGTGGACAGCGAGACGTCCCCGCGGCGGGCCACGAGGGCGGCGACGATCGTCGAGTCGAGCCCGCCGGAGAGGTAGCTCCCCACCGGGACGTCGGCGCGGAGGCGGATCGTGGAAGCGGCCGAGAGGCGCGATCGGACGAGGGCGTCGTCGCCCGCGTCCCGCGCGCGGCGGCTCGTCGGGAACGCCGGCAAGTGACGGGACACGACGCGGGGCTCGCGATCGCGGCCGCGCTCGAGGACCGCGACGGCGCCGGGCGGGACCTGGTGGACTCCGGCGAAGGGCGTCGTCGGCGCGAGCGGGGCCCAGAACGTCAGCGTCTCTTCGAGGCCGGCGGGGGAGAAGGCCCGCGGCACGTCCTTGTCGACGAAGAGCGCCTTCACCTCGCTCGCGAAGCGCAGGACGCGATCGTGGACGGTGTAAAAGAGCGGGAGGATTCCGGCGCGGTCACGGCAGAAGACGAGGCGGTCTTCGCGTTTGTCGAAGACCACGAAGGCGAACTGGCCGTTCAGCCGCTCGAAGAGCGCGATACCGTGCTCCAGGTAGGCGTGCAGCAGCACCTCGGTGTCGCTCTTCGTGCGGAACACGTGCCCACGCGCCTCGAGGTCGCGCTTGAGCTCGACGTAGTTGAAGATCTCGCCGTTGAAGCAGATAACGACGGAACCGTCATGGCTTGCCATCGGCTGCCAGCCGCCCTCCGCGTCGATGATCGAGAGGCGCGCGTGCGAGAGGGTCACGCCGCCGTCGCGGTAGACGCCGAAGCCGTCCGGACCGCGGTGGCGGAGCGCCCTCGCCATGGCGAGCGCGAGGTCCCGGTGACCCGGTCGGCTGTCCTCGCGGTCGAGCGTCACCAAGCCCGCGATGCCACACATCAGAGCAAGTCCCCTTTGCGGACCTTGCCGCTGGCGGTGCGCGGGAGCTCGGCGATCACCTCGAGCTGCTTCGGGACCGCGACCTCGCCGAGGTGCTCGCGGACGTGGCGCCGCACGTCGTCCGCCGAGACGCTCGCGCCGTCCGCCAGGACCAGGAACGCCTTCACGGCCGTGCCGAGCGTCGGGTCGGGCACGCCGACGACCGCGACCTCTCGTACGCCTTCGAGCTCCGCGATGATGCCCTCCACCTCGACCGGGCTGATCTTCTCGCCGCGTGTCTTGATCACGTCGTCTTTCCGGGAGACGAACGTGAGGTAGCCGCGCTCGTCGAGGCGGAAGAGGTCGTTCGTGTGGAGGACCAGCTCGCCCGGCGTCGGGCCCGGCCTCAGGGTTCGCGCGGTCGCCTCGGGATCCCGGAAGTAGCCGCGCATCACGTTGCCCCCGCGGATGACCAGCTCGCCGACCTCACCGACCTCGGCGCGTGAGCCGTCCTCTCGCTCGAGCCAGGCTTCCTGGTTGGGCATCGAGATGCCGACCGAGCCGGCGAGTGACTCCGCCTCTTCGGGCGGCAGATAACAGACCCGCGTGCACTCGGTCTGGCCGTACATCGCGTAGAAGCGCACCTTGGGGAGGTGCTCGTGGAGCCGCGCCACCTGGGCGGCGGGCAAGGCGTAGGCGGCGTTCGTGAGGTAACGAAGGCTGGTGAGGTCGTACGTCCCGAGCTTCTTCAAGGAGAGGAGCGACGCGAAGATGGTCGGGACCCCGGCGAAGCCGGTCACCTTCTCCTGCATGAGGCGCTCGACGATCGGAAACGGCATGCCGTAGCCGCGTTCGAGGACGAGCGTGCCCCCGAACATGTGCGTGACGAGCATCTGGAAGAGGCCATACGTATGCGAGAGCGGCAGCACGCAGAGGATGACGTCCTCCGGGCCGTGATCGAGGTAGCTCCCGATGGCCAGGGAGCTGTTGCGGAGGTTCGCGTAGGAGAGCATGACGCCCTTCGGCTCGCCCAGGCTCCCGCTGGTCCAGCAGATCGTCGCGAGGTCCGCGTCGATGGATGCGCGCTCCCCGGGGCCGGCGTCCGTCCTCGCGACCTCCTCCTCGAAGGTGGCTTCGTCGTCCACCACGAGCGATGGCTCGGCCAGCGAGAGGAGGCGTGCTCTCCGCTGAGGCCTGAGCGCGCCGCCCACGAGGGAGGGGATCGCGTCGGCGCGCAGCGCGCCGTAGAAGGCGAGCACACACGCGACCGAGTTCTCGAGAGCGACGAGGACGCGGCTCTGCCGCGTCACGCCGCGCGCGCGCATGTGGCGGGCCGCCCGATCGACGAGCGAGTCGAGCTCCGCGTATCCGATGCGGCGAGACCCGAAGACGAGCGCGGGGTGGTCCGGCCGCTCGCGGCCGAACACCCGAAGCGCGTTGTCGACGAGGAACGCGTCGGTGCGCGGATCGCGCGCGACCCGCGGCTGCGCTCGGACCGGGTCAGCCACCCTTCTTTCGCGTCACGTAAGCGACAAGCCTCGCGACCGAGCCGAAGTTGTCGGGGACCATGTCCTCGTCGTCCACCACGACGCCGAGGTCCGACTCGAAGAAGCCGGCGATCTCGAGGACACCCGTGGAGTCCAGGATGCCTTGATCGAGCAGCGGTACGTCCGACGCGAGATCTTGCGTCATGCCGCGGTAACCGAAGCTCTGAACCAGGAAGGACCGAATCTGTGACTCGTAGCTCATGGGGTTTTGTTTCTCGCCTAGCGGTCGTCGACCAGGAGCGGCGCGGCGTGGAGGTACTCGGCGACGCGGCGCTTGGATGCGATGTCCTTGTAGACGCGCTCGACCTGCTCGGGCGTGATCTCCACGACCGGCGCGACCTCCGCGGGGGCGATGCCCTTGTCGAACGCGTAGAGGCAGAGGTCCATCTTGGCGTAGGGGAGGGAGAAGTAGAACTCGTCCTGACCTTGTGGCATCGAGAACGTGTCCGTCGTCGGCGGCCGCTTGCGGATCTCCTCCGGAACACCGAGGTGCTCGGCCATGGCGAAGACCTGCGTCTTGAACAGGTGGGCGATGGGCTTGAAGTCCGCCAGGCCGTCGCCGCCTTTCACGAAGAAGCCTTGATCGTACTCGAGGCGGTTGGGCGTGCCGGCGACCGCGTAGTTGAGGCGGTCCGCGTGGTAGTACTCCATGTTCGTCCGCAGGCGCTGCTTGAAGTTCGTCGCCGCGACGAGCTGGAGGTAGGGCTTGAGCGGCATCCGCTTCGTCTGCGTACCGCTCGCGGTCGAGACCGTCAGATGCGAGACGTTCAGCCGGTCGGAGTCGAGGATCGAGGGCAGGGTGATCTTGAAGCGATCGCCTGCCGCGTACTCCGGGAAGACCTGCCGGATTGCCTCGTCCTGGCGGGCGTAGCAGCCCGAGCCCGTGAGCGCGGGCTGGATGTCCTCCACCACCGTCTGGATGCCGAGCACGTCCGCGAGCGCGCGCCCGAGCCGCAGGGCGTCGGACGACGAGTCCCGCTCGGGCAGGAAGAGGCCGAGCACGTGCTCCTTCCCGAGGGCCCGAGCGCAGAGCGCGCCCACGACGGAGCTGTCGATTCCGCCCGACAACCCCACGACCGCCCCACGGCGCCGCAGCGTGCCGAAGACCTGCTTTCGGATCGCGTCCTCGATGCGCGCCGCTTCGGCGGCGCAGTCGAGCCCCATCACCTCGCGGGAGAACATGGTCCGGCAGGCTAGTCCCGCAGAATCGGAGTTTCCACGCCAAACAGGTGCGACGCCCAACCTGAAACGGCCTTACCAGTCGATGCGCACCCGGCGCGTGTGTGGTACTCGCGAAGCCATGGAGACGAGGTCCACCCGCAGGAAGTTCGTCTGGGCGCTCGCGGCGGTGGGCGGCACGGCAGCAGCAGCGGCAGCCGCGGCCATGCACCGGAGCATCCTGGCCAGGCTGTCGCTCTTGACGCGTCTGCCGGAGTTCTCTGCCACCCCGCCGCTGGTCCCCCACGATCCGGTCAAGGACAAGCGGACGCTCTACGTGTCCCAAGGGAAGGGCCCGTCCGGCAACGTGGACGCAGTCGTCGAGAAGCTCGGGGGCATCGAGCGCCTCGTTGGAGCTGACGACGTCGTCATCATCAAGGTCAGCGCGCAGTGGTGGAACATCGGCATGACGAACGTCGCGTCCGTCAAGCGGATGATCGAGCTCGTCGTCGGCCGGCCCGGGTTCACGGGGGAGGTCATCGTCTTCGAGAACACCCACTTCCGGCTCGCCGACGGCTCGGGCCTCTCCCGCGCGTTCACCCACCCGAGCGTGCGCAACGTGGACGTCGAGGGCTGGACGAAGATGGGCGATCTGCTCGGCCACTTCGAGAAGGAGAAGGCGCCCGTCTCGTTCGTGGGGCTCGTGGACGCCGGCACGAGCAGCATGGGAGGTGACCACTGGCACGACCATGCTCACGAGCACGGCGTGTATGGGGGCGATGGCCGCGGGCCCATCGCGGACGGCGAAGACCGGGACGGCTACCACTGGGACTTCTCCCGCACCTTCCGCAAGAAGCGGAGCTGGGTGGACAGCGCCCAGACGCCGCTCACCTGGCCGCGCTTCACCTCGCCGCGCACGGGGGTGGTGGTGGACCTGAAAGACGGCCTCTTCGAGCGGAAGGACGGCGCGCTCCATCCGCTGGGGCGCAAGCTCACCTTCGTCAACATGACGACGGCAAACGAGCACGTCTCCACCGGGCTCACCTGCGCGTGCAAGAGCGCCATGGGCATCGTCGACATGAGCGCCGGTCGCAACGGGACGGACCCGCGCGTCCGGGACTACCAATCCGTCCACTACTTCGGTGAGCCGGGCGCGAGCTGGCGCATGGCCGGGCCGCTCGCCCACTTCGCCAAGGAGGTTCGGGCGCCGGATCTCTACCTCGCGTGTGCGGAGTACGTCGGCCTCGTGCCCGCCGCGGGCTTGCCTGGCGAGGAGCCCGACCTCCGGATCGAGGAGGCCTCGGCGATCCGCGCGGGGACGGTCGTGGCGGGGACCGATCCGGTCGCGATCGACACCTGGGTGGCGAAGAACCTCCTCCTGCCTCGCGGCGGAAAAAATCGCTCGCGGTACGACGTCGACGATCCCGACTCGGTCCTCTCCCGGTTCCTCAGGTATTACCGCGAGGTTCACGGGAGCGGCACGCTCGACCCGGCGTTGATCGACGTGGCCTGAGGTGCGCGTGTAAGGCCGCCCGCCCGCGGGCGTTCCTTCCGCATGAAGAGCCTTCGCCCCCTCGCTTGCGCCGCGTTCCTTCCTCTCGCGCTCGGGTCCTTCGCGTGCAGCGGAGCGAGCCGCGACGCCGCGGGGCCGAGCTCCCCGGCGGAGCAACGCGCCTCGTGGGGGCTCGACGCGCCGCCGCCGGCACCGGGCGGCGAGGCCGCCTCCGCGGCTCCGAGCACGGCGCAGGGGGCGGACGCGGCTACGGGCCGGCGCCAGAGCTTCGATGACCGCCCGGCCGCCGAGCCCCAAGCGCGCCCCGGGCTCGGGACCGAGTTCGGCGAGACGCGGACCTCGCACATCTCGTCGAGCCCGTTCTCGCGAGCGGACGCGAAGAGCCCCTTTGCGACCGGGGCGCTCTTCTACAACGACGAGGAGGGCGCGCGCGCCATGGCCACGGCGTCGGGGTTCCAGAGGACGTCCGAGGGAGGGATCGAGATCGGCGGCGGCATCCTCACGGCTCGGCTCAAGGGCGACGACGGGCGGTTCTTGAGCGGGTTCGAGGCCGGCGGGAAGGAGTTCGTGACCGGCATGGCGGGCGACCGGTATTCGATCGTGGTGGAGAGCCACGTCCCCGCGCGCCTCGAGGTCGTGGTCTCGGTCGACGGCCTCGACGTGATCGACGGACGTCCGGCGAGCTTCTCGAAGCGAGGCTACCTGCTGGACCCTCACGGCTCGATCGAGATCGACGGCTTCCGGCAGAGCATGGAGACGGTGGCCGCCTTCCGCTTCGGCGCGGTGAGGGACTCTTACGCGGAGAAGAAACACGGCGACGCGCGCAACGTCGGCGTCATCGGGCTCGCCGTGTTCCACGAGCGCGGCGATACGCCGGGGCTCTGGGGCCGCGGAGAGGCTCAGCGGCGGCTCGACGCCAACCCGTTCCCGGGCCAGTTCGCGACCCCGCCCGGCAGGTGAGCGTCAGGGTGCGGTGGCGGTCGCCTGCGCCACCGCCTCGGAGAGCTGGCGCACGGTGAACGGCTTCGCGAGCAACGAGCGCGCGCCTTCCCCGATCACCGTCTCCTCGTCGGAGCGGTCGAGGTGCCCGCTCGTCAAAATGACGGGAACGTCAGGCGCCAGGCGACGGAGCCGCGCCAGCGCGTCTCGGCCGTTCAGCTTTGGCATGACCACGTCGAGGAGGACGAGATCGATCTTCTTCTGCTCGGAGACGACCCGGTCGATGGCCTCCTGGCCGTCGCGGGCCTCGAGCACCACGTGACCGAGCTGCTCGAGCGAGCGCCTCGTCGCGTCGCGCACCATGCGTTCGTCGTCCACCACCAGGATCTTCAGGCTGCGGCCTGCCTTCTCCGGCTGCCTGGTCGCGGGCAAGCTGGTGACGGACGAGCGCGCGACCGGGAGCGTCACGCGGAAGATTGCGCCGCGCGGCTGGTTGTCCAGCACCTCCAGTCGGCCGCCGAAAGCTCGCACCGCCGCGTGTACGGTGGCGAGGCCGAGGCCCGTGCCCGGCCTGCCCTCACCCTTCGTCGTGAAGTAGGGCTCGAAGATGTGATCGCGGATCTCCGGCGGGACACCGGGACCGGTGTCGGCGACGGTGAGGACCACGTGTTGGCCCGGGGCGAGCGGGATCGGCGGGGCCTCGAGGTGGACGTCTTCCACCGTGACCGAGAGCTTGCCGCCGTCCGGCATCATCGCGTCTCGCGCGTTGATGAGGAGGTTCAGACAGAGCTGCTCGATCTGCGAGGGGTCGCCGCGGACGATGCCCGTGCCGCGGAGGGCGAAGGTCACCTCGATGTTCCGGTCGAATGTCCGCTTGGTCAGGTCGAGGACGGAGCGCACCGCCGACGCGAGATCGAACCGCGTGGCCTTCCCGCTTCCGGCTCGGCCGAACGCGAGGAGCGCCTTCGTGAGCTGCGAGGCGCTGGTCACGGCCGCGCCGATCTCCGCGAGCTCAGGCGCGAAGGGTGACGCTGGATCCCGGGCGCGGATGTCCTCGGCGATGATGCTGATCGACGTGAGGATGTTGTTGAAGTCGTGGGCGACGCCGGTCGCGAGCTGGCCGAGCGACCGGAGGCGCTCCCCCTGCCTCAGCTGCTCCTCCGACGCCGCCCGGGCGCGGAAGGCCTGCGCCTCGGTCGTGATGTCCTCGAACGAGATGACGACGAGCTCCACCTCGCCGCTCTCGCCGATCCAGGGACGCGCCGTCGCGCGGACGTCGACGCGGGTTCCGTCGGGGCGATGGATGACGATGTCGTCGACCTTGACGATGGTCCGCTCTCGCAGGGCCCGCGAGAAGGGGAGCTTGTCTTCCGGGTAGGCGGCGCCGTGCGCATCGCGGATGCCGTAGGGCTCCGTGTAACCGCCGGCCGCCACGTCGCTCCGCGCGTCCATCCCCATGATCTCGCGGAAGACCTTGTTCGAGAGGACGAGCTCGCCGCTCGGCGCCTTGGCGATCCAGACGCCGACCGCCAGGAGGTCCAGGATGTCCGCAGGAATCTTCGGCTCCCCAGCCACGCGCGCATGGTACCAAAAAAAAGGGCTACGAGCCGGACCTTTGAGGCGCAAGTTGCTCGAGCTGCCACTTCTGGACGAGCAACCGCTCCTCCGCCGCGACGAGGGCGTCGCGCAGACGCACCGCGATCAGCGTGGGCATCACCACGCCGAGCACGCTCGCCGCGAACAGGCCCACGAGGAGCGGACCTTGCGAGAAGTAGGTCATGCGCGGCAGGAGCGTGACCCCCTCGGGTGTGATGACCATGGACGGAGGCAACACGCCCAGGAGCTCGAGCGCGAGCGGGGCGGTCAGGGCGACGAGCGCGGCTCCGATCATGAATCGGCGATGCGCCGGCGGGGCCTGGGCGGAGAAGAGCAGCGTGTTGACCGCGTAGAAGCCGGGGACGAAGACCAGGGGGCCGAGCAGGCCGGAGAGGGCGATCCCGCTCAGCGTCACCACCCCGAAGAGCAGGAGGCGCGCGTGCCGGTTCGTGACTCCTCGTGCGTAGAAGAGCAGCGCCAGCGCCAAGGTGGCGCCGAGGAGGGCCGAGGTCGCGGCGGCGAGCCAGCCGATGCGCACCCCGAGGGCGAAGACGAAGGGCAAGAGGAGGATCCACGTGGCGGCGCGCAGGGCGTGGTCGCGCATCGCGCTCCTCAGGTGCTTCTTGTCGAGCTGATCGAGCTCGCGCTCCGCCGCTTTCGGCATGCGCTCGGGGAGCACGGCGAGGAGGCGCATCATCGTCGCGCTCGCGCTCGGGTGCTCGGGCGCGAGCGCGAGCGCGTTCCCGGCGGCGCGCATGGCGCGAGCGCGCGCGGCCTCGCGCTGATCGACCGGGCCGTCGAGCGCCAGGTTCGCGGCAGCGCGCGCCTCCTCCGCCTTCTCGTCGGCGAGCTTCCGTCGCATGCCGAGGTCGCGCTCGCCGTCGAGGTAACGCTCCACGGCGTCCGCGAGGTCCCGCGCGTTGGGCCGCTCGTCTTTGTCGAAGCGAGTCGCGCGGAGGCAGAGCGTGTAGAGCTCCGGCGCCACGTCGTCGTTCGGCAGGGGTGGGACACGCGCGGGGTTCACCGTCTGGGTGACGAGCATCGGCCTCTCGTCGCCCTCGATCAGGTACCGATCCGTCAGGATCTCGAACAGGATGGCGCCGAGGGCGAAGACGTCGCTCTTCGCGTCGACCACGTCCGACTGCCCGAGGGCTTGCTCGGGCGACATGTACCCGGGCGTTCCCACGAGATCGCCCGGCCGCGTGTCGCCGTCGTCGAGGGGGACGGCCTCGCCGGTCATGCCCACGGGGATGATCCGCGACACACCCCAGTCGAGCACGTACACCTCGCCGTGCGCGCCGAGCATGATGTTGTCGGGCTTGAGGTCGCGGTGGACGACGCCGCGCTCGTGTGCGTATTGCATCGCCCGGCAGACCGTGACGAACGCCGAGAGCCAGCGGCGGCGCGGGCGCGGCTGAGCCGACTCGCGCGCCCTCTCCATGAGCTCGAAGAGCGTGTCGCCGCGCACGCGCTTCATGATGAAAAAGGGCAGGTTGGTGGGGCCGAGCCCGATGTCGTAGACGGGCACGATCGCGGGGTGCTCGAGGAGCGCCTGGATGCGGGCCTCGCGGAGGAAGCGGCTCGCGGCCTCCTTCATTCGGTCGGGCGGAACCGGGAGCATCGTCTTCAGCGCGACCTCGCGGCCGAGCCTCACGTCGGCCGCCCGCGCGACCTCCCCCATGCCGCCACGCCCGAGCGACTCGGAGGTGACGTACCGCTCGGCCATCGCCTCGTCGACGGTGAAGTCGTTCTGGAGCACCTCGGCGACGGTGGCGCGAGGGGAGGAGGAGCCGCGCCACCGTGCCGTGGGCACGCGGCGAGAGGAGAGCGGCATCGTCTCGTGGCGGTCGGTCACGAGCGCATGGTAACCCCAGCGTCAGCTGGGCGGCGTGCCGGGCGGCAGGTGGATCGGAAGAAACTCGATCTTCTCCGGCTGCCAATAATAGAGTTCACCGTTCTCGCCGGCGACGAGGCGCCGAGCGCCGCGGCCCTGCACGTTGGGCGTGGGCACGGTGTACTCGCGGTAGTAGCCGAGAGGCTTCTCGGGGAGGCGGCCCTGCGCGTTCTCGTAGACCTGTCCGTCTTCGTCGTAGTCGAACGGGCCGCGGCGCTGGACATGGCCGATGACCTGCGTGAGCGGGCGGATCTCGTTCGGATCCGTCAGCGCGGCCAGCCCGGGCATTTCCGGCGTCTCGTAGCCGCCCACCGTGCCGCCTTCGATGCCCTCCTCGAACGGCTCGTCCGATGGGCAACCGAGGGAACAAAGCGCCCACGCGGCACAAACGAAGAGACCCTTTCGCACGGGCGGCATCCTACACGAAAGGCCGGCGGGTCAGTCGGGGTCCCAGCTCTTGGCCGCTCCGTACGAGAGGGAGCCCGGCGGCTTCGCGGAAGCGGGCTCACCGGGCGCGCGCTGGCGAGCGGGCGCCCGGAGCGCCGCGTCGGCCTCCGCGGCGAGGCGAGCCGCCTCGGGGTTGTCTTCGGCGAAGAGGCCGGCCACGCGCGCGGCCTCGCGGGCCTCGGCGGCGGCCTCCTCGGGGCGACCGAGCGCGCGCAGGCTCAGGGCGCGCGCCCACCGCGCTCCCGCGAGCGGGAGGGAGTCTCGCCCCGCGGTCGACATCAGGATGACGATGGCGTCATCGAGTGAGCGGACCGCCGCGTCGTGCCGGCCGGCAGCCCTGTCGGCGCGGGCGAGGTTGACGAGCGCGAGTGCGCGCTCGGGGCTCCGCGCCGCCTCGAGGATCGCGCTCGCGCGGCCCAGCCGCTCGCGCGCCTCGACGGGCCGCCCCAGATCCAGGAGCACGAGGCCCATGCTGTTCTCGGTCAAGCCGACGGATGGATGCTCGGCGCCGAGGAGCGACTCGAGGGCCTTGGCGCGCTCGTAAGCGCGGAGGGCGTCCTCGGGCCGACCGAGGAGCCTGAGCACGCCCGCCACGTTGTGGTGGTGGCGAGCAACGGCGGGGTGCTCGGCGCCGAACGCCTGCTGGTCGGCGGCGAGGGCGCGCTCGTGCAACGCGAGCGCCTGAACGAGATCGCCGCGGAGGCGGGCGACGTCCGCGAGGGCGCCGATGGCTCGTGTGACGTCGGTCGGATCCGCAGCCGGGGCTTGCTGATAGAGCGCCTGCGCGCGCTCCAGCTCGCGTGTCGCGTCGTCGAGCCGGCCGAGCGAGGTGAGCGCGAGGCCGCGCGCCAGCGCGAGGCCGGCGACGAGCGCGGGCGGATCGCCGACCCGCGAGATCGCCGCCGCGGCGCGCGTCGAGTCTCGTTCGACCTCGGCGAAGCGGCCGCCCGCTCCCTCGACGGCGAGCACCTCGAGCCACGCGCGGGCTGCGGTCGCGTCGGCGCGAGCGGCCTCGGCGATCGTCTGCGCCGCGTCGGCGTGCTCACGCGCTCGAACGAGGTCGCCCGCTCCGCGATGCACCCGCGCCGCGACCAGCTCGGCCTCCGCGACCGTGGGTCGGTGCCCGGAGGCACGCGCGCGCGCGACGAGCGAGAGGGTGAGATCGAGGCTCACTTCGCCAGGCCTGGCCGCGGAGGTGGCCCGGAGCGCCGCGAGCGCGCCCTCGATCGCGTCGACCTCCGCGGCGGCGCCCGGATCGGTCGGGCGTGGGTCCGCGCCGAACAGAGCTTCGACGTTCGCGCAATCGCCGACGTCGGGGAGCGCGAGAGCGGCTGCCGGCGCGCCGAGCACCACCTGCGCGTCCGCGGCCTCGAACGACGATACCAGCGCATCGAACGAGGCGAGACGGCGATCGAGGCAACGCATCCGCGCGTCGAGGATCGTAGGGGATTGCTCGCCGCGGACCTGCGTCGCCTCGCAAGTGGCGACGAAGCCGGCCTGCCAGTCGGAGGCCCACGCAGCGAGGACGGGGCGAACGCGATCGGCGCTCGCGCCCGCGATGGGGCTCGCGGTGGCCGCGAACGCGCCTGCGATTCGCGCGGCGCGTCGGTCGTTCCAGACTCCGGTGACCCGCGCGGCGCCTTCGAGGCAGACCGACCGGGGATCGGCCTCCGGCTTCGGAGTGGGCCGCGCGAGCGAGGTGAGGAAGGCCGCGGACGAGGCGGCGAGCGCGACCACAACCCCGGCCGATACGAGCCGACGCGAACGCGTCCGGCCGGGGACGATCTCACGCACGAACGCGTCCACGGAGGGGAACCGACGGTCGGGCTGAAACGCGAGCGCTCGCGCGATAGGCCGGCGCAGGGAGCTCGGAACGGCCGCCAGGCGGCTCGGTTCGAGACCTCGTTCGATCGCCGCACGGAGCTCGGCGGGGGTCGATCCGGTGAAGGGGCGCGTGCCCGTCGAGGCCTCGAAGGCGCAGACCGCCAGCGCGAATTGATCGCTGTGTGCGGTCGCCTCGTCACCTTCGAGCTGCTCGGGCGCCATGTACGCGGGAGTGCCCACGAGGCGCGCGTGGTCGGCGCCGGGCTCGGTGGGGAGCGCCGCGAGCCCGAAGTCGGTGACACGGACGCGGCCATCGTCGCCCACGATCACGTTCTCCGGCTTCAGATCGCGGTGGACGATCCCCGCCTGGTGCGCGGCCGCCAGGCCCGAGCCGATCTGCGCGACCACTTCGCGGATCCGATCCTGTCGCGGCCGCTCCTCCTCGAGCCAGGCGCGGAGCGTCCGGCCAGCGACGTACTCCATCGAGAGGTACACGTCGGGCTCGACGCACCCGACCTCGTACACCGTCGCGACGTTCGGGTGAGCGAGGCGTGCCATGGTCTGCGCCTCGCGGAGGAGCCGCGCGGCGCGCTCGGCGCGATCGCGGATGACCTTCAAGGCGACGCACCGATCCAGATCGGGATCACGCGCGAGGTAGACGACGCCCATCGCACCCCGACCCAGCTCTCGCTCCACGGCATACCGGCCGATCGTGCTCGGTGCGGAGTCCTCGGCGCGCGCGAGGGTCGAGACGAGCGCGTGGCAGTCGGCGCAGCCGTCGAGGTGTCCTTCTGCCCACCGCAGGTGAGACTCGTCGAGGCGCCCGGACAAGAAGTCGTCCACGGTGGCATCGTCGAGGCACGTCATGGGCGGCTCTCCAACCGTAGCCCCCGAGTTTGCCCGTTGCTACCGTCGCCGAGATGGCCGATTCGGTCGATTCGCCCGACGAGGAGCTGCGGCTCGTCGCCGCGTTGAAGGTGGGGGACGCCGTGGCGTACGCGACCTTCGAGGCCCGTTACCTCGCGCCGCTGCCCCACCTGCTCGGGAGCGTGCGGCTCGACGCCGCCGATCTGGACGAGGTGAAGCAACGCACCCGCCAGAAGCTCCTCGTGCCCGACTCGAGCGGCGCGATGCGGATCGAAGGGTACGCGGGCAAGGGGAGGCTGAAGGGCCTCGTGCGCGTGGTCGCGACTCGCGAAGCGATCTCGCTCAGGCGACGGACACGACGTGAGGTCGGGCTCCCGGAGGACGTCGACGGGGTCGCCGAGGCGCCGCGCGCCTGGGATCCGGGGATCGCGATGCTCGCAGGTCGAACGAAGGCTGCGTTCGTGTCGGCGTTCGAGGAAGCCGTTCGGGCTCTGACGACCCGGGAGCGCACGATCCTCCGGCTGCACCTGCTGGGCGGCGTGACCCTGGAGAAGCTCGCCGAGATGTATGGCGTTCACCGCGCGACCATCGTCCGGTGGCTCGCCGCCGCTCGCGAGCGCCTGCTCGAGGAGACACGTGGCCGGCTCGGCGGCGCGCTCGGGATCGAGGCGAGCGAGCTCGAGAGCGTCATGGAGGCCGTGCGCGCCAGCCTGGACCTGAGCGTGGAGCGCCTGTTCGCGAGCGTGGAAGCCGGCACGGACTGAAAACGCAGGCCCCGGACTGCCGGCGCACGCATTTCGACCCGTCGTGAAGAATTTCTTGCGCCGGTCGCGCTCGGCCCGCGTTTCGTCGTCGGAACCCCAGCTCGAGGAAAACGAACCGATGAACAAAGCAGAGATCCACACGATGGCGCTCCTCGCGGCCGCGAAGATCACCCTGGTCGCCGGGGCCACGGGGTGCGAGCGGGATCGGGCCGGCGCCATTCGCCGCGAGCCGGTCGCGCCGACGGTCCACCTCGGCCACGCCGCGCCGGGCCAGACCGCCTGCGAGACGCCGCACGTCGCAACGCCGGCGCCGACGAGCCCGGCGCCGACCTCGCCGCCGCGAGCCGCCGTGAACGCGCCGCAACCCCCACCGAGCGCCGCGCCACCGAGCGCCGCCCCACCGAGCGCCGCGCCCCGGTTCTCGGGGCTCACGTCGAGCACCGAGGCTTGTGCGGCGGCGGCGGCTGTCGTCCGACAGACGGGCGTGCCGTCGCCTCCGGTGACGGCGTGCTGCAACGATCTCCTCGCCCGCGCCCAGGCCGGAGAAGGCATCGCGTCCGGCGCTGCGTTCTCTTGCTGCTTCGTCCCCGGCGTGAAGGAGAGCCGCTCGTTCTGTTCACCCTGGGGGCCGCCCGCACCTCCGGCCGTGCCGGCGGGGTGGCTCTCGTGAGCGCGTTCGTCGATCTGCGGTCCCTCGCCCGGGAGAAGGCTCCCGCGCTTCCACCGGAGGCCCTGCAGGAGGCGCTCCTCGTGCACGCCCTGCCCACCTGGGCCGGTCGCATGAAGAACGAGCACGGCTCCGCGCGCGTCTTTCGCCACCTCGCCGAGCAGCTCGATCGTGCCGGGCTGGATGGCGCGGCATGCCGCGAGTTCGCGGAGGAGGAGCGGCGTCATGGAGTCCTGTGCGCGGCGGTCCTCGAGGCGCTCGGCGGGCAGGCCGTGTTCGTCGAGGAGCCGTGTGACTACCCCCTGCACGAGGACGCTTCGCCCCTCGAGGCAGTGGCGCGGAACGTCCTCTCGGTCTGCTGCCTCAGCGAGACGGTGGCGGTCGCGCTCATCGGAGCGGAGCGCCTCGCCATGACGCAGGGCCCCTTGCGTGATCTCCTCGAGTCGATCCTGGCCGACGAGATCGGGCACGCGCGCTTCGGGTGGAAGCTCCTCCACGAGATCGTGCCGCGGCTCTCGCCTCGCGAGCGCGCGCGGGTCGATCGTTACCTGGCCCTGGCGTTTGCGGATCTGGAGCGGCACCAGCTCGCGCACATCTCCGACGCGAGCAGCCCCGGCGGGCTCGCCGCGGAGCTCGGCGTCTGTGATGGGCGCGACATGCGCGCGCTCTTCTACCGCACCGCGGAGGAGGTCATCGTGCCCCGGCTCGAAGACCTCGGCTTCGCGGCGCGCGCGGCGTGGGACGCGCGACGCATCACGGCGTGCGCTTCTTCTTCCGCATCTTCTTCAGGGCCAGGTCGATCGGCTCCTGGTTCTTGACGCAGAGGCGCACCACGATGTCGATGACGAGCTCGGCGCGCTCGTCGCCTACCTCTACCGCTCGATCGAGGGCGGCGATCTTCTTGTCGCAAGGTGCGTCGCGCAGCAAAAGGGCGATCTTCACCGCCTCGGAGGCGTTGCCCTGCACCTGCTCGTCCGCGAGGACCTTGCGCGCGCGCTCGGCGAGCGACGCTCTGCCGTGCCGCTCGACGTACCGGTAGAGCAAGTCGGGGCCGCCGCTCGCGAGCCCGACCGCTTCCCACGTCTCCGCGGCGCGAGGGTGCTTCTCCTTGTGGAGCGCGACGAGCACCTCCGACACCGCCGCCGCGTTGGCCTGCGTCGAGAGGGCCTGCGGATCGGCGCGGAGCAGCGCGGCGACGCCCGCGGCCGCGTCGTCCCACGCGCCCTTCGTCGTGGCGTCGCGCAGGGCGACCGCGATCGCCTCGATCTCGGCCGGGGTCGCAGCGGTCGCGGTGTCCGCCGGCTGCGGCGCGGAAGCGGAAGGGACCGCTGCCGACGCGCTCGGCGCGGGCGGCTCGACCTTGTCGTGGGTGGGGACTGGCTCGGGCGCTGCGGCGGCGGTCGCGGATGCGCTCCCGATGGGCGCGGCCGGCGGAGGAGCCGCGTCCGGGGCGGCGCGGAACGCGAAGTAACCGGCGCCGAGGGCGAGCACGGCGCCCGCGACGATGAACGGCGCGGGCGACGATCGGCGCGCGGCGGGTACGGGCGGGTCGGGCGTCTTCTTCGGCTCGGCGGGCGCGGCCTCGAGCTCGGGCTCGGGCTCGGGCTCGGCCATGGTCTCGGCGCGCTTGGGCTCGGGCTCGGTCGAGGCGGCCGCGGGGCGGCGGTCGGCGAGCGCGGCCTCGAGCGCCTCGATGACCTCCGTCGCGGTCTGGTAGCGCTCGTCGAAGTCCTTGTGGAGGAGCTTGGCAATCACAGCCTCGAGGGCGTCGGACACCTCGATCTTGGGGGCTCGCGCGCGCATCTTCGGGGCGGGCGCGTGCCGCTGCTTGGCGAAGAGCTCCGCCTCCGTCTTGGCGTCGAAGGGGTGTTTGGCGGTGAGCATCTCGAAGGTGATCACGCCGAGCGCGTAGAGATCGGCCCGCGCGTCCACGAGCTCCATCCCGAACGCGGCCTCGGGCGCGAGGTATTCGACCGTGCCGAAGATGACCCCGCGAGCGGTGAGGCGAGAGTCTTCCTCCGCCTCGTCTGCGCCGAACGTGGAGAGCCTGCCCGAGTCGATCTTGGCGAGGCCGAAGTCGATGAGCTTGATGGCGTCGCCCTCGGCGACCATCACGTTGCGCGGCTTGAGATCGCGGTGGACCATCCCCCGCGCGTGCAGGTGGTCGAGCGCGCGCGCGATCTCGACGGCGACGCGCACCGCGCGCTTCGGCGCGAGCGGCGCCTCGCGATCGATGAGCGAACGCAACGTCTCGCCTTTGACGTACTCCACGACGAGGAAACGCGAGCCGTCCTCCAGGTCGCCGAAGTCGGTCGCGCCCGCGATGTTCGGGTGGGAGACCTGCGCGCCCACCTGCGCCTCGCGCTCGAAGCGGAGGACCATCTCGGGGTGGTCCTCCACGTCGGGGTGGAGCACCTTGATGGCGACCCGCTTCTTCAGGTTGAGGTGGCGGCCGAGGTAGACGGTGCCCATCGCGCCCGTCGCGAGCACCTCGTCGAAGCGGTAGCGATCGTCGACGGTGGTGCCGACGAGCGAGCGGGCGCGTGCGTCAGAGGCCACAGGACCACGGGCCCACGAAGATGGCGGCGCGGCGACAGCTGACGGTGACGCTGCGCTTCTGGGTGTGCATCTGGAAGGTCTGCCCGAACGGCGTCCGCGTCATGTAAGACGTCTTGACGGTGCACGTCGGGCCGAGGTCCCCACACGCGACAGTCTTCGCGTCCTCCACCACGGCGGCGTTGTCACCGAAGACGTTGTAGAGGCACGCCGCCGTGAAGCCGATCCCGGCGGCGAACACGATCGTGCTGAGGGCGCGGCGGCTCACGGCCAAAGATGATAGCGCGCCCTCGTCAGTAGAGGCCGGGCACGATGCGGTATTTGACCTTCTCGCAGTAGGTCTTCCAGTCGTCGCCGTATTTCTTGGCGCACTCGCGGTGGTCGCGGCGCTCGCGATCGATGAGCAGCGGCGCGAAGTAGATGAAGTAGAAATAGGCCGCGACGTGGGAGAAGCCACACGGCAAACACCACGCGAGGGCCATCGTGAGGTCGCCGAAGTAGTTCGTGTGGCGGGCGAGGCCCCACCAGCCCGAGGTGAGGAGCTTCGTGCCACGCTTGGTCTGGAGAAAGGTGGGCGGCTTGCCCCAGATTCGCGCGTTCGGATCCGTCCGGAAGTGGTGCTTCTGGAGGTTGGAGCTCCGGAAGACATAATAGCCGGCGAAGTTCATCAGGCCGATGAGCACGGCCGCCCACACCGGGATCTCGGGCGCGTGGGAGACGAGGTACTGCGTCTGGATCGAGAAGGTGAACGGCATCCACACGATGAAGCCGAACGCCAGCATGAAGCCGTAGTTCTCGAAGTTGATGTCCCACGTGGAGAGCATCGCCTCCTCGAACCAGTAGAAGTCCGCCACGTACCAGAGCTGGAACGCACACACGAGGAGCATGGGGAGCGAGACCGCGCCCTCGCGCGTGTACTCCGCGTGGGCCATCGCCAGGTCGAACGCGATCCAGGTGGTGAGCCCGATCTTCGACTCGAAGAAGAGCTTCAGATCGAAGCTCCTCCCGATGCGCGGGTTGAGCGAGCTGCCCATGAAGAAGTCGTAGATGAAGAGCCCCGTGCGGTGCTCCACCCGGTCCGACAGGAAGCCGTAGGCGTAGAGGAACGCGGAGAAGCCGTACGCGAACAGGGTGGCCGCCGAGAGCATGGGGCCGAGCTCGGCGAGCACGTCCGCGCCGGTGACGACGCCCGAGAAGCCGAGCGCGACGATCACCGCGAGCGAGACCCACAGCGACGCGAAGCCGTTCAGCCGGTATTCGATCTTCTTGCCGTCGCGCTGGGCGAGGCCGAGCACGCGCTTGGCCGGCAGGAGCACGTCGAGCGCGGCCTGGAAGGCGAGCCAGCCGAAGAAATAGACGCTGCCGCGCACGGTGGGCGCGGGCACCTTGGCGAGCATCTCGGGCGAGGGGAAGAACAGCGCCCCGCCGTTCTCGTGGATGCAGAGCCACAGGTACATCGTGAGGACGGGCAGGAGCACCGTGAACGCGACGGCCCCGAACGGGCCGCCGAAGTGCGTCGGCTCGTCTTTTTCGGCGGCAGGCCGGCGAGCGATCGCGCCGGCTGTTGCGGCGTCGGCCATGCTCTCAGCTCCCGCGGAGGGCGCGGCGCGCGAGCCCGCTGAAGTAGGGGTTGGTCTTCTTCACCTCGCCGAGCGGCGCGCGCTCCCCGCCGTAGGCGTGGCCCGGGAAGAGGACGAGCTCGTCGGGGAGGCGAGCGAGGCGCTCGGTGAGCGTGCGCTCCATCTCCTCTGCGCTGCCGCCGGGCAGATCGACGCGACCGCAGCCCTGGAGGAAAAGCGTGTCACCGGAGACGAGCGCGTCCCCCAGGCGGAAACACTGCGACCCCGGCGTGTGCCCCGGGGTGTGCAGGAGCTCGATCTCCACCGACCCGACCATGACCTTGTCGTTGCCTTCGTGCCGGACCAGATCGCTCTCCGACAGACCGGTGACCTTGCGCACGCCGTCGGCCTCGAGCTTGTGGACGTGCACGGGGCAGGGGGCGAGCGCCATGAGCCGCGTCAGCCCCTCGATGGTGAGCCCGAAGATCGAGCCGCCCACGTGATCGGGGTGGTAGTGCGTGACCAGCGCACCGGTCAGGCGCAGGCCTTCTTGCTGCGCGCGATCGACGATGCCCTGGACGTCCCACGCCGGGTCGACGACGACACACTCGCCGGCCTCGCGATCGGCGATGAGGTACACGAAGTTCTGCATCTGCGTCCCGGCCGGATCGCCTCGGCCGATGTCACGGCCGACGAGGAGCTGGATGACTTGCGGGTTTCCCACGAGCGCGAGCTACCACGACTCGACGCGCGCGTTCAGCTATAGTCCGCGGACTGGATGCCCGCGCCCTCCGAACGCCCCCGCGCCGACCGCCAGGGGCCCGAGATCTCGGTCGAGCCGCTCAAGTACCACGTCGGAGACGTGCTCGCGGAGAAGTACCGCCTCGAGGAGCTGCTCGGGCAGGGCGGAATGGGATCGGTGTGGCGCGCGCGCAACCTCGCGCTCGAGGCCGACGTCGCCGTGAAGTTCGTCCACGGCGAGCTCGCCTCCGCCGAAAGCACGGAGCGGCTGAAGCGCGAGGCACACGCGGCCGCGCGGCTCGAGCACCCCTCCGCGGTCCGCGTCTACGACTTCGGCACGAGCGAGGTCGGTGATCCGTTCATCGTCATGGAGCTCTTGCGCGGCGAGAGCCTGCGCGAGCTCATGGAGCGCCGGCAGCGCTTCCGCCCGGAGGAGGCTGTCGCGCTCGTCTTGCCGATCGTCTCGGCCCTCGCCGCGGCCCACGCGCGTGGCATCGTCCACCGCGACCTCAAGCCCGAGAACGTCGTGCTCGTCGAGCAGGGAGGCAACAAGGTCCCCAAGGTGGTCGACTTCGGGATCGCCAAGATCGAGTCACCGGGCAAGAAGGGGCCGTCGTCGACCGACGGGCAGATCCTCGGGAGCCCCGACTACATGTCGCCGGAGCAAGCGCGCGGCGAGACCGACCGCATCGACGCGCGGACGGACGTCTGGTCGCTCGGCGTCGTGCTCTACGAGCTCCTCGCGGGCGCGCGGCCGTTTCGGGCCGATCATCCGCTCGCGCAGATCCGCGCCATCATCGAGAGCGACTTCGAGCCGCTCGAGGCGCTCGGTGTGGCGGACGCGCGCCTCTCCGGCATCGTCGGCAGCGCGCTGACGAAGGATCGCGACATGCGGACGCCCGACATGCGGACGCTCGGCCGCGCGCTCGGCGAGTGGGCGCTCCGAGCCGGCCTGGAGACGGATGTGTCGGGCGCGTCGATCGCCGCCGCGTGGACGCGCGCGTCGCGCGCGTCGATCGCGTCGACTCCTCCGCCAGCCCCGCGACCACCGGCCGGCTCGGCCCCGGTCTGGACGCCTGGCAAGCCGCGCAAGCGCCTCCCGCTCGCGGTGGTCGTCGGGGGCGGCGCCATCGCGCTCGGAGCCCTGGGCGCCGCGGCCTTTGCGTTCGCGACGCGGGGCGGAGACGCCCCGGCTGGCTCGGCCGCCGGCTCGACGCCCTCGGCCTCTCCGCCTCGATCGAGCGCCGCCGGGAACGACAGGACGGTACCGTCATCGAAGCCGGCGGCTGTCGCGGCGACCGCCCCGGCAGCGGCCTCCGGCCCGGGCTCGGCGCTCGCCACCGCGACGACCACGGCTTCCGCTCCGGCTCCGGCGACGGAGCCGACCGCCGAAGATGTCGCCGTCTGCGTCGGCGGGCTCTTTCCGGCGGACGCGTTCGAGGACGACGCGCCGCTCGAGAAGCTCTGCTCCGAGATCGATCCGCGCAAAGGCGCGAGCCTGCTCCGCTCCGAGATCGCGCGCCGCGGCTTCGTCCGGCGCGACACCACGGCGGCGATGCAGCAGTGGGCGCTGCTCGGCTGGTACGAGCTCGCCACGTTTGCGGTCGCCCAGCACGCGTGTTGTCCGGGCGAGCGGCCCGCCTTCGAGCTGCCGCCCGCCGTCGGCACCTGCCCGGACCTCGGCCCCATCCTCGACGCCGTGGGCGCGCTGGCGCGCGGGGAGGGCGACGCGGAGGTGGGGATCGAGAGCTTCCGTACGGCGGTGCAGTGCGTCGAGCGCGGCCACCGCCTGAACGCGGACGTGCCGAGCCCCTACAAGTACAAGGGCCGTCCCGGAGGCGGCGCGGCGACGGCCTTCAAGAAGATCCTCGAACGGGCGCGCAAACGACCGCCTCGTTGAGGCGGGGCCGCGCCTTCGCGACCGGAAACCACTCGAGCTGGCGCTCGAGGGCTGCGCGGGCTTCAGGGGCGATCCAGGTGAACTCGAGGCCGAGCGAGCGGGGCCCGTCGCCGGCGCGCCGGCCGTGGAGCACGCGCGTGACCACCGCCTCGGCGTCGAGCCAGAGGGGCGAGCCGAAGGGGACCTTCATCGACACGAGGGCCTTTTCGCCGGTGAGGACCGGTCGGTCGGCGAGGACGCGGAGGCCCTCGAGCGAGAGGTCGACGACGTGACGGCCCACGAGGCGGAAGTCGCGCTCTCGAACGAGCTGGCAAGGGATGCGCACGGAGTGCCGGGCGGCGCGCTGCATGGCGCACGATAAGCCGCGCCGCCGCGGCGGGCCAAGAGTCACACGACGAGCTGCACGCTCGACTCTTCGTCCGACGACGGCTCGCCGCGCTCGGCCGAGCGGAGCAGGCGCTTGATGTGTTTGCCCAGGACGTCGATCTCGGTCGAGACGAACTGCTCGCCGCCGAACCGCTTCACCGTCTCGGTCTGCGTCGCGAGCATGACCGCGTCCTGGGCGAAGACGCGCAGGGCGAGCGGCTCGAGGATGGGCTTCACGATCCAGCCGGGGATCCGCATCTTGTAGGAGACCACCGCGTGGATGTCGGTCACGAAGTCGTCGACCGGGGTCATCACGCTGTCGACGAGGATGTGGTTCTCGTCGCCGATCCGGTACTCGACCTGCGCGATCGACGGCAGGATGAAGCGGTCGAAATGGGTGACGACCCCGCCCGACGGCGAGAGGATGCGCGCCACGACGCCCGGCGGGCGCGGCTCGCCCACGTACTCCGCCTGCACGCGGTCGGCGGTCCGGGTGACGCGCGCCTCGATTGTGATGCCGCGGCTGTCCGACCGAAACAGCCCCTTGTGCAGGAAGGCCGTGTGCGGCACGTCGAGCGCGTTCTCGACCGTCGAGTAGAGCGTGCCGTTCGCTGTGACCTTGCGCGTGACGGTCGTGTAGCCGGGCGCGCCCAGGTACTGGAACCGGTGTGGCTCGCTGGTCGGCGTCACGTCGGGCGCGCCGTAGACCCAGATGAAGCCGTCCTGCTCTCGGGTCGCGTACGACGGCGCGCGCCGGCCCTTCCCCTCGGGCTCCCCGACGAGGCTCGGGATGAAGCGGCACGCGCCGCCGGTATCGAAGCGCCAGCCGTGGTAGGCGCACTCGACCTTGCCCTCGACCGTGCGGCCGAGCGAGAGCGGCACGTTGCGATGGGGGCACCGGTCGAGCAGCGTGCCCGGCTTGCCGTCCTCCCCACGGAACACCACGAGCGGCGTGCCGAAGAGCCGGCGCGCGAGCGGGGCCTTCTCCTTCAGCTCCTCGGAGGTGGCGAGCACGTACCAGTACCGCTCGGCGCGCGGCAGGAAGGCCTTGGGCTCGATCGGCTCCGCGTTCTGCATCAGACGAGGCGTAGCGCAGCCGAGGACCGGGCTCCACTGGGCGGCGAAAGCCGCGGGATGGACGTCACGGAATGTCGCGCTTACGAAGGACACCGGAGACATCGACATGAGCCCGACCTCGATCCGGCTGGCCATCCCGCTCTTCCACGGCTTCGACGAGCTGGACGTCGTGGGCCCGTTCGAGGTCCTGCGGGCCGCGGAGGTCGGCGGAGCGCCGCTCCACACCGAGCTGGTCAGCTTCGACGACGATCGGGTCTTCGTCGGCGGTCACGGCCTGACCGTGACCACCGACGCCGCGCTCGACGACTCGTGGGATTGGGTCGTCGTCCCAGGCGGCGCGTGGGCAGCCCGCGGGCCTCGCGGGGCGTGGGCCGAGATCCAGCGAGGCCTCTTGCCGGCGCGGTTGGCCGAGCTCTGGCGTGCCGGAAAGAACATGGCCTCGGTCTGCACCGGCAGCATGATCCTGGCGGCGGCGGGGATCACCCGAGGGCGGCGCGCGGTCAGCCACCACGTGGCGCTCGAAGCCCTGGCCGCGAGCGGAGCCGTGGTCGTCTCCGAGCGGGTCGTCGACGACGGCAACCTGATCACCGCGGGGGGCGTGACCTCGGGCATCGACCTCGCGCTCCACCTGGTGGCTCGGATAGCGGGCCCCGAGGCGGCGGCGAAGGGGGCCTCGCGCCTCGAGTACCAGCCTCAGGCCGCCTTTCGCCCCGGGGTGTGAGCGCGAGCGAACGGCGAGCCCTTCGCGGCGGGGACGCGCTCGACCCCCCCGCACACCTCGTAGCGCCGCCGGCGGGCGGGCTCTACATTCAGCAGCCGGGCCATGCAGAGGAAGCGCACACCGCGCCCGCTCCGGCGGGTCACCCCGATGCCGGCCCGTCGTGACAAACGTTACGTCGTGGGGCTTCCCGTCACGCTCTTCGTCGGACGGCGCTGGATCGAGGCAGAGACCGGGGACGTGAGCCACGGGGGTGTGTTCGTGCTCCTCGACGAGAAGCTTCATGACGGTGCTGTCTCGATCCCGACCGACACCGATCGGTCTGCGGAGATCCTCCGGAGCGGGGCGTTGGTCCGGGTCGAGGTCGCGCTCCCTCCGGACGGCGATCCGTTCGCCGCGACCGGCCGGCTCGTCCACCGAGAGGCTGCGCTGGCGCGCGACGGCCGGCGTGGGGTGGGCGTGCAGTTTTATGGGCTCGGCAGGGAGTCCATCGAGCGATGGGCGGCGTTCATCGACCACCTCCGGACGAACTGGCCGAGCACCGAGGAGCGCTTCGTCACCTTCGCCGTGACCACCCCCGTCGACGCCGCCTTCCTCCGGACCGACCGACAAGTGGGGACCCTGCGGGTCGAGGTGGAGAGCGTCCGCGCGCTGGCCACCCTGTTGACGCGGGACCTGGCGAGGGGCTCGATCTTCCTGGCGTGCTCCGCCGACGCGTTCGTGGACGACGAGCTCCTCCTCCAGATCGTCCACCCCATCTCGGAGGACGTGTTCGAGCTGGCCGGCAAGGTGCGCCGGGTCGTGAAGGACGGCGGGCTCCGCGGGCTCGAGGTCGAGCTGTGCGGGTGCGACGACGAGCGCCGTGAGCGCTTCGACGAGTTCGTCTACGATGCCATGGCGCCGCTCTTCGACGACGAAGACGTCAGGCCCGAGAGCGATTGACCGGGCACGAGCGTTGCTGGCCCGGCTCTGCGGTCCGATTCGGAGCACGAGAACCCGGGCCGACAGCTTGGTGACTGCAGCACGCGCATTCGCGGGCCGCAGGAGTTGCACGAAGGAGGAGACGATTGGCGGACTCGACGAGCCGCACGACAGAGGGCCCGGATATCGCAACGATGCCGATCGCAGCCCTGCTCGAGCACCTCGAGGTCGACTACCACGCGAGGATGAAGGAGAGCATCCTTCGGATCCGCATCCTGCTCGACCGAATGCGCCAGTTCGGGGACGCGGACGAGTGGAGGCCCCTCGCGGCTTCGTTCGACGCCTTCCGGCTCGCGCTCGAGGAGCACCTGATCAAGGAGCAGCGCGTCATCTTCCCCCACATTCGCCGCCTCGCAGCCGGCCAGGTGGGTCGCGAAAGCCGCCTGGGCCCGATCGATCGACCGCTCGATTTGATGGAGCACGAGCACGAGCGCGCGGCCGAGCTCTTTCGAGCGTTGCACGAGGAGTCGAACGGCTTCGCGTTGCCGCATGGAGCAGACGGGCCCACGCGGATGCTCTTCGAGGAGCTCGCGGACCTGTGGGAGCGCTTCGGCGCCTACGTCGAGATCGAGGACGAGACCTTGCACCCGCGGACGCGCCAGCTCGAGCGCGAGACGCTCAGCGCTTGATGCCGAGCGTCTCGCCCGCGACGGTCGCGCCGGCGTCCAGACAGAGCGTTCGGACGCGCCCGCTGGCGATGAGCTTGCCGGCGTCGTCCGTGATGTCGACGCCCCAGACCTGCGACTTCGTCCCTTTGTGTACGGGGTGGACCTTCGCGTGGAGCGTCCCACCTCGGCAGGCGCGGACGAACGAGGTGGTGTTCTCGAGGCCCACGGTCGACTGACCGCGCGGCAACGCGACGATGGCGGACGCGGCGCTCGCCAGGGTCTCGACGATGCTCGCGTAGACGCCTCCATGGACGAGCCCGTAGGGCTGCAGCAAGGCGTCGGTGACGGGCACCTCCGCCTCGAGCTCGTCCTCTCCGACCTTCGTGAATCGAAGCCCGATGGTCTTGTCGAAGGCGCCGCGGTGCTCGTTGAGGATGCCGACGACGTCGGCGCCCGCGGCGAGGAGGGAGGCGAGAGAAGGGGGGGCTGGGTTCGTCATGGGAGGTGGCTCGCTTGCTGGGACCGGCCGCATCGTGCCACGCTCCGCCCCGTGTTGGGCGCCCGAGCGGGAAGTGAGCCGGCTCCGGCGCGTTCTCTTCGCCGGCTCAAGATCGCGGCCGTCGTCGGGGTGCTCGCCGGCCTGCTCCTCGCTCATCGCTTCGGCCTCTTCGAGGTGTTCGGCGAGCCCGCGCGGGTCAAAGAGGCGCTGCTCCGCCTCGGGCCGTGGGGATACCTGGCGTTCGTCGCCGCGTACGCCGCGCTCCAGCCGTTCGGCGTGCCCGGGACGGTCTTCATCGTCGCGGCGCCCCTCGTCTGGCCCTGGCCGGTCGCCTTTGCTCTCTCGATGGCGGGCACGATGGCGGCGAGCGTCGTCGGCTTCTCGTTCGCGCGCTTCGTGGCCCGCGACTGGGTCGCGCGCTTCGTGCCCGCGCGGTTCCGGTCCTACGACGAGGCCCTGAAGGCGCGCGGGTTCTCCACCGTCTTCACGCTCCGCTTCGTCTTCTGGATGCCCCCGATGCTCCACGTGTTCTTCGGGGTCTCGGGCGTCGGCTTCTGGACGCACTTCTGGGGCTCGTTCGCGGGGTACATCGTCCCGCTCCTCGCGGTCTCGTACTTCGGTGAGCGGCTCTTCGAGATGATGCGCGAGGCGACGCCCGGGACGTGGGCGGCGCTCGTCGCGGCGACCGCGCTCGTGCTGGTCGCGGGCTTCCTGATTCGTCGATTCGTTCGGCGGCGGCGAGAGCGCGTGTAACATGGTCGATAGTGGCTCCCAATCCGGTTGGTCAGATCATCGACGATCGGTATCGCGTGCTCGGCGTGCTCGGTCAGGGCGCGCACGGGGTCGTGTACGCCGCCGAGGACGAGACGCTCGGTAGTCGCGTCGCGCTCAAGTTCCTCAGCAACGAGCTGGCGAGCGATCCCGCGTTCAAGGTGCGGATGCACCGCGAGGCCCGCGCGATGGGGGCCCTCTCGGGGACGAGCGCGGCGCAGATCTTCGCGTTCAACAAGACCCCCGAGGGAGGCCTCTACATCGTGATGGAGCTGCTCGCCGGCCGCGATCTGGAGGCCTACCTCCGCGAGATCGAGGGCCACGGCGGGCGGATCGAGCTGCGCCGCCTCGTAGGGTTGCTCGGGCCCATCGCCGACACGCTCGAGCGAGCGCACGGCCTCTCGCTCGTCCACCGCGACGTGAAGCCAGGGAACATCTTCGTCCTCGACACGCTCGCCCGCGGCGGCGTTCGCCTGCTCGACTTCGGCCTGGCGAAGGATCTCAACGCCACCACCCTCACCGCCGAAGGGATGGTCGCGGGCTCGCCGGCTTACATCGCGCCGGAGGTCTGGCGGGGTCGCGCGCGCGAGGCCGACCGGCGAATCGACGTCTACTCGCTCGGGGCCGTGTTGTTCCGAGCGCTCGCCGGCGCGCCGCCCTTCGACCCGAAGCAGCCGATGGACCGCTTCCTCGTGGCGGTCACGCGGGGGCCGCGCCCCAGCCTCGCCGCGCTCCGTAAGGATCTCCCGGTCGCCATCGACGGGTGGGTCGAGAAGGCGCTCGCCGTCGAGCCCGACGATCGGTTCGGATCGATCGCGAAGATGTGGGGGGCGTTGCGCGCGATCTCGGAGCTGCCCACGCGCGACGGCCACGCGACCCCGGCGCCGCCCGCGCGCCCCGCTCCTCCCGAGCCGCCCAGCGAGCCCTGGGAGGTGGAGATCGACGTCGACATCGACGTCGAGGTGGCGTCCTTGCGGGGGACCGACCTCGGTCGCCGCTGATCCCACCTGGAGGTCAGACGAGAGGAGGGCTGTTCGTCCCGACGATCAGCTCGCGGGTGAGGTCTTGTGCTGAGACACGTTCCCGTCTCGCCGCGAGACCCGGGGTCGGCGACCCTGTCGAGCGCGGTGCTCGTCGACGACCCGTTGAATGGACTCGAGCAGATCGGCGAGCTGTCGCTCGACCAGGACCGAGGCCAGCTCGCGCTCCGGCAGGCTGATCTCACCTCCACAAATCGGGCAGGTGCTCACGCAAAGCGGGGTGCTCGAGCCCGCCTCGGGCGGCTCGGGGTGGAGCCTCACCCCCGCGAGGAACGCATCCACGTCGATGGTTCCCTCGCAGCTGGCGCAGGTTGCGGTCAACACTCGCCCACGCAAAGCGAACTCCGTGCCAGCTCAATCTTGCCGCGCCCCAGCCGCGTCCACCGGGTGATATGGCGCGAACGCCATGGTCGGACGACCCGATACGGGTCAGTCGGCCATGCCGTATCGCTTCAACTTCAGGTAGAGCGTCTTGTAGTCGGTCTTGAGCATCCGCGCGGCCTCGGCCTTGTTCCCGCGCGCCATCCGCAGCGCCTCGCCGATGGCTTGCTTCTCTGCCGCTTGGGCGGCCGCCCGCGCGATGTCGCGGAGGGTGCCGGCGAACGTTCCGGGGCCGACCTCTGCCGCCGGCGCTGCGTCCTCGCCGAGGAGCGGTGCGAGATCCTGTGCTCGGATGACGAAGCTCTCGGTCGAGAGGGACACCTGACGGATGAGGTTCCGCAGCTCGCGGACGTTCCCCGGCCACGAGTAGCTCTGCAGCGAGCCGATCGCCTCGGGCGACAAGGACGTCGCCGAGCTCCGCAGCTCGAGGTTTGCCTCCTCGAGGAAGCGAAGCGCGAGCACGGCGATGTCCTCCGTGCGCTCGCGGAGCGGCGGCAACGTGATCACGAACTCGGCCAGCCGGAAGTACAGATCCTGGCGAAAGCCTCCCTGGCGGACTGCGTCCTCGAGCTTCTGGTTGGTCGCGGCGACGATTCGCACGTCGATCGGGATGGGGCTCGTCGCCCCGACCGGGAGCAGCTGTCGCTCCTGAATGACGCGGAGCAGCTTCGCTTGCGTGCTCAGGTTGAAGTTTGCCACCTCGTCGAGGAAGAGCGTGCCACCATCTGCCAGCTGCAACAGGCCGCGCTTGGCTTGCGTCGCCCCGCTGAAGGCGCCCCGCACGTGACCGAAGAGCTCGGACTCGAGCAGCGGCTCGGGGATCGCGCCGCAGTCCACGGCGACGAACGCACGTCCGCGCCGCTCGCTCTCCTGGTGCAGCGCGCGCGAGACGACCTCCTTTCCCGTGCCCGTCTCGCCCTGGAGGAGCACGGTCAGGGGCGAGCGCGCGACGGACCGGATCTGGCTCACGACACGCTGCATCGCCTCGCCCAGCCCGCGCAGTCGGAGCATCGCCTCGCCTGAATGGGACTGACGGCGAAGGGCGTCGAGCTCGCGCTCGACGGCTCGGTGCTCGAGGGCTCGACGCACGGCGAGCACGAGCTTCTGGTTGTCTATCGGCCTGGTCAGGAAGTCGTACGCGCCGAGGCGCGTGGCCTCGACCGCCGCCCCGATGTCCGAGTGCGAGGTCAGCACGATGACCGGGAGCGCAGGCCAGCGCGCGCGCAAGCGGCGAAGCACCTCCACACCGTCCAGACCCGGCATCCGCAGGTCGAGCAGGACGAGCTCCGGAGTCCTGGCTTCGACTCGCGCGAGGCCCTCTTCGCCGTCTGCGGCGTGGGCGACCGCGAAGCCCTCCGCCGAGAAGACGGCCGTGAGCAGCCTACCGTTGATGGGCTCGTCGTCGATCACGAGCAGGCTCGCCGCCGTGCCGCTGCCGCTCGGCCCCAAGGGGGCCGGGTCGCGCGACGAAACGGCTCCGACTGCCTCAGGTGTCGACATCTTCCGACGAAAGCACGCCCGCCACGAGGGCGCAAAGTCCGCGTGTGTCGATGGGCTTCGCGACATACGACACGCAACCGGCCTCGAGCATTCGCTCCTCATCGCCCTTCATCGCGTAGGCGGTGATGGCCACGATGGGTATGGCGCTCGTGCGCGGGTCGGCCTTGAGGCGACGCGTCAGCTCGAGCCCGTCGATGTCGGGCAGTTGGATGTCCATCAGGATCAAGCGAGGCAGCGCCGAATCGAGGATGCGGAGGGCTTCCGCGGCGTCCGTCGCCACGCGAACCTCGTACCCCTCGGCCTGGAGCAGCACCCGGATGAGCTTGAGGTTCACGGGGTGATCGTCGACGACCAGGATGAACGAGGCGGAGCTCATGACGGAGCCACCGGCCGGCGGGGGAGCACGGCGAAGAACGAGCTACCCTTGCCTCGCTGGCTCCGAGCGCCGACGTGCCCTCCTTGGGCTTCCACGATGCGCTTCGTCAAGGCGAGCCCGAGGCCCGTCCCCGGGTATTTCTTCGCGCGGCTCGCGTCGAGCTGCTGGAACTCGATGAAGAGCCGCGACAGGTCGGCTTCGTCGATCCCGATCCCGTTGTCCTCGACGACGAGCCGGAAACATTCGTCGCCTTCGGCGCGGACCTCCAGGGCTACCCGACCTCGCTCGGGCGTGAACTTCAGCGCGTTCGAGAGGTAGTTGAACAAGACCTGCTTGAACCGGGAGGCATCGATGATGACGTCCGTCAGGGTCGGGTCCACCCGGACCTCCACGGATATCCGCTTGGTGTCCGCCAGCGTGCGCAGGATGTCGCGCGCCTCGTGCAGCAGCGCCCCGAGGTCCACTTGCTCGGAGTGAAACTCGAATTTTCCGGCTTCGACCTTGGCGAGATCGAGCACGTCGTTGATCAGCTCGTGCAGATGACGCGCGCTGCTGAGCACGTCCTCGAGGTACTCGCGCTGCACCTCGGAGACGGGACCTGCCTTGCCGTGCGACATGAGCTCCGAGAACCCGATGATGCCATTGAGCGGCGTCCGGAGCTCGTGCGACATGTTCGCCAGAAATTCGCTCTTGAGCCGGTTGGCCTGCGCGATGCGCTCGGACTGCTCCCGCACCTCGTGCACGAGCTCCTCCTTCTCGCGGAGGGTCTCGCGCAGCCTCTGCTCGGCCTCCTTGATGGCGGTCACGTCCGAGTGCGAGACGACGACCGAGCCCGGCGCACGGCCGGCTGCACGTGAAACGCGCAAGACGAACCACCGGCGGCCGCTCGGCGTCTGGCACACGTACTCGAGACCGAACTTCTCGCGTCGAAAGGACGCCACGTCGCGTATGCCGTCCACGACGGCGCGCGCGCTGCCCTGCTCGGCCTCGGTCGGCACCCGGTCGCACGCGGCGAGGTAGCTCGCTCCCACGCCGCACGCAGCCGGGCTCGCGCCGTTTTGCTCGACCGAGCGTCGCCAAGCCTCGTTGACCTCGACGATCACGCCGGTCGGGTCGAGCACCGCGACCTGGTCCTCGAGCGAGTCGACCAGACTTCCGCGGTACGCCTCGCTGGCGCGAAGGGCCTGGTCGGCGAGCCTGGCCCGCTGCATCGCCTGGCCGCAGAGCGTGCCGAGGGTTTGCAGGAACTCGTGGTCCTCCGACGAGACGTCGTTCGATGGATCGAAGCGGACCCGCGCTTCCCCATCCTCGTCGAAGAGGTGCGCGCTCGCGCCGGCCGCGGCCACGGCCCGTGAACGCACCACGCCCACCACCTCCTCCTCCGTGCGGGCGGACGAGAGCAAATCGGCGACCTCGAGCAAGCTCCGGCTCTTGTGTGCGGCGCGGGCGAGCTGCTCGCCCCGGAGCAAGACGCGCTCGGCGAGCGCCGCGCGCAGGCGGCTCGCTGCCTCGAGCTCGAGGCTCGTGAAGGGCTGGGAGCGGCCGCGGACCGTCTCCTGCCACAGGGCGAACGACTTTCGCGGCGTGAGCCTGTCGCCCATCGGGCCGACCTCGACGGGCTTGTGCGGGTCGCCCGCCCAGCTCTCGGTCTGGACCCTCTCGGGGCGCATCCACACGAGATACTCGTGGTTCGCGCGTGACACCTGCACCGCGAGGACGCCGCACGCCGTGTCGGTGAAGCTCGCGGCCGGCGGGTACATGCTGGCGAGCGAGTCCGTCGAGAAGACCTCGGGCTGCCCGGAGCTCGCCAACCACTCGACGAGCGCGCGAACCTGGCCCTCGGTGGGCGTCGCCCCGGACAGCCGGCATTGCGTCGCCGTCACGACGGCCACGCCTGCCCGCTCGATGAACCCTTCGAGGTTCGGCTGGCAATCGAACAGCCCCTGCTCGAGGTCCTCGTTGCGTGCCAGGCTGAGCATGATGCTCTCGAAGGCGGCCGAAGCTCGACGACGGTAGTCCTCCTCTTCTTGCGTCTCCTTCTCTGCCACCTGCACCGAGACGACGCGCGCCAGGACCTCGCACGCGGCGCGCAATCGGTACGAGATTCTCCGAGGGCCGTAGTGATGACAGACGAGCAGTCCCCAGAGCTGCCCGGCCGGGGCGATCGCCATCGTCAGCGTCGCGCGGACGCCCATGTTCGTGACGTACTCCGTGTACATCGGCGAGGCGCCGCGCAAGAAGGCGTGGCTCAGGTCGATGGGGCTGCCGGTCTTCGCGCGCAGCTCCGGCAAGAGGCGTGCTCCTTTGGCGCGCGCGTCGACGAGCATTCGAACGGAGTTCGAGAGGAAGAGGGCGCGCGCCTGCGCCGGAATGTCGCTCTCCGGGTAGTGCAGGCCCAGGTACGACTCTCGAGCCTGGCCTTCCGCGAGGGTCTCCGCGATGACGTGTCCGCTCCAGTCCGGCGCGAACCGGTAGACCATGACACGGTCGTAGCCGGTCAACCGGCGGACCTCGCGGACGACCTCTGCCGTCAGCTCGTGGATGCTTCGCTTCACCTGGAAGCGCGCCACGCTTCGCTTGATGAGCTCGTAGAACTCGGGGCGATCGACGCTGGCTTCGTCGATCGGCTCCAGCTCGAGGAGGAGGAGACCATGTTTCGTGTGGCCGATGACGTGGAATGGCCCAGCTCCCGCGACCATCGCGTCGAACACCTGGAGCGGGTTCCCTTCGAGGTCCTCCGCCTGGAGCAGTCGGCGGAGGTCCGCCGCGCGAGCCTCGCCGAGCAGGGCGCTGGCGGGCGAGCCAAGGAGGTCCTGGGCGGCGCGCCCCAAGAACGCCTCCGCGTTGTCGCTGACGTGCTCCACGACCAGCGTCCCAGGGTCGAGCGCGAGCAGAACCCCGTGCGGCTGCACGTGTCCGGGTATGTGGATGGGCTCCCGCTCGCAGTTGCTCAGATCGATGGGTGTCCCGTACGGCAGGGCTCGTCCCGACGACTCACCCATGGCGCAGCCACTCCGTCATCGTCTCGAAGGTGCCCTGCGCGCCGCGGACCACGGCGTCGGGGTCGCAGCGCGCTCGTTCGTGACGCCCGATCGCTTCGGCGAACGCCCGCCAGCTGCAGGCCGTCTGCTCCCCGTAGCCCGCGAGGAAGCGCAGCCCGAAATCCACCGTGAGCTCCAGCCTCGGTCCGAGCGTGCGCTTGATGACCTGGCCGCCGAGCGTCGAGCCCTCGAGCACGTACAAGCATCCCCACGCGCTGTCGATCGAACCCAGCGCTGGGAGCGCGTTGCAGCGCCGGAGCGATGTGATCGTGGGCCGTTCGAGGCCGAGCGCGGCGAGGTCCAGCTCGAGGAGCGGCGCTTTGCGCCGCGCTGCGAGGTCGATCCGCGCGTCCGAGAACGCGGTCCGGAAGGCGACGAGGCGCTCTTCGATCGGCGCGACATAGCCCAGGAGCCGGCCGAGGTAGTCGCGATAGCGCCTGAGATCGAGATCCTCCCGGAGCAGCGGAACCACGTCCTCGATTCGGCGGTGATGCGCCGCGGTCTCCGCCCTCAGGCGCGCCAAGAGGAAGCCTGACGGAGTCGTACTCGGCACGCCGGCGGTCACGACCGGAATCTAGTCCCCTTGAACCAGCATTGCTCGAAGAATTCGGGCCGTCCCTGACGGGGCGAAGGCGACCCGAGCTCTCGGGCGAAGCGGCGGTTCGTCAAGCCCCCGGCCAGAGAACGAGCGTGAGCTTGGTCAGGAAGAAGTCGGCGACCAGGATCGCGGTCGAGGTGACCACGACCGAGATCGTCGTCGCCCGTCCGACGCCCACGGTCCCCCCGCGCGTGACGAGCCCGAAGTGGCAACCGACGATCGCGATGATGGCCCCGAAGATCGGGCACTTGATGAGGCCGCTCCAGAGGTCGCCCAGCGTCACCGACTCGAGCGCCGTCTGGTAGAAGAACCGCCACGGGATGCCGAACTGGTTGTCGGTGATCGACATCGCGCCCGCGAAGCCGGTGACCAGCGCGAGGATGGCGAGCACCGGCATCACGATCGTGGCCGCGAGGATTCGGGGCAAGACGAGCTTCTTCAGGGGGTCGGCGCCGAGGCTGCGGATGGCGTCCAGCTGCTCGGTCACCGACATCGAGCCGATCTCGGCGGCGATGCCGGCAGACATCCGCCCGCCGACGATGACCGCCGTGAGCGTCGGGGCGAGCTCGCGGCTGAAGCTGACGCCGACGATTCGCCCCGTGTACTCCATGCCCCCGAAGCGCTGCAGGCCGTACGCGAACTGCACCGCCATGACCATGCCCACGAACACCGCCGTCGTGACGGCGATGCCCACCGAGTCCACCCCGAGCGACTCGATCTGCGCGATGGTCCCGCGCACCTCCAGCGGACGTCGGAGCAGGGCACGGAGCGCCCCCGCGGTCATCGTCGCGGCGTGACCGACATGCCAGAAGAACCCCTTGGGCTCGACCCAGGTGCTCGGCTGCTCCTCGGGGCTGGGGCGCGCCCGGTGGAGTCGTCGGTCTCGCAGGTGCCGCCACCAGCCGACCGCTGCATCCGAGGCAGGGGCGAACACCGCTGCGGCGACGACCGCGAGATCGAGGAGCTCTGGGTGCACGGGGCCTCCGCTGTCCCGACGCAAATCGCAGACCACCACGAACGCCCGCGCCCGAGGCCTCGCGCGGCGCAACACCTGCGAGGGAAGCGGTCAACCTTGCGCGCGCACGATCGTCGTGTGCCCGTCTCCCGGCGAAACACCGGCGCATTGCGCCCCGCCTGCCCAGCGGCGTGTGTCTTGCTTTGGGGCAGCCATGGCCGTCATCGTGATCTTGCTCGTCCCGGCTGTGGCGTTCCTCTCCATCCTCACCAGCGCAGCCTTCACGCAGCCGCAACCCAAGGGCTGATCCCGCGACGTCGCGTCATCGCGAGACGACGCGCATCGGCTGGGTCCACGCTTTGCTCCCGTCCGCGCGCTCGATCCGGGCGCGCACCCATCGCTCGTCGCCGGACAAGGCGTACGTGGCGCCGTTGGCCGAGCTCTGCTCGGTCGCGAGCACCCTGTCTCCCGGACCGAGAAAGACAACGGTCGCGGTCTTGTCGGCGGGCCACACCGTGAACGTACGCTCGCCGACCTCGAGGCGCGCGAGGCGGGGGCCGTTCGACGCGTAGAAGCTGCCGCTGCGGATCGCTTCGCAGGTCGCGTCGGCGCGCACGTCGGCTCCCGGCACCGCGAAGGTGCCGATCCATGCGCGACCGGGTCGCGCGGTCTTCTCGAGGGACTTGTCGTCGGCGTAGTGATGCGCGTCGTCGACGGCGACGCCGTGAAGCTCGGCGCCGCGCGTGAGAAGCTCCGCCCAGAGGGCCTCGTGGGAGGGTCGGGCGTCGACGCCGTTCGAGTAGACGTAGGGGTGCCCGCTCATGATCTCGAGCAGCGCCGCCGAGCGTCCCTCCCAGAGATCGTCGGCGCCGAGAGATCGATCGAAGTTGGGGTGGTTGATGAGGGCGATGCCTCGTTGGGCGTCGATCCTATCGATCGCGTACCGCAGCGCCTCGGCCCGGGTGCCGAAGGTGCCGCCGCGGATCGCGCTCTGCGTGCAGAGCGCGTTGACGTGAACCTGGCGTCCGCCTCCGAGCATGGTGACCTCCTCGCCGGCGAGGATCTTGAAGCCAGGGCGCTCGAGGTGCCGGTAGACGGACGGCTCGACCCGGCGGTTGTGATCGGTCAGCGCGACGAACTGGTAGTCGTGGGCCCGGTACCAGCGGTACACGTCCTCGGGCGGGACGTCGCCGTCGCTCTCGAGCGAGTGCGTGTGCAGGTTGCCGCGGTGGAACGCCTCGACCTGGAGCTCGCGCTCGAATCGGCCGATGGCTGGCCCCGGTGGAGCTTCGTCGGCGGGCGGCGCAGGATCGGGCGCCAGGGCCGACGCTGCGCCCACCGCGACGACGACGACCGGGACGGCGAGCAGCGCCACCGCACGGGCTCCGTCCAGACCCCACCGCGATCGCATCCATTGCAGCGTAGCTCGGCGGAGGAGGGCGGGCCATTCCGCCGCAACCGAGGGGTGCCTCTTGGTAAGGTAGCCGCGATGCGCACGCCGCACCTCCTCGTCCTCGCTCCGCTCTTTTCGCTCCTCGCCTGCTCGAGCACGCCCGACAGAGGCCTCGGCCTCGGCAAGGGACCGCCCATCCTCCCGCCCAAGGGCGAGGCCGAGGCCGAGGTGCACCTCGCCGACGTCCGGCAGCTGACATTCGGTGGAGAGAACGCCGAGGCCTACTGGGCCTTCGGTGGCGACCAGCTCATCCTCCAGGCGCGCCTGGGCGACGCGGGCTGCGACCGCATCTACCGGATGAAGCTCGACGATCCGAAGAGCCTCATCCCCGTCTCGAGCGGCAAGGGCGCCACGACCTGCTCGTATTTCCTGCCCGGTGACGCCGACGTCGTCTACGCCTCCACGCACCTGGGCGGGGACGCCTGCCCGCCGAAGCCGGACATGCGACAGGGCTACGTGTGGGCCCTCTACGACTCGTACGACATCTTCCGGGCCAAGGCCGACGGCTCCGGCGTGACGCGGCTCACCGAGGCGCCGGGGTACGACGCGGAGGGTACCGTCTGCAAGAAAGACGGCTCGATCGTCTTCACCTCGGTTCGAGACGGCGATCTCGAGCTCTACCGGATGGACGCCGACGGCAAGAACGTCAAGCGGCTCACGAACACCCCCGGCTACGACGGGGGCGCGTTCTTCAGCGACGACTGCGCGAAGATCGTGTGGCGAGCCTCGCGCCCCAAGGGGAAGGCCCTCGAGGACTACAAGGCGCTCCTCGCGCAGAACCTGGTGCGCCCGACGAAGCTCGAGCTCTACGTGGCCAACGCGGACGGCTCGGACGCGGTCCAGGTCACGTCCCTCGGCGCCGCGTCGTTCGCGCCCTTCTTCTTCCCCGGCGCCAAGCGGATCATTTTTAGCTCCAACTACGGCGACCCGAAGGGGCGTGAGTTCGACCTCTGGGCCGTGAACGTGGACGGGACCCAGCTCGAGCGCGTCACCTCGTCCCCGGGCTTCGACGGGTTCCCGATCTTCTCGCCCGACGGCAAGACGCTCGCCTTCTCCTCGAACCGCGCCACCCTGCCGGGCAAGAATGACACGAACGTCTTCGTCGCGCGTTGGCTCGACACGCCGCCACGCGCCGTGCCCTCGGCGACGGACCGGGTCGCCGCCGACGTCCGCTTCCTCGCGGATCCGGCCCAGGAGGGGCGGGGCGTCGGGACCAAGGGACTGGCGATCGCGGGCGAGCACATCGAGAAGCGGCTCGCCGCGCTCGAGCTCGAGCCGGCGGGCACGAAGGGCTACCGCCAGGGGTTCGCCGTTCCCACCTCGGTCAAGGCGGAGGTCGCGCTCGAGATCGACGGAAAGCCCGTCCAGGGCGCGCAGGCGCTGTCTTTCTCGTCGAACGTCGACGTGCTCGAGGCGGAGGTGGTCTTCGCCGGCTACGGGATCGTCTCGAAGACGCGCGACGACTACAAGGGTCTCGACGTCAAGGACAAGATCGTCATGGTCCGCCGGTTCACCCCGGAGGGGGGGGAGCTCGACGACGCGAAGGAGCGGCGGCGTCACGGCGATCTGCGGCGCAAGGCCTGGCTCGCGCGGGACAAGGGCGCCAAGGGCATCCTCGTGGTGGACGCGCCCGAGCGGCCGGCGAAGACGCCGGTCGCCTGGAGGGTCCCGGAGGAGGCGAAGATGCCCGCGCTCTCTCTCGAAGGCTTCGGGGACGCAGGCCTCGCCGCGGCGGTGCTCCCGCGCAGCGCCGGCGCCCCGCTCGTCGATCGGCTCGCGCGCAAGCAGAAGGTGCGCGCCAAGCTGACGACGAAGGTCGCCTTCGAGACGACGGAGGCCTTCAACGTGCTCGGTCGCATCCGCGCCCCCGAGGCGAACAAGCTCCCGGGGGCCATCGTGATCGGCGCGCACTACGATCACCTCGGGCTCGGCGGGCATGGCTCGCTCGCGCCAGACAAGACCGAGGTGCACCCCGGCGCGGACGACAACGCCTCCGGCACGGCCGCCCTCCTGGAGGTCGCTCGACAGATCGCGGCCGACAAGGCGTCACTCCGGCGGGACGTCGTGATCGCGGCCTTCTCGGGTGAAGAGCGCGGCGTCCTCGGCTCGTCGTTCCTGCTGAAGGAGCCGCCTCCCGGCCTCGCCCCGAAGGAGATCTACGCCATGATCAACATGGACATGGTGGGGCGCTCGCGCTCCGGGAGGGTGGACGTGATCGCGTGGGACACGGCGACGGAGTGGCCGTCATTGTTGCGGCCCGCGTGTGACGCGGCCCGCCTCGAGTGCGCGGAGTCGGCCGGCGGCGGCTACGGGCCGAGCGACCACTCGCCCTTCTACGGCGCAGGCGTCCCGGTGCTCTTCTTCTTCTCCGGCGTGCACGCCGACTACCACAAGCCGTCCGACACGCCCGACAAGATCCACTTCGGTGGCGTCGCGCAGGTGGCCGGTGCCGTGGCGGGCGTCGCGCGGGCCGCTTCCGCGCGCGAGGGGAGCCTGACGTACCAGGCGGTGCCGTCCCCGCCTCCGAACGGCGACGTGCGGAGCTTCGGCGCCTCGCTCGGGACGATCCCCGACTATGCGCCGCCGCCCGGCACCAAGGGCATGCTCCTTGCGGGCGTCCGCCCGGGTGGCGCCGCGGACAAGGCCGGGCTGAAGCGCGGAGACGTCATCGTGAAAATCGGGGATCATCCGATCGGCAACGTGGAGGATCTGATGTACGTCCTCACCGAGTCGAAGCCGGGGCAGAAGGCGAAGGTCGTCGTCGTCCGAGACGGGAAGGAGCTCACCGTGGATGCCGTCTATCAGGGGATGAAGGCTCACTGACATGGCCGGGGGGGAGACGATCGACATCCTGCTCGTGGACGACGAGCCGCTCGTCCGGCAGGTGCTGCGCCGGGTGCTCGAGGCGGAGGGCTACCGCGTCACGGAGGCTAACAGCGCCGCCGACGCGCGCCGCGCGGTGCTCGCGGCCGAGAGGGCGTTCGACCTGATCCTGCTCGACCAGACGATGCCGCTCGAGTCCGGCATCGACGCCGCGCCGGGCCTGCGCTCGATGTGCCCGGCGCCCATCATCCTCTTCACCGGGCACGCCGCCCTCCACAGCCCTCACATCACGGCCGTGCTCGAGAAACCCGCGCCGATCGAAGACGTGCTGGCGCTCGTCCGCCTCGTGCTCGAGAGCAGCCCGGCCGAACCGGCTCTTTTGCTAGGCTACCCCGGAGATGAGCGGAAGCCGTGAGCACGACGCCTTCGCGGCGACGATCGCCACCGACACCGAAGGGAAGCTGACGCTCCCCGCCGCGCCCACGACGGACGTGGGGGCGCGGGAGGTCCTCGCGGGGCGCTGGGAGGTGCTCGGCATCATCGGCTCCGGCGGCATGGGCACGGTCTATCGCGCGCACGATCGGGAGCTCGACGAGGACGTCGCGCTCAAGGTCTTGCGTCACGAGGTGATCGCCGGCGCCGACGTGGAGCGGTTCCGGCGCGAGGTGAAGCTCGCGCGCAAGGTCACGCACAAGAACGTCGCGCGGGTCTTCGAGCTCGGCGAGCACGAGGGGAAGCGGTTCTTCACGATGGAGCTCGTGGAGGGGGAGTCGCTCCGAGGCCGGCTCGAGCGAGGTGGTCCGCTGCGCGAGGAGGTCCTCACGAAGGTGGCGCTCTCGGTGTCGCGCGGGCTCGGGGCGGCGCACGAGGTCGGCGTCATCCACCGCGATCTGAAGCCGGACAACGTCCTGGTGGCGAAGGACGGTCGCGTCGCGATCACCGACTTCGGCATCGCTTCGTCGCTCGATTCCTCGGGCGTTGCGGGCGAGACGCAGACGTTCATCGGTACGCCGCACTACATGGCGCCCGAGCAGGTCGACGGCTCGGGGCGGCTCGACGCTCGCACCGACATCTACGCCCTCGGGGCGATGCTCTTCGAGCTCGCTACCGGCCGGCTGCCGTTCGAAGGACCTTCTGCCGTCGCGGTCGCCGCGGCGAGGCTCACCCGGCCGCCGCCCGATCCGCGCGCCAGCCGGCCCGCGCTGTCGGCGTCGCTCGCCGCGATCATCTTGCGGTGCATGGCGCGTGATCCGGCGGACCGGTTCCCCAACGCGGAGGCGGTGGAGGCGGCGCTCTCCCTCGAGCCTGAGCGCGGGGCCACGACGTCGTTGCCGCCGGCCTCCATCCTGCCGCCGGAGAGCCGCCCGAGCCGCACTGGCCCGCTGAGGCAGGTGCGCATCGCCGTCCTGCCGTTCTCGAGCACGGGGCTCACCGACGACACCTACCTCGAGGGCGGGCTCGCCGAGGACCTCGTCGACGCGCTCAGCGTCGTGGACGGGATGCGCGTCGTCGCTTACGGGGCTGCGGCGCAGCAAACGGCAGCCGACGCTCGCGAGGCCGGGCGAGCGCTCGGCGTGGAGGTGGTCGTTCAGGGCGCGCTCCGGCGCCTCCCCGACGGGCGGCTGCGTTTGTCGGTGCGTCTGGTCAGCGTCGAAGACGGCATCCAGCTCTGGGCCAAGCGCTTCGACGCCTCGGCGGCGGAGCTCCTCGACGTGAACGAGTCCGCCGCGCAGGCCATCGCGGAGGCCGCGAGCATCCGGGCGCCGCAGGCGGACCGAAAGCTCGCCGACCCCGTCGCCATCGAGCTCTATCTCCGCGCGCGGTCACACTACCGGGACTTCTGGGTGGAGGGCGCGGCGGAGTCAGCGCGCTGCTACGCGGAGGCGCTCGCGCGCGCCCCCGAGTCGCCCCTGCTCATCGCCGGCTACGCGCTCTCGCTCGCGCGGGTGTCGTTCTTCACCGCCGGCGAGATCCACTCCGCTCGCGCCGCCGCCGCGCGTGCCCTGTCGCTCGCGCCCGATCTCGGCGAGGCGCACCTCGCGGCGGGCGCGGTGGCGTTCCAGGAAGGCAATTTCGCCGAGGCCTACCGCCACGCGCGGGCCGCGGTGGCACGCGCGCCTTCGCTCGCGGAGGCGCACCTGCTCGCCGGGCGCGTGCTCGCCGAGACGGGGCCGCTCGACAGCGCGCTGCGCGTCCTGCGCTCGGCGCAAGAGCTCGACCCCGGCTCCGGCGTGGCGCGGCGCGAGCTCGTCCGGGCGCTCGCGCTGAAGGGCCGCTTGACCGAGGCGTACGGCATCGTCCGCCGGCCGAGCGCCGAGGTCTTCGACAAGATCTCCTCGCTCATCATCGAGGCGAGGCTCGCGGTCTGGCGCGGTGATCTCGAGACCATCCTCCAGGTTCGAGAGAGCTTCCAGGCGCTCGAGCGAGAGGAGCCGAACATGCCCGCGCTCAGCGTGTTCGTTCGAGCGCTCGTCGCCGCGATCGACGAACGCTCGGCGCTCGACGTGAACCGGTTCTTGCTCGCGCTCTCCGACGACGTGGGCAACGTCCGCCGCGTGCTCTTCTTCCACCAGGTCGCGGTGGAGACGAACGCGCGGTTCGGCACCGGGGACGCCGCGCTCGAGCTGCTCACGAAGACGGTCGCGCTCGGGCTGGCCGACGCGGTGTGGCTCGAGCACTGCCCCGCGCTCGACCCGCTCCGCGCCGACCCACGTTTCTGGCCTCTCGTCGAGGTAGTCCGCGAGCGGACCGCGCCGGTGAGGGCCCTCGTCGCCGCGGAACAGGCGAGCTGACGCGTGCAGAGCCCCGACCTCTCGCCGATCCTGCAGTCGTCGCCCCACGTCGCCGCGTTCGAGCGCTTCGTCACGGCCTCGAAGCGACCCGAAGGCCCGCGCGACTACCTCTTCCTCGACAAGAAGCCGCGCTTCGAGCCGCGGCGCGAGGACGTTGTCGTGCCGCTGCCGGGCCTCGTGGTCCGCGAGAGAGGGGGGGTGGTGCGGCTCGTCTCGGAGGCGCCGCGGGCGGAGGTCGTGATCCCGGGCGCGAGCCGCGGCGCCGTCGAGCGCGTCCTCGCCGCGCTCGACGGCGACAAGCTCCTGGCCGAGGTGGGGTGGGAGGTCGATCGCGCCGCGCTCGCCGCGGTCCTCCGCCACGCGTTCGGCCTCGTGCTCTTCGCGCCGGCCGCCGTGTCCGCGCTCGAGTCGCGCCTCAGCGGCGCGTCGGTCGTGAGGTTCCCGGCGTCGCCTTACGCGGTGGAGCGTGTGTATTGGGAGAACATGGCGGACGTGCGTGAGGCGTTCGCCGCGGCAACGGAGCGAGTCTCCGAGCACGCGGGTTTCGTCCGGCTGCTGCGCGAGCTCCACGTCACCGCGCTCATGGGGCGAGGCCTCGACCGGTTCTACAAGCCCGCGAGCCCGGCGAGCGACGAGGGGGCTGCCCCGGGCCACTTCTGGACGGCCGAGAGCCGCGTCGCCGACACCGCCCGCGGCACGGTGTTCCTGGACGGACCGCGTGTCCTCGCCCCCGAGGTAGGGGGCGCGCGGTTCTTCGCTCGACTCGTGGCGTCCGTCGGCGATCCCGACGCGACCCTGCCCGTGCGTGGCTCTTCGTCGGGGCGCGTGGTGACCGCGCGCGGCGAGCGCGACGACGCGCCGAAGACGTGGTTCCTCCCGGCGCGCCCGCTCGACGACGACCACATCGAGGCGCTCCGCGCGCCGCTCGCGGAGGCGCTCGCGGCCGCGCGCGAGCCACACGCCGACCGCGCCGCGCGGGCAGCCGGACGGTTCCACTACCGGTACGTCCGAACGCACCCGTTCCGTTGCGCGAACCAATCCGTCGCGATGACGATCGTGAACGAGGTTCTGCAGCGGGCGGGCCTCGCCCCGATCCCCCATCTCGCGCTCGACCACTTCGCGCTGCGGCTCTCCGAGCCCGCCTACGAAGCGCTCTTCGCGCGCGCGGTCGAGCGGTTCGGGGCGCCGGGCGGAACCCCGGCCGCGCGGCTGGCGGTGCTCGTCCAGAAGACGACAACCGCGCTCGCCTTCATGGACGCATTCTCCGCTGCCCCGACCGACGCCGCCGCGGACGCGCTCCTTTCGTCGAGCCCGGACGCAGCGGGGCTCGCCCTGCTCGAGGACGGCGCGCGCTGAGCGTCGCCGGCCTCGATCAGCCCGCCTGCGTGAGCATCGCGATCCGCGCTGTCTCCATCTTCTCGAGGAAGCCCTGAACCGCGGTCGACATCCAAGGTCGGACGAGCTCGAGCGCGGCCGGCTTCTCCGCGGCGAGGGTTGCGGGGAGCAAGATGGCGAGCCCGAAGGCCGCCGGGACGATCGTCAGCGTTTGCTCCACCTGCGTCTCCTTCAGGTAGTCCTCCACGGCGGTCAGGACGCCGTTCCGCGGACCGCCCTCGTGTGTCGCGTTGGCCAGGTGCGCGTTCAGGCCGCCGCGCGGCAGGAGCTCGGAGGAGACGGGTGAGATCCCGCGGCGCGCCCAGCTCTGGCGGTGCTGCTCGGGGATCGACTCGGGCTCGTAGTAGAGATCGCGCCTGCCGTAGGGCCACGCGACGTCGTGCAGGAGGACGAGCGGGTGCGCGGCGCCGCGTTCCCGGGCAAGCCGCTCGACGAGGCGCAGCTCGGAGAGCACGGTGAACCAGTTGTGATCCCCGTCGACGAGCACGACGTCGAAGCCGTCCACCGCGGGGAGCGCGTCGAGGCTCTTGGCGCGGTGGACGGCCAGCGTGGGCGCGAGGTCCTTCGTCCACACGTCGGCGTCGAACAGCGGCGCGGGATCGATGGCGTGGACGCGGCCCTCCCAGGGGGCCACGAGCTCACACAGCTTGCGCGTGAGCTTCCCGTGCTCGGAGCCGATCTCGACGACCGCCGGCGACTGCAGCGCGGACAGCAAGGGCGCGATGATGTCGGCGAAGAAGGGCAGCACCGGATCGATCTTATCAGCCGCGCGGGAGCAGGACCTCGCAGTCGTCTCCGAGGACGAGCGAGGCGGACGCGTCCGGCGCGGCGCGGACGACGGCGCGTTTCCCGAGCAGGCATCGCTCGAGCTCGCCCGCACCCGCGACGACGGAGCCTTCGAGGAGGACGGAGCGCGCGACGCGCGTGCCCACGACGCGCGCGCCGGCGCCGACCGACACGAACGGACCGACCTCGGCGTCCTCGAGGTGCGCGCCGGGGCCCAGGATGACCGGCCCGATCACGCGCGAGCGCACGACGGTCGCGCCGGTCTCGACCCGGACCGTGCCCTCGATGAGGCTCTGCGGACAGACATGGCCCAGGCGCGCCGGCTCGAGGCGGGCGGCGAGGACGGTCTCGTTCGCGAGCAGGAGGTCGTCTTTCTTGCCCGTGTCGAGCCAGAAGCCCTCCAGCCGGTCGAAGCGGACGAGCTTCCCGGCCGACAAGAGGGCGTTCGCGGCGTCGGTGATCTCCAGCTCGCCGCGAGCGGACGGGGTCAGCTCGTCGATGGCGGCGTGGATGCTCGCCCGGAACAGGTAGACCCCGACGAGCGCCAGGTTGCTCGGCGGGTCGGCCGGCTTCTCGACGAGGCGAATGACGGTGCCGTCAGTGTCGAGCGCAGCGACGCCGAACCGCCGCGGATCGGGGACCTCGTGGAGCAAGAGGCGCGCCTCGGTCGAGGGGTCCTCCTGGAACGCCCGCACGAAGGGGGACAGGGGCGAGCCGATCAGGTTGTCGCCGAGGACCATCAAGAAGGCGTCGTCGCGGAGGAACGAGCGAGCGCACCGGACGGCGTGGGCGAGGCCACCCGGGCGATCCTGGACGATGTAGGTGACGCGGGCTCCGAACGCGCTCCCGTCGCCGACGGCCTGCTTCACGAACGGCCCGGTCTCGGGCGACACGACGACGCCGATGTCTTCGATCCCGGCCTCGACGATGCTGTCGAGCACGAAAAACAGGATGGGGCGGTTCGCGACCGGGACGAGCTGCTTGGGGCCGGAGTAGGTGAGAGGGCGGAGGCGTCGACCTTCGCCGCCGGCCAGGACGAGGGCCTTCGGCGCGGTCATCGGCCGAGCCCTCGGCGCTCGAGGTGGTCACGCGCACGCGCCTGCGTTGCCGGATCGAGGTAGCTCAGGGCGGTGGCGCGGATGGCGCTGGGGAGATCGTGGCGCGGCGCCCACCCGAGCTCGGCCCGGATGCGGGAGGCGTCGACGCCGTAGCGCCGGTCGTGGCCCGGCCTGTCGGTCACGTGGGTGATGAGCTCACGATGGGAGCTCGCGCGTGGCCGGAGATCGTCGAGCGCGTCGCAGACGGCCCCGACCATTTCCAGGGTGGTGCGCTCCTCGCCGGAGGCGACGTGGTAGACGCGGCCCGGCTCTCCGCGCTCCGCGAGCGCCGAGAGGGCCTCACAGCCGTCGTCCACGTGGAGCCAGTCGCGTCGCTGCAGCCCGTCCCCGTAGACCGGAAGCGAGAGGCCCGCGAGCGCGCGGCAGACGACGAGCGGCACGAGCTTCTCGGCGAGCTGGCGCGGGCCGAAGTGGTTCGTCGGGCGCGCGACGACGACGGGAAGCGCGTGCGTGGTGAAATAAGCGAGGGCGAGGGCCTCGCCTCCCGCCTTGCTGGCGGCGTAAGGCGAGCTCGGTCGGGTCGGCGCTGCCTCCGACAGGAAGACGCCCGGAGCCGCCGGCCCGAGGACCTCGTCGGTCGAGACGTGCACGACCTTTCGCGGGCGGGGTCCGGCGCGGAGCGCCTCGAACAACGCGAGCGAGCCCATCACGTTCGTCTCGAGGAACGGCCGCGGATCGTCGATGGACCGGTCGACGTGGGTCTCCGCCGCGAGGTGGTAGACCACGTCGGGCGCCGCCCTTCGGAGGAGGGCAGCGAGGAGGGCTTCGTCGCGAACGTCGCCCACGACCAGCTCGAGGCGCGCGGCCTGGCCGGCGGGCAGCCCGGACAGGTTGTCCTTCGTGCCCGCGTACGTGAGCGCGTCGAGAACGATGACGCGACCGTCATGCGTTGCAGAGAGCAGCCGCCGAACCAACGCGGAGCCGATGAAGCCGGCGCCGCCCGTCACGAGGGAGGTCGCGGCGCCCACGCGCGAGCTCAGCCCGCGCTCTCGAGGGCGCGGACGAGCGCCGTGGCCAGCCCGTCGTCGTCGATCTCGGCCGAGCGCTCGCCGCCGAGCTCGATCGCCTCGTCCTCGCAGGCGAGGACGAGCGCAGCGACGAGCGCGCCATCCTTCGTCACTGCGAGGTCGAAGATGCCCTCCTCGTCGTCGACGGTCTCGCCGAGGAGCTTGGAGAGGCGCCTGCCGATCTCCTCCGGGGCCGTGGCTGGATCGATCCCGAGCACGATGTACTCGATGTCGAGCTGGATGAGGTGTGGTGCTTCGACCTGCGCACCCGCCCGGTCGACCGTGAAATCGAGGCCCGCGCTGTGGAACGTGCTCACCGCCGGAGTATGCCACACGGCCCGAACCCCCGGGCGGCGGCGAGCGACTTTCCGCCGGGCGTGTGGACCGGGTACATTTGCCGGATGCCCCGCGAGCTTGCCTGGATCGCGTCTGCGCTCGTCTTGTGTGGCTGCTTCGTCGACGCCGTCGGGGGGACGGGCGAAGGCGGAGGCGGTTCGGCGACGACGACGAGCGGAGCGACGACGACCGGGGCGGGGCAGGGCGGAGAGGCCGCGAGCGGCGGCGCGGGGGGCGCCGGGGGTGTTGGCGGAGCAGGTGGCTCGACGACGTCGGGGATGGGCGGCGCGGACTGTGGCGACGGCGTCCGCGAGACCGGGGAAGAGTGCGACGACGGCAACCAAGACGAGGGCGACGGCTGCACGACGATGTGCGAGGCCGAGATGCTCGGCGCGTGCCCCGCTCCTTCCAGCTCGACGGCCGTGCTCGGCGCGTTGGGCGACGTCGTCACGGTGTCGGGGGACACCACGGACGCGACCGACACACTCCGGCTCGGGGACGGCGAGAGCTGCAACTCGGACGGCCCGGACGAGTGGCTCGCGGTGCGGGTGCTCGTCCCGGGGACGGTCACGGTCGAGCTCACTGCGAAGGATGGGTTTGGCGGCAATCAGGAGAACGCGGTCCTCCACATCCGGCGGGGCTGCACCGACCGTCTGTACGAGGACGAGCTCGCCTGCAGCGACACGAACGGGAACCCTCAGGGCACGCTCGAGCAGCGCTTCTTCGCCCGCGCGGGTGAGGTCTTCTACTTCGTCGTCGACGGCGACGGCGGAAACGAAGATGGCACCTACGACCTCACCGTGGGCCTCGATTCGGAGTGCGGCGACGGCGTGGTGGAGGGCATGGAGCAGTGCGACGAGCAGTCGCAGCTCTGCACGGGGTGCATGGCGACGGGCCCCGGTTGCGGCGCCGGCCTCGAGGGCGGCTCGTTCAGCCTCCCGACGAAACACTGCTACGGCACCACCCTGGGTAACGCACCGAACTACTTCGACGCACGCGAGGCCTGCTTCTTCGCCGGCGGCGATCTCGTCACCATCGATTCGGGCGAGGTGCTGCCCACCACGACCGGGGAGGTGTGGACGGGCCTCGCGGACCTGAAGGACGACGGCACGGACGACTTTCGCTGGCTCACCACGAACCAGGCGGCCACGCCGAACACGGTGAACGACAGCGCCAACGTCTTGCGAGGCGTCGTGCTCAACGGGACCTCGCTGGACGACAAGTACACGGGCAACGACTACCGGGCATTCTGCGAGCTCACCTTCGCGAACCCCTGAGCCATGCGCGTCGTCGTGCTGGGCGGTACAGGTCAGGTCGGGCTCGCGCTCGTACCGCTCCTCCGCCAGGAGAACGAGGTCGTCGCGCCGTCCCGTGCCGATCTCGATCTGGCGCAGCCCGGCGCACAAGCCCGCGTCGAACGACTCGCGCCGGATCTGGTGGTGAACGCCGCCGCGTGGACGGACGTGGACGCGGCCGAGCGCGATGAGCCGGGCTGCTTGGCCGTGAACGCGGCGGGGGCGGGCGCGGTGGCGCGCGCCTGCGCGCGTCTCGACGCGCCGCTCGTCCACCTGTCGACCGACTTCGTCTTCTCCGGCGAGCTCGGGCGTCCGTACCGCGAGGACGACGCGACGGGGCCGGTGAACGCCTACGGCCGCGCGAAGCTCGCGGGCGAGCGGGAAGTCGAGCGCGCTGGAGCGACCGCCTTCCTCCTCCGCACGTCGTGGGTCTATTCGCTCGGGAGGCCTTCGTTCGTCTCGCGGATGATCGAGCGGGCGCGTCACGCGGAGGAGCTCGTCGCGCCCGACGATCAGGTCGGGTCGCCGACGTCGGCTTCGGCGCTGGCGGAGGCGATCGCCGCGCTCGTTCGCTCGCTGGGACCCAATCCGCGCGCGCGCGCCGCGCGCTCGGCGGGGCTCTATCACCTGGCGGGCCGAGGCGCGGCCAGCCGCTACGAGCTCACGTGTGCGATCGTCGAGGTGCTGGGCGCTCGTCCCGGCATCCGCGCGACTCGCGTCCGCGCCGCGCCCGCGACGAGCTTCGTGACGGGCGCCGTCCGGCCGCGGGCCACCGCGCTCGACTGCTCGAGGGCGGAGCGAGCGCTGGGCCTCCTGCTCCCGCCGTGGCGGAGCGCGCTCGATCAGGTGCTCGCGGGCGCCCGCTCCAGCGGCCATTCGGGGGTGGCATGACGTACCGCGACGACGACGAGGCGAGGCGCGCGATCCTGGCCGAGCGCCGCGCTGCGGTCGCGGGCCGCCTCGCGTCGCTCGAGAGCTGGGAGCGCGACCTCGCGCGGATGGACGCGAGCGTCCCCGAGCGTCCGAAGGCCATCGCGGCTCTGACGAGTCAGGCGCTCGCGGGGGGCCAAGACGACGAGGCGGAGCTCTCTGCCATCGAGCGCGTCATCGTGGAGCACCTCGCCGCCGTCCGGGAACGACCGCCGCGGCGGGGCCTCAACTTCCTCACGCCGCTCTTCGACTACGCCGGCCGTCACAGCGCGGGCTGTCTCTACGTCGTGGCGTACCTGCTGATCCCGATCGTGGTCCTGATCTTCGCCGCGCGGCGCTGCTGAGCGCGCGGGGCGTCAGGGCGTGAGCTGGATGACGAGGGTGTCGATCCCGGCCGAGCTCGCCACCATCCCGATCGGGGGCTCGAGGGTGATGGACCCGTGGAGGTCGGCTGCCAGCCACACGCCGGTCCGGTCGGCGGCGACCGCGGTGGGAAGGACCATGCCGTCGCCCTCGTTCTGCTGGAGCTCCCGCGCGAAGATCTCCTCGCCGGTCGCGAGATCGAGCTTCACCAGGAAGCCTCGCTTCGGCGGGCCCTGGGCGGCGACGTCGATGGGGGCGAGGCAGTCGGCGTTCTGTAGAGGGTCCGTGATGCAGCCGACCGCGTAGACCACGCCTCCGTCGCAGCCGGGCTCCGCGACGACCGCGAGATCCACGACGGCTTCGTATTCGGACGTCGGGAAGGACGGGCCCGACTCGGGCGGGTACGCCCACGCGACGGCGGAGGTCGTCGGGTCGAGCGCGACGACGAACGCGTCGGTGCCGACGTCGGTGGGCGGCAGGTCGGTGCCCGAGATCCGCAGGGATCCTTCGCGTCCTCCGCCGACGACGATCCGTCCGGTGCTCGAGCGAACGACCGAGCCGAAGGAGCGGCGGTTCGTCGGGTCTCCCGTGACGCCGAGGAGCGTGACGTCCGCGCTGCCCGGCGCCCAACGCCCGACGAAGAGCTTGCCGGTGCCCGCACACGAGGCCCCCGAAGGGCACTCCAGGCCCGTCATCCAGACAGAACCGTCATCTGAGACCGCGACGCCGGAGTGGTGCTCGAAGGTGCCGGGGAAGCCGTCCGCGTCGGCGGCCACCCCGAGCGCGACCGTGCTGCGGTCGAGCAAGCCCAGCCCGCTCGTGTACCGCGTCAGATAATACTGAAGCGCCGTCACGCCCCCGGCGAGGTCGTAGACGTTCCCGTTCGTCACGCCGATCGTCGCGACGACGTCCCCGTTCGTACCGTTGCCGAGCGGGACGGACTCCGCTGCGGCGACGTCGAGGGCGGGCGCCTGCACCGCGCCCCAGAAGTCGAAGACGACTCCTTGCGGAGCGGCAGGATCGAGCCGCGCGACGTAGGGGTTGCGCGAGCTGCCTTGCGGGGCCGCGTCGACGGAGAACGACCCGCCGGGACAGAGGTTGCCCGAGCCGGGGGTGAGCGAATACGCCGCCGGCCCGTCGGCCGAGGCCGCGACCGCGCCGCAGATCACGGGCGCGCCTCCGAGCCACGACGCGCTCCCGGTGAAGCTGAAGCCATCGACTCCGTCGCAGGCGATGACCGAGCCCGCTGCGCTGACGCTTGTGTCATCTTCGAGCTCGACCAGAAAGCCGAGGAGCTCGTTGCCGGAGGCGAGGCTGAGGCCCGCCAGCGGAGCCGTCGCCGAGCCGAAGGCGAAGACCTTTCCTGGTGCTCGCACGAGGCCCGTGGTGGTGACCTGATCGTAGTCGGCGGCTTGCTGGGTGAGCCCGTGCCAGTGGACGCGGGTGACGGCAGGCTGGGTCTCTGGATCGGGGCACGTCCCGCCGCCGGCGCCTCCGGCGCCGCCGCCGGCGCCTCCGCCCCCCACGCCGCGGACCTCGTCCGGGAAGTCGAACACGAACGCGCAGCCCGAGGATGAAGCGAGCGCGAGGCAAGCTACCCAGCGTCTCGCGGCGCGGTGTCCCATCAGAAGCTCCCTACAAGCCCGACGCCGCCGCCGCCGGGGAGGAGGAGCGGGTGAAAGGCTGCTTCGGCGGTCGCTCCGCCGGAGTCGCCCACGCTTCCGACGATGACCAGGGTGAGGCCAGTCGCTGCGATGATGCCGCCCACGAAGAGCGTCACGGTGCTCGTGACCGAGAGGGTCTGTCCGCGCTCGGCCGCGTCCGACGCCTGGGTGAGCGCGGCCGAGTCCCGGCACGTGAGCACGTCGCCGGATGCTCCGCAGCGGCGCGAGGACTCGAGGTCGTCGATCGTGGCGTGATCCGACGCCGCGACCCCGCCCGTGATGGCGGAGACCGCGAGCGTGGCCGCGCCGACGCTGCCCACGATCGCGCCGATGAGGACGAACGGAATGCCGGGCTCGGCCGGCGCGGTCGCGCTGCGGCGCCCGTCGCCGGTGCCGCCCGACGGCTCGCGCTGGGCGGAGGGAAGAGCGCTCGGATCGCGAACGAGGTCGAGCACCACCTCCCTGCGAGCCGACTCCGCGAGATCGATCTCCTCCCGCGCCCCGCGATGACCCGGGGCCGTCGCGGTGAAGACGTGCCTGCCGGGATCGACTGGCACGGCCACTCCGAGCCCCTCGAGCGGCAGCTCGATCCCGTCGCGTTCGACGCGCAGCCCCTCGGGCCGTCGCGCGAGCGTGACCGTCACGTAAGGCAGGCGCGGCTCGAGCTTCGTGATGGCGTCGTCGAGGAACGCGTCGACCTCCTTCTTCCGCTTGGCGCCCGCGGTCTCGCGGTTCAAGACGCGCGCCTTCTGGTACTCCGCCCAAGCGCGCGCGAGCTTGCCGTCGTGCTCGGCGCATCGCGCGACGTTGATCTGTGCGCCCACCGAGGGGTCGAGCTTCAGGCTGGCTTCGAACTGGGGGCAGGCCGTGGCCCAGTCGTCCTTCTCGAGCGCCTCGAGGCCTCGCTTGAACAACGCCTCGGCGCCCGCCGGATCCCGCGCCGGATCCGCCGGCTGGGCCGGCGACGGGCGCGCGCCCGCCGAGAGCGAGACGCCCAGCGCAAACGCGATGACGACAGCCGAGCGGTTCATCGGACGGTCCAGACAGGAGCAGACGTGGGCGCGGCGGAGCCTACACCAGCGCGTGGGCGCCCGGGCGAGCGAGCGGAGGGCGCAGCCGCGGCCGAGGCGCTCGCCGAGACCGGGCCAGCGACCTCCGAGGTGGCGGGCGATGCGGGCGAGCTCGACGCGGCGGGGGCGACCGTGACGTCGGCGCTGCTCGCGGGGACCGGCGTCGGGGGCTCTCCGCTCGCGGTCTGTCTCCCTGCCGACGAGTCGCCAGTGGAAGCCGCGCCGGGGTCGCGGCTGATGAGCAGGAAGAGCGCGGCGGCGCCCGCTACCGCCGCGCCGAGGCCGGCCAGGAGCCAGCTGCTTCGGGACGTGGTCGTGCCGGGCGAGGTGGTGGGTCTCGGGATGGACTGCGGCGACGCCGTCTGGTCGGGCCCGCTCGGCGCGGACGAGACCGGGGCGCTGTCCGAGGCTGCCGAGCTCGAGCGAGCGTGCGACGGCGTCTCGGCCGATATCGTCATCGGCACCGTTCCTCCGAGCGCGAGCGGAACGGGGGGGCTGGATCCGTGGACGGGCGTGGATGCCGGCGCGACGCGCGCCGCGTCCGGCGCGGCGGCCACGATCGGCTCACGCAGGGCTTCGCGGAGCGCCGCCATGAGCTCGCCCGCGGATTGGTACCGCTTGCGCGGATCGGTCTGGGTCGCGCGCACGAACCACGCGTCGAAGGATTCGGGCAGCAGAAGGCCGCGCCGCCGCGCCCGTTCGCTGGGCATCTCCGTCGGGCCCTTCGCGACCGCGAGCAGGAGCGAGAGCATGTTCCCCGCGGTCGCCTCGGCCTCGTCCTGGAAATAGGCGTAGCCGACGAGGAGCGCATAAGCGATGTGGCCGAGCGCGCACAGATCCGAGCTCGGCCCGATGAGCTTGGCCTCGCCCGTCACTTGCTCGCTGGCCATGTAACAAGGCGTGCCGAAGGCCTGTGTCGTCGCCTTGAGATCGGCCGAGGTCGAGCGGACGACCTTCGCGATACCGAAGTCGCAGATCTTGATTCGCGGCGAGCCGTCGTCGCGCCGCGTGAGGAACAGGTTCTCGGGCTTGAGGTCTCGATGCACGATCCCCGCGGCGTGTGTCTTCTCGAGGGTCCGCGTGATCTGGTCGAAGAAGACGAGCACGTCTTCGACGCTGAAGCGCTCGCCGCGTCTCAGGTGCGCCCCGAGGTCTTCCCCGCGGAGCAGCTCCATGACGAAATACGGGCAGTCCGTCTCCGCATCGATGCCCGCGTCGAACACCTCGACGAGGTGCTCGCTCTCGATGTCGGCGGTGACCACGACCTCCTGCGCGAACCGCTGACGCAGCGTCGGATCGACGAGCACGTGAGGCAACATCACCTTGAGGGCGCGCCTGCGCTTCGTTTCCTTGTGGAGGACCTCGTAGACGATGCCCATGCCGCCGGCGCTGAGCAGGCGGATGACCTCGTAGTGCTCGCCGAAGGTCGCGCCGGGCTTGAGCGCCATCATGGCTGCAGCCTGCCGAACGTCGTCCGGAGCGTCCGCTGGCTCGACCTGGTGCCTTCTGAGGTCACGCGCGCCATTCTACTCGACCGCGGTCCTCGGCTGTCGTGTTGACGCCCCCCGCTTGTGTCACTGGCCGACCAGGAGGAGCACCTTCAACGCCGGGTGACCCTTTTCGTCCTTCGCGTCCGCCACGGCGATGCCGAAGCTCTTGGCGCCGGGCGACAGGATAGCCTGGGGAGGCTCGTATTCGGAGCTCCCGAGGATCCGGGCGCCGCCCACCGCGACGCCTGACAGATTCGTCTTCATCTTGCCGAGCTTCGCGACCGCCGTCTTCCCGAGGCCTTCGAGCGCGCTCGGATCGATGTCGTCGGGCATGTCGGCGATGAGCGTGTCGGCGAGCTCGGTCAGGGGGCCGCTCTCGCCGATGGCGGGCAGGCCCTTCGCCGCGCGGGCCGCCTCGATCTTCCCGACGAGCTTGGCGCGCGCCTCGGACGGCGACTCCTTCTCGACCGGGCGCGCGAAGACCTGCACGAAGAGCAGGTTCCGCGGGTCGCCGATCCCGCCGCGCACGATGCCCACCCCGATGTGGGTCACGTCGTTCGAGAGGATGTTCGCGCGGTGTCCGGGGCTGTGCATGAGGCCGTCTTCGGCGCGCGGGACGTCGAGCGCCTCCGCCAGGTTCTCGCGGCCCACGGCGGCGAGGTAGCCGGCCTTCGCCAGGCGGTCGTCCAGCGAGCCGGAGGTCGGCGACTCATGCGCGAAGAAGCGATTCTTCTGCATGTCGTTCGCGTGGTACCGCGCGATGTCGGCCAGCCGCTCGTCGTAGGCGAGGGGAGGCAAGCCCTGCTTCGCGCGGTCCGCGTTCACCGCGTCCGCCATCGCCTTCTCGAGCGTGAGGACGTCGGGGGGAGCCGCGACCTTGGGCAGATCACCTTCGGCGCTCGAGCAGCCCAGCGCTGCGAGGGGCAGCGTGAGCACGAGTCGACGACCGAGGGACGGGGTGGTGGCGAGTCGAGCGCGCATCGAGAGCAGGGTGTACGAGCAAAACGGCGTGCCGGCAAACACCAGCTCGGGCTCACTCCGACTCCCTGGCCGCCGTCCGGAAGACCCCCTTGGCCATGAGCGAGGTCTCGGCCTCCGAGCGGGCGAGGTACACGCGGCTCCGCGCGGAGCGGACACCCGGATCCCTCGGGGAGGCCCGGAAGGCGAGCTCGACGAGGTGGCAGGCGACGGCGTGGTCACCCGCCAGAGAGAGTCGCAAGGCGCGATCGACGAGCGCCGGCGCACCGCCCGCGAGATCGCAGAGCTCGCGGGCGAGCGCGGCCTCGGGCCCCGGCTTGAGGTGCGCGGGGTTTCCGTCCCACCAGCCGCCGTATTGCCGCCACACGTTGCGCACGACGAACTCCGGCTCGTCGTAGATCGGCCGGAGGTAGGGCCGCTCGAGCAGCTCGCGAGGCGCGCGGACGCTGGCGAGCACGTCGTCGAGCGTCGCGCCCTCGTTCATCCGCGCGAGCGTCTCGTCGACGAGGCGCTCGAGCAGGGCGGCGGTCTCCGTGAGCGCGAGGTGGATCGCCTCGCGACCGAAGATGGGTGGGCCGTGACCTGGTGAGAGCACCTCGGGCTCGAGCGCGGCCATGCGCCGCAGCGCCGCGGCCCAGTCGCGCGGGTAGCGCTGGACCTTCTGCGGGTTGCCCGCGTTCGGCGTGGCCCAGATGAACAGATCGCCCGTCGCGAGCAGCTTCCGGGACGGGACCCACGCGAAGGTGTGGTCGTCGGTCTCGCCCCGCGCGTGGAAGAGCTCGAGGGTCGTCCCGCCGACATCGATGACCAAGCTGTCATCGTATTCGGTGTCGGGGTAGCGGTAGTCGGTCGGCCAGGTGGTCTCGAGCTGGAACTGCCGGGCGTTGATGCAGGCGTTGTAGCCGGGCGTCAGCCGGTAGCGATCGAAGCGCTCGCGCACGGCGCGGTGGCCGACGACACGTGCCTTTCTCCCCGACTCCTCCTCGTAGAGGTCGACCCCGAACACGTGGTCGACGTGACCGTGGGTGTAGACGGCGGTATGGAGCGGCCGCGCCGTGAAGCTCCGCACGAGCTCCTTGGTCAGCCTCGCGAAGAAGAAGCTCCCGGTGTCGACCAGGACGAGGCCGTCGTCCGTGTCGAGCGCGAGCACGTTCGCGAAGCTCGAGACGAACGCGACGCGCTCGGCCACCTCCTCCAGCTTGAAGAGCGGCGTGAACGGGTGGAACGAGGGATCCTCTCGGCCCTGGAGGAGACGCTCGGACTGCTCGCGGACCGCGCCCATGTGCCGAGCATACCCTCAGGCGGGACCGCCTGGGGCCCGCTCCAGAGCGTCGCGCCGCGCCGGACGTGCGGGCTCACGCGGATCTGTCCAGCTTCGATGCCCCGTCGTTGGACGAGAGCACCGGCTCGATCGGCAGGACCAGGGTGAACGTCGAGCCGGCGCGCGGCTGGCTCTGGGCGACGAGCGTCCCGCCGTGCGCCTCGGCGAGCTGGCGCGCGACGAGGAGCCCGAGCCCGCCGAAATGACGCAGCGACACCGCGCGCTCGAAGCGCCCGAAGATGCGTGAGAGCGCCTCTTCGTCGATCCCGATGCCGTGATCGGTGACCGAGACCAGCGCCGTGCCGTTCATGCGGTGAGCCTCCACCTCGATCGGCTTGCCCTTGCCGTATTTGGCCGCGTTCGACAGGAGGTTGAGGCGGTTCGCGATGACGACGTGGCCGACCTGATCGACGACCACGATGGCGTCAGGTGCCGCCTCCAGGAAACCCTGGAGCGCGGCCCCGTTCAGATCGGTTCGTGAGCCAGCCCCGCGCGCCATTCCGCCTCGGTTCCCCGGTTCGGTGCACGCCACATGCCACCCGGAATCCCGGCACGGTGGGCGGTCACCGAATCGCAGGACCGCCGCATCGGGGTCGGCGGGGCGCCCGAACCAACGACGGATTGCGATTCGGTCAGCTCGCCGCTTCGGGTGCGCGCGCGGCTCGCCTGCGCCGGACGACCGAGAGGCCGAGGTTCAGGAAGTCGCGGGTGATGGCGGGCGCGAAGACGAAACAAGCGCCGACGTAGACGGCCGCGCCGACGCCGATCTCTGCGAGGAGGCGGGCCACGGCCGGCATGCCGCTGTCCAGGAGCGCGATACGCATCGCGACGACCGCGGCGATCATGGGGAGGCACGCGACGAAGGGCCGCGCGACGGCGGCGAGGACGTCGCGGATGGTGATCCCGTCCGGCGCGAGCGCGCGGATGGTGAGGAGCACCGACACCGTGAAGGCGATGCCCACGCCGACGGCGCTCATGACCGGGCCCCACGCCGAGAGCAGCCAGACGAGGCCGAGCACCATGATGACGAGCAAGAGGTCGATGTAGATGAACCCGCGCGTCCGCCCGACCACCTGGAGGAAGCCGCCGGCGAGCGTCCCGATCGAGCGAGAGATGCTGAGCGTCGCGAGCACGATGAGGAAGGGCGCGACCCCGTGGTAGCTGGGGGGATAGAACACCTCGACCATCGTCATGGCGACCGCCCCGAGACCGAGCGCCATGGGGAAGACCAACATGGCCATCAGCCCACACGCGCGGAGCAGCCCGCGGCGACGCGAGTCCGCGTCCTCCAGCCGCGCGAACGTGGGCACGAGCACGTCGTTGATCTGCTCACCGACGTTCGTCGCCGGCAGGTCGGCGATCCGGTAGGCCTGGTTGTACAGACCGACGGTCGCCTCGCCGAAGCGGAAGCCCATGAGGCTGTTGTCCCAGTTGGACGCGCCGAAGTGGAAGAGCGAGGCGATGGTGATGGGCGCGCCGAAGCGGATGATGCGCAGGAACTTCTCCGCGACGAGCTTGCAGGGCTGGAGTGAGTCGCGCCAGCTCGTCACCGAGAACGAAAAGAGGATGCCCACGGTGCCGCGGACGAGGTTGCCCGCGACGATCGCGAAGCCCCCCCACCCGAGGTAGGCGAACGTGACCGAGGAGGCGGCGAACACCAGCTCCGAGACGGCGACGCGCAAGCCGACCATGCGAAAGCGCATGTCGCGGACGAGGACGCCGCGTGGCACCCACGTGATGCGGTCGAGGAAGTGGGCGAGGGCGAGCCCCGGGACGTATTGGGCGAGCGCCTCGACGCCGAGGAGAGAGCCGTAGAAGGGCGCCACGAGGATGCTCGCCAGGCAGGCGATCAGACCAGTCGACAGGACGAGGACGGTTCCGTGGAAGGCCATGTCGCGGCCCTCTTCCGGGTTCGCCGCGAGGAACTGCACCACGCCGATCGCGGTCATCGTCCCCGCGGTGAGGACGAGGCCGTACGCAAGGTTCACCTCGCCCTGGATCTCCGGGGGAAGGAACCGGGTCAAAACGAACGTCGAGACGATCGTCACGACGCGCGAGCCCAGGGTTGCGCCTGTCGTCCAGAGAAACCCGGATGCGGCCTTCTTCGCGAGCGACAAGGCGAGGGGAACCTAGCAGATCCGACTCGTAGAACGGGCGGTCAAAGTTTGGTAAGGAGCGCGCCTTCCATCGTGGCCATTCGTCACACGATCGCTCGGTTTCCCGTCTCGGTGTTCATGGTCGGCGCGCTCGTCACGCAGGCCCTGCTCACGGCGTCGCAGCACTACGAGGTCCGCAACTACGGGCTCGGCCTCCTGCGCATCCCATCGCCCGCGATCTGGGCGGTGTTCGTCGCGTCCATCGCGTGGAGCAAGAAGGACGCGTGGAAGCTCGTGAGCTCGCTCTGGAACTGGCGCGTGAAGCCCGGGTACTACCTGATGGCGCTCGCGTACCCGTCGGGCGTCGCCATCGTGAGCTTGCTCATCCTCCGCGCCGTCGGGCTCAACGAGACCATCGAGCTCGACCTCGTGGAGCCCGCGAAGCTCGAGTTCGCTTGGCTGTGCTTCCGCATCTCCACCGTGGAGGAGATCGCGTGGGTAGGCTTCCTGCTTCAGGCGTTCTCGAAGCGGTGGACCCTCTTCCAGGCTGCGTCGCTCATGGGGCTCTGCTGGGGCATCTGGTACATCCCCCTCATCCTCACGAACATCCAGGTGACGCCGAACCTGCCGCTCCTTCCGCTGCTCATCAACTTCATGAGCATCGCGGCGATCTGCGGGTGGCTCTACTACCGAACGAGGAGCGCCGGCGTCGTCTGCATCATGCAGCTCATGACGAACTACACGACGCAGCTCATTCCCGTCTTGCCTCAGCGTGGCGGAGAGACGCAGTACGTGGCGTTCGTGCTGGTAAAGGCGCTCTTTTCGATCTTATTGTTCGCAGTTTGGGGACCGAAGCCGCTCTTCGGTAAGACCAACGAAGGGCGCTCTTCGCTCGAAGCGATCCCTGCGTTGCCCTGATAGGCTGGCGGACCCTCGATGGTGTCCGCCTTCTGCATGACCTCCAATCCCAGCGAGGCGCGAGCGCGCGAGCTCGACCCTTGCTACGCCACTCCTGGTCGACCTCGAGCCGGGGTCGAGACGACGAGCGCTCGGGAAGGAGGAGGGGATGCTTGAGTACCGACGTGGGCTGACGATCCATGAGGTCTTCGAGGCGCAGGCGAGGCGGACACCGGACCGCACGTGCCTCGTGCTCCCGGGCCTCGCGGGCGACGCCGACCAGACGCTGACCTACGCGGAGCTCGATCGGCGCGCCGATCGTCTTGCGGGGCTCCTGCGCTCGCTCGGCGTGAAGCCGGGGGCGCTCGTCGCGACGTTCCTGGATCGGTCGCTCGAGACCATCGTGGCGTTCCTCGGGATCCTGAAGGCGGGCTGCGCCTACGTCCCGCTGGACCCGGCGTATCCGCGCGAGCGTGTCGCCTTCATGCTGGAGGACACGGCGGCGCCGGTGATCCTCACGTGCTCGGATCTCAAGGCTGCCCTGCCGAGCACGAGCGCCGCCGTGGTGACGCTAGACGCGGGCTGGGGCGCCGACCCCGCGCCTTCCGAGCGCGTCGTCTTCCCGCCCGGCTCCAAGGTCGACGGCGAGAGCCTCGCGTACGTCATCTACACGTCGGGCTCGACCGGCAAGCCCAAGGGCGTGACAGTCCCCCATCGCGGGGTCGTGCGCCTCGTTCTCGACAACCACTACACGCCGCTCGACGAGTCGCGCGTGTTCCTGCAGCTCGCGCCCGTCTCGTTCGACGCGGCCACGCTCGAGATCTGGGGGCCGCTGCTCCACGGCGGCGTGTGCGTGCTCTACCCGGGCTGCGGCGTCCCCGATCTGGAGAAGCTCCAGCGCATCCTCGTGCGCACCGGCGTGACGTCGATGTGGCTGACGTCGTCGCTCTTCAACCTGGTGATCGATCGCGCGCCCGAGACGCTGCGCTCCGTGAAGGAGGTCCTGGCCGGCGGCGAGGCGCTCAGCGTCGCGCACATCAAGAAGGCGCTCGAGCTCCTCCCCGACACGCAGCTCGTGAACGGCTACGGCCCGACGGAGAGCACGACGTTCACGTGCTGTTACCGGATCCCGCGCCGGCTCGACCCGTCGCTCACGTCGATCCCCATCGGCACGCCCATCGCCCACACGGACGTGTACCTGCTCGACGGCGAGAAGCGACCCGTGCCAGACGGTGAGATCGGTGATCTCTACATCGGCGGCGACGGCCTCGCGACCGGCTATTTGAACCGCCCGGAGCTCACGCGGGAGCGGTTCGTTCCCAACCCGTTCTCGACCGACCCTGCCTCTCGCCTGTACCTCACCGGGGATCGCGCGCGGCGCCTGCCCGACGGAAACATCGAGTTCTGCGGCCGCCTCGACGATCAGGTGAAGATCAGCGGCCACCGGATCGAGCTCGGCGAGATCGAGACGGCCCTCGGCGAGGTGACCGGCGTGCGGGAGGCCGTCGTCCTCGCGCGTGAGGACAACCCGGGCGACAAGCGGCTCGTCGCGTACCTCACCGGCGCCGACCTAACCGCGGGCAAGCTCCGCTCGAGCCTCGAGTCGCGCTTGCCCTCGTACATGGTGCCGGCGGCGTTCGTGATCCTGGACGCGCTGCCGCTCTCGCCGATGGGCAAGGTGGATCGCAAGGCGCTGCCCAAGCCGGGCGGCAAGCGGCCCGATCTCGAGCAGGCGTACGTCGCGCCGACCAGCGCGCTCGAGAAGGCGCTCGCGGGGCTCTGGTGCGACACGCTCGAGCTCGACACGGTCGGCATCCATGATCGCTTCTTCGAGCTCGGCGGCACGTCTCTGCAGGCCGTGAGGTTCGTCGCCAGGCTGAGCGACGAGCTGGGCGAGCGGATCCCGATCGTCGCCTTCTTCGAGGCGCCGACGGTCGCTGCGATCGCGCGGGTGCTCACGCGGGACTACCCCGAGCTGATCCGCAGGCGGTTCGGCGGAGCCGCGGCGCCGGGCGCGCGGCAGGGCTCGACCCGAGCCCAGCGTCTCGCCAGCTCGCCGGCCTCGAGGGACGAGCGGCCGGCGTTCGCCGTCGTCGGTCTCGCCGGGAGGTTCGCCGGAGCGCGCAACGTCGCCGAGTTCTGGGCGAACCTCGCAAACGGTCGCGAGGCGACGAGGCCCGTCACGGCGGAGGACCTCGTCCGGCAGAACCTGGATCCGAAGCTCCTCGACGACCCCGACTACGTCCGCCTCTGCTTCCACCTGGAGGAGGCGGAGTGTTTCGACGCGGCGTTTTTCGGGATGACCCCGCGCGAGGTCGAGCTGATGGACCCGCAGCAGCGCATCTTCCTCGAGACCGCCTACGCGGCCCTCGAGGACGCCGGCTACGACGCCACGCGCTTCGACGGGAAGATCGGCGTCTTCGGAGGCGTGGGGCGCAACCCCTACCTCTACGACAACATCGCGCGCCGCCCGGATTTCGCGGATCGCCTCATCGAGCACCACCTGCAGATCGGCAACGAGCGCGACTTTCCCGCCACACACGTCGCTTACAAGCTGAACCTCCGCGGTCCCGCGATCAACGTGCAGACCGCTTGCTCCACCTCGGGCGTCGCGCTGCACCTCGCCTGCCAGAGCCTCCGCGCCGGCGACAGCGACATGGTCCTCGTCGGTGGCGCGAAGGTCCTCGTGCCCACACACGCCGGCTATCTCTACGTCGACGGCGGGGCGCTCGCACCCGACGGCCACGTCCGCGCGTTCGACGCCTCGGCCGGGGGAATGGTCCGCGGCAGCGGCTGCGGGATGATCGTGGTGAAGCGCCTCGAGGACGCGCTGCGTGCTCGCGATCGCATCCGCGCGGTCGTGCGCGCGACCGCGGTCAACAACGACGGTAACGCGAAGATCGGCTTCACGGCGCCGAGCGTGCAGGGGCAGGCGGAGGTGATCTCGCGCGCGCTCGAGTCGGCGGGGTTGGGCGCCGACGAGATCTCCTACGTGGAGACACACGGAACCGGCACGGTGATCGGCGATCCGATGGAGGTCGCCGGGCTGACGCGCGCGTACCGCAAGACGACCGATCGCCGCGGCTTCTGCGCCATCGGCTCGGTGAAGACGAACATCGGCCACCTCGACGCCGGCGCCATGGTCGCCGGCATGATCAAGACCATCCTCGCGCTCGAGAACGAGCTGCTCCCGCCGAGCCTCAACTTCACGACGCCGAACCCGGCGATCGACTTCGACTCGAGCCCGTTCTTCGTGAACGCGTCGCCGCGGCCGTGGCCCCGTTCGGACAAGCCGCGCCGCGCTGGCGTGAGCTCGTTTGGTCTCGGCGGGACCAACGCCCACGCCATCCTCGAAGAGGCTCCGATCCTCGAGCCGACGGGGCCGTCGCGTTCGTCGCAGCTGCTCTTGCTCTCGGCGCGGACGAGCACCGCGCTCGAGCGCGCGCGGGAGGACCTCGCGGCCTGGCTCGAGGGACGCGGCGCCGAGGCACCGCTCGGGGACGTCGCGTTCACCCTCGCGGTCGGGCGAAAGAGGCACGCGTGCCGCGCCGCGGTCGTCGCCAAGACGGCGCGCGAGGCTGCGCACGCCCTCCGCAGCGCCGATCCGAAGCTCTGCGACGTAGTGGAAGGCGGAGGCGATCAGGCCGGCGTGGTGTTCCTGTTCCCCGGCGGCGGCGCGCAATACGTGAAGATGGCCGAGGGCCTCTACGGCGAGGAGCCAGTCTTCCGCGAGGCGGTGGACCGTTGCGCCGAGCTGCTCCAGCCGATCCTCGATCTCGATCTGCGGACCCTCCTGTACCCGCCGCGCAACGGGGCGGGGGAGGGCGCGGCCCCGGATCTCGAGCGGCCCTTCTACGCGCTTCCTGCGCTCTTCACCGTCGAATACGCGGTCGCGACGCTCCTTCGATCGTGGGGCGTCGTGCCGGTCGCGATGATCGGTCACAGCATGGGCGAATACGCGGCGGCTTGCCTCGCGGGCGTGATGACGCTCGAGCAGGCGCTCGGCGTGGTCGCCTGCCGCGGGCGCCTCTTCGAGAAGCTCCCGCCCGGGTCGATGCTCAGCGTGCCGCTCTCTCCGGACGAGCTGCGCCCCCACCTGGAAGGCGATCTCTCCATCGCCGCGATCAACCGGCCTTCGCAGTGTGTCGCGTCGGGCCCGGTCCCGGCGATCGAGGCGCTCGCGGCGAGGCTCGAGGCGGCCGGCGTCGACGCGACGCGTATCCACATCAACGTCGCGGCCCACTCCTCGCTCGTCGAGCCCATCCTCGAGGAGTTCCGCGCGTTCTTGCGCGAGCTCTCGTTCGGGACGCCCGAGATCCCGTTCGTGTCGAACGTCACCGGCACCTGGATCACCGAGTCTCAGGCGCGGGACCCCGACTACTGGGTGCGCCACCTCCGGCAGACGGTGCGCTTCGCCGAAGGGCTCGACACGCTCTTCGCCGAGCCGCACCGTGTCCTCTGCGAGATCGGCCCGGGGCGGACGCTCTCCACGTTTGCGAAGAACCACCCCAAGTGCGACCGGGATCGCATCGTGCCGACGCTCCGCCACCCGCACGAAGACGTGGCGGACCTCGCGTTCCTCGAGCGCTCGCTCGGCAGGCTCTACCTCGCCGGTGTCGAGATCGACTTCGAGGGTTTCTTCGCCAATGAGGCGCGAGGCCGCGTCCCGCTCCCGACCTATCCGTTCGAGCGCAAGCGCTTCTTCCTCGATCGCGTGCCGATCGAGGCGGGCACGGCGCCTGCATTGCCGCCGAGCCCTCCGGCGCCCGTCGTCGAGGCGCTCGCGCCGGCACAGCCGCCGGCCCCTGCGCCCGAAGCCTCGCCCGTCGTTTCTTTCGTCCAGCCGCTCCCCGCACCCGAACCCCCTCCAGTCGAGATCCCGCTTATGGCCGCCGAACCGCGAAAAGACCGAATCGTCCGCGAGCTGCAGAAGATCCTCCAGGAGCTGAGCGGTCTGGAGGCTGCCAAGATCGATCCTCACGCGACGTTCCTCGAGCTCGGCTTCGACTCGTTGTTCCTCACGCAAGCAAACGGCGCGTTCCGCAAGAAGTTCGGCGTGAAGACCACGGTGCGTCAGCTCATCGAGAAGGCGCCCGGCGTGGGCGCGCTCGCGGAGCTGATCGACGGCCAGCTCGCCCCCGACGCGTTCCCGCCCGAGGCCGCGGCCCCGCCTCCCGCCGCGCCTCAGCCCGCGCCCGCGGCGCCCGACCAGCCCCCCGTCGCCGCCGCGCAGCCGGCGCCGGTCCTCGCCGCGCCAGCCCCGGTCGCTGCGCCGAGCCCGATGGCGCTCGCGCCCGCGTTTGCGCCGATCGCGTCGCCGCCCCAGGGCGCGAGCGTGGTGGAGCGCATCCTCAACCAGCAGCTCGCGGTGATGCAGGAGCAGCTCGCGGTCCTCCGCGGCGCCGGCCCCACGCTCCAGGTCGCGCCCGCCGTCGCAGCGGCCGCGCCGGCACCTGCGGTCGTCGCCGCGCCGGCCCCACTGCCTGTCGCGTCCGCGCCCGCGGCGGTCGTACCGGCGCCCGCCGCTGCCAAGCCGGCGGCGCCCGCCGTCGCGCCTGCGCCGGTCGCCGCGAAGCCCGCCGCTCAGCCCGCGGCCGTCGAGGAGAAGAAGCCCAACAAAGAGAGCCCCTGGCAGCCGGTCGAGAAGGACCACAAGGAAGGCGATCTGACGCCCGAGCAGCGCGCGCACATCGACGCGCTCATCGCGAGCGTGGTGAAGCGCGCGCCCACCTCCAAGCAGATGACGCAGGAGCACCGCGCGCATTTCGCCGACCCGCGGACGGTGCAGGGCTTCAAGCTGCAGTGGAAGGACATGGTCTTCCCGCTCGTCGCGGCGAAGACCGACGGCTCCAAGCTGTGGGACGTCGACGGCAACGAATACATCGACCTCGTCAACGGCTACGGCGCGACGTTCCTGGGCCACAACCCCAAGTTCGTCACCGAGGCGGTCATCGATCAGATCCACCGCGGCGTGGAGATCGGCCCGCAGAACCGCCTGGCCGGCAAGCTCGCGCGGCTCGTGTGCGACCTCACCGGGATGGACCGCGCCGCGTTCTGCAACACCGGCTCCGAGGCGGTGCTCGCGGCCATCCGCCTCGCGCGCACGGTGACCGGCAAAGACGGCATCGCGACCTTCGCCGGGCACTACCACGGCATCTTCGACGAGGTGCTGGTGAAGGGCGTCACGATCGGTGGCAAGAACCGGTCGGTCCCGATCGCGCCCGGCATCCCGCCGCGCGCCGTCGAGAAGACGCTCGTCTTGAAATACGGCGATCGGGCGTCGCTCGATCTCATCCGGCAGCACGCGGACGAGCTCGCGCTCGTCCTGGTGGAGCCGGTGCGAAGCCGCAACCCCGACAACCAGCCGGTCGAGTTCGTGCGTGAGCTCCGCAAGCTGACCGAAGAGCTCAACATCGCGCTGCTCTTCGACGAGATGGTCACCGGCTTCCGCGCCCATCCGGGCGGCATGCAGGCGCTCTGGGGCATTCGCGCGGATCTCGCCACGTACGGCAAGGTCGTCGGCGGCGGCTACCCGATCGGCGTGGTCACCGGCAAATCGCGCTTCATGGACGCGCTCGACGGCGGCTTCTGGCGCTACGGCGACAACTCCGTGCCGGAGGCGGACATGACCTGGTTCGCGGGCACCTTCGTCCGCCACCCGGTGGCGATGGCCGCCGCGTACGCGACGCTCTCACACCTGAAGGAGGAGGGGCCGGCGCTGCAGGAGCGCCTGAACGCCAAGACGAAGGCGTTCGCCGAGGAGATGAACGCGTACTTCCAGGAGACGGGCACGCCGATCTGGGTGGAGCACTTCGCGAGCTTCGTGGTCCTGAAGTTCACGTCGTTCCAGGAGTACTCGCAGCTCCTCTTCTACCACCTGCACAACCGCGGCATCTTCACCTACGAGGGCCGCCCCGCCTTCTTCACGACGGCGCACTCCGACGAGGACTTCGCCAAGGTCGCGAAGGCGCTGAAGGAGAGCGTGGAGGCGCTGCAGCGCGTGAAGCTCTTCCCGGGGACCCCGCCCGAGCGCGAGCCGCGCATCACGCCGATGAGCGAAGGCCAGCAGGAGATCTGGCTCGCGACGCGGTTCGGTCACGACGCCTCCTGCGCGTTCAACCTGGCGAGCACGCTCCACCTCCGCGGCAAGCTGCGGATCGACAAGCTCAAGGCCGCGCTCCGCCTCCTGGTCAAGCGCCACGAAGCGCTCCGCTGCGTGCCCTGCGCGGACGGTCTCAACCAGCGCGTCATGCCGGTGGGGGACGTGCCGCTCCCGATCATCGACCTCTCGGCGCTCACCTCCGATCGCGCGGCGCGCCTCGAGCAGATCCGCCAGGCCGAGGTGACCGAGGAGTTCGACTTCGAGCTCGGTCCGCTCTTCCGCGCCAAGCTGGTGAAGCTCGCGGAAGAGGAACACCTGGTGATCCTCACCGCCCATCACCTCATCGCGGACGGCTGGTCGTGTGGCGTCATCTGCCGCGACCTCGGCAAGCTCTACGCGTCCGTGTGCGAGGGCAAGCCCCACGGCCTGCAGGAGTCGATGCCGTACAGCGAATGGATCGACCTGATGAAGGCGCCGGCGTCGCAGGCCGAGCGCAAGACCGCGGAGGACTACTGGGTCTCCCAATACGAGGGCAGTCCCATCCCCGTGCTGGAGCTCCCGACCGACCGGCCGCGCCCCGCGGTCAAGACGTTCGCCGCCGATCGTTTGAGCCTCAAGCTCGACGAGGCGTTCACGGCGGGCCTCCGCAAGATGGCCGGCAAACAGGGCGCGACGCTCTTCGCCGGGGTGCTCGCGGGCTTCCACGTGCTCCTCAGCCGGCTCAGCGGCCAGACGGACGTCGTCGTCGGCTTCTCCCTCGCGGGGCAGTCGGACATCGAGGGCAAGGACCTGGTCGGCCACTGCGTGCAGTTCCTCCCGCTGCGCCTCTCGCTCGATCCGGCCGAGAGCATCGGCGCGCACATCAAGGCGGTGCGCGGCAAGGTGTTCGACGCCTTCGAGCACAAGAGCTTCACGTTCGGCACGCTCATCAAGCGCCTGAACGTCCCGCGCGACCCGAGCCGCGTGCCGCTCATGAGCGTCGCGTTCAACCTCGACCCGAGCTCGCTCGGGATCGGCTTCCACGATCTCGAGTGCACGGCCGGGTCCATCCCGCGGCGCTTCGAGAACTTCGACATCTTCTTCAACCTGGTCGAGTCGGCGTCGGGCCTGGAGATCCAGTGCACGTTCAACCTCGACCTGTTCGACCGCGACACGATGCGCAGGCGCATGGACCAATACAAGGTCCTGCTCGAGGCGGCGATGCGTGACGCCGAGGTGCCCTGCGCGGATCTGCCGATCCTGCCGGAGGCGGAGCGAAACAAGATCCTCGTCGAGTTCAACGCGACCGATGCGCCGTTCCCGGACGGCGAGCTGCTCTTCGATCGCTTCGTGCGGGTCGCCCAGGCGCACCCCGACGCGATCGCGGTGCGCTGCGGAGACGAGGCGCTCAGCTACCGGCAGCTCGACGAGGCGTCGAACCAGGTCGCCCACTACCTGCAGAGCCGCGGCGTCGTCCCCGGGCGCCGCGTGGGCGTGTGCCTGCCTCGCCGGCCGGAGCTGCTCGTCGCGCTCCTCGGCGTCTCCAAGGCGGGCGGCGCGTACGTCCCGCTCGATCCGGGGCTGCCGCCGTCACGCGTCGCCTTCATGGTGCAAGACGCGGGCATCGAGGTGCTCCTCAGCCACGGCGCGGTGGACGAAGCGCTCCGCGACGCGGCGGGCGCCAAGGTCGTCTTGCTCGACCAGGGCCCGGAGGAGATAACCTCCCGGCCGAGGTCGGCGCCGAGCTGCGCGGCCACGGCCGAGAGCCTCGCGTACGTCGCGTACACCTCGGGCTCCACCGGCGAGCCGAAGGGCGTCATGGTCTCGCACCGCGCCCTCGTGCACTACCTCTCGTGGGCGATCGAGCGCTACCGGATGGCGTCGGGCACGGGCGCGCCGGTGCACTCGTCGATCGGCTTCGATCTCACGATCACCGCGCTCTTCGGCCCGCTCCTCGTCGGCAAGGCCGTCTGGCTGGTCGACGCCGCGGACGACATCGAGGCGCTCGGCAAGGTCCTCGGCCAGCCCGGCGGCTTCAGCGTCGCCAAGGTCACGCCTGCCCACCTCGGCATCCTCGGGGATCAGCTCTCTCCGGCGGAGCTTGCCCGCGGCGCGGGCTCGATCGTCGTCGGCGGCGAGCAGCTGCTCGCGTCCCACGTCGCCGCGTTCCGCGCGCACGCGCCGGAGGTGGCGGTCTACAACGAATACGGCCCCACCGAAGCGACCGTGGGTTGCTGCATCCAACACGTCGGGATGGACGCGCCCACGACGGGGCCCATCGCGATCGGCCGGCCGGCGCCGAACACGAAGCTCTACGTCCTCGACGGCCGGCGTCACCCGGTGCCCATCGGCGTCGTCGGCGAGATCTACATCGGCGGGCCGCAGGTGGCGCTCGGCTACCTCAACCGCCCCGATCTCACCGAAGAGCGGTTCATCCAGAGCCCGTTCTCGAAGAACCCGTCCGATCGTCTCTACAAGACCGGCGATCTGGCCCGCTTCCGCGCCGACGGCGTGCTCGAGTACATCGGCCGCGCCGATAGTCAGGTGAAGGTCCGCGGCTACCGCATCGAGCTCGGCGAGATCGAGTCGGTGCTGGAGAAGACAGGCCGGCTCGCCCAGGCCGTCGTCATCGCGCGGGGCAGCTCCGCCGAGACGCGGACCCTCTCGGCCTTCGTGGTCCCGGCGACGGAGGGCGCCACACCCGAGGCGGTCTTCCAGACGCAGAAGGAGGCCTGGAAGAAGAAGTGGGACGCGCTCTACGCCGCGGGCGCGCAGGCCATCGAGAAGGGAGGCAGCGAGCAGCTCGACGACATCGTCCTCTTGCGCCAGCTCTCCGACAAAGAGGGCTACGAGGCCGAGGTGCAGGAGGGGCTCGACGCGACCTACGGAAGGCTCCAGCAGCTGCCTCTCGGGCGCGTCTGGGCCATCGGCTGCGGGACCGGCGCGGAGCTGCTCCGCATCGCCCCGCAGTGCGGCAAGATCCACGGGACCGACTACGCGGAGGGCGGCATCCGCGAGATCGAGCGGCTGCTCGGGACCGAGCGATACGCCGCGCTTCGGAACGTGACGGTGCAGGTGCGCGACGCCGACGACTTCGAGGGCGTGGCGCCGGCTTCTTACGACACCGTCATCATCAACAGCGTCTGCCAGTATTTCCCCGACGGCGACTACCTGCGCCGCGTGCTCGAGGGCGCGGTCCGCAGCGTGGCGCCCGGCGGCGTGGTCTTCCTGGGTGACGTGCAGAGCTTCGAGCTGCTCGAGGCGCACCACGCCTTCGATCAGCTCGAGCGGTCCCCGGACGACACGCGCACCGAGGAGCTCGCGAAGCTCGTCGCGCGCCGCGTGCAGACCGAAGACGAGCTGGTGGTCGACCCGGCGTTTTTCCACGAGCTCGCGCGGGCGATGCCGCAGATCGGCTGGGTCGACTTGCAGCTCCGTCGAGGGCACATCCAGAACGAGACGACGCGGTTCCACTACGACGTCTGGCTCCACGTCGGGCCGCGTCCCCAGGCGCGCTCGGTCACCTGGCGCGAGCACGGCACGGGCGGTCTCTCGAGCGCGGCGGACATCCAACGTGTTCTCGAGGTCGACAAACCCGAGGTGCTCGCCATCGCAAACGTGCCGAACTGGCGAAACGCACAACACGTGGCGGCGGCCGAGCTCCTCCACGTGGCGGGGCCGGCCCGCCCGGCCGACGCGAAGGCGCTGCGTGAGGCGGTGCGGCGGACGCCGGCGGGCATCGACCCCGAAGCCCTTTGGGCGCTCGGCGAATCGCTGCCCTACCGGGTCGAGCTCCGCTGGAAGGACGTGGACGGCTCGGGCTCCTTCGACGCCGTCTTCACGAGGACCGACAACGGCCACGTCGGCCCCGTCGCGCACCGGGCGCGACCGCCCGTGACCGAGGCGGCCTGGTGGCAGGCGACGGCGAACCAGCCCGCGAAGAAACACGCGGCGCGCAAGCTCGTGGAGGAGCTTCGGACCGCGTGCAAGCAGCGCCTGCCGGAGTACATGATGCCGGCGAGCATCGTGGTCTTGGACACGTTGCCGCTCACGCACAACGGCAAGGTCGACACGACGGCGCTCGGGGCCCTCGACGACGCGGATGGCCGCGAAGCCAAGTCGACCTGCGCGCCGCCCGAGTCGGAGGTGGAGCGGACCATCGCGACCGTGTGGGCCGAGGTGCTCGGCCTCTCCAAGGTCGGCGTGAACGACAACTTCTTCGAGATCGGCGGCCACTCGCTGCTGGGTATCCAGGTCATCGTCCGCCTCCGCGAGACCCTGGGCGTGACGGAGCTGTCATTGAGCAGCCTCTTCACCACGCCCACGATCGCGTCGCTCGCCGAGAAGGTCGAGGCGATGCAATACCAGCGCGCTCCCCAGCCCGCCGCGGCGGGGGACCGGGAGGAGCTCAGCTTCTGAATGAAGGCCGCGGGATGAACACAGCACGTTTTCTCCGAGCCCTCCGCCAGCGAGGCATCGAGCTCCGCGCCGACGGCGACAGGATCGTGGTGAACGCGCCGAAGGGCGCGGTCACCGAGGCGGACGGCGACGAGATCCGGCGCCGCAAGGCGGATCTGCTCGCGTTCCTCCGCATGGGCGCCGAGGGCGGAGGGGGCGCGGCCGCCCTCCAGCGGATCCCGATCGCGGAGCATCCGGTTGCGGCGGACGGCACGATCGAGGCCCCCGCGAGCTTCGGCCAGCGCCGGCTCTTCTACCTCGACCAGCTCGAGCCGGGGCTCGCGGTCTACAACGTGCCGGTCGCGTTCTACCTCCGAGGGCCGGTGCACGCGGTCGCGCTCCGGTCGGCTCTGTCGCAGATCGCCCAGCGGCACGCCGTCCTTCGGACCACGCTCGCGCTCGCGCCGAGCGGCGTGGTCCAGCGCGTCGCGAAGCAGGCCGACGTCGAGCTCGAGATCGTGGACGTTCCGTCGGGCGCCGGCGACGTCGTCGGAGATCTCCTGAAGGAGCGCGCGTGCCGGCCCTTCGATCTCACGAAGGGGCCGCTCTTCCGGCCGACGCTCCTCCGCGTCTCGGCGGAGGAGAACGTGCTCCTCGTGGCGTCCCACCACGTCGTGACCGACGGCTGGTCGCAGGACGTCTTCGAGAGCGAGCTTTGTGAGCTCTACGAGGCTGCGGTGAGCGGTCGCCCGTCGACCCTCGCGCCGCCTCCCATCCAATACGCCGACTACGCGGCCTGGCAGACGGCCGCGCGGACCGACACGCAGCGCGACGAGCGCCTCGCCTACTGGAAGGAGAACCTGCGCGGACCGCTGCCCATCCTCGAGCTGCCGACCACACACGCGCGGCCGAACGTCGCGCCGACCGAGGGCGCGACGGCGTCGATCACGCTCCCGGCCGACCTGATCGAGCCCCTCGGCGCGCTCGCGCGGCGCGACGGCGCGACGCTGTTCATGACGCTCGTCGCCGCCTACGCGACGCTCCTCCACCGCATCTCGGGCCAGGAGGACGTGGTCATCGGGACGCCGATCGCGAACCGCACACACGCCGAGACGCTCGAGCTCATCGGCTATTTCGCCAACACCATCGCGCTCCGCGTCGATCTGAGCGGCCGGCCGACGTTCCGCGAGCTGCTCCGGCGCGTGCGCGAGACGTGCACGGCCGCCTACGCCCACGCGGAGGCGCCCTTCGAAGAGCTGGTCGAGGTGCTCGACGTCCAGCGAGACCTCTCGCGGTCGCCGATCTTCCAGACCATCTTCGCCTTCGAGGACGCGATGCCGAACGCGCCCGCGCGCGGCGGGGACGCGGCGAGCCAATCGCTCTCGATCGTCCGCCGCGACACGGTGCACGCCGGCGTCGCGCGGACGGACCTGAGCGCCTGGGTCAGCGCCAGCGCGGACGGGCTGTGTGTCACCTTCGAGTACCCGACGGCGCTGTTCGACGCGCCGGCCGTCGCCCGGCTCCTCGATCACCTGCAGGTGCTCTTGCGGGCGCTTGCCGACGGCGCGGACGGGCCGATCGACGAGCTCCCGATCCTCTCGGCCGAGACGCGTCGCCGGATCCTCGTCGAGTGGAACGCGACCGAGCGGGCGCTGCCTTCGGTCCGAGGCGCACACGAGCTCTTCGAGCAGCGGGTCGACGCGGACGGCGAGCGTGTCGCCGTCGTGATGGGGGACCTAGCGCTCAGCTACGCGGCGCTCGATGTCCGCGCCAACCAGCTGGCCCACCACCTCGTCTCGCTCGGCGTGGGCCGCGGCGCGCTCGTGGGCGTGTTCCTCGAGCGCTCGCCGGAGATGGTGATCGCGCTCCTCGCCACCCTGAAGACGGGCGCTGCCTACGTCCCGATCGACCCGGAGTACCCGGCCGACCGCATCGCGCACATGATCGAAGACGCGGCGCTCGAGCGCGTCGTGACGTCGGAGGGCCTTCTCGGGCGGCTGCCGGCGGAGGTGGGCACCGTGGTGGTCGATCGGGAGGCGAGCGCGATCGCGGCGCATCCGTCTTCGCGCCTCGCGCCCGCCTTCGAGGGCGACAAGCCCTCGGAGGAGCCGTGTTACGTGCTCTACACGTCCGGCTCGACGGGGCGGCCGAAGGGCGTGGTCATCCCCCACCGCGCCCTGGTGAATTTCCTCGCCTCCATGGCGCGCAGGCCCGGCCTCACGGCGGAGGACACGCTGCTCGCCGTCACCACGCTCTCGTTCGACATCGCCGGACTGGAGATGTACCTGCCGCTCACCGTCGGCGCGAAGATGGTCATCGCTTCGGCCGAGCAGGCCGCGGACGGCCGCGACCTCCGCGATCTGGTCGAGAGCTCGGGCGCGTCGTTCATGCAGGCGACCCCTTCCACGTGGCGGCTCCTCCTCGGAGCAGGCTGGAAGGGCCGGGGCGGCGCGCCGTTCAAGGTGCTCTGCGGCGGCGAGGCGTTTCCGCCGGAGCTCGCCGCGCAGCTGCTCGAGCGGGCGACGAGCGTGTGGAACATGTATGGCCCGACGGAGACGACGATCTGGTCGACCTGCGTCGAGCTCACGAAGGACGACCCGCGCATCACCATCGGGCGGCCCATCGACAACACGACTGTGTACGTGCTCGATGGACGAGGGGAGCCCACGCCCGTCGGCGTGCCGGGTGAGCTCCACATCGGCGGCGCCGGCGTCGCAAACGGCTACCTGCGCCGGCCGGAGCTGACGGAGGCCCGCTTCGTCGACGATCCGTTTGCGCCCGGCACCGGCCGGCGCCTCTATCGGACGGGCGATCTGGCGTCGTTCCGCGACGACGGTCAGCTCGTCTACCACCGGCGGCTCGATCACCAGGTGAAGGTCCGCGGCTACCGCATCGAGCTCGGCGAGATCGAGTCGGTGCTCGTCGATCACGAGGCGCTCGCGCAGGCGGTCGTCATCGTTCGGGAGGATCGGCCCGGGGATGCGCGGCTGGTTGCGTATTACGTCGTGACGAAGGGCACCGACGTGACGGCGACCGATCTCCGCAAACACCTGCGCAGGCGCTTGCCCGACTACATGATCCCCCAGCATTTCGTGGAGCTCCCGAGCTTGCCGCTGACACCGGCCGGCAAGATCGATCGCAAGCGGCTGCCTTCTCCGGCTGCGCCCGCGGCGGAGGCGGTGCGCGCGCCGACGACGGAAGCGGAGAAGCGCCTGGCCGCGATCTGGGCCGACGTGCTCGGGACCACCCGCATCGGCGCTACGGACAACTTCTTCGATCTGGGCGGGCACTCGATGCTCTCCATGGCGGTCGTCGCGCGTGTGCAGTCCGAGATGGGCGCGCGCATCAGCCCGCGTGACCTGCTCCTCTCGACGCTCGAGCACCTCGCGTCGCAGATCGCGCCGGCCGCTGCGCCGCAGCGGCCGGGGGAGGCGCCGCGCGCAGAGGTGGCCCCGCCTTCCTCTACGCGTGAGCCGCCGCCCCCGCCGAGCCTGACGCAGAGCCTCGTGAACCGATTGAAAGGCAAGCTGTTCGGCTGACCGCGTGCGCCCCGTCGTCATCCATCGGCTGCGCGTGGCCGACGCGCTCTCCTGGTCCGGCTCGCTCACCGCCGAGGAGGAGGCGCGCGCGGGGCGCTTCCGGTTCGAGGTCGACCGAGATCGGTTCCGCGCCGGCCGCGGCGCGCTCCGGCATTGGGTGGGCGGCGCCTTGGGGATCGCCCCGGCGGCGGTCGTCTTCCTCGAGGGCACACACGGCAAGCCGTTCGTGGAGGGCGCGCCGGTGTTCTTCAACCTGTCCCACTCGGGAGATTGGATCGTGCTCGCGCTCGCCGACGCCGAGGTCGGCGTGGACGTGGAGCTGGCGCGCGAGGACGTCGACGTCCTCGAGATCGCCAAGGTGGTGTTCACGTCACGCGAGCTCGAGGAGCTCGACGCGCTCGAGCCCGGAGGTGAGCAGCGTCGGGCGTTTTATCGTCTATGGGCTCGCAAGGAGGCCGTCCTCAAGGCGTGGGGGACCGGCTTCAGCCTCGACGCCAAGCGGGTGCACGTGGGCCTCGCGCCTGCGCCCCTCGAGGTCTCGCTGGCCGGGCTCGACGCGGTGTCGGTGGAGGACGTCGCGATCGACGCGCGGCACGCCGGCGCGGTCGCGGTGGTCATTTGAGGAGCAACGAGCTCGAGACGGCCGCCGCCCAGCGTTCGTAACCCGCGCCGGTCAGGTGCACGCCGTCCAAGGTGAAGCCTGCGGCGAGGGCACCGTCGGGATCGGTCAGCTCGGGCCTCAGGTCGACGAAGCGCGCGCCGGCGCGCTCACAGGCCGAGGCGATCGCCGCGTCGAGCTCGTTCACCTTCTCCGTCGCGACGCCGACGCCGCGGCCGACGTTGCGCATCGGGAGCACGGAGAACACGACGACGCGGGTCTCGGGCGCACGGCTCCGCACCTCCGTGAGGACGCCTTCGATCCCGGTCGCCACCTCGGCCGGGGCACGCCCCGCCTCGAGATCGTTGATGCCGATCATCAGACCGAGCGCGCGGGGCTTGCTCCGCAGGATCGGATCGAGGCGCTCTCGTACTCCGGCGACCGTGTCGCCGGAGATCCCGCGGTTGTACACGTCCGCGCGACCGCAGAGCTCCCGCCACTCCCCGCGCTCGGTCAGGCTGTCTCCGACGAGGACGACCGCTCCGGGCGGGAGCGTCAGACGTTCGTAGAGGTCGCGTCTTGCCTCGAGGTGGCGCGCCGTGAAGTAGTCGACGGCGGGCACGCGCGCCTTGTTGTACGCCCGGAGGGCCAGGATGCCTGCCAGGGCGGCGCCGAGCACGATGTTGAGCGCGACGCTCGCGCGAAGCCGGCTCATCAAGCCCTCCTTTCGCGACCACAAGCCATGTAAGGTCGGCGGATGCGCATTCCGTCGTTGGACGGACTCCGAGCTCTGTCGATCGTCCTGGTGCTGTTCGGGCACCTGAACGGGACACGTGGGTTCGGCGTGCACCTCGAGGTCGTCGGGGACGTGGCCCACCTCGGCGTCCGCGTGTTCTTCGTCATCTCGGGGTTTCTCATCACGTCGCTCCTCCTGAAGGAGGAGCGGGTCGCGCTCGGGCAGTTTTATTGGCGACGGTTCTATCGGATCTTCCCGCCGTTTTACTTCTATCTGGGCGCGGTTGGGCTGCTCTCGGCCGCAGGGTTGCTCGCCGACATTCCGTCGGACGATCTGATCGCGGCGCTGACGTACACGACAAACTTCCAGATCGAGCGCGCCTGGCTTGTCGGGCACACGTGGTCGCTCTCGGTCGAAGAACAGTTTTATCTCCTCTGGCCCGGCGTCCTGGCGCTGCTCGGACGAGACCGCGCGCTGAAGGCCGCTGCGATCGTGGTCGTCTGCGCGCCTGTCGTTCGTCTGGGCTGGAACGAGGCGCTGCCCGGCTTGCGCCTGCTCATCGGCGAGGCGTTTCCCACGGTGATGGACTCGATCGCCACCGGCTGCTTGCTCGCGGGCTTCCGGGCGAGGCTCCACGCCGATCGGCGGTACCGGTCGCTGCTCGAGCTTCCCTTCCTGGTGCCCGTCGTCGTGTTCGCCCTCCTGGTGATCAACCGGCAGAGCGATCACGCCCGAGCCTTCTGGCTGGTCGGCGAGACCTGCTTGAACGTCGGGGTGGCGTTCCTGATCGATCGGGCGGTGACGAGGCCCGAGACCCCGTTCGGCCAGATCCTCAACTTCCGTCCGCTGGCTCACGTGGGGGTGGCGAGCTACTCGATCTATCTCTGGCAGCAGGTCTTCCTGGATCGGTCGTCCACGGCCTGGTTCACGGCCTTTCCGGTCAACATCGTCCTGGCGCTCGCCGCGGGCTTCGGCTCCTACCACCTGGTCGAGAAGCCGATCATGAAGTACCGCGACCGCTTGATCCCGGGTCACAAGCCCGCCGCGCCCAGGCGCGCCCCCGAAGGAGCATGAAGGTCTTCTCGACCGAGCTCGAGGACGTGCTCGAGATCGTCCTCGACGTGCACGCCGACGAGCGCGGCTTCCTCGTCGAGACGTTCCGCGCGGACCGCTTCGAGGCGGCGGGCCTCGAGCATCGCTTCGCGCAGGACAACGCGGCTCGATCGCGCAAGGGCGCGCTCCGCGGTCTACATTTCCAGCGCAGCCCGGGTCAGGGGAAGCTGATTCGCGTCACGCGTGGCGCCGTGTTCGACGTCGCCGTCGACGTGCGCGCCGGCTCGAAGACCTTCGGCCGGTTCGTGTCGCGCCGGCTCGAGGAGGACGACGGCCGGCTCCTCTACTTGCCGCCCGGGTTCGCACACGGCTACCAGGCGCTCTCGGACACCGTCGATCTCGCCTACAAGCTCACGTCGCCGTACGACCCATGCGAGGAGGCCGGGCTCGCGTGGGACGATCCGGCCATCGGGATCCCCTGGCCGTTGTCTCCGCCGATTCTCTCGGACCGCGACCGCGTCTGGCCCACGCTCGCCGAGCTCGCGCCGTGGACGTCACGGGGCGGCTGACGGGTCGGTCGAGCAGCAGCCTGCGTCCGGGTGAGCCGCCAGGTAGTCGGCGAACCCCGCGAGGAGCGCGTCGGCGAGCCGGTCGCCGACGAACGTCCCGCCGCGCTCGTTGAAATGCACGGCGTCGCCGAAGGCCATGCCCTCTGCGACGAAGCGCGCCATCGAGCCTTCGCCACCCATCGCCTCGAATTGATCCCAGAGGGCGAGGCCCGCCTCGGCCGCGAGCGCCCGCCGCTGCTCGACCACACGGAGGGTGGGTCGGAACGACTCGCGCAGGCCACGATCGGCCGGGGTCACCAGGAGGATCGACGCCTCCGGGAGAGCTTCGCGCTGGGTGGTGACGATCTTCGCGAGCGCCTCCGGCACGGCGTCCATCGTGAAGACGTCGTTCGCGCCGGTCATGTGCACGAGTAGGTCGTAGCGGCGCGCCTGCAGCATCGCGCGGTAGAGCTCCGGGTTGGGCTTGGCCATCGTCTTCGTGTTGAGCGCGCCGACCCCGAACGAGTCGACGACGATCCCGGCCGCGCGCGTCTCGAGCGCGGCGCCGAAGACGCGCACCACGTGAGGGCTCGCGGAGACGATCTCGAGGCGGTGGGCGCCCGGCGCGGACTCGACCTCCGTCTCCAGGAGGCCCGGCTTCGCGGCGCGCGTGTCGACGCGCGCGGCGACGGTGCCGTCGACGCGGACGTCGAAGAGCCCGCCCCGAGGTCGTCCGAGCGAGTAGACGAAGAAGCGCTCGGCGCTGGTCCCCACCGGCGCCCCGGCCTCCGCGGTCTCGACGTAGGTGCGCGCGCCTTGCCATTGGTTCTCGACGGCGATGCCGCCGATGCCGTAGAGCCCGTCGCCCGTGGGCGAGGTGGTGATGGCGTAGGCGCGCCAACCTTCGAGGACGTCGTGGCGCACGTCCATGTGCCGGTAGTGGCTCCAGGGCTTGGCGAGCGCCACGAACCCGTGCCCGCCGTCGCCGAATCGGAGCTGCAACGCTCGCCGCAGGCGGCCGCTCGTCAGATCCATCGTGAGGTTGGAGTCGCCGAAGACGGCGATGCGGACGTGGTCGGACGCTCGTCCCCGCGCGAGGGTCGCGAGGCGCGCGTAGAATCCGTCGAGCGTCTCGGGGCGGTCGATCCGGACGCGCGGCGGGTCGAACGGGGCGTCCGGGGCGGGCAGGCTCGCGGGTCGCTCGAGGGGCACGGCGAGGGGACCGCACGCGTGTGGGCAGGGGGCCGCGCTCTCGGCCGAGGCGGCAGCCTCGGCCGAGGGCGGCGGGGCGGGAGCGGCCCGCGGCGCTTCGCGCGGCGAAGAGCCGCAGGAGAGAACGAGGCCGAGGAGGGCGAAGGGACCGATCCGCACGGAAGAACGCAGCGAGAGGGTAGGCCCGGCACGAGCCCGCGTCGACTTCGCGGCCGATCGCCCGCGACGCCCGGGAGCTGGTAAGAAACCGGATCATGACGCTGCCGCCCGAGGTCATCGAGGCCTACCCCGGCATCACGGTCGAGCCGGCCCCCTGGGGGATCGGGCTGATCAACCTCACGCGGCGCGGCCAGCTGGATGGCAAAACCGTCATCGTGCAGCGCGTGCACCCCGCGTTCGCGGCGAGCGTCCACGAGGACATCGAGGCGGTCACCGCGCACCTGGCACGCAAGGGCCTCGTGACGCCCCGCCTGGTCCGGACCAGGTCGGACGCCCTCTCGGTATCCGACGTCGAGGGCCGGCCGTGGCGTGTTCTCACCTTCGTCGCAGGCAAGAGCACCGACCGCGTGTCGGACTCGAGCCACGCGGAGCGTGCCGGCGCGGTCGTGGGCCGCTTCCACGCGGCGCTCGCCGATCTCGAGCACACGTACGTGCACGTCCGGCAGGGTGTGCACGATCTCCCGTTTCGCATGCGCGGCCTCGGGCGCGCGCTCGATGCAAACGCCGGGCACCGGCTGCACACGGAGGTGGCCCGGCTCGCCGAGGCGGTGCTCGGGAGCGAGTCGGAGCTCGTGGGCCTTGGGTGCTCGGCCCACCGCCACGCGCACGGCGACCTGAAGATATCGAACCTGCTCTTCGACGAGTCGGGTGAGGGTGTCACGCTCGTCGATCTCGACACGCTCGCGCGCATGCCCTGGCCCTTCGAGATCGGCGACGCGCTCCGGAGCTGGTGCAACCCACACGGGGAGGACGTGGAGGCGCCCGCGATCGACGAGGCCATCTTCGAGGCCGCGCTGCACGGGTGGGCGAGGGGAGCGGCGGGCGGCCTCGCGCTCGACCAGACCGAGCGCGAGCTGGTGCCTGCCGGCGTCTTCACGATCGCCGCGGAGCTCGCGATGCGATTTCTGACCGACGCGCTCGAAGAGAGCTACTTCGGCTGGGATCCGCGCCGCTTTCCGTCGCGGGGCGAGCACAACCTGGCGCGCGCCCGCGGTCAGTGGGCGCTCGCCCGGAGCGTGCGCGCGGCGCGGAGCCGACTGGAAGCGGCGGCTCGGCGCGCGCTCTAGTTGTAGCCGCCCTCCACGCCGATGCTGGGGATGGTGACCGGGCCGAGCGTCGTGCGCGAGCAGCGCTGCTGCAGGTTGGACTCGACCACCACGTACTCGCAGTCCTGCCCGATCTCCTCGGCGGCGAGGAAGGTGTTCGCCACCTCCGCGACGAGGCTGATCCACCCGGCTCGGCCGAGCGTCCAGCGCTTCTCGAAGCGCCAGTCGAGCCGGTAGAACGGGCCGAGGCGGTCCTCGACGACGAGGTCGGCGCCGTCGTCCTCGACGAGCGGCGCGCCGGTGTAAAAGACGTTCTTCAGGCCGCCGAGGAAGCCGCGCCCGAAGTCGAAGGAGAAGGCCGCGCTCGCGACGTGGGTCCGGTCGAAGCCGGAGGGCAGCCGCTCGGCGCCGTTCGACCGCTCCGAGCGCCCGACCGAATACGCGAGCGCCATCCCCACGCCGTCCCGCAGCCGGCGCCGCACGGAGAGCTCGAGGCCGGTCGACGTCCCGAGGAAGCGGCCGTCGAACTGGCCGAACCCGTCGGGGAAGCCTTCCCCGGAGAGCGGCGAGGTCCCGAGGGCGTCGTTGATGTCGAAGAAGCCGACGCGGTAGAGGATGGCCTTGATCGTCCAGAGCCGGCGCCCCGCGCCCGCGCTCGCGTCGAGGCGCTCCGGCTCGATGATCAGCCCCGCGCTGGAGTGGAAGACCCGCTGCAGGCCGCCCTGATCGAGCCCCGGACGAAAGCCCGGCCCGGCCACGATGAAGCTCGGCATCTGCGAGGACAAGCCGTGGGCGCTCACGAGCGAGAGCCCCCGCACGATCGCGAGATCGGTGGCGAGCGAAGGGTCGACGCTGGCGGCGCTGTCACCGGCCGACAAGTAGGCGTCCGCGCGCAGGCCGGGGATGAGCGCGAGGCGTCCGAGGCGGAGAGGGACGACCGCCCAGGCGCCGAGGGAGATGTCGGTGCGCGGGTCGAAGTAGTCGACGAAGCCCTCGTCGGCGCCGCGGTTCAGATCGAACGAATAGTCGTCGGCGATCATCTCCAGCCCGGCGCGGACCTGGGCTCCGTCCGCCACATCATGACGGATCTGTGAGCGAACCTGGAGGAGCTTGTCGATGACCTCCCGATCCTGGTCCAGCCCGGTCTGGTCCCAGCCCAGGATGACGTCGTGCCGCAGCGACGTTCGATCGTCGATCGTCTGATCGAGGCGGAGATCGACGCGATGGAACGTCGTGTCGAAGACGCGGAGGTCTTCGCCGTCCTCCTGTTTCTCGGAGAGGTAGTCGAAGGCGCCGAACCCCAGCACCGAGACGCGCGTCCCGGGCGCCACCTCGTACGAGACGCGGCTCGCGTAGTCCCAGTACCCGAGCGAGGTCTCCGATTGGGCGAGCGAAAACAGCCAGCCCGCGTAGGAGACCCGCCCGGCGGCCATCGCGCTGCCCCGGGCGTCGTCGAAGGGCACCTCGACGAACGCGCCGGTGTCGACGGCTCGCAGGCTGCCTTCCACGTGGACCCGATCGCCCGGCTCCGCGAGCGTCGCGTACACGGCGCCGCCGCTGTGCCGCCCGAGCTCGGGGACGGGCCCCGGCGTGAGCTCGACCCCGCCGATCAGGGCTGGGTGGACCACGCTCGGGCCGAGCCCCATGTGGAAGAGCAACGGCAGCCGGATCCCGTCCAGGAAGTAGCCGACGTTCCCGGGCGGCGAGCCGCGGACATAGAAGAACGGGACGCCGGAGACGATGGGAGCCACGCCGGGCAGCGCCTCGATCGCGCGGAACGGGTCGCCGAACGCGCCCGGCATCCCGCGGGCCTCGGCGCGTGTCAGGGTGGTGGTGTCGGCCGGCGTCGGCGGTCCCTGGACGGTCACGTCGATCGGGTCGGAGGGATACGGATCCTCGGGCGCCGGCTCCGCGTGCGCCGTCCGTCCGCCGAGCGCCGCCAGAAATGCACCCCACTGCAAAAGCTTCCGCGCCGGAGCGCCCTGGTTGCGCGGACGCAAGCCGGGCGCGGGGTGAAGCTCGGGTCCTCTTCTTGCCAGGGGGCGGGCATGAAGAAGTCGCGCCTCACCACGAGCCAGCTGATGAGCTCGTCCGTCATCTCGATGCGCGAGAGCGATCTCATCTCGCAGGTCGCACGCGAGATGACGCTCGCCGCGGTCCGTCACATGCCGGTCGTCGACGCCCACAATCGTCTGGTCGGGCTCGCGTCGAGCCACGATATCGTGGCCGCGCTCGAGCGCGGCGGCGACCCCATGGTCCGATCGATCATGACCAAACAAGTCGTCAGCGTAACGCCCGACACCCCCGCGCACGAAGCCGTCGCGCTCATGATCGAACGCCGGATCCACGCGCTCCCGGTGCTCGACGAAGGCGATGTGTTGGTCGGCATCATCACCGCGACCGACTTCCTGGTCGTCGCCCACCAAGCGCTCACCGGGGCGCCGCTCGACCGCCTGCCGACCGAGATCTGAGCCGCACGTCGCGGTTGTTACACCCTTGTGACACGTATGACCGAACCACGGCGGAGTCGTGAAGGATGCAGCCCCCCGCGGAGGGGGGGGCTGTCCGCGGAGGGGTGGGCTGTCCATCGGGCAACACCTGAGGCTTTTGCGCTCTGAGCTGAAAACGAGGAGCTTTTTGTTTTTTTAATCAAACGATATAATGTGTTATAAACTCGAACGCTTAGCTCGTCGTTGACGGCGTCCTGATGAGCTGGGAGAACGGGAGCATGGCGAGGCCCGTCAACGCCGATGCTCAGGCGACCCAGACTCGAATCCTGACCACCGCATACGACCTGTTCGCATCTCGTGGGATGGACGGTGCATCGATCCGCGACATCGCCAAGGGGGCAGGCGTCAGCCTGGCGATGGTTCACCACTACTTCGGGAGCAAGCAGGGGCTCTACGAAGCCTGCATCGGCGCGATGCTGAAGGAGCTCGGCGGGCTCCGGTCCGAGCTCGAGTCGGACCTCGCCCGCGGCGAGCTCCCGCCGCAGACCGTGCTGGCCGAAGGCATCCGCAGCGGATTCCGCTACGCGCGCCAGCACCGGACCGCCGTGCGACTGCTCCAGCGCTCGCTCGTGGACACCGGCGAGCTCGACACGAAAGTGCGCGAGGAGAACCTCCTGCCGTTCATCGACATGATCGCGGACGTACTCTCTTCGCTGACGGGCCGCCCTGCGCGCATGTTGCGGCTGCCCGTCCAGAGCACGGTGTTTCTCATCGTTCGCTTCGCGATCACGAGCGAACGAGAGATCGCCGCGCTGGCCGGCGAGGTTGGGACCGTCACGAAGCCGCGCAAGGACATGTCCGCGCCGCTCACCGCCGTGGAGGACCACCTGGTGGATGCCGCGCTCCGCCTCGTGGGCCTTTCAGTGCCTGACGTTTCGTAAGGGAATTTCGCGGGCCGTTCCCAAAGCGGGGGCGGGCTCGCGAAGGTCCGATCTCGGGAGACTGGCCGTCGACGCGTGATGGCGCGGAGCCTCGCCGGCGTCGCGCTCCTGGAGTAGGCTCCGCGCCCTCCGGGAGGAGTCATGGCCTTCACGCAATCACGCGGCCGCCTTGGCCGGACCACCGTCGTCGCGCTCACGCTCGTCGGCCTGTCGGCAGCGTCGTGTGCGACCGGCTCGGACCTGAACGGCCTGTTCGAAGAGGGCGGCGCGGGAGAAGGGGCCGGCGACGGCGGCATGTCGGGCTCCTCCACCAAGGCCTCGGGGACGAGCGGCGCGTCCGGGACGAGCGGCGCGTCGGGTACGACGGGCACGAGCATGACAACCACGTCATCGGCCACGACCGGCGGAAGCTCCGCGAGCGCCACCACGTCGACCACCACGACCACCTCCGGCGCGACGACCTCGTCCTCGGTGAGCGCGGCGTCCTCGTCGAGCGGCGGCATCGTCTGTGGAAACCTCGCGTGTGAAGCCGGCGAAGACTCGTGCTCTTGCCCGTCCGATTGCGCGGACATCCAGGGGCAATGTTCGGCTTGCGAGTGCGGCGGCAGCGACTCGAGCGGCACCTGCTACTGCGACAGCTCGTGTGTCGGCTTCGGAGACTGCTGCGCGAACTTCAGCGCGGTCTGCAGCGTCCTCGATCCGCTCGATTCGTGTGACGCCTCCGAGTGCGGCGGGAGCGGCGGCAACTGCTACTGCGACAGCTCGTGTGTCGGCTTCGGGGACTGCTGCGCGGACGCCTGTCCGGTCTGCGGCGCCTGCTGAGGAGGGGCGCGCCCCCGTCCGGAAAGGCAGCCCCCCGTCCGGAAGGAAAGTGTGCGAGCAGCAGGAGCGGAAAGTTTCAGCCCTTGCTCGCGTGCGTGAGATTGGGCGTGAACCAAGCTCGCCCCGGTGCAACAATGGCTCGAGCATGAGGCTTGGTGTCGTGCTTCGGTCCGTTGCGGTGATGCTCGCCGCGCCCCTCGTCGCGTTACCGGCGGGCGGGGCGGAGGACGACGCGCAGCCGATCCCGGCCGCGACCCAGAGGGCCGAACGTGTCGTTCCCGTCACGGCCGAGCCGGCGCAGCCGGCGGCGACCGAGCTTGTCAGCGCCGCGCGTCGCCCGTCGCCGGGCGAATCGAGCCGCCCGTCGTCGAGCGGCTCGGGCCGCCCGCCCGCGACAACGACGCCCGACGTTCCGGTGAGCGTCTCGGTCGACTGCGCGAACGACGGCTGCGTCGTGCAGGACGGGCTCGACGTTCGCGTGGTCGTTCCCTGATCAAGAGCGCCGCCCCAACCGGTTGATCGCGTCGAGGAGGAGGCTTCCTCCCGAGACGGGAGGCGCGCTCGCCCGGATCGATCGCGGCTCCTCCGGCTCTTTCCCTCCGGCGGCCACGAACTCCCCCGCGCGCCGCGCCTCGTCGCTGTCGAACCAGGTCCCGTGGTGGAGGCACACGTCCACGATGACCCCCGAGCGCTTCATGAAGTTCTGCCGGTTCATCGTCCGTCCGCACTGCGGGCAGCCGAGGTAGCGGAAGCTCGGCTCGAAGGCGCCGCGTCCCGCGGCGGCGTCGGCGGGCGCCCGAGCGGCCGCGCGGTACGACGCGACGCCGCCGAGGACGGCGCTCTCGCTGAGGAAGCCTTCGAGCGCCGCGCGGAACACGAAGACGCCGTGGCAGCTGCTGCAGGCGAGGCCGCTTCCGTTCGCCGCAGGCTGGAGGGCGGCGTTGCATCGCGGGCAGGTGAGAGGTGCGCCGGCGGGGCCCTGGGTGGTCACGCCCCGATGGTACGCCGCCCCGGGGCCGGTCTGCGAGGTCGACTCAGGCAAGCTCTCGGGGTAAAGCCGCCGCTGATGGCGCAGACCTGTGAGCTCCTCGTTGTGCGCGACGTGAGGGTCGTCGATCCGCGGACGGCGCGAGACGAGATCGCCGATGTCGTGGTCGAGGCGGGCCGCATCGCCGCGGTCGGTCCGGGGGCAGGGAAGGAGCCGGCGAAATCCGAACGAGCGCGCGTCATCGACGGGCGAGGCAATTGGGTGTTGCCCGCGTTCGTCGATCTCCACGCGCACCTCCGGGAGCCCGGCGAGGAGTACAAGGAGGACATCGCGACCGGCCTCGCGGCGGCGGCTCGCGGCGGCTTCGCGCACGTCTGCGCGATGCCCAACACCAAGCCGGTCAACGATCGCCGCGCGGTGACCGAGGCGATCGTCGCGCGCGCGCGTGAGGTCGGCGGTCCCGCGCTGCACCCCATCGGCGCCATCACGATGGGCCAGAAGGGCGCCGAGCTGACCGAGATGGCGGACCTGCGAGACGCCGGCGCGGTGGCGGTGAGCGACGACGGGGTCTGTGTCATGAGCGCCGCGGTCATGCGGCGCGCGCTCGAGTACGCGCGGACGTTCGACCTGCCGGTCATCCAACACGCCGAGGATCACTCGCTCACCGACGGCGCGCAGATGCACGAAGGTGCGGTCTCCACGAGGCTCGGGCTGCGCGGCTGGCCGCGGGTCGCGGAGGACATCATCGTGGCGCGCGACGTGCTCCTGGCCGAGGCCACCGGCGGGCGCTACCACGTCGCGCACGTCTCGTCGCAGGGCGCGGTGCGCATCCTGCGCGAGGCGAAGTCCCGAGGCCTGCCCGTGACCGCCGAGGTCACGCCTCACCACCTCCTCCTGACGGACGAGGCCGTGGTGGGCTACGACACGGCCTGCAAGGTGAACCCGCCGCTCCGCGAGGCGTCGGACGTGGAGGCGCTTCGGGCTGCCCTGGCGGACGGCACGATCGACGCGATCGCGACGGACCACGCGCCCCACTCCTCGCTCGAGAAGGACTGCGAGTTCGCCGAGGCGCGCCCCGGCATGCTCGGTCTCGAGCTCGTCGTGCCCGTGTTGCTCGACCTGGTTCGCGGCGGATCGATGACGCTCGCTCGCTTCGCCGACGCGCTCTCGTCTGCGCCCTCGCGCGTGATCGGCCTCGACCCGCCGTCCTTCGCGACCGGGGCCCGCGCGGAGCTCGTCCTCATCGACCCGGAGAAGCGGTTCGTCGTGGAGGGGCTGCGCTCGAAGAGCAAGAACACGCCGTTCTGGGGCAAGGAGTACGTCGGCGCGGTCGTCCTGACGATGGCGGGCGGGGCGATCGTCTTCGACGAGGGCCGCGTGTCTTGACGGCGCGCCCGAGCTTTCTGAGCATGGGCGCGGCATGACCGAGCACAAGCTGGGCCGCGACGTGTTCCTCGCTCTCGCCGCCGTCGGATGGGCGGACGGCGAGCTCGACCAAGAAGAAGCTGACGCCATTGTCAGGACTGCAGTCGAGGAGGGACTGCCCATGGAGGTGGTCGAGGAGATCGACGCGGCGACGAAGACGCCCATCGAGCTCGGCGCGATCGACATCTCCAACCTGTCGAAGGCCGACCGGCTCTTCGTGTACGCGGTCGCCGCGTGGATGACCCGGCTCGACGGCGTCACCGTCGACCAAGAGAAAGAGGCGCTCGACGGCCTGGGCGACGTGCTGCGCATCCCGGAGCGGCCGCGTGTCCACGCGGACGCCATCGCGCGGGAGATCGCCGAGCTCCCCGAGGGTGATCGGCCCCACCGCTACGACCTGCCGCGCCTCCGCAAGACGCTCGAGACGAGGCTCGAGGCGTCCCGACAGGCGCGCCTGGCCCAAGGCGAGCCCGAATAGACCCTGCCACGTCGGCAGACCTGGGAAGCGGCGTCCGGGTGCGGGCGCAACGTCTTTTCCCCGCGCTTGACGTAACGGGCTATCTTTTCCGCGATGGTGCCGATGGAGCGGCTGCTCGAGGCTTGGCGCGCGGACCCGCGCGAGGAGCCTACCGTGGAGCTCTGCGCCATGCTCATCCGCGCAGTGCTGAAGGCCACCGGCCAGAAGATTCTACCTGACAAATTTGTCATCGATTTCGCCGGGGAGGCGACGGCGGCCCACCCGGAGAGCGTCGAGGTCGCCATCGCTTGCAGCGACCTCTACCTCGCGACGGGGCTCATCTCACACGCGCGCTCGCTGCTCGAGGCGACCTCCCAGGTCGCCCCGCGCGACGTTCGGGTGCGCGAGCGGGTGCTGAAGGTAGGGAAGCTGAGGCGTACGCAGGAGCTCGCGTCCCGCTCCGACCCCGAGACGCTCGACGCGCCGACGACCCCGCTCGATCCGGAGACCGAGCCAGTCAAGGACAAGCTCCCTCCGGCGCCGATCCTGTTGCCTCGCAACCCGCGCAGGCAGCCGACGGTTCACGGCATCCCCACGGTGGGAGGGCGCAAGGCGACTGTCCAGGGCGTCAACTCGCCTCTGGCCGAGCCGAAGACCGAGAGCGACACCTCCACGAGCCCGCCCGTCGCGGCCGAGCCGAGCCACCCGCGTCGCAGCAGGACGCTCCTGGCCGGGTTCGGCGCTCCGCCGCCGCCGCCGCCGGAGCGACGCTCGCGGACTTCGGATCCGCCCACGCGGACGTCCGTGGGGAGCCCACCGTCGAGCGACGAGGGCCCGCCGACGCGTGTGGATCCCGACGGGCCGCCGACCCGCGCGGGGCCCAACGCGTTCCGCTCGTTCGTCGACGACGACGAGCCCGCAACTCAGGCGCCGACGCTCGTCGCGCCCCCGAGCGACGACGGCCCCGCGACAGCCGTCGGTCCCGACGGGCCGCCGACCTCCGTCCGGCCGTCCAGCCTGCCGCCTCCGGTCGTTTCGGCCGACGAGCCGATCACACGCGCGCGACCCGCGAGCGCCATTCCGCCTCCGCTCCCGCCGGCCCCCCCGCCGCCCTCCGCGGATCCGCCGAAGCTGGCAGCCCGGCGCCCCGCGGCGCGCAAGCCGCCGCCGCCGCGTGTCGCGGCGCCCCCGGTCATGCCGCCGCTCGAGGACAGCGTCAGCGAGCACGACGGCCCGACGAACGTCACGGCGCTCCCTCCGCTCGGGCCGCGCGGGCTCTCGATCGACGCTCCGAAGCCGCCGCCCGCGCCGACGAGCGACGATGGCGAAGACGAGCCTCCCACGAGGGCTCGGGAGCTCGCGCCTCTCGCGCCGCGGGAGCTCCCCCGCGCGGCCGCACGGCCGATCCCCGCCGCGCCGCAATCGGACCCCGACGGCGACACCGCCACGAACGTGAAGGACTTCGGGACCTCACAAGAGGCGCCGACGCTCTCCGGGGCGCTCACGGCTCCCTTCCAGCGGCCGCCCTCGGTGGCGCCGCCCTGGGGAAGCTCGTCGGACGGCTCGTTCCCGCTGCCCGGCGGCAACTTCTCGGTCTCACCCAGCGTGCCGCCGGTCGCGAAGGGAGGCACGCTCGCGATGAGCGTCAGCTCCAGGGACGCCGACGGAGACGTCGGCACCCTCGTGCTGAACGCGGCCGAGGCCCTCGCGGCCGCGCGCGTCGACCCGCGGCCGCCCCACGTGAGCTCCGAGCCGCCGAGAGCGGAGGGGCTGCTCAGTCGCGGGCAGCTCGTTGGAGCTCAACCGATGTACGAGCCGCCTCCTGCCACGCCCGCGCCCACGTTCGGGCCTCCTCCCGCGGCGCCTCTGTTCGGGGCGGCGCCCAACTCGTTTCCGCCGCCAGGCCCTTCGTTCGGACCTCCGGCCTTCGACGCGCAGGGGCCGGGTGGTTTCGGTTCCACGAGCGCGCCCGCGCCGCCCTTGCCGCAGGAGCCGGGCTTCTCGTTCGGGCCGCCTCCCATGACGTTCTCCGCTCCTCCGCAGCCGCTCGTGAGCGAGCGCCCGCCACCGGACACCGGCTACGGGGGGATGTCGGACGGCGGCGCTGCGCCTTCACGACCGCCGCCGATCCCGTATCCCCCTGGTGCGTTCCCCGATCCGTTCGGGCCTGGTGTCGGTGAACAACCCGGGTTCGGCTCGGCGCCTGCGTCGCAACGTGGGCGGCCGTTGCGTCTGTACGTGGCGCTCGGCGTGGCGGTCGTCGCGGTCGCGTCCCTCGTCGGCTACGCGACCTACCTCGTGCTGGGCGACTCGGGCGGGAGCGCCTCGGTTCCGGTATCGAACAGGCCGATCCCCCAGGATCTCGAGCGAGCCCTGCTCGCGGGCATGCCACCGGATCTGCTGAAGGCCGACTCGATCCTCAGGGGCCTCGAGGGGGAGCGCGCGCCGGAGATCTTGCTCGCGCGCGTCCGCGAGCGGACGCTCTCCGCGCTCGAGGTGAGTGGAGACGCCGCCGGCATCGACGCCGCGGTGAGCGCCGCGACCGCGGCGGGTGTGCCCGAAGGTGACGTGGCCTTCGCCAACATCGTCTCGGCGCTGCTCCGCAACCAGCCGGATCGGGTGGGGGAGATCGTGAAGGCGCACGAGGCCGAGCGCCGGCGTGACCCCTACTTCGCCCTGGCGATGGCCGCGGTGCTCGAGCAGAAGGGCGATCCGCTCGCGCAGGAGATGTTGAGGACGGCGGTCTCGGTGGAGCCGAAGCTGCGCCCCGCCACCGTGAGGCTCGCGCGGTGGCTCGTGCTCGAGGGGCAACAAGCGGAGGCCCAGGCGCTCATCTCGTCGCTCCCGGACGGCGACCCGTCGCGCAAGGCGCTCGAGGCGCTCGGCGCCACGAAGACGTGGCTCATGGACCACAAGCCGGGGATGAAGCCTCCGGCGGAGCCGGCGGTGATCACGGCCGAGCTCCCGCGCTCGCTGCACCCGATCTTCGCGGCGGTGAAGCTCGTGTCCGACGCCGACGACGCAGCCGCCAAGCGGGCGGCGACGGGCAAGAGCAACCCCGAAGCCCAGGCGCAGCTGCGGCGCGCTATCGAGGAGGCGGACAGCCCGGCGGTCGCGCTCCTCTTCGGCGACATCGCGCTCGCGCGCGGCGACGAGACGATGGCCCTCGCCGCCGCCGATCGCGCGCTCCTCCTCGCGCCCGGCTCGGTCGCGGGCCTCACCATCCTCGGCCGCGCGAGCGCGTCGATAGGAAAGCTCGAGCAGCTCGACGCCACGCTGGCGAAGCTCCCGCCCGAGTCGACGCTCGCGCTGCGCGCGTTCTCCGCGTATGAGCAGAACAAGGCGGACGAGCTCGCGAAGCTCGCCCAGAACCTGACCGACGCAACCGACCCGGGCGGCGTGGTGCGCACCCGCCTCGCGCGGATCCGCGGCACCGCTCCCGTCCCGCCCGACGCCATCGAACGCTTGCTCAAGACGGATCGCGTCGGCGGCGACCTCTGCGCAGTCGATGCCTGGCTCGACGCGGGTGAGCTGACGAAGGCGCGCGCGCTCGTCGACTCGTGGCCTGACGCCTCGACGAACCCGCTGCGCGCGGCTCGGCTCGGCCGCCTGCTCCGCTACGAAGGCAAGCGCCGCGAGGCGGTGAGCGCGCTCGGCGCGGCGCTGCCCAGCAAGGCGGTGCTCGTCGAGCGCATCCTGCTCGGCGCGGAGTCGTCGACCGAGGGCGAGCAGACGCTCTCGCTGGTGGATGGACGGCTCGAGAAAGACCGGCCGTTCTGGCACGCGTACGTCCTGGCCAAGACCGGCGATCCCGACAAGGCGAAGGCCATCCTCGAGGCCGCCGCGCCGCCCCTGTTCGACAGCCCGATGGCGTCGCGGCTCGCCGCGGTGCTGGCCTACGCCGAGGTGCAAGACGTGACCCGAGGCGAGCCGATCGCGCGCGTCCTGCTCGAGAGCTTTCCGGCAAACTCCGACGTGAAGCGCGCCGCCAAGGCGCTCGGCGTCGAAGAGAAGCGCTGAGGTCCGCGCGAGCGGTCTGCAGGTCTCTCGCCGTTGTCGGCGCAAACTGATATTCAGCTGGGCAGCGTAGTGGCTGGTCGAATGACACGAAGCGCCGGGCGTTGCGATCGGGGTCGCCCCCACGAGGGGACGAGCTCGCTCGGGGGAAGGGGATCTGCGCTCGAGGCGAGCGAGCCTCGGTCGCGCGGTCGACGGAGCTGGCTCCTCTCTCTGGTGGCGGTTGTCGCTGCCGCCTGCGGGCCGAGCGGGGGCGGCGCGAGCTCGTCGGCGTCGGCGTCGGCCTCGCCGTCCGCGAGCGCGTCGGCCGACGCTCCGCCTCCGGCGCCGCCCCTCGACGACACCCCGCGAGGCGCCGGGGTGACGAAGATCGTCGCGGCCGACGCGGCCGACTCGGGCTGCTCCCCCGCTCGCTTCGACCTCGCCCAGAACCTCCTTCGGGGCGAGCTCACGCTCGCGGGGAGGCCGGGCGGCGGAGGCGGCGAGATCGCGGCCTCGTGGCTCATCCAGCTGCAGAACAAGGCGCAGATCGGCTTCGCCGGGTTCGACGGAGAGGCTCGACGTCTCGCTCGCGATCGGGGGATCGGCAACGCGCGGGATCACGCGCCGAAGCTCTTCGCGACCTTGGACGCGTGGACCGTCGTCTGGTTCGACGATGAAGGTCTCGCGTTTGCACGCCCGGTCTGGGACGCGCAGCCCGCGCCCACGATCGAGCACCTCTCGCCGCTGAAGGACGTGAACCCGGCTGACGTCGCCTTCGCCGCGACGCCGGCCGGCGCGCTCGTCGTCGCCTCGCCCTTCGCGACGCAAGGCGATCAGCTCTCCCTCTTCCTCTTCGCGCCGATCGCGGAGGGCCAGAAGGCCAGCGCGCTCGGCCGGACCAAGACCGGCAAGAAGCCGAAGGAGCCCGCCGTGGCCGCGGATCCGAAGGGCTACACGGTGGCCTGGCTCGAGGAGGACGGCCACGTGGAGGCTGCCCGGTTCGACGCGGAGGGTAACCTCCAGGGCGGCGCACCCGCGGTGCTGAAGCCGGCGCAGCGGTCGGGCCTCGTCGCCGCGGCGGTGGAAGGCAACACGATCATCGGCTGGCTGGAGGGCGGCTCGGTCTTCGTTCGTGTCCTCGGCCCGGACGCGAAGCCGGCCTCGCCGGTCTTCGCCGTCGGCAAGGCGAAGCACGCGGAGCTCGTGAGCGCTGGGACGGACGCGATCCTGGCGTTCGTGGGGGAGGCGGACGGCGTGGCGGACCAGATGCTCGCGGTCCGCGTCGGCGCCTCCGGCCCGTCGGCCACGGCCGTTCGGGCCAGCGAAGGGAAGACGGGGGTGCTCGATCCGCCCGCTGTGGCGCTGGCCGGACCCAAGCTCGCCTTCGTCTGGACCGAGGTCATGAACCCGCTGATGAGCGCGAAGCGTGCGGTCTTGAGGACCGTCTCGGCGACGTGTCTCAAGTAGTCGCAGGGCCCGGCAAGAGCGCGCTCGCGGAACGTCCGGCTTCGGTGTAGCGAGGCGGGCTCGGCGCGCTATCATTCGATCGTGGTCGCGCCTCCCGAGTCGTGGCAGCCGTCGTCGGAGTCACCGCTTCTCGACCCGTTCCACGGCAAGAGCCCACCGCCGCCGCCCAAGCGACCGCTGGCGCCGGCCTCCGTCGCCTCGGCGATCCTCGCGCTGCTCCCGATCGGCAGCATCGCCGCCATTCCCGTGGGTGTCATCGGGCTCCGCCAGACGCGCTCGGGCGGCGTGCGGGGCCGCTGGCTGGCGATCGCGAGCATCGTGCTCGGGAGCGTCGCGTCCCTCGGGTACGGCACCGCGGCGGCTTATTTCGGGGTGAGCCAGGCGTACGAGGTCAAGGCGCGCGCAGCCGAGGCGGAGGAGCGCAGGCAGAAGAAGCGGGAGCGTGAGGACGACTCGGTGGCCGCCGCGGACCCCGCGTCCACGTCACCTTCGGCGGCTTCGTCCGCGCCGTCGCCGAGCCCGTCGATCGAGCAGTCCGCGCCCAACGACACGCGCGTCACGGAGATCGGGCAGATCACGGTGGTCGATCTCGGGGTGAGCGAGCCGTCCTTGAAGACCGCGTTCGCCCGCGAGGTCGCGAACGCGAAGGCTGCCGGGGAAGACGTGCTCGTCATGACGACGGAGGACTCGTGTGTGCCCTGCAAAGGTGTGGTCGCGTCGCTCCCCGACCAACGGATGCAGTCTGCGCTCGGGAGGATCCGGCTCGTCCGCGTGAACATCGACGTCTTCAAGGACGACCTCGCGAGGCTCGGGCTGCAGGTGATCCCGTACCCCGTGTACGCGTTGCTCTCGGCGGACGGCAGCCCGCGCGACGCGATCGACGGCGGCGAGTGGGAGGACGACATCCCGGAGAACATCGCCCCCGTGCTCGGCGCGTTCGTGCAGGGCGAGTTCAAGAAGCGGAAGAAGCCGCTGAAGCCCGGCGGTGGGGTCTTCCTCTGAGCGGGCTCGTTGGCTGACGGCCTCTGTCCGGGGTGTGGCGGCGCGGGCCCGGTCGCGTCTCGGTGCTCGTGCGGGCGCTACTTCGTCTCGCCCGCGGCCGCGGCTCGGTCGGCCGGTGACCCGGCGCTCGGGCGGCTCGTCCTCGATCGCTTCGTGTTGCTCGAGGCGCGCGTGTTCGGGGCGCGCGCGACCCTCTACGCGGCGCTCGACACCGCGCGCTCGGATGGCTGTGTGGTCAAGGTCGTCCGCGCGGACAGCGATCTCGCCGAGGCCGGGCGCGCGGTCGCGCGCGAGGCCGAGTTGCTCGGTCTCGCGCCGCGCGAGGTCGCGCCGGCGCCGCGCGCACACGGCGCGCTGGAGCTGCCCGGCCAGGATCCCGCGCTCGCCCCGGCCGGCCTCGCGTGCCTGGCGCTCGACGAGGCGCGCGGGGTGGCCCTCGCCGCGCTCGGGTTGGACCCCGCGGCGCTGCCCGCCGTCGCGCGAGCGCTCCTCGCCGCGCTCGGTCGGCTCCACGGCGCCGGGCTGGTGCACGGCGATCTCACCCCCGCGCACGCCTTCCTCGACGAGCTCGGCGCGGTGTCCCTGGTGGATTTCGGCTCTGCAGCGCGGATCGGCGACCCACCCGACCGCGCCGACGGCGCGACGCCGGCCTTCGCGGCGCCCGAGCGCGGGGAGGGCCCGACGGTCCAGGCCGACCTGTTTTCCTGGGGGCGGGTGATCGAGCGGCTCGGCCCCGTGGCGGATCGTCGCCTCGCCGCCGCAGCCCGCTACGCCACGGCCGCGACCCCGGCCGCCCGGCCGTCCTCCGCCGCCGAGCTTCTCCGCGCGCTCGTTGCCCCGTAAGCGCCGGCATTCAAAGGTGTACGGCGGGAGTCGGCCATTGTAACGTTCGCGCCGCCGCATGGACCCCCGTGAGATGGAGATGCTCATCCAGCGCCTCGTGCGGAACCCGCACGACGAGGAGGCGCTCGGCTACGCCCACCAGGCCGGCCAGTCGGATCCGCGCTCGTACGCGATCCTTCTGGAGAAGGTCGGCATGGCGACGCCCGACCCAGGCTTCGCGGCGCACTGGCTGAGCGAATCGGCGAACGTGTGGTCGATCACGGTGGGGGACGCGCACCACGCGGCGCGCAACTTCATGGCGGCGATCGACAAAGATCCGACCGCCACCGTGCCGGCTGATCGCCTCGCCGCCCTCTACCGCGAGCGCAACGAGCAGAAGCCGCTCGTCGCCTTGCTCGAGAAGCTCGTGAAGCTGCTCGGGCCGCTCCTGTCTTCCCAGCCGGACGTGCGCGGTCGCCTGCTCGGCATCCACGAGGAGCTCGGCAGGCTCTGGGGAGAGCCGCCGCTCGGCCGCAAGGACCGCGCCCTCGAGAACTGGCGGCGCGTGGCGGAGCTCGACCCGCAGAACGTATTTGCGATCTACCAGGCGCGCGAGCTCCACAAGGAGCTCGGGCAGCTCGCCGAGTCGCTCCCGTACTTCGCGATGGAGCAGGCCCTCGCCGACGACATGGAGCGCAAGCTGGCGCTCTACCGCGACGAGTCGAGCGTGCGCCTGCGCATCAACGACGGCCCCGGCGCGAGCCAGGCGCTGCGCCATGCGCGCGCGCTCCTCCCGGACGACGTCGGCCTCGCGCAGGAGTTCGGCGCGAGCGTTGTCACCCGCGTCGAGAGCGGGGAGGACGTCCCCGGCCCCGAGCGCGAAGAGGCGCGCGCGATCTTCATCACCCTCGCCGAGTCGTACGACGGCGAATACGGCCTCGGTTACGCGACGAGCGCCCTCCGCTGCGCCCCGGGTGACGACCGCGCCATGCAGCTCGCCGATCACTACGCGAAGCAGCTCGGCCGAGTGGAGGAGCTCCAGCCTCTCTACGCCGCCTACGTGGCCGCGAACCCCGCCGGCTTCATGGCCGCGGAAGCGCGGCTCCACGCCGGCGCGCGCCCGCCGCCCCCGGCCAAGCCCGCGCCGCCCTCGGGCGCCGTGCGCGGGCCTGCTCCCGCTCATGAGCCGGCTGCGACGCGAGGCGCGATCGGGCCCGCGGCTGCGCAGAGCGCCCGCGCCAGCGCGGGCAGCTTCTCCGGCGCGGGTGCGCCTCAGCCCGGCCACCTCCTCCACGAGGAGCCGTCCGAGCCGCAGCCTGCGGACGAGAACGAGGTTCGCGCGCTGCTCGATCAAGCCCAGTCGGAGGCCCAGAAGGGCCGCAAGCCGACCGCCCTCGCGAAGTTCCGCGAGGTTCTCCGCCTGGATCCGGCCAACACCGAGGCCCTCACCTGGGTCGACGAGCACCTCCGCCAGAAGCGTATGTACTCGGAGCTCAAAGAGGTGCTGCTCGCGGCGTCGCGGGTGACCTCGCAGGCCCCCGAGACGCGCAAGGCGCAGCTCCGCGACGTAGCCGGGCTCTGCGAGACGCAGCTCCGCGACATCGAGACCGCCATCACCGCGGCCAAGCAGATCGTCCAGCTCGACCGAGGGGACGAGCAGGCGCGCGAGCAGCTCCGGCGCTTGCTCGAGAAGTCCCAGCGCTGGGACGACCTCGCCACGCTCCTCGAACAAGAGGCGATGAGCGCGCCGGACGTCGAGTCGAAGATCGCGCTCGAGAAGAAGCTCGCCGGGCTGCACGAGCAGAAGCGCAAGGACCCGGCCGCCGCCGCGGAGGCCTGGGCGCGCATCGCCGCGCTCGCGCCCGCGGACGACTCGGCGATCCAGACCGCGGTCAAGCTGTTCGAGAAGGCCGAGCAGTACCAGCAGGCGGCGGACGTCATCGCCGAGAACGTCTCGGGCGTGGAGGACGACACCGCGCGCGGCAACCTCCTCGGCAAGCTCGGGGAGCTGCGTCGCAAGGCCGGCGATCATGGCGGCGCGGGCGACGCGTACGCCGAGGCCGGCGAGCTCACGAAGAACGGCAAGATGTGGGAGGAGGCCGAGAAGGCCTACGTCGAGGCCGGCCGCTTCGTCGAGGCGGCGAACGCCGTCGATCAGCGCGCCAAGCTCGAAGAGGGCGCGGATGCTCCGAAGAAGGCGGAGTTCGTCGCGCGCGCGGCGGAGCTCTACGAGCGCGCTCAAGATCAGGGCGGCGCGATCGAGAAGCTGATGGAGGCGTGCCGCCTCGTTCCGACGAGCGACGCCTACGCGAGCCGCCTCGAGGACCTGCTCCGCGCGGCGGAGCGCTTCGCGGATCTCTCGTCGTTCCTCGTCGAGCGCGCGGCGGCCATCCCCGACAAGGGCAAGCGGTCCAGCGTGCGCTTCGCCGCCGCCGCGGTGCAGCGCGAGATCGGCGACTCGGAGGCCGCGCGTGAGACGTTGCTCCTGGTCCTCAACGACGGAGAAGACGCGAAGGCGCTCGAGCTCCTGATCGAGGACGCCATGCAGCGCGGCGACCACCAGGAGCACGCCGACCTGCTCAAGCGCCTCATCTCGCTCGTGTCCGACAAGGCGCAGAAGCTCGAGCTCTCGCTGCGCGAGGCGAGCCTCTACGCCGACCAGCTCGACGATCCGCGGACGGCGATCGAGCGCTACGAAGCGATCACGAACGAGCTCGATCCGAAGAGCCGCGTCGCGCTGCACGCGATCGCCGATCTGGCCGAGAAGATCGGCGAGGAGCCGATCGCCGCGAAGGCCCTCGAGCGCGAGGTCTTGCTCGCGGAGGGCGACGAGCGGGTGGAGATCGCGCAGCGCCTCGCGCAGCTCTACGAAGGCCCGCTCGACGACCCCAAGGCCGCCATCCGCGCCCTCGACATCGTGCTCGAGGCGGACAGCGGCGACCTCGACGCGACCGAGCGCCTCCTCAAGCTCTGCGAGCGCGAGGAGCAGTGGGACCGCGTGGCGAAGCTCCTCGCCACCCTCCTCGAGTACGAAGGGGACGAAAAAGAGGCCAGCGCGATGACGCGACGGCTCGCGGACCTCTACGAGCACAAGCTCGGAAAGGGCGACGAGGCGCTCGGCGTGCTCGAGTCGCTCGCCGACCAAGGCGATCAGCCCTGCCGCGACGCCTACATCGAGCTCGGCGACCGCCTGGGCTGGAAGGGCGTCGTCGCCACCAAGTCCCTGCAGTGGACGGAGGGCGCACCGCCGGCGAAGCGACACGAGGCGCTCCGCACCGCGTTCGAGCGCTTCATGGAGATCGGGCGCGACAAGGACGCGGCGAAGGCCGCGCTCGAGCTCGCCCGCGCCAAGGTCGCGGACCGCGCGATCGGCGAGAAGCTCGAGGAGATCGCCAAGCGAAGCAAGGACCTCGACGCGCTCGGCATGGCCCACGAGATCCTCGCGAAGGAGCTCTCGGGCGCGGCGCGCGCGGCGGAGCTCGTGCGCCAGGCGGAGGTCATGGTCGAGGCGGGCTCGGACGCGCTCGACGCGATCCAGCACGGCGAGAGCGCGCTGGCCGGCGTGCCCATCGCCGAGGTGGAGCCGCTGCTCGGCCGCCTCGCCGCGCTGACGCAGGCGCCCGGTCACGTCGTCGATCTCTACGAGCGACAGGTCGGCCGCTGCAAGTCGCCGAACGACAGGCTGACGGCCCTCGCTCGCGCCACGCAGGTGGCCGCGCAGAAGGGTGCGCACGATCGCGCGAAGAGCTTCTTCGAGCTCGCGCTCGGCGGTGGCGTCCAGGAAGAGACGCTCGAGAAGCTCGAGCAGGCCGCGCGCGACGGCGACGCGCAGACCGGCGTCGGGCCGAAGAGCCCCGGGTGTCTCCGTCGCATCTTGGCCGAGGCGCTCGCGGCCGGCGGTCAGGGCTCGCGCGACGGCGGACGCACGCGCGCAGCGCTGCTGCGCCGCGCCGCCACCATCGCGAACCGAGACCTGGGCGACGTCGACAAGGCGTTCGAGTGGGTGGGCGACGCCCTCGTCACCTACGTGGACGACGCGACGCTCGGCGCGCTCGACGAGCTCGGCGCGCAGGTCGGCGATCTGCGCCGCGTCGAGGCGACGCTCGCGCGCGCCCTGGAAGAGGTCTTCGACGGTCCGCTCGTCCGCAAGCTGCTCTCGCGACGCGCGCGCCTCCGCCGTGACCAGCTCGGCGATCGCCAGGGCGCGGCCACCGATCTCAAGAAGCTGCACGATCTCTCGCCCGCTGACGGTGACGTCATGAACGAGCTCTCGAGCTTGCTCGAGCAGCTCGGTGACCACCGCGGGCGCATCCAGCTCTTCGAGGACCAGATCCTCCGCGGCCGCGACCCGAACCAGCGGGCGGAGCTCGCCCGTCGTGTCGCGCGTCTCTGGGAGGAGGAGCTGGGCGACGCCCGCGAGGCTGCCGACGCTTGGCGGCGCGTCCTCAGGATGAAGGCGAACGACCCCGAGGCGACCGCAGGCCTCGAGCGCGCCAAGGCGGGCAAGCTGAACCACAACCCGACACCGGTCGTGGCTGCGGTCCCCGCGGCGGTGCCTCCTGCGCCGCTCACCCGACCGGCCGCGCCTCCGCCGTCGCTGCTCGATGCGTCGACGCCCTCGCGCCTCGCGCCCGAGGCCGCGCCGACCCGGCTCGACGCCGTCGCCACGTCGGCGGCGCTGCGCCAGGCCCTGTCGACGGGCGAGAGCGACGTGTTCAAGGGCTTGCCCGAAGAGACGGCCGACTCGGACGAGGCGGAGGCCGCGCTCGCGGAGCTCCCCCCGCGTCCGGCCGGCTACACCGATCTCCTCGCGCAGCCGACGCCCGTGGTGCCCCTCGACGCGCTCTCCGGCGAGCCGCTCGCGTCGCCGCTCGCGTCCTCGAGCGTGCCGGAGGCGGCGCCGTCTGCGCCGGGCATGCTCATGAGCGAGAGCGGCGAGCTGCACGCCGCCATCTCGACGCGCCCGCCCACGATTCCGCCGGGACCCCGCGTCGCCGACGACTTCCTCGGCGCCGGGCCGGCGCATGGCGAGTCGGCGGCGGAGGGGTGGCAGGCCTCGTCTCCGGAGCATCCCGCGCCTGTCGATCCGGCGCCTGTCGATCCGGCGCATTGGGCCGCCCAGCAGGCTGGCGCGGGTCAACCGGCCTGGAACGATCCGGCCGCCGCGTGGGCGGCGCAGGGGCAGGGCTACCCGCAGGAAGGCTCCCAGCTTGCGGGCTGGCAGCAACAAGCAGAGCAGCCGGAGGCCGCCGGCTACGCCGGCCAGGCCTACCCGGGGCAGGCCTACCCGGGCCAGGCTTACCCGGGTCAGGGTCAGGCCCACGCGGGGCAGGAGGGTTACCCGGGGCAGCCGTATCCCGCGGAAGGCCAATACGCGGGGCACCAACCGCCCGCTCAGGGCGAATACGGCGCCTACCCGCAGTCCGGCTACCCCGCCGAGGGCTGGCAGCAGCAGCCCCAGCAGCCGCAGCATCAGGACGCTGCGGCGGCGGCCTGGGCCCAGCAAGCACACGCCCACGCGTGGGCCCAGCAACACGCGGGCGCCGCGCAGCCCGACGCCGCTGCTCAGCCCGGCTGGGCGCAGCAGCAGGGGCAATATCCTCAGGTCGGGTGGGACGCGCAGCAGGCGGCCCAGCAGCAAGCCTGGGAGCAGCAGAACGCGGCCTGGCAGGCGCATCAGCAGGCCGCCTGGGCGGCCCAGCAGGGCTACCCCGAGCAGCAGCAGGCTTGGGGACAACAAGCCTGGGACCCGCAACAGCAGGCCTACACCCAACAGCCCAACCAGCCCGCCTCGTCGGCGCGGCCGCCGCTGCCTTCGGCCTCGTCGCTCCCGTCATCGGGGGGCTCGAGGCCGCCGCCGGTCCCCGGCTCCAAGCCTCCGTTGCCGAAGTCCAAGCCGCCGCCGGCCGACGACGACATCGAAGACGTCGACGACGCCGAGCTCATCGAAGAAGACCAATAGGCCGTGAGCGCCGTCGTTCCGCGCCCCGTTCGCCCCGGTGACCGAGTGGCGATCGTGGCGCCGTCGGGGCCCTTTCCGCCCGTCGTCGTGTGGAGAGGGCTCGCGTTCCTGCGTGAGCGTTATCGTCTGGTGTTCGACCGAGGCCTGTTTGCGCGCAGCGCCTACCTGGCCGGCGACGACGAGCGGCGCCGGTCCGAGCTCGCGCGCGCCCTCGAGGACGATGACATTGCTGCCATCATCGCGGCGCGCGGAGGATACGGCGCAAACCGCTTCGTACACGAGCTCGATTGGCAGAAGCTCCGCGCACGGCCCAAGTGGATCGTCGGCTTCTCCGATATCACGGCGCTGCACGTCGAGGCGGCGAGCGTCGGCGTGGCCTCGATCCACGCCTCGAACGTCACCGCGCTCGGGTGGTGTGACCGCGCGGCTCGCGCATCCATGATCGACGCGCTCGAGGACCCGCTGCGCTCCCGACGATACGAGGGCCTCGAGGTCTGGGTCCCGGGCGAGGCGGAGGGGCCCCTCTTCGGCGGCAACCTCGCCATCTTGCAGGCGTGCGCCGCCGCGGGGCGGCTCGAGGTGCCGCAGGGGGCCGTCGTCTTCCTGGAGGACGTGACCGAGAAGCCGTACCGCCTCGATCGTATGCTGACGACACTGTTAGTCGGCGGGCACCTGCGCGGCGCTCGGGCCTTCGTCCTCGGTGACTTCACCGACTGCGGCCCCGGCCCGGACGGCGCGACCGCCCACGAGGTCCTACGTCAGCTGCTCGCGCCGCTCGGCGTGCCCGTCGTGGCGGGGCTGCCCGCCGGCCACGGCCGTCGCAACGATCCGCTCGTCTTCGGCGGCCGCGCGCGTCTCGTCGCGCAGCCGTCCGGGGGCGTCGTCGAGATCGGCGGCTGACGCCCTACATCTTCGTCGCGCGCGCGAGGAGGTAGTCCTGCCGCAGGACGTTGTCCTCGAAGTAGTGCGACGCGAGCTCTTCGGCTTCCGCGCGGAGCGCGCGGGCCTTGTCGGGTGCGGTGGCGTCCAGCGTCGCGAGGAGCTTCTTGGCCGGTCCGAAGTTCGTCTCCATGAAGCGGCGGTAGTGCTGCACGCTCAGCATCGGGAAGCGCATGAGGCGATGGGTGAACGTGAGGTCCTTCACGTGTTGCCCGAGGCGCTCGCGCACGATCTTCGGATCGCCCCACTCCGGCGGGGCAGCGACGCCGGAAGGCGGGGGCGGCGCGTAGCTGGCGAGCAGCTGGAACCACCTTCCGATGAACAGATCCGGCGGCCAGGTCGAGAACGCGATCGTCCCGCCCGGCTTGAGGGCGCGGAGCATCTCGCTCACCGCCACGGTCGGTCGCGGCGCGAACATGTGGCCGAACTGGCTCACGACGAAATCGAAGCTCGCGTCCGGTACGGGCAGCGCCTCGACGTCGCCCTCGCGAAAGTCCACGTCGAGCAGCATGAGCGCGGCGTTCTCTTTTGCGCGCGCGACCAGCTCGGGTGTCAGGTCGACGCCCGTGACCTTGGCGCCGAGCCGCGCCGCGGTCAGCGCGACGACACCCGTCCCGCAGCCGACGTCGAGCACGGCGGCGCCCGGTCGAACCTTGGCGAAGCGCACGAGATCCGGCGCGGTGGTGGCCGTGAACTGCTCGATGGGCGCGAAGCCCGACCACGCCTGCTTCTGGCTCTCCTTGAACGCGTCGAGCTGATCCATGACCGTCTCTTCGGCCGGCCGCTGCTCGGCGGCAAGGCCGGAGCGGGCACGCCGGAGGTTCCGCGCTACGCTCGGGCGATGGTGCCGCGCACCTCGACGTTCGTGTGGGCCGTGGTCGCCGCGGTCGCCGCGGGCCTGGGCGCCCACGCCGCGGCCGCCGGCACGCGCGGCGCTCACCTGGCCTTGGGCCTTGGCGCGCTCGTGATCTGTGTGGGCGCGCGTCGCGTCGTCGGACCCGGCGCCGGCCGCGGCTTCGCGGTCGGCTTCGCCCTGCTCCTGCCGCTCGCGTTGCTCGGCGCGTTCGGCGCGGCCGACGTCGTCCTCCTCGGAGGCGGGCTCGGCGCCGAAACGTCGAAGCTCGATCGGGCCGGAGGTGTCGCGTTCGTCGGTGCGCTCGCGGCCGGCGCCTTGGGGCCGGCGCTCACCGGCGCGTTTCGTCGTCGATCACACGGACCCAACCCGCTGTCGTGGGGGCTCTTGGTGTTGGCCGTCGGGCTCGGCGTCGCCTCGCTCCTCTCGTTCGAACGGCTCGGTGGACGGCCAGCCCCCGACGACCTGCGCGGCGTGCTCGTGGCGCACGCGGAGATCCCGCGGCGGCCGGTGCCCGACCGCTGCCTGCTCCCCGGCCGGGGCACGCGCCTCGACAGGCTCGACCAGACCTGCGACGAGGCGATCCTGGAGGACGAGGGCGCGCGGCTCGTTCGGACCTGTCACTCGGAGCGGAAGTGCCGCCTGCGCGTCGACCTGCGCGACGGGCTCGGCCTGCGCCTGGACGGCGTCTCCGTCGCGCCGGGCCAGGCCCTCACGCTCCTCCGCGACGCGCGCTCCGAGCTGTGGGCGGTCGCTGCCGCGGAGACGAACGGCTCCGCGCCGACTGAGCGGATCGTCGCGGCGGTCACGCGTGGTGATCGTGCGCCCGCGGGTGTTGTCCGCGCGAGATCGGTCCGCGGGCTCTTGGCGCCGGATCCCGACGCGGTCTTCCTCGGTGCGCTCGCGATCGCCGTCGCGCTCTACGGCGCTTGGAGGCTCCGCGGGGCCGCGAAGCGGATCGCGGCGGTGCAGGCCGGGCGGGACGCGGAGCTCCTCGACGGGGGCTGGGTCAACGTCGAAGGAGAGCGAGCGCTCGCGCGGAGCATCGCCGAGACCGCGGACGCGGGCGCCCTGGGGCCGCTCGTCGTCGAAGAGCTGGATCGACGGGAGGGGTATCGCGTGACCGGCGTCGCGCCGGTCGGGATCGTGGCGCGAGGGAAGAAGGCGGAGGTCGTGTCGGAGCTCGACTCGGAGCGGCGCGATCTGGGCGCCGCCTTCCTCGTCGCTGCGCTCCACCTCGCCGTGCCGCTCGTCGCGAACGCGCTGGTCGGGCGGCTGCTTTGAGCGTGTGCTCGAAGGTTGAGCGACCCCCGTCGGGCCCGACCATGGTACGAAAGGCAGGATGTGGCTTGGTGTGGCGCGCGAACGTGCCTTCTTCTCGGCGCTGATCGCGGGGGCGATCCTCCTCGGCGCATGTGACGAGGACGCAGAAGGCTCCGGCGGAGAGAGCGAGACCGGCGCGGGCGCGGGCCAGGCCGACGCGGCCTCGACCGCGGGGCCGGGGCCCGCGGCGACCACCGGCGCCTCGACAGGGATCGGCGCCGGGCCACACGTGGCCGCGCACGGGCTGAGCTTCTACCGCTACGGGGAGACGGGCGCCGCGTCGATCGACTCGCCGCCGCTCGACACGCGCGCGGCCGGAAGCACCCTCGTCGTGAGCACCGGACGCGGCGACCTGAGCACCGTGGCCTTGCCAACGGACTCGTTCGGAAACTCCTCCGCGCTCCTGGGTAGCCCTCACGCGTACACGCTCTGGCCCACGTCGGGCACGGCCGTTCACGCCTTCGAGGATGTGCTGGGGGGACCGGGCCACGTGGTCTCGAGCCCCACGGCGTCACACGACGAGATCACGCTCGCGGTCGTCGAGGTTGCCGGGGCCACACGCGTCGCGGACGTGCAGTGGGTCGAGCGTCTGGCGGGGAGCCCGCTCACCAGCGCGCCGGTGACCACGACCAGGCCTTCCACGCTGGTGGCGTTCTGGTGGGGTGACGCAGGCGTCGACGGGGAGAAGATCGCGACGCCCAACAACGGCTTCGTCGTCCTCGACTCGATCGGCGAGCCGGGCTCGCTCGTACAATGTTTCGTCGCCGCGAAGGACGTCGCGGAGCCGGGGACCCACGACGTCACGTGGGAAGCGACGCCGGCCCAGGGCGCGCAGCTCTGGCTCGTGGCGGTCGAGTAGCGCCGCCTCACTCCGCAGGGAAACGCGATTCGAGATCGTCCACGACCGCGGCGCTCTCGTTGACCACGCGCTCGGCGATCATGGGCTCGGCCTTGAACCAGCCGAAGGCGCGCAGCGACGAGACGGTGGCGCGCGCCTTCCCCTGGAGGGTGAGATCGTGGGTGGAGGTGAACACGTCCGCCGGGAACGCAGCCGGGTCGAGGCCGTAGTTCGCCCTCGCTTGCTCGAGGACAAACGTCCCCACGTGGCAGCCGGCGCACGAGAGATCGTCGGGAGAGAAGTGGAGCGGGCTCTGCACGCGGAGGTGCTTGGCGAAGGACCCGGCGCGCTGCTCGGCCGTGGCCTGATCCATCCGGGTGTTGCTCAAGAGAACGCGCTCGTCCGACGGGACGGAGCTGATCGGGTTGACCGTGTACTCCCAGCCGCCCTCGACCTCGGTGCGGATCACCTGCTGGTTCGACTGCCCGAGCCCGGCGATGTCGAGCATCGTGAGCTCGCCGCCCTCTCGCTCGAAGCCGCCGAAGAACCAGACCTCGTTCACCGGCGGCGCCCGCAAGAAGAAGGTCATGCGCGACAGGTTCTGCTCGCCGGCGAAGCGGAGGACGACCTCCTTCAGGGCGGCGCCGTACGCGCCGTCGAGCCCTTGCGCGACGAGCGCGGCGTGCACGTCGAGCGGCGCGTCCGCGACCTCGGGCGCGAGCGAGCGCAGGCGCCGGAGCTCGCTCACCAGCTCCACGAGCTCGGCCTCTTCCAGCCGGTAGAAGAGGTGGAGGGCCGAGTCCTTCATGGACGCGTCGTTGGCGACGGGCTGCATGACGAGTCGGATCTGCGCCTCACACCCGGTCGGCTTGGGGAAGCAGCCGTCGAAGCGGATGGCGACGGTGCGCATCCGGTCGTAGTCGAGGCCCTGCGACGGCGTGACCGGGAAGGTGGGGATCGCGTCGTAGACGTCCTGGGGGAGGAGCACGCCCTTGGCGCCCTGGCTCGTCGCGACCAGGTGGCCGGGGGCGTCCTTCGAGGCGGGGAGGGGGACGAGGACCGAGACGTCATTGAGCCCCAAGCGAGGCGCGGCGGGCTCCGGCTGGGGCTCGGGCTCCGGCTCGGGCTCCGGCTCGGGATCGGTCTCCGCCTGCGTCTCTTCGCCGCAGCCGGTGATCGGTGCGGTCCCGGCGAGTGCCGAAGCGAGGAGCATGCTAACGAGGGCCCAGGTCCGCATGCGACGCCGGGTACTCCTGTTCTCGAGGGCGCTCAAGCCTGCTCTCACCTCGACCCTCGTGGCTCTCGGTGCGTGCGCCCCAGCGGTGAGCGCGCCCCCCTCCAGCCGCGAAGCGCCGGCACCCGCCGAGAGCCCGACGGCGAGCGTCTCGCCGTCGACGCCGGCGGCTCCGGCGGCGAGCGCGACCGCGGCGCCGGCCGCGCCGTCGATCACGGTCCCCTTCGAGGCCGCCATCGCCGACGTGCCGGTCCACTCCATCGCGTTCGGCGAGAAGCGCATGGCGGCGCTGGCCGGAGGTGTTGCGTGGATCGAAGAGGGCGCGGGCTGGGAGAAGATGCCTGCGCTGCCGGCCGACACCTCGGCGTCGCGGGTCTTCTTCGGCCGCGACGACCGGCCCCGGATCATGGGGAGCGCGGGCGGCGAGTACGTCTACTTGCGCTTCAAGAACGGCGCGTGGAAGCGAGGCGACGAGGAGATCGCGAACCTCGCCTCGAAGCCGCGCGCGCCGCTCTACGGTGTGCTCGGCCACGCGGACCCGGAGGTCGTCTGCAAGCTGGGCGGCGGCTGCATCCTCAAGCGCCGCTCGGGCTGGACGCTCTTCGAGCCGCCGGCCCTCGCGGACCCGCCGCGGGTGGAGCTGTGTGGCGCGGAGCCGTGGGGGTTCGGCGGTCGCGAGGTGTGGAAGATCACAAACGGTGGCTTCGTTCCGCTGAAGGCGACGCCCACGTTCGAGCGCGCGGACGGGCTCTGGGCCGTCACGGAGAACGACGTCTGGGTGGTGGAGCGCGGCGCAGACGCGATCCACCACTTCGACGGCGCGCGCTGGTCCCGCGCCCCGTCGGCCATCGACGGACCGCGGAGCGTCTGGGCCTCGAGCGCCAAGGACGTGTGGGTCGTCGGTGACGGCGGCGCTGCGCTCTTCGACGGCGCGTCGTGGCGACGCGTCGAGGGCGCGCCGTCGCGCGCGCTCACCGTGTTCGGGCGCTCCGCGGGGGACGTCTGGATCGGCGCGGAGCGCGGTCTCTTCCGCCGCGCATCGGGCGCTGCCCGGTAGGCTCTACTGCGTCCCGCGCCCGAGCTCGATGCCCAGCTTCGCGAAGCGCCGCGTGTAGTCGCGCTCGATCGTCCTGTGAAGGATGGCCGCGAACTCGCGCGCCGGCGCCAGGCCCCACGCGCGCTCGTCGTCCGTCACGGACTCGGTCCCACCGACGAGCTCGTCGCCGTAGCTTCGCTCGAGCTCGGCGAGCCACGCGGGGAGCATCGCGTGTGTCAGGTCGCGAACGGCGTCGCGTGCGGGCGTGGCGAGGAGCCACTCGAGCGCGATCCACCCGAAGTCACGGTGGCGCACTTCGTCCTTCAAGATGCGATCCAGCGCGCGTCGCGCGACGGGGACGGTCGCGCCCTTTCGCAGGTTCGCGAAGAGCGGGACGGCCACTGTCTCGTTCAAGCAGAAGACCTTCACGATGGCCGTCGCGACGTCGAGCTCGAGATCCGCGTGCTCGCGGCCGAGCCCGAGGCTCTCGCGGTCGAGCTTCGGAACCCCGGTCGCGCCCGCCGCCTCCCAGACCTTGCGAGACATCTCCGCGTGCACGAGCTCGTCGTCGACGATGCGCAGGCCCGCGCGGACGAGGTCGGGCGACGCGCCGAGCTGGATGAGCCAGAGCGTCGTCTCCTGCGTGATCGCGGCGGAGCGATACTCCGCTTCGATGCGCCCGAGCCACTCGAAGACGACCTGCGCGCTCGCCGGCCGGCGCGCGCGACGTGGGCTCGGTCGCTTTGCCGCCCGGCTACTTCGCGGGCTTGGCCGGGTCGACATCGGGGCACTGGACCTGGAACGGCGGCCCGGGGTTGCACTTCTGCGTCGGCTTGCACGCTGGGGTCGCCCGGAACCAACACGTGCCGTCAGGCTTCTTCTGCAACGAGCCGGCCTTGTCCGAGGGCGCCGGGGGGAGCGCGGTCGCCGGTGTCGCGGTCGCGGGCGGCGAAACCTCCGGCATCGAAGGGGGGCACTTCACCCGGAAGGGCGGCGCGGGGTTGCAGGTCGCGGTTGGCGGGCACTGCATCGGCTTCGGGATCGCGGTGCAAGAGCCGTCCGCGTTCCTCTCGAGGTCCCAACCGGGTGGAGCGTCGCGCAGGCTGTCCAGGTCGGTCGCGATCGGCGCGGAGCTCGAGGGAGCCGCGCTCGGCGCGGCAGTCTCCGCCGCAGTGGCGGTGCTCGTCGGCTCGGCCGTCACGGGCACGCGCTCGGGTGGGCCGGGATTCCGGTACACGCGCTCGGAGCAGGCCGGTGCGAGCACGGTCATGACGATGGGCGCGGCCAGGGCTCGCGAACGGGGCTTGCTCGAGCGCTTCGACATCGCCGACTACCGTAGCGGCCTCGGGCGCCGAGGGGCAACGTCACTCGGGAGGCGGCGAGGGGATGTCTTGCGGCCGCACGACGCCGCGCTCCGCCAGCCGTCCGAGCGCGGAGACGGCCTTGCTCCGGAGCGCTGCGGGACGGCTCGTGTCGCGCGCCAGCGAGAGGAGCGCGCGCGCGGCGTCGTGCTCGCCCGTGGGATCGAGGCGCTCGCGGTCGAGCCCGGGCACCGCGAGCACGCCGAGGAGCGCGTCCGCCACGGCGGGCGCGTCCGCCTCGCCCCGCGCGAGGCGGAGCGCGAGCGGGCCTATCGCGAGATCGCGATCGGGGGCGTGCGCGAGCGCGGCGAGCGCGACCGCGCGGTGCGCCGGATCGTCGAGCGCATCGAGCAGACCCGTCGCACCCTCCGCGAGGGCCAGGCGCGCGAGATCGGCCTCGTCCCCGCTCGTCGCCGCGCGATCCCAGGTCGCGCCGTAGACCCTGCTCGCCGACGCGGACACGGCTGCCGTCGTGCTCGGAGGCGGCGAGGCTCGCGTCGCGATCGGCTCGGACGAGCAGCCCACGAGGGCGAGCCACCACGCCACGGCGACGGCCCGACCCGACCTGTTGGATGCGCGCTCGCGTCCGCGGAGGTATGTTCCGAGCATGATCGTCATCCGGTATTGCCTGCAGTGAAACTATAGGCCGAAGGCCGCGGGTCTCGCGGCTGCGATCAAACAGGCCACTGGCCGGGACGTGGACACCGTGCCCGGCAAGGTGGGGCAGTTCGACGTCGAGGTGGACGGCAAGCTCGTGTTCTCCAAGGCCACCGCGGGGCGGTTCCCCGAGCACGCGGAGGTGCTGAGCCAGATCCCGAAGGAGCAGCCGGCGCAGCGCTAGAACGCGCCGTCGCGCTTCACCAGGTCCTTGCTGACGATGCCCGCGGCGGCGAGCTGCTTGAGGTGCATGTCGAACGTCTGCATGCCGTAGGGCACGACGCCCTTCTCCATCACGTCCTTCAGCGGTGGGTTCTGCTCGGGCCGCTTGATGGCCTCGCGGGCGGTGCCGCTCGCGACAAGGATCTCCTGCACCAGGACGAGGCCTTGACCGTCGCGCCGCGGGACGAGGCGCTGCGCGATGATGCCCTGCAGCGCGTCTCCGAGCCGCTCGCGGAGCTCACCGGGGTTGTTCGCCAGGCTGAGCATGCGGTGCACGGTGCGCGAGACGTCGGGCGTGTGCATCGTGGTGAAGACCAGGTGCCCGGTCTCGGCGGCCTGCATGGTGATCTCCAGCGTCTCTCCGTCGCGCACCTCGCCGACGAGGATGACGTCGGGGTCTTGTCGGAGAGACGCGCGCAGGGCGCGGGCGAAGGTGTCGGTGTCGATGCCCACCTCGCGCTGGCTCACGCCCGACCGGCTGTCGGTGTGGAGGAACTCGATCGGATCCTCGATCGTCACGATGTGCTTCGGCAGCGTCTGGTTGATGTGTCCGATCATCGACGCCAGCGTGGTCGACTTGCCGTTGCCCGACGCGCCCACCACGAGCACGAGCCCGCGATCGAGCTCGGCCAGCTGGCGAACCGCCGGCGGCATGCCGAGATCGTCGAAGCTCGGGATCTTGAGCGGGATGCTGCGCATGACGATCGCGAGCGAGCCGCGCTGCCTGTAGACGTTGACGCGGAAGCGCCCGATGCCGGCGGCGGAGTAGCTCGTGTCGAACTCGCGCAGGTCGGACACGTCCTCCACGCCGCGGTGGGCGAGCAGCAGCCGAGCGAGCGCTTCGGTGTCCTCCGGTCGGACCTTGTCGACGCGGAAGTAGACCATGTCCCCCCGGACGCGCGCGCCCGGAGGCTGGCCGACCTTGACGTGGATGTCGCTGGCGTTTGCGGCCAGCGCTTTCTGGAGCAGCTGTTGCAGGAACTGCTCCGACGCGTACGGGGTCTGCACGCGCCGAGGTTACGGCAGATCGCTCAGCCAGGCCACCGCGCGATCGGTCTCGTTCGCCTTCGAGAACACCGGGCCGAGCCCGCGCGCGCGCTCGAGCAAGCTCGCCTCTTCCGCCGACGTGAGGAAGGCCACAGGCAGCTCGGGGCGAGCCGTCCGGAGGGCCTCCGCGATGGCGGTCCCGCTGTCGTCGCCGACCTCGAGATCCAGGAGCGCGCCGCGGAGCGGGGCCGGATCGATCGCCTGGGCCTCGGCCGCCGAGCCCGCGACCACGACCTCGAACCCGCGGGCGACGAGGAGCCGCCTGGCGGCCGCACGTGCGAGGGGCGAATCGTCGACGTACAAGACACGCGGGACCACGGTAAGCGACGGCTACCAGCTCTCTTTTGGGGACGCGAGCCGAAAAGGGCGCGCCGGCTCAGGGCAGTTGCCGCCGAGCGCGCGGCCGGGCTAAGAACTCGACATGGTTCGCCACGACTGGACGCTCGCCGAGGCACGCGCCATCCACGACGCCCCGCTCTTCGAGCTCATCGACAGGGCCCGCGCGGTCCACCTCGAGCACCACCGCGCCGCGGAGGTCCAGCTCTGCACGCTCCTCAGCGTGAAGACCGGCGGCTGCCCGGAGGACTGCGCGTACTGCCCGCAGTCGAGCCACCACGAGACGAGCGTCGGCGCCGAGCGCATGCTCGACGAGGGGGAGGTCCTCCGCGCCGCGGCGCGCGCCAAGGAAGCCGGCTCGACGCGCTTCTGCATGGGCGCCGCCTGGCGCGAGGTGAAAGACGGCCCGGCGTTCGACCGCGTGATCGCCATGGTCAAGGGCGTGAAGTCGCTCGGCCTCGAGGCCTGCTGCACGCTCGGCATGCTGACGGAGGATCAGGCTCGGCGCTTGAAGGAGGCCGGCCTCGACGCCTACAACCACAACCTCGACACCTCGCGCGAGGCCTACCGCTCCATCATCTCGACGCGCACCTACGACGAGCGCCTCACGACCCTGCGCAACGTGCGCAAGGCCGGCATCACCGTGTGCTCCGGCGGCATCATCGGCATGGGGGAGAGCATCGACGATCGCTGCCAGATGCTGGTGGAGCTCGCACGGCTCGACCCGCACCCGGAGAGCGTGCCCGTCAACGCGCTCGTGCGTGTGGCAGGCACGCCGCTCGAGGCTGTCCCGCCGATCGACCCGCTCGAGCTCGTCCGGATGATCGCGACGGCGCGCCTCATGATGCCCAGGTCCATGGTCCGGCTCAGCGCCGGCCGGACGGAGCTGTCCCGTGAGGCGCAGCTCTTCTGCATGTACGCGGGCGCGAACTCGATCTTCTACGGGGACAGGCTGCTCACCACGCCGAACCCCGACAAGGACGACGACCGCGATCTCCTCGCCAGCGCGGGCGTGACCGCGGCTCCGTCGGCCTCCCTCACTTCGTGAGGAGCGAGCGCCTGCGGCGGTAGGCGAACGCGAGACCGAAAACACACAGCCAGGCCGGCGAGCCCGCGCTGCCGCCGGCGGTGCGGCAATCGCAGCTGTCGCCGCTGCCGTCGGCCGCCTCCCCGCACTCGTCACCGAGGCCGTTGACCGGCTCCGAGTCGCAGGTGCCCACGCGGTCCGGCGGGTACACCGCGCAGATGGCGTCGACGTCGTCGGCCTCGAGCGTGCGGAGCGTGGTGGACTTCGGCGGGTAGTCCGTCTGCATCGTCGCGTCGGCCACCGGGGTGTGGGCGAGGCCGAGGAAGTGGCCGGTCTCGTGGGTGAGGATGCTCAGGAGGTCGACGTTGACGCCCGAGTCGCCGATCGTGAACGCGGCGTTGTCGCTGTTCAGCTCGATGTCCGCGTCACGGATCTCGCCGCTGTCGAGCGAGTAGGTGACGGTGGTGAGCGCGAGCGCGCCTCTGCCGTAGGGCCAGCTCTCGTCGCGGAACACGATCAGGTTGGCGTTCCGCGCCTCCGGATCGAACTCTTGCTGGTCGCAGGAGACGGGGCCGAGGTCTTCGGCGGTGACCGACGGAGTGCCCCCGTCGCAGGCCGCCTGGCTCCAGGCCCCGAACGCCTGCGCGGTGAGCGCGCGCGCGTCGTCCAGGCTCACCTCGGCCGAGGCGTCGCGCTGGACGGAGAAGCCGACACACGTGGTGGACCAGAAGATGGGCGTCCCGCAGTCGGTCGGCTGCGGAGGGTCGCAGACCTTGCCCACCTCTTCTCCGCAGACCGCCGTTCGGCAATACGCGGAGGCCGTGCCGGCGGCGAGCAACGACGTCGCGACGACGGCGAGGGCGACGAGGCGGTTCACTTCTTCAGCGCCTTCGCGGCGTCTTTGATCGACTGCGACGCTTCGGAGAGCTTCTTGCCGATGAGCTTCGTGCGAGCCGACTCCCGCGGCCCGCGCTTGTCCACCAGGTTGCCCATGTCGGGGCTGGACTTGAGCCGAAGCTCGCCGTCTTTCTCGATGAGGGGGTAGTGGCCCTGCGCCATGCCGGCGACCACGTTCACGTCGCCCGCCTTGGCCAGGAACACGACGGCCCGTTCGCCGAGGGTGAACTGCGCTTCGCCCGCGACGTGCTGGCCGACCTTCCCGACCTTGCCGCCCAGCGTCCGGACCCAGACCTCCTCGAGCTTCTCGCCGCTGACCACGTCGTGCACGACGAGCTTCGTGTAGGTCACGATGCGCTTCGAGTCTCCGACCTCTTCCCAGCGCGACGAGCGCTCGACCGGCTCGATGACGGCCACGCTGCGCGAGAGCTCCACGAGCTCCTCCAGGGTGAGCGAGACGCTCGTCGTCGCCTCGGCCTCGTGGGCCCAAGGGGCATCGGGGAGCGCGAGATCGGCTGCAAAAGGTGCGCTCAGGGCGAGCGCGGCCAAACCAAGGTACCAAGCGCGCATAGGTCCTCGAAAGCTAGCACCCTTTCTCGCGGGGTGCCCTTGTACTAAGTCTCTCAACGGATGGATGACGCGCTGACTATAGGGACGTTCACGTTTCGGTCCCGTCTCTTCACGGGGTCCGGAAAGTACAAGGACCTCGAGGAGACCGAGCGAGCCATCCTGGCCTCGGGGTGTGAGGTCGTCACCGTGGCGCTCCGGCGCGTCGATCTGAAGTCGCGCGGGGAGGGGACGTTGTTCGACGTCCTCGCTCGGACCAAGGTCACCGTCCTGCCGAACACGGCCGGCTGCTACACGGCGGACGAGGCGCTTCGTACGGCGCGGCTCGCCCGGGAGCTCCTCGGTACGCCGCTGGTCAAGCTCGAGGTCATCGGCGATCAGCGCACGCTCTTCCCCGACAACGAGGCGACGCTCGAGGCGGCCAAGGTCCTCGTGAAGGATGGCTTCACCGTGCTCCCTTATTGCATCGACGATCCCATCGTCTGCAAGAAGCTGGAGGACGTCGGCTGCGCCGCCGTCATGCCCCTCGCCGCCCCGATCGGCTCGGGCCTGGGCATTCGCAACCCGTACAACCTCGCCATCATCCGCGAGCACGCGAAGGTCCCGCTCATCGTCGATGCCGGCGTCGGCACGGCGAGCGACGCCGCCCGCGCGATGGAGCTCGGCTGCGACGGCATCCTCATGAACACCGCCATCGCCGGCGCGAAGGATCCGATCCTCATGGCCGAGGCCATGCGCGACGCGGTCAGCGCGGGCCGGCGCGCCTTCCGCGCGGGCCGCATCGAGAAGCGACTCTACGCCTCGGCCTCGTCGCCGATGACCGGGCTCATCGAGTGAGCGCGGCGAGCCCCTTCGCCGCCGCGCTGCTCTTCGGCGCGCTGTCGCTCGCACCCTTTCAGTGTCCGAGCGATCCCAACCCCGAGCAACGCCGCGAGGAGACGCCCGGCGAGGCGCTCCACGATCTCGCAAACGAGTTCAAGAAGGCCGGCGATCGCGACGCGCACGTCCGCACGCTGCAGTACCTCATCCAGAAGTACCCGCGGAGCCGGCACGCCGTGGAGGCGCACCAGGAGCTCGAGGCCATGGGCGTCGCGTCGCCCGACCCTCGCGATCTCGCGGACCCGGCCAACGCGGAGAAGCCCGCCGCGTCGTCGTCCAGCGCGGCACCCTGACGAGTCAGGATCCAGCGGCGCCGAACGCGCGCTTCACGATCTCCGGGAGCACGTCCGCTGCGCGCTCCCGCACGCGGTGGGACACGAAGCCGCTCACCTCCGACTCCCCGGGGTTGATCTCGACCGCCGCGCGGCCGCGCCTCTGGGCCTCGATCACCGGCTGCGCGATGTACGGAAAGACGCTCGTCGTCCCGACGCTGAAGACCAGATCGAAGCCGCGCTCGAGCTCCCGCGCGTACACCTCGACCGCGGCCTCCGGGAGCATCTCGCCGAAGAGCACGACGTCGGGCCGCTCGATCGAAGAGCAGGCGCTGCAACGGGGCGGGATTCCGAGCCCCGCGTAGTCGGTCACGGTCCGCTCGGACGGGCACGTGGTGCACGAGAGGCGCCGTACTGTGCCGTGGATCTCGATGACGTTGTTCGACCCGGCGTCTCGGTGCAGGCCGTCGACGTTCTGCGTGAGCACCCAGGTGCGCTCGATCCGGCGCTCGACCTCGGCCATCGCGAGGTGGCCGGCGCTCGGCTTCGCGCCACGGCAGGCACGCTCGATGGCGGCGATGTGCCGCCACGAGACCTCCGGGCGTCGCGCGAACATGGCGCCGCTCAGCGCGACCTCGATCGGGATGCCCTCCTCGGTGTCCTGGTCCTCGTAGAGGCCGCCGATCCCGCGGTATGTGGGCAGCCCCGAGTCTGCCGACACTCCCGCGCCGGTCACGAAGAGCACGCTCCGCGCCCCGCGCAGAAGGTCGGCGACTTCGTCGAGCAGGCTCGCCGGAGAGAGGGCCACGAGCCGGGAGTCTACCGCGCGGCTCGGGGCGGGGCCACGTGTGGGCTCACCTGTCGACGAGGGGCCACTCGTGCACGGGCGCGCCTTCGGTCGCGCGCGCGACGTACCCTCGAACGACCCGGTCGATGGCGTCGCTACGAGATGACGAAGTCGTCATGATGTTGTCGAGCGACTGCCGCTGCCAGATCGCGCCGTTTTGCCGCCGCTCGATGCGCCGCCGCACCACCTCGATCGCGGCGGACGCGTCGGAGGGCTCGACGCCCTCCTCGATCAGCGCGGCCTCGGCGAGGTCGCAGAGCTCGAGCACGACCACTGGCGCGGGCCGGAGCTCGGGCCTGCCGGTGCGGCTCGGCCAGAGCAGGTCGGCGTCGAGGCCCGCCCGGGCCGCCTCGTAGAAGTTGCGCCGGGCCTGGCCGAACGTGAAGCAGGCGATCCACTTCTCCTCGTCGCGCCGCATCGCGATCGTGCTCCCGAGCGCCAGCGCGGCATTCGCGGCCATGTCGATCGGGGTAGGGCCCGACGCCATCGCGCGCATCTCGACCCGCAGGTGCCCCCCGTCGGCGCTGTCGTAGATGGCCCGGTTCCATCGCCAGACCGTGCCCTGGTGCAGCCGGAGCTCGGCCAGCGCCGGCACCCCGCCCGCGCGGAGGACCTCGTGGGGAACCTCGTCGCTCACGACCGGCAGCAGCGGATCGTGCATGGCGACCGACTCCGCGAACAGCTCGTGGATGCCCCGGCGCGCCCACCCGTGGCCGAATGAGACACGCGCTGGGCGCCAGTCGTCGCTCGTGGCCTGGGGGCGATCGTCGACCGACTGGCGGAACAGCGCGATCCGCGTCTCGTCCCAGAGCACGCGGCCGAGGAACGTCGGTGAGTTCGCCGACGCGGCGACGACGGGCGCGGTGACGACCTGCGCCGCGTTGTAGGTGCGGGCGAAGTCCTCCGGGTTGCAGCGGAGGTGCACCTGGAGGGAGGTGTTCGCCCCCTCGGACGTGACGTCCTCCACCATGACCTCCAAGAGCTCCCGCCCGCGGATCCGGAGATTGAACGGGCCTTCTTGCGCGGCCCGCAGCGCAGCCGAGATGGCGCGGTAGCGCCGCTTGTCGGTCATCATCGAGCCCTGCAGGTGGTGCTCCTCGAGCGTCGGGAGGATGCCCACGCTCACCGGCACGACACCGAGCGACGCGGCCGCCGCGCGCACCGACGCGAGCGCGCCTTCGAGCTGGGCCCGGAGCGCCGCGAAAGGCCTTCCGCGGAGCGGAAGCGGCGGGGCGTTGTATTCGAGGTTGAACCGGTTGATCTCGGTGGTGAAGCAGGGCGAGTCGAGCGCCGCGAGCACCTCGTCCGCCACCGGGGCGGGGCGCGCGCTCCGGTCGACCAGGTCGAGCTCCACCTCCGCGCCGATCGTCGTGGGGCCGGCGCCGAACCCGGGGCGCAGGAGCACCTGCTCCAGCGCGTCGAGGCCGGCGCGCAGCTTGTCCACGAAGACGCGATGGTCTTCGAGGGTGAAGGTCTCCCGGTCGATCTCCAGCCCCATGAGGAGCGCAGAGGGGCAGAAACCGTGCCATGCGGCAGACGCAGTCTCATCCCGGGACGGCCATCGCACTGCTTGCGTGGCGGCGAAGGCCGTGCGCCAGATCGGGAGGGTGAGCTCCCCCCGCGTGATCCAGATCACCGATCGAACGACGCTTGACGGTCCCACCGTCGCGACGCGCGTCGCCGCGGCGGGAGGCGCCGGGGGTGAGCTCTTGTTGCTCCTGCGCGACAAGGATCTCCCGCGCGCCGAGCGGAGGCGACTCGGGCTCGTGTTGCGACGGCTCACGCGGGAGGCGGGCGCGGCGCTCGTCGTCGCGGCGGACGCAGAGCTCGCGCGCGAGATCGACGCTGACGGCGTGCACCTCGGCGGGGACGGCTTCTCGAGCTTGCCGTCGGTGGCGCGCGCGTGGCCGGGCGCCTGGATCTCGATCGCCTGCCACACGGTGGACGAGGTCGCCGAGGCCGCCGAGCGCGGCGCGAGCGCCGCCATCCTGTCGCCGATCTTTTCGACCCCCGGGAAGGGGGTGCCCCTCGGGATCGAGGCCCTCGCCCGCGCGCGGGCGCTGCTCGATGCGCGCGGCTCCTCGCTGCTGCTGGCTGCGCTGGGCGGCGTCACGCTCGAGTCCGCGCCGTCTTGCGTCGCTGCAGGCGCGAGCGCGGTGGCGTCGATCCGCGCCGACCTCACGCCCTTGCTCCGCCCGAGGCCGCGGCCCGGCTGAGCGCGAGCCACCCCGAACGTAATTTTCCAGCTCATCACGATCGGGGTCATCGCACGCGATCGAGCAGGAACCTCGCGCGCGCGCCGCTGTCTCGTCCGCCCATGCGTTGCGCCAGCTTGCTGACGGGGCTCGCCCTCCTCTTCCCTGCCTCGCTCGCCCGAGCGGACGAGTTCTCCGCGACGCGCTCGGACGATCTCGTCGAGCGCGCTCACGTCGTCGAGATCTCGCTCCGGCAAGACCACGCGATCCTCGAGGTGGAGCGGACGGTCTACAACGGGGGAAAGCGACCCGACCAGGCCACGTTCCACATCTTCCAGCCCCCCGAGGCGGTCGCGATCGGTCTGCGGACGCAGGGCGTCGCCGACGGCAAGCCGATCTGGTTCGAAGGCGAGCTGATGGAGGCCGAGGCGGCGGCCGCGAAGTACCAGGAGCTCACGGGGATCGGCGGCTACTACCCCAAGGACCCGGCGCTGCTCTCGTGGCGCTCGCAAGGGCACCTGGCCCTGCAGGTCTTCCCTTGCATGCCGGCCCAGGAGAAGAAGGTCGCTTACAAGCTCGTCATGCCGACGCGCTACGAGGGCGGGAAGTTCGTGCTCGAGCTCCCCAGCCTGGGGACGGAGGAGATCGTCCCCAAGGCGACCGTGTCGCTCGCGGGGGGGCGCGGCACGCTCGACGGTGAGAAGCTCCCGGCCCGCTTCGAGCTCGACGAGCCGCACCGGCTCGAGCAGTCCGCCACCTTCTTCGGGCCCGTGGGCGGTCGGCTCGCCTCGGTCCCGATCGACGAGGAGAGCACGCTCGCCGGCTTCCACCTCGACGTGTCGCCGCGCCTCTCCGTCGTGCCCGAGAGCGCCCGCGTGGTCGTGCTCCTCGACGCCTCGCGCTCGCTCTCGGAAGACGAGCGGAGCGCCTCGCTCTCCGCGGCGCGCGCGTACCTCGGCCACTTCTCCGGCGACCGGTCACGAGCCGCGGTCCTCGCGTTCTCGCGCCAGGTCGAGCCGCTGACGAAGGGCTTCACCGCGATCGAGTCGGCTCGTGGGGCGATCGATGCGGCCTCGCTCCCGTTCGAGAACGGGAGCGAGGTTTCGCTCGCGCTGAAGCGCGCGGGCGAGCTCCTCTCGCAAGCGCCGGACGGGGCGGCGCGGCGGGTCGTCCTCTTCACGGACCTGCTGACGAAGGAGGCGCTCACGCCCGAGGTGGTGAAGAAGGCCCTCCCGAAGGGAGCCACGCTGCACGTGGTCGCGCCGTCGCTCGGAAGCCCCGCGCTCGACCGTGACGACGTCGATCCGTGGGCCGCCGTCCCGCGCGCGACGGGCGGGCTGCTCTGGCGCGCGAGCGCGACGCCCGAGGCGGACGAGTCGACCCGGATGCGCGAGGTCTTCGAGGAGCTCGCGCGCCCGCTCAAGCTCGACAAGGTCTCGGTCCGCGCGCCGGGGCTCGAGGAGGAGATCACCGAGCTCGTGCTCGCCGAAGGGGAGGGGCTCGAGCGGCACCTCGTCTCGAGCGAGCGCATGTCGAAGGTCACGTTCGAAGCCGAGCTCTGGTCGGAGCCCGTCAAGAAGACGCTCGTGCCTGACGCGGAGTACGGCAGGCTCCGCGCCGCGCTCGTGTTCGGCAGCGACCTCTACGGGGAGCTCGACGAGAAGCAGATGATGGCGCTCGCCAAACACGGCCGCGCCGTCTCGCCAGTGACGAGCTACCTCGCCATCGAGCCCGGCGTCCGCCCTTCGACCGAGGGGCTCGAGCTCGTGGGCGTGGGCGAGGGCGGAGGCGGCAGAGGCGGCGGCATCGGCCTCAGTGGTGTCGGGGCGATGGGCGGCGGCGCAGGCAGCCCGCCGGACTACGCGGCGCTGCTCGCCGAGGCGCTGGCTGGCGCCAAGAAGACGTGCGGCGTGGTGAGCGCGGAGGTGTCCGTCGAGTCGACGCTCGCGGAGATCGTCGAGGTGAACGTGACGGTCCGGGATCAGGACAAGTCCGAGGCGAAGCGATCGTGCCTGGTCGAGCAGACGTGGCGCGCGACGCTCCCGGCGGCCTTTGCTGGCGTCGCTTACCGCGTCACCGCGACGCGCCTCTGAGGGCCTCACGTCGGGCGATCTCCGGAGCGGGTTCGTGCTGTAGCCTGGCGCCGTGCGGATCAAAGGCACAGCGGTGCGCAGCGTGCTCGAGGGCATCGAGGCCGCTTACGGCGCGAACGCCCTCGCGCGGGTGAAGGCCGCGCTCCCGCCGGCCGTCCGCGCGGAGATCGAGCCCAGCGTGCTCGCGTCGAAGGAGTACGGCGTCGGGGTCAACGCGGCGCTGCACGACGCCGTGAGCGAGGTCCTGGGTGCCGGCAGCATCGCGGCCAACCGCCGCGTCGGCGCGGAGGCCGCGCGGATCGATTTCCGCGGGGTCTACTCGGTCTTCCTGCGCGTCGCGGACTACGAGACGCTCCTGCGGCGGCTCGACCGCGCGTTCCGGCAATACAACTCCCAGGGCCACGTGACCTGGGAGGAGATCCGGCCGGGGCGAGCCCAGGGCCGGATCGACGGCGTCGAGGGCTTCACCGAGCCCATGTGGCACGCGATCGCCGGCCGCCTCGAAGCGCTGCTCGTGCTCGCCGGCGCCAAGCGCGCGACGACCACGGTCGAGAGCTGGAGCTCGAAGCACTGCGCGTTCCTCGCGCGCTGGACGCCCTGATCGAAGTCCGAGGACGGCCTCGACGCTCGTCCGTCGACTTGCTACGAGGCAATCCGTGCCCAACCCCGAAAAAGGCGCCTTTTCCCAGGTCCGCACCGAAATCGATTTCCCGTCCGACGAGGCGCGCATCCTCGCCTTCTGGAAGGCAAAGAAGATCTTCGAGAAGAGCCTCTCGGCCGAGACGCGGGCGACCGGACCCTCGAAGGGCACCTACGTCTTCTACGAGGGCCCGCCCACGGCCAACGGCATGCCCCACAACGGGCACGTCCTCACCCGCGCCGTGAAGGACGCGTTCCCGCGCTACAAGACCATGCAGGGCTTCGACGTGCCCCGCAAGGCGGGCTGGGACACCCACGGCCTGCCGGTCGAGGTCGAGGTCGAGAAGGAGCTCCGCATCCACGGCAAGGCCGGCATCGAGGCCTACGGGGTCGAGCCCTTCACGCACCGGTGCATCGAGAGCGTGTTCCGTTACACCGAGGCCTGGGAGAAGCTCACCGACAAGATCGGCTTCTGGGTCGATCTGCCGACGGCCTACGTCACCTACCACCGGAGCTACGTCGAGAGCGTGTGGTGGGCCCTCTCGGAGCTCTTCAAGAAGGGCCTGCTCTACCAGGGCCACAAGGTCGTCTGGTGGTGGGCGCAGGGCGGCACCGCGCTCTCGAGCGCCGAGGTCGGCCTCGGCTACAAGACGGTGGACGACCCGAGCGTCTTCGTGGCGTTCCCGCTCGCGAGCGATCCGAAGACGGCGCTCCTCGTCTGGACGACGACCCCGTGGACTTTGCCGTCCAACATGTACGCCGCCGTCCACCCCGAGCTCGACTACGTGTTCGTCGAGGGGGCAGGGGACCGCACGCTGGTCATGGCGAAGGGCCTCGTCGAGGCGGTCGGCAAGAAGCTCGGCGCCGAGCTCCGCGTCGTCAAGGTGGTGAAGGGCAAGGATCTGGTCGGCACGAAATACGTGCCGCCGTTCGATGTCTTCGCCGAGGCCGGCGCCGCGCACCGTGAGGTCTTCTCGGTCATCGCGGCCGACTTCGTGCTCCTGGACGCGTCCGGCATCGTGCACGTCGCGCCGGCCTTCGGTGAGGACGACAACAACGCCCACCGCAAGCTCCTCACCACCCACCCGGACCTGCCGCTGCTCTGCGCGATCTCCGCCGACGGCACGTTCACCGAGGTGCTGCCGCGCTACCAGGGCCGCTGGGTCAAGGACTGCGACAAGGACATCCAGGCCGAGCTGAAGGAGCGCGGCCTGCTCATCCACGCGGAGGTCTACCGCCACGAGTATCCGTTCTGCTGGCGGAGCGACAAGGACCCGCTCATCCAGTTCGCGCGACCGGCCTGGTACATCCGCACCACGCGCGAGATCCACCGCGCCATCGAAAATAACAACACTGTCAACTGGCTGCCCGAGCACATCCAGTCGGGTCGCTTCGGGGACTTCCTCCGCAACAACGTGGACTGGGCCCTCAGCCGTGAGCGCTACTGGGGCACGCCGCTCAACGTCTGGATCAACGACGAGACGGGGAACATGGAGGCGCCCGCGAGCGTGGAGGAGATCCTCGCCAAGAACCCGCGGGCGTTCGACCACTTCGTCGAGGCGAAGAAGAAGAACCCCGAGCTGAGCGAGCACCTCATGGTGCACAAGCCCTGGGTCGACGCGGTCACCTGGCAGAACCCGGGCGAGCCGGGGACCTACCGCCGTGTGCCCGAGGTGATCGACTGCTGGTTCGACTCCGGCTGCATGCCGTTCGCGCAGTGGGGCTACCCGCACGCGTCCGGCTCCAAGGAGGTCTTCGAGAAGAGCTTCCCCGCCGACTTCATCAGCGAGGCGATCGACCAGACCCGCGGCTGGTTCTACTCGCTGCTCATGATCTCGACGCTCGTCTTCCCCGACCGGCCGTTCCCGCACCCCTACAAGACGTGTGTCGTGCTCGGGCACGTCGGCGACAAGGAGGGGAAGAAGGAGTCGAAGTCGAAGGGCAACTACACCCCGCCGGAGGTCATCCTCGAGCGCGTGCGGATGGAGTTCGCGGTCGTCCCAGCCGGCGCCGCCAAGCTGGCCGAGACCGAAGGCGTGGCCTTCATCGCGCGCGAGGACTACGAAGGCCTCGACCTCACGGGCGAGAGCGCGAAGGTGAAGGTCTGCGGCGCCGGCGCGGAGGTGTCGCTCGAGCTCAAGCCCGGCAAGGGCCTGCCCCGGCGTATCGTCGCCATGCACGCGGCGGATCTCGCGAAGCTCGGCGCCACGCCAGGCCCCGATCCGCTGAAGGTCATGCCGGTCGAGGTGCCGCGCCTCCCGGCCGCGCAGAAGGTCTGGATCGAAGACCCGACGACCCCCGCGCCCGGCGCGGACGCTTTCCGCTGGTTCTTCTACGCGTCGAGCCCGTCGTGGTCGAACACGCGCCACTCGCTCACCAACGTTCGCCTCGAGCAGAAGGAGTTCTTGGTCAAGCTGCGGAACGTCTACAGCTTCTTCACCATCTACGCGAACATCGACGGCTTCGAGCCGTCGCGCGACAAGGGCCGCCCGGCGATGGAGCGCGCCGAGCTCGACCGGTGGATGCTCGGTGAGCTCGCCGCGGCGACGCAGAAGGTGACCGCAGCGCTCGAGGGCTACCTCCTCTACGACGCCGCCCGAGCCCTCGTCGATCTCGTGGAGTCGCTCTCCAACTGGTACGTGCGCCGCAGCCGGGCTCGCTTCTGGGCGCCGGGCACGTTTCCCCCGGCTGATTCGAGCGGGGCCCCGACCCCGCTCGACGGAGCTTCGGCGCAGCGGGCCAGCCAGGACAAGGCGGACGCGTACGCCACGCTCTACGAGGTGCTCGTCGCCATCGCGGGGCTCTCGGCGCCGTTCGTGCCGTACTTCGCGGAGGAGCTCTGGCAGAACCTGGTGCGCGGTCCGTTCCCCTCGTCGGCGGAGAGCGTGCACCTGTCGAAGTTCCCGGTCGCGGACGAGTCTGCGATCGACGCCCGGCTCAGCCGGGAGATGCGCGCCGTCCGCGAGGTGGTGAGCCTCGGCTTGCAGGTGCGCACGGCGGGCAAGGTCCGTGTGCGCCAGCCGCTCGCGGAGGCGGACGTCGTCGTGGGCGACGCGGAGCTCGTGACCGGCCTGCGCGCGCACTTGCCGCTCATCGCCGAGGAGCTGAACGTGAAGAACGTGCGGCTCCTCGCCCCGGGGGAGGAGGCGGGCTTCGTTCGTTACGCGCTCAAGCCGAATTTCCGGGCGCTCGGGCCCAAGCTCGGCAAGAAGGTCCAGGCCTGCAAGGCGTCGCTGGCCAAGGCGGACGCCGGCGCGCTGCGCGCCGCGCTCGCGACGACCGGCCAGGCCACGATCGACGTCGAAGGCGAGAGCATCACGCTGGGGCCGGAGGAGGTCGAGGTCTCGGTCGAGGCGGCGGAGGGCTTCGCCGCGGCCGGCGGCCGAGCCGGCGTGGTGGTGCTCAAGCTCGAGCTGACCGACGAGCTCAGGGACGAAGGCCTGGCCCGCGAGGTGCTCGCTCGCGTCCAGCAGCTCCGCAAGGACGCCGGCCTCGCATTCACCGATCGCATCCACGTCCACGTGGACGGCAGCGCGCGGATTGTACGCGTGGCGGGCGCCACGCGCGACCTGATTGCGTCGGAGGCCCTCGCGGAGCGGGTCTCGGTCGGCGGAGAAGCGGTCGCGGCGTCCGCCGAGGAGCGGTCGTTCTCGCTCGACGGCGAGGAGCTCCGGGTCCGCCTCTCGCTCGCGAAGTGAGAAAAAAGCGCCTTCCGGAAGAATAGGTTGCGAAGAAGGGCGCTCGGTTTGGTAGCTTCAATCGCACGGCGATCATGCACAAGGGGACGGGGACGAGCGCTCTCGTCGCTGCGGAAAGACGGCTCGGTGAAGAAATCGACGCCGGCTTGCGCAAGAAGTCGCCCCTCGAGCCGCGTGTAGCGGGGGCGGCGCGCGTTCTCGCCCCGTTCAGCCTCGCGGTCCGCAGCCACCTCGCGCAGGTGGCCAAGGACCTGGTCAAGAAGGAGGCCTTCGACCGCGAGCTCTACGGGGTCGCGATGCGGGCCCTGGCCGAGAACCAGGACAAGCGCCTCCACTCGGTCTTGCTCGCCGCCTTGAAGACAGAGGACGCAGGCGGCCTGCCGGCGCTCACCGCGGCGTGTTTCTCCGAGGACCCGGCGCTCACCCCGCTCATCGCCCGTGCCGCCGCGAGCACCAAGACGCAGATCGCCTTCGCCGCGGAGGTGGCCCGCACGTGCCGTGGCGAGCTCACCGGCGCTCGGCTGGCGGCGCTCGCGCCTCGAATCAAGGAGGCCCACCGCATCGCGCTCTGCGTGGACCTCCTCCTGCCGCTCGCGATCCACCCGAGCAAGGTGTCCGAGAAGGCGTGTGCATCCATGGGGGACGCGCTGCACGTCCTTCGCGGGTCCGAGCGCCACCTCGGCCGATGGCTCGTCATGGCGGAGATCGCGCACCGAGGCGCGGACACGCGCCCCCTCAAGGAAGCCGTCGACCGGACGCAGTCCGGGCCCGACAGCTCACGCGCCGCGTGGGCGCTCGTCGCCTGGGCGCTCGAGCCCTCGCGAGGCACTGGCGGGACGCGTCCCACGTCCGAGCTCGTCGCGCGGCTCTCGCACCGACCGAGCGCCGATCGCGACACTTCGTTCCTCTTCCGCCTCGCCCACGCGAAGCACGACGCCGCGCGCCCCATGCTCGAGGCGCTCGCGCGGACGAAGCCTCTCGGCGACGAGGTCGCGCTCCGCGCGGCGTTCGTGCTCGCGAAGAACTACGAGCAGTCCGCCTTCTTGCGCGACATCCTCGAGGCCGCGGACTCGGGCACGCGGGCGGACTTACGCGGCATCGCGGCGGCGGCCCTCTGGGATCTCGGCGAGCGGGCGCGCGCGGTCGCGCTCGCGGAGGCCCTCGCTGGCGCGGACGATCTCTCCGCGCAGACCTGGGCCGCGCTCGTGCACGCGGCCGCGAGCGCCCCGAGCGCGCGGCAGCCGAGCGAGATCGTGACGGAGAGCAACTTCCGCCGCGTGCAGTGGGGTTGGATCGAGTGAAGCCGGCGAAAGAAGCGCTCGCGCTCCTCTCGGGTCTCTTCGTCACGGCGCTCTCGGGTATCTCGGCGGCCGACGTGTCGCTCTCCTTCGTGGACGCGGCTGGCTCGACGCGGACGGAGGTCGCGCTCGCCAGCAGCGCGCCCACGAACGGCGAAGACGACCGCGACGCGGTCCGCGTCTTCGCGGTCGCGCCTCCGGGCGATCTGCCCGCTTCGGTCTCCATCAGCTCGCGCGCCGCGCCGGATGGCGACGCGACCACGTCGACGCTCGAGCTGCTCCGCGACTTGCCGCTCGAGAGCGCGCCGTGCCCGGCGGGCGCTCCGAAGGGCTCCGCCTGCGGGCAGACGGCGCCGCTCCGCGTGGTCTTCGACGACATCGACCGGCTGCACCCGCTCGTCTCGCGGCGGAGCATCCTCGCCGAGCTCGGCGGCGCGATCGTCGCGACCGCGGCCGGTGTCTCGACATCCGCGCGCGTGACCACGCCGGACGGGCGGCACCGCGCTCACCTGCGCGTGCACGTGCTCCGCATGACGGTCGGGGGCCCGACCGCCATCGGTCGCGACGAGGCCGACGCGGCACGCCTCGTCCAGGGCGAGGTCGGTCGAGCCAACGGGATCTGGGGCGCCTGCGGGATCGGCTTCGGCCCACGCCCTTCGATCGCGATCGAGATCGTGGACCCGCCGCCGCCGTGGCTGCTCGCCATCGGCTGCGGCGCAGGCCTGCCCGCGTCGGGCGGCGCGCTCACGTTCTCGGTCGACGGTCGCGAGCTGACCGTCCCGACCCGGCGAGGGCAGTCCCCCCGCGGCGTCGCGCGTGTCGTGGCGGCGGCGCTCGGCGCGAAGGGCTACGGGGTCACCGTGAGCGACAACGGCCTCTCCACCGCGAGCGGCCGGGCGTCGGTCGACCTGCTCGTACGTCGCAAGGACAAGAAGCTCGCGACAATCACAGCGCCGCTCTCCGGCGCGGTCTCCTCCGACCCGACTCTCGACGCCTGCATCGGCCGCGTCGCGCTCGAGGACGGCTTGCAGCACTTCGGCGACGCGGACGCGGTCGCGGGCACCTTGGAGGAGCGGACCCTCGTCAAGGCGTTCGAGGACGGCGACCCCTCCACGCTCGACGTCTTCGTCATCCCGAGCTTCGGCGGGGACTCGCGTATCGGCGAGTCGTTCATCTTCGCGGACTCGGGGGCCATCAAGAACACGGTCATCGTGGACCGCGCCGGGTTCCGCGCGCACCGCGCGTCGTTCACGCTCGCGCACGAGGTCGGCCACGTGCTCCTCGACCAACCCGGCCACCCCGACGACTTCGGCGTCGATACGCCCACCCGCCTGATGGACGCCGACGCGGTCAACGCTTCGGCGTTTGGCCCACGCCGCCTCGAGCGCGAGGAGTGTGCGCGAGCGCTCAGGCAGAGCGGGCCGCGTTCTCCCTCGGGTTTGCTCGTGCCCTGGAGCCTCCCGCCGCTTCCGTGACGATTTCTCGGTAGGGAGTCGGCGCCGCCACACGTCTAGGGTCCGTGCGAAACCTTCGTGCGCGTCCCCCGAGAGGACGCGTGGTGCTCGTGTCGCTTCTGCTCCCGTTATTCGGCTTCGCGGCTCGGCCCGCGCTGGCCCAGCCGCTCGAGCTGGCGCGCGCGCTCCAGGAGGCGCAGTCGAGCCACGAGCAGGCTCGGATCGCGCGCCTCGCCGAGGAGCAAGCGGACGCGGAGGTGGAGCGAGCGCGTTCGGACTTCTACCCGACTCTCAGCGCGGGCGTCTCGGCGACGCTGCGAGCGCAGGCCCGTCAGGACAGATACTACTCGGCCCAGGGCGACGTCACCCTCGCGCAGCCGCTGTTTCGCCCGTCGACGCTGCCGATCCTCTGGAGCGCGGAGCATCGAAGGAAGGCCGCCGCGCACAGCGCGAAGGACACCGAACGGACGCTCGCGCTCGACACGGCCCAAGCCTTCTTCGACGTGCTCGCTGCCGAGCGTGTGCTCGACGCAGCGAAGAGGCGGCTCGACCGCGCGCGGGAGAACTTCGCGACCTCGGAGGCGCGCGCGGAGGCCGAGCTCAGCTCCAGCAACGACGTGACGCGAGCGCGGCTCGACCTGACGAGCGCTCGACGGGAGGTTGTCGCGCGGACGGCGGAGCTCGAGGAGCGCCGGCTCGGGCTCGGGCTGCTCGTCGGGCACGCCGTCGACGGGCCCCTCGCCGCGCCGACGGCGACGCTGGCGCGCGCGGAGTCGGCGCCGCTGCCCGCCACGCGCGGCTCACGAGGCGCAGCCGAACGACGCCCCGACGTGCTCGCGCTCCGCGAGCAGGCGAAGGCGGCGCGCGAGTCGGCCGACGAGCCGCGCTTCAGGCTCGCCCCTTCGGTGGACCTGTTGGGGCAGGTCCGGATGGCTCCGGATCCGGTGGCCGGCACGTCCTGGCACGAGGAGAGCGTCACCCTGTCGCTCTCGTGGACGATCTTCGACGGGGGTCGGTACGCCGACAGGCGCTCGCGATCCGCGCAGGCCGAGCAGATCGAGCAGCGCGAGCGGTTGCTCGTGCGCTCGATCGACGCCGAGGTGCAGGCCCAGCTCGTCACCGTCCGCGTTGCCCGCGACGCGAGCCGGATCGCCGAGGAGGCCGTCCGCGCGGCGCGCGCCAACACGGAGGAGACCTCGATCCTCTACCAGAACGGCCTCGCCCGCGCGTTCGAGCTCGTGAACGCGAACACCGAGCAGTTCCAGGCCGAGGTCGACGCGGAGACCGCGCGGATCGAGGTCGTGCGCGGCTGGCTCGGCCTGCGTTTCGCGCTCGGCCTCCCGCTGCTCGACGACGCGGGCTCGGAAGAGCGGAGTCGCCGTGACGCGGCTCGGAAGGCGCGGCGTCGTGTTGATCGCCGCGGCGGCGGCGGTCGGGTGCCGGGGCGGGGAGGGCAAGGGCGGGCGCGGGAGCGGGTCCGCCTCGGCGGGCGGAGGCAGGCGCGGGGGCCGCGGCGGCGCTCCGAAGTTCCCCGTCGACGTCTACGCGGTCGAGCAACACCGCATCGAGTACGCCGTGACCGCACCGGGGACCATCGAGGCGTTCGAGCGGGTCCAGGTCACCGCGCGCGTGGCCGGCGTCGTCGACAAGGTGGCCTTCGCCGAGGGGCAGACCGTGGCCAAAGGTGACACGCTTGTCATCATCGACTCCGAGCGGTACGCGCTCGGCGTCAACAGCGCCAAGGCGGCGCTGGAGAAGGCGGAGGCTGCGCAGAAGGAGGTCGACGGGATGCTCGCGCGGCGCCAGGGCGCGACGGAGAAGCACCCGGGCCTGATCCCGCGCTCTCGGCGCAGGAGCCAGTTCGCGTCGTTCCTCCACCCGGTCACCGTCCTGACGATCTTGCCCATGGCGCTGGCCGGCGCCGTGGTCGGACTCGCGATCGCGGGCGCTTCGCTCGACATCTTCAGCATGATCGGCCTCTTGCTCCTCATGGGCATCGTGAAGAAGAACTCGATCGTCCTCGTGGAGTACGCGAACCAGGTGAGGGAAGAGGACGGGCTCGGGGCCGCGGAGGCGATGCAACGTGCCGGTCCGGTACGTCTCCGACCGATCCTGATGACGACCTTCGCGACGATGATGGCCGCCGTGCCCGCGGTGTTGGGGCTGGGCCCGGGGGCCGAGACGCGCGGGCCGATGGCCGCGGCGGTGCTCGGCGGCCTCGCGCTCTCCACGGTCCTCAGCCTGCTCGTGGTCCCGGCCTTCTACCTGCTTGCGGACAGGCTGAAGGCCCGGATCGTGAGGCGCTCGTCGGAGCCGTCCCATTCTCCCATCAAGCCCGTCGCCCACCCTCCGTGAGCATTCGATGAGCGGGGCGAGACAGTAGGAGGTTTGCCGAGTTCGGGTGTACCATCGAGACGGCAATCTCCGATGAGACCTCGACTTCTCGCTTCGTGCCTGGGCGCCGTCATCATGACCACGCTGCTCGCGACCGCCTCGCCGGCGGTCGCGCAAGAGGTCGAGGTCACGCCCGAAGCCCGCGAGAAGTTCAGGGCCGGCGTCGCGCTCATCAAGGACCCCGACGGCGCTCGTTACGAGGAGGCGTACATCGCGTTCAAGGCCGCATACGCGATCTCGCCGTCGCCGAACATGCTCGGCAACCTCGGCCTGTGTGCGCTGAAGCTCGAGCGCGACGGCGAGGCGATCGAGGCCTACTCCAAGTACCTCGAGAAGGGCACGGGCATCGGCGACGACGAGCGCAAGCAGATCGAGACCGATCTCGCGACGATGAAGAGCACGCTCGCCACGCTCGCGATCACGGTCACGCCGCCCGGCGCGACGGTGATCGACAAGCGGCAACGCGCGTCGGGCTCGCCGATCCGAAACCCGTACGGGCCGCTCGCGCAAGGCGCGAACAAGCTCGGCCTGCGCGCGGGCACCCACGAGATCACCGTCTCGGCGCCGGGCTTCGTCGACCAGACGCTCACCGTCGAGCTCCTCCCGGGGCAGACGGTCGAGAAGACCGTCACGCTCGAGAAGCCGGCCGAGCAACCCGGTCCCGGCCCTGGCCCTGGCCCCGGTCCCGGCCCCGGCCCCGCCCCCGACACGGCCGAGGTGGACCGACCGGTGCCGGTCTACGTCTGGGTGACCCTGGGGCTCACCGGCGCGCTCGCCATCGGCGCCGGCGTGACGGGCGGTCTGGCGCTCGCGAACAAGAGCGACTTCGACGAGAAGAACAACGGGAGTAACCCACAAGAGGCAGAGGACCTGCGGAGCACGGGGCAGGCCCTCAACATCACGACGGACGTGTTGATCGGCACGGCGGCAGCGGCCGGCGCCGTGACGCTCATCCTGTTTTTGACCAGGCCCGAGGTGCCCGTCGAGAAGACGGGCCGCCTCACGCTCCCGGTGGCGGTCGCCCCGACCGGCACGGGCGCGATGGTGTTCGGTGCGTTCTGAGCAGGGGAGGGACGGTCACCCATGAGCCTCTCGGTCGGTCAGGTCGTCGATGGCAAGTACCGGATCGTGCGCTTGCTCGGGCAAGGCGCCATGGGCGCCGTGTTCGAGGGCGAGAACGTCCGCATCCACCGGCGCGTGGCTATCAAGGTGCTTCACGCCGCGGTCGCCGCGCGGAAGGACCTGGTCGACCGGTTCGAACGCGAGGCGCAGGCTGCCGGTCGCATCGGCTCCGCGCACATCGTGGAGGTGCTCGATCTCGGTGAGCTGCCCGATGGCTCCCGCTACCTCGTGATGGAGTACCTCGACGGCGAGGCCCTGAGCGGGCGCATGCAGAGCTGCGGTCGCATGTTGCCCGGCCAGATCCTGCCCATCCTGCGGCAGCTCCTCGTCGGTCTCGGCGCCGCGCACCAGGCGGGCATCGTCCACCGCGACATGAAGCCGGACAACGTCTTCCTGTTGAAGGAGCTCGCCGGCCAGCCCGATTTCGTGAAGGTGCTCGACTTCGGCGTCTCGAAGTTCAACGTGCTCAACAGCGAAGAAGCCAGCATGACCAAGACGGGCGCGGTCATGGGCACGCCCTATTACATGTCGCCGGAGCAGGCGAAGGGCGCGCGCGATCTCGACGCACGCAGCGACCTCTTCGCCGTAGGCGTCATCCTCTACGAGGCAGTGACGGGCAACGTCCCGTTCGACGGCGAGACGTTCAACGAGCTCATGTTCAAGATCGCCCTGCAGGACCCGCCTCCGCCCGAGACGATCGTCCCCGGGCTGGACCCGGCCATCGGGCGGATGATCCGCAAGGCCATGGCCCGCGAGCCGGGGCAGCGTTTTCAGAGCGCGGCGGACTTCATCGCGGCGATCGACGAGTGGTTGCGCACCGGTCGGGTCTCGCACTCGCAGCCGCCGCTCGGCGGCGCCGCGCTCGCGGAGGGCCCGACGATCCCGGCTCCCGGGGGCGGCCCCGGTGGTCCCCACGGCCGGACGAAGGCGGAGTGGTCGACGAGCGAGGTGCGCGCGACGAAGCCGTCGAAGGCTCCGCTCGTCGCGGCGCTCGCCGTCGCGTTGCTCGGCGCCGGGGGCGCGGGCGCTTACCTGTTGCGCGACAAGATCGGCCTCGGCGGCGCCACCGCGGCAGCGGCTCCGTCCGCGGTCGTCTCGGAGCCCCCGAAGACCGAGGAGAAGGCGACCCCTCCCGCGGCGTCCGACAAGCCTGCGGCCGACGCGCCGCCGAGCTCGGCGGAGGCCGCGGCCTCCCAGAGCGCCCCGCCGGCGGAGAGCGCCGCCCCGGTCGCCTCGTCGGGCTCGTCGAGCTCGGGCAGCAAGCCCACGAAGACCGGCGGCGGCGCCACCAAGCCGCCCGCCGCGCCCACGACGGCAAAGCCCACCGCCGCGCCGCCTCCCACGTCCACGGGGCGGCAGCCGCGCGAGAACATCTGAGCCAGCTCAGCGGAGCCTGATCGTCGCGACGACCGGCAGGTGATCCGATCGGCCGCGATCGATCACGCGGACGTCGAGCGCTTCGACTCGCGGGTCGACGACCACGTGATCGAGCTGCTCGCGGATCGTGCCCACCGACGTCTGCCATCGCCAGGTCGGGGTCGCGCCGGAGCGTGCCGGGACGGCGCTCACCATTCCTTTGTCCTCCAAGAACCGGATGGCGCGACCGCGGCTGTTTTCGTTGAAGTCCCCCACGACGATCGTCGGCAGGTTCGGATCGAGCGCCGGGAAGTAGGTCTCGATCTCGGCGCGTCGGATCGGCGGCGTCGTGAAGAAGCCGCTCAAGAAGCTGCCGGACTCGCTCAGCTGCGGGCGCAGGTGCACGACGAGCGCTTGGAGGTTCCCCGCGTCGTGGCGCACGAGCACCCGCCAGGCCGGGAACCACCCGCCGCTCGGAGGGCTCAGGTACTCGCGCTCCTCGAAGGGGGTCTTCGAGAGCACGCCGAGCCCGCCGGCGGCGCAGCAGTGACGGAACGCGCGGTGCGGATACGCGGACCCGAGGGCCTCGGTCAGCGAGGCCTCCCAGGCCCCCGTCGTCTCCTGGAGGAACACGACGTCCGCGTCCTCCGAGGCGATCGCGTCGATCGTCTCGCGATCGCCGGCGAGGCCGTAGTTGACGTTGTAGGTCATCACGCGGAGCGACGGCCCATCGGGCGCTCGCGGCGGCGCGGGGTCGGGGGCGGACCGAGTATCCTGGCAAGCGGCCGCGAGCAGGGCGAAGGCGAGGAGGATGGCTTTCACGAGCTCACCATCGCGCGGCCGGCCTCGTTGTGACCGGGGGGCGAAAAAGGGCATTGTCCTCCATCGTTTCCACGATATGACGCGCGGGCGCGATGAACGTCGAGAGGCCCACTCCCTTCGGTCAACGGACCGGGCTGTTCCTGGGCGTCGGGTTGGTCGCGGGCGCCAGCGTGGCGCTGTCCGTGGTTCTGACACGCCTCTACTCGGCGGTGTTGGGTCACCACCTCGCCACGCTCGCCTTGTCGCTCGCGCTCTTCGGCGTGGCCCTCGGCGGAGGGCTCGTGACGCTCTTCCCGTCGCTCGTCCGTCCGCCCCACCTGTTCTCGCGCCTCGCCGCGCTGTCGGCGTTTGCGTCGGTCTCGGCGGTCGTGGCCGTCATTCAGACACTGCAGACCAAGCCGGTCGACACGCTCGACCGCGCGTCGGTCCTCCGCGTGCTCGTGCTCTACAGTGTGACCGCCGTTCCCTTCACGTTGATCGGCTGTGCGGTCGCCGGCGCGCTCTCCCACGCCCGCGCGCTCGCCTCCCGCGTGTACTTCGCCGACATGCTCGGCGCGGCGGCAGGCAGCGCCACCGTGGTCGGGCTCCTCCAGCTCGGCGCGCCGCGCGCGGGGCTCGCCTTGGCCGTGGCCTTCGGGCTCGGCTCCGTCTGCTTCGCGCTCGGCAGCCGCGAGGCGCACGGTCCGTTCGGCGCGGACGAGCGACGAGGCGGCGGGTGGCTCGGCGCAGCTTTTTTCCTCAGCTCCATCTCCCTCTTCGCGGGTGACTACGGCGAGCAGTGGCTCACGCCCACGACCATCAAACACGTCCGCGTCGACAAGGCGGAGGTCGTGCGGTGGAACGAGCTCGCGCTGGTCACGGTCGACAAGCCGTCCAAAGGGATGGCGTGGCTGCGCCTCGACGCCGGCGCGCAGTCGGCGATCCTGGACGCGCGCACCGCGCCCACGAAGCACCCCGACGAGCTCGCGTACGCGCTCTCCGGCGCGGAAGGGCCAACGCTCGTCGTCGGCGCCGGGGGCGGTCGAGAGGTGCGAGCGGCCCTCTCGGCCGGACAGAAGCAGGTCGTCGCCGTGGAGATCAACCGCGCGGTCGCACACGACGTGATGCTCGGGAAGATGCTCGCGTACTCGGGTGGCCTCTACCAGAAGCCGGAGGTCGAGCTCGTCGTCGCGGACGGTCGCAGCTACATCCGAGCCACGCCCCGCCGCTTCAAGAACATCGTCATGTCGCTCGTGGACACGTGGGCGGCGGCGAGCGTCGGCGGGCTGTCGCTCGCGGAAGACGGCCTCTACACGGTCGAGGCGTTCCGCGACTTCCTCGCTCACCTGACGGACGACGGCGTCCTCGTCGTCAACCGGTGGGATCCGGAGGCCGACCGGCTCGTCGCCCTGGCCTCGGCCGCGCTGCTCGCGGAGGGCGCGACGGCCCCCGGCGCGCACCTCTACGCGTGCTCACACACGAGGTCGACTGCGCTCGTGGTCAAGAAGCAGCCGCTCTCGATGGCCGAGCTCGGCAAGCTCCGCGGGTTCTGCAAGAAGAACCGCTTCCTCGAGATCTACGCGCCGGACGCGCCGGGCAGCGATCTGCGCGCCGCCCTCGTGGCCGACCCGTGGGGGGCCAGCCGCGAGGTCACGAGCGTGAACGTGATGCCGCCGACCGACGAGCGGCCGTTTTTCTTCTACAACGTGCCGGCTCGGGCCCTCGGCGCCACGCTGGCGGACCAGGCGACGCTCCGCAACGAGCAACAAGGCCTCGCGACGCTCTTCGCGGTGATCGTGGCCAGCGTGGTCTTTGCGCTCGCGCTCTTGCTCGTCCCGCTCTTCCTCCGGCCCCGTGAGGTGCTCCTCGCGCCTGGACGAGGCGCGCGCCTCCGGGCGCTCGGCTTCTTCGCGGGCGCAGGCGCCGGCTTCATGCTGGTGGAGCTCGCGCTCGTGCAGATCTTCACCACGTTCCTGGGCCACCCGGTCTACGCGCTGACAGTCGTGCTGACAGCGCTGTTCTTGTCCATCGGCGCGGGCAGCCTGCTCGCCGGGCGCGTCCCGGAGGGCTCGGCGCAGCCCTCGGCGGCGAGCCGCGCGCAGATCCTCACCATCGTCCTGGTCCTCGCCGGGCTCGGCCTGATGCGCGCCACCTCGGCCTTCGCTGGGCTGCCGTTCGGCGGTCGCGTCGCGTTCGTGGCGCTCGTCATCCTGCCGATCGGTCTGCTCATGGGCGCGCAGATCCCGCTGGGCGTGGTGGTGACCGGGACCCGCTCTCGCACGCTCGTCGCGTGGGGCCTGGCGTTGAACGGCGTGGCCGGCGTGTTGGCCATCGCCCTCGGCACGCTGCTCGCCATGCACATCGGCTTCTCGTTCCTCCTCCTGGCCGGCGCGGTCGCGTATTTCGTCGCCTCGCTGCTCCTGCCCGCCGCGCTGCCGAAGACCACCGTTCGCTAGGGGGCGGTTAGCGCGCGCGGCTCATTCGCCCTCCGCGTACCAGATCTCGCCGGCGTGTTTCCCGTCGACCGAGATCGGCGCTGCTCGGTACGCGCGGCCCGGGACCGGGCGCAGCGCCGCGAGCCAGACGTTCGCCGGGACGCGGAAGACGCGGAGGCCGCGGCGGCGCGTCCCCTCTAGATCGGTCCCGCCGACGCGCACCGAGCTCACCGAGTCGGGGACGATCACCACCATCGGCGCGTTGCCGTTCCAGACCGCGCCCTCCGGGCCGCCGGCGTCGTGGTCGAGGAGGTTCCGTGCGTCCGGATCGCTCTCGACCTCCGTGAGCCAGGCGCCCTCGTCGCAGGGCTCCTCGGCGACGTATTTCTCGTCGCAGACGAAGCGGACCACCGCGCGGACGCCCGCTTCCGCCGCGGGAGCCTCCGGCGCGGCGGGCGGCGCGGCCGACGGGGTAGGCGCCGGCTGGGTTGCGCCCGCGGGCGCCCGCGGCGGCCTCGCGGGCACCGACGTGCCTCGTGTCCCGGCGCGCCCCACGGCGCCTGCTCGCTCCGGCGCGCCGCACCCGGCGAGGATGAGGCCCAGGATTGGGCCCAGCAGGCGGACGGCGCGGAGCATCGAGCCGAGCATCGAGCCGTTACCCTTCGCCCTTGCTCCGCTTGCGAAGCGCCGCCGCCGTGATCGCCGCGAGGCCGGCCACGCCGGCGATGCCTGTGTCGTGGGGGGGCGCAGCGTCGCAGCCACATCCGTCCGGAGCGGCCGGCGCCGCGGCCTCGGGTGGAAGATCGCGGCGGTCCGCGGCGGCATGCCCCGGCGCGCTCGCGGGCGTGACCGGCTGCGGGGAGGGGGCAGGCGGCGCTCCGAAGATCTCGTCGAGCGGCCCCTCGATCACGATCGTGAAGCCCGCTTGCTGCAGGTTGACGAAGATCGCGCGCCCGCTCGGCGCGAAACACACGCCCGTGAGCTCGCTGGGGTAGACGCATCGCGCGAAGTCGAACGCCTTGCCCTCCGCGTCGAGCCCGCGCAGGTAGTTCTTCCCTCCGCCGTCCTCCGCGACGACGAGGCCTCCGCCGGGCGAGACGCTGATGTTGTCGGGATAGTCGAGGTCGGCCTCGCCCCCGCCCTCGGCGACGAGCTCCAGCGTCCCTCGGTCGCCGTTCGGCGCGAGGCGGAAGATCTGGCCGCTCTCGGCCCGGCCGCCGGCGGTCGCGCTGAAGTAGACGAGACCGTCATGGATCCAGAGGCCCTCCCCGCGGCGGAAGATCGCCGCGCCCGCGGCTCTTGCCGCCTCGCCGACGGTGTCCGCGCCTGGATCGGGGTCGGCCACGTCGATCCACTCGATCTCGACGGGGACGCCGACGCGCAGCGCCGAGCCCGTGTCGAGCGTCCGCTCGCCCGAGACGACAAGCGCCTGCAGCTTCCCGGTGAACGGCTCGTCGGCCTTCGACGGAACGAAGCGGTAGAAGCAGCTCGTCGGGCGGTCTTCGGTCAAATAGGCGATCAGCGTCTTCGGATCGACGGACGCAGACTCGTGGTTGAAGCGTCCGTACGACGCGATCTTCCGGCCAGCGCGGACGCTCGAGGCCTTCGGGTCGCAGAGGTACACGTAGCCGTGCCCCTCCTCGAGCGTCTCCTCGCAGGAGAGCCACCCCCACGGGCTCGTGCCGCCGGCGCAGTTGCGTGCGCTCCCCACGAGCACGAGGTTGCTCGATCTGCGCGCGAGCGTCTGCCTGTCGAGCACGAGCCGCGTGACCCCTCCCGGGGAGCGCGGGTCCACCGCCTCGGGGGGAGGGGACTGCCCTTCCTTGTAGGGGGAGGCGCGATCGCCGGCCGCGAGCTCGTGGTTGCGCATGAGCACGAGGGTCCCGTCGCCGGGGTCGAAACACGCCATGCCGTCGGGGGAGCCCGGGACGCGGTAACCGTCCGTCATGTCCGCGCCGACCGTCTCGAGCACCCGGTAAGAGAACCCGCGCGGCAAGTCGAGGATGCGCTTCGGATCGGGCACGAGCGGCCCCAGGGCGGCTCCGGCGCGCCTGGAGAAGACCATCGAGAGGGGCACGGTGAGGCCTAGAGCCACCAGGGCCCGCCGCGAGAGGCGAGGCATGGCCGCCAGTCTCGCACGGAACACGACGGGGTCACGTGCTCTCCGCAGGTGGGGTTACCATCGCCGGACCGTGTCCGCTCTCGATCTCGATCGCCTGACCCCGACGAAGAGACCCGAAGGCCGCGCCCGCTCGGGCACGCAGAAGTGGAGGAGCCTCCTCTTCTTGCACTACCGCCTCCCCGCGAGCGCGGTGCGCGCCGTGGTCCCGCCCGAGCTGGAGCTCGATCTCTGGGACGGCCAGGCGCTCGTCGGGGTGGTCCCGTTCGAGATGGTCGACATCCGGCCCTCCTGGCTGCCCGGCGCCTTCGCCCTCGACTTCCTGGAGACGAACCTGCGCACCTACGTGCACTACCGCGGGGAGCCCGGCGTCTACTTCTTCTCCCTCGAGGCCTCGAGCCGCCTGGCCGTGCAGGCGGCGCGGTGGGGGTGGAGCTTGCCCTACCACTACGCCGAAATGCGGGAGGAGCGGAAAGATAACGGTACTGTCATCTACGAGACGGAGCGTGTCTCCGACCCGGAGGCCAAGCTCGAGGTCTCGTACCGCCCGGGGGCGGAGCTCGGCCCGTCGAAGCCGGGCAGCGTCGAGTTCTTCCTCCTCGAGCGGTATTTCCTCTTCTCCAAGCGCCGGGGGCGGGTGCTCAAGGGTCAGGTGCACCACGTGCCCTATCCGGCGCACACCGCCCAGCTCCTCTCGGAGCGCTGCGGCCTCATGCGCGCCGCGGGGCTCGACGTGGACGGCCCTCCCGTGCTCGTGCACTACTCGCCCGGGGTCGACGTGGAGGTCTTCGGGCCCTGGCCCGTCGGCTGACCTCGTCAGTGGAGCGCGAGCTCGCTCGCGCGGCGCGGCGAGAGGGGCAGCACCACGACGAACGTGGACCCGAGCCCGGGCCTGCTCGTCACGTCGATGCGCCCTCCGTGGGCCTCCGCGATCCGGCGCGCGACGCTGAGCCCCAGGCCGACCCCCGGGATGGTCGAGGCCGGCCGCGTCGCGCGGCGAAAGGGCGCGAAGATGTGATCCACGTCCTCCGGCGCGATGCCGACGCCCGAGTCGACGACGCTGATGTTCGCCTCGCCGCCGGCCTCCTCGACTCGAATCCGCACCTCACCTCCCGACCGGGAGTACTTGATCGCGTTCGACACGAGGTTGTTGAGCACCTGGGCGATGCGGGCCGGGTCACAACGGATCGTGACGGGGTGGTCGGGCGTCTCGACGAGGAGCTGGTGTCGATCCGAAGACGAGCGGTAGAGCTCGGCCGCCTCGACGGCGAGCGCGCAGGCGTCGCCTCGCCGAGAGCGAGCGCGAGCTGGCCCGCCTCGATGCGGGTCGCGTCGAGCAGATCGCCGACCATGCGATCGAGGCGGGTCACCTGGCGCTGCACGAGCATCATCGTGTCGCGGACCACGTCTTTGTTGGGGAGAGGCTCGGTCAAGGTGACCTCGGCCTCGGTGCGCGCGTGCTGGGTATCCGCGTCGGGCATCAGGTACGCGTGATCGCTCGCCCTCGCGAAACAGAAGGAGCTCGACGCGCGCGGCCTCGGCCGCGCGGAGCGAGTGGGTCGCGCTGCGCGCCCGCCCGAAATCACGCTCGAGGACCGTCGTCAGGACCAGGAGGGACCCGCACGCCAGGAGCGCGAGGGCGGCGAGCACGACGTTGGCGGTTCGAATCAGCGACCGGAGCCGCATCGGTCGTGGACTTCTGGTTGCGCTCACCGGCGAGATCCTTGTTGCCCCACCGGGACGACGACCCGCAGGAACGCAGGGATCAAGCCGGCGCAGGCTCGGGCGGTCAGCGAACGAGGCCGAGCGCCCGCTCCACGCGCTCGACCACCACGGAGGGCTCGCATCCGCCGCCGCAGCGCTTCTGCACGCGCGTCCCGAGATCCCACGCCGCCGCTCGAAAGTGCTCGTTTGCGTCGGCGACGAGCGCTCCGCGGTGGTTGGCCAAACACGTGTCTCGCCACGCCTCGACGCCGGTCGGTCCACCGATCCGCGCGCGGCAGGTCGCGTCGGGCTCGAGGCCGAGCGCGTCGCGATACCGGCAGAGCGCGGCAGGCTTGAGCGAGTTGATGCGGCAAGCGCAGCCGCCCTCGACACACGGCGTGACGACGCCGCGGTCGAAGCCGAACGCGCGTGGCCCCTGTCCGAGATCTTCGACGATGGTCCCGGCGAGCGGGAAGATGCGGGACGACTGGTTCTTCACGTGGCGCGCGAGCAAGAGGAGCGCCGCCTCCCAGCGCGCTCGGTCACGCTCGAAGAGCGCGTCGATCGGCGCGGCGTACGACGAAGCGTCCACGATCCACCGCGCGGCGCGCTCGGGCGTGGGCGTCAGCGTCACGACCTCGCCGTCCGTCTCCATGACGCGGTAGCGGCAGCTCTGCGCGCCTTCGTGGATCGGGTCCGGCTCGCAGCGTCCTTCCACGTAGGGCTTCGAGGCGAAGAGCTCGAGCACCTTCGCGGGCGGCTCGACGTCGCGCGCGCAGCGCGCGGGGAGCGGCGCCGGCATCGGTTGACAGCCGCGCGCGCAGGTCTCGACGCGCTCGGCCCCGGCGTCGCAGGTCGAGAGCCGTCGCTCGTCGACGCAGCGCGCGACCGAGGGCTCACACGCGGCGGCGTGGGGGCGCGCGACGGATGCCGGTGCCTCGGGCGTGCTCGCCACGACCACGGCGCCGGGCGACTCGGGCTCCGGCGCGTCGTCCACCCCTGACGCCGAGCAGCCGAGGAGCGCAAGCGCGAGCCACCGCATGGCGGGAGCTTACCAGAGGGGCTGCGCGCCGCCGTCTCCGCGTGCCGCCGTCTCCGCATGCAGGGCGGTGGCCTTCTCCGGCGCGCTCAGTGGGCGTGTGTCGACGCCTCGGTCCCGCCGCAGGTCCCCTCCGCGTCGCAGACCTTCACCTCCTGTGTCTCGACGCAATCCGGGTCGTCCGGCGGACAGAGCTGGCAGGTCTCGCCTTCTTGTTTGTCCTCGCAGGGGTCGTAGCCCTCCGCGTCGTCATCTCCGCCGAGGTGGCAGCATCCGCCGAGCAGCGAAGAGACGATCAACGCGCGTATCCACGTTCGCCAGTGCATGCCGCTGGATTGGGCGGCGGCACGGCTCGGTCTGATCGATCGCGCGTGGCGAGCAACATTCCGTCGCCAGGGCGGCGCGCCATCTTCACTGCGGGGGCGCGAGCTCCCGCAGATCGGTCCCGGCCGCGTAGGCGTAGCTGACGAAGGCGTCGAACCCGGTGACCGCGACGAAGATGGGCGCGTTCGAGCTGACGCGGTGGACGCCGTCGTTCTGGACGCCGGGCGTGATTGTGGGCGGGCTCGTCGACGGGTCGATCGTGGGGAAGGAGAGCTGGCAGCGGTAGACCACGTAGGGCGGGTCGGCGGCGCCGCGCTGATCGGCCGAGAGCCCGTCGGCCGGGGCGACCTCGCAGATCTCGGGGCCCGCGGTGAGGCCGTCGAGGACGACGGTGGCGCCGAAGGGCGCGACGACGGTCACGAAGTCGAAGACGTATTTGTCCGGCGTGAGGAACACGTAGTCGGTCCGCGCCTGCTCGAGCGGCGGGACCATCATGAGGCTCGGATCGCCGCCGGGCAGGCCGTTTTGTTTGGCGCTCGTCGCCTGCTGGCTGGCCATGATCTGCGCGACCAGGATCGGCTGATCGCTGGTGGCGAGGAAGTCGCCGAAGACCGCGACCTCGGCCACGTCGCCCGCGCCGGTGAGGACGATGCGGTCGTCGGGCTTGGGGAGCGTCGTCGTGATCGTCGCGCCGGCGTTGGTCGTCGCCATGAAGCGCACGAGCTCGACCTCGGGGATCTCGCCGATCGCGGCTCCCGCGGCGGAGACGGCGCGCCCGCGGTGCGGCGTGTGGGGCAGGGCGAACGCCTTGCCGGCGGTGCGGATGGGCGGGAGCTGATCCTCGAGGTGGTCGGCGCAACACTGGCGCTGCCCGAGCGTCTCCCAGGCCGGCGCGTCGGAGGCCTCGCCGCCGACGAAGACGGCCACCGGCTTGTCCGCGTAGATGACGGAGCCGGAGAAGTCCGCGCCGAAGTCGCCCGTCTCCAGGTTCAGGACGTCGAAGGCGTCGATCGTCGCCGAGATCTCACCTCCGGCGGGCGTGGCCGCCACCGGCCCACCCTCGACCACGGCGGTGCTCGTTACTACCCTGACGAACGTGTCATCTTCCGTCGCGGCGATGGTGAGGAACGCCCGGAGGTTGATGGGGTCCTGCGGGTTGAAGTTCGTGTCCGGGTCGTCGGTGGCGGCGATCGTCTGCGGCCAGGAGAGCGCGATGTAGCTCGGCGCCGCCGCGCCGCCGGTCGTGAACGCCTCCTTGGGGTAGAGGAGGGAGGCGTCGTTGGAGAAGACGCTCACGTTCTCGAGCGGGTTGAACTGGTAGACGACCACGGGAAAATCGCTCGTGATGCGGTAGCCCGAGCGCGTGAGCGCCGTGTGTGTCCCGGTGTCGAACTCCCCGGGCGGGCTGCCGTCCACCTCGCGCGGGCCGAGCTTGAAGACCTCCAGGTTGAGCGGCGCGATCGTGGTGGAGGCGATCTCGAACGGCTCGCCGGGCATCCCGGGCGCGGTGTCGTCTTGCTCGATCTTGATCCTGACGGGTACGTCAGGCTGCGGGTTGGAGACGACCACGGCGAACTGCTGCGCGGCGGCGTTGTTCGTGGCGTCGATGTTGGCGTTGTCGAGATCGACCGCCCAGTACTCGCAGCCCACGTTGCTCTTCTGCTCGGCGGCCTCGCCGCAGAGCTGCCGGCACGCGCCGTCGCGGCACGCGAGGCCCTGCGCCGCGTCGCAGGTCTGCACCTTCGTCTTCGTCTCGCCGTCGGCCCCGCACAGGTAGACGTCGCGCCCGTCGCACAGGTACGAATTCGGCAGGCACGTCTTGCAGGTGAAGTCCGCCTCGACGCAGACCTTCCCCTGCGCGGCGCAGTCCTCGAGGCTGGTCCACTTGGCGTTGGCGCCGAGGCCCTCGCAGATCTCCACCGCGGTGCCGCAGCGCTTGGTCCCCGCCTGGCACGCCGGCGCGATCGGCTCGTCGTCGAGCCATCGGTCTCCGCGCTCGAAGCAGCTCGCGACGGTGATCAGGCCCAGCGAGCCGAGGACCAGGGCCCGAACGACTGTCACGGCAGGAGAGCCTCGACGTAGTCCAGCGAGTAGGCCGTCATCCCGAACGGGCGGAGGTTGCGGTAGCGGACCTTGCCGTAGTCGAAGCCGTCGATGCGGGCGCCGTAGATGCCCACCGTGATGGGGCCGGAGCTCGGTCCGCCCTCGGGGAGCTGGCGGAGATCGGGCACCTCGACGGCGCGGCCGCCGCCAGGCACGGCCACGAACCAGTGGTAGAGCCCGGACTGCGCCGCGATGTCGTAGACGGTGAGATCGATGACCGAGCCGCCGCCGAAGGAGACGTCGAGGTGTCGGCCGTCCCAGACCTGGTTGAGGCCCGGGGTCTCGAGGGTGGGCAGGCCCACGAAGCCGTCGACCGTGACGGGGAACGCGGTGGTGGTGGCCTGCACGCTCCCGACGACGCTCATCGGCGCGAGGAACGCGCCGCCCGTGACGGCGCGCGACGAGACGAAATACGACGAGCCCGCGAGCGAGTCGCCCAGCCACGGCAGGCCCACGAAGTCCACCGTGTCGGAGAGGGGGAGCGCCGGCGTCTTGGTGCCGGCCGGCAGGATGCCGAAGCCCTCGTTGCCGAAGCGGATGGCGACCTGCGACACGAGCCGATCGGGGCCCGAGGCGCCCGGCGCGGGCGGACTCGCGTCGATCGTGAGGGCGAGCTCCATGGGGACCATCGAGATGTAGATGTCCGTCGTCTTCTCGCCGGCGAAGACGGGCACGCCCTTCACCACGCCCATCGCGTAGGCAGTGAACTCGGGCGGATCGACCGACCGATCTTCCAGGCCTGCGAGCGCGTAGAGCGTGCGGTTGCCCGGGGCGAGCGCGCCCGCGAACTCGTAGCCGATGCTCCCCGGGCTCGACGGGGTCACGGCGCCGCCGGGAGCCGGGAGCGAGAAGAGCGCGGTGGGGTTGGGGGTCGCCGAGAAGAGGTAAGCGACGACCTTCTCGTTGCCGATGGGCGAGGGCACCGTGAACGGTCCGCGCTGGAACTCGTTCACGGCCGGGAAGACGAGCTGGCCGCGCACCTGCCCCGTGGAGCCCGGCGTGCCGCCGACCGACGGAGGATCGCCGCTCGCGCCACACGCCGGCGTGAGGATGGGGTCGAGGTAGACGGTGACGGTGTCGACCGGGACGTCGACGAACGTGATCGGGCTGTGGCAGTCGGCCGCCACGGTGACCGTTTGAGGCGCAACGATGGCGGGGTCCGTGATCTCCACCACGCCGCCGAGGCCCACCTGCTCCGTGATCGCCGTGCTCATGTCCGAGCCGACGATCACGTACGCCCCGAGGATCGGGTCGCCCGTGAAATTGTTGTAGACGAGGACGCGCAGCTTGCCGTCGAGCGGCCCGCCGGAGAGGCCTCCCTTGAAGCCGTCGGTCGAGTCCTCGTAGGTGAACGCGTCGAGCACGGAGATTGTCTCGCCGCCGCCCTCGACGCGGACCGACTTCGCGCCCGGCGTGCCCTGGGCCGTGGTGCAGGTGAGCTCGGTCGGGGAGACGACGGTGAGCGAGGCGCACGGCTGGTTGTCGATGAACGCCTGCGTCGCGCCGTCCCAGAGCGTGTTCTGCCCGAGGATCGTCACGTCCGTCCCGCCGGCGACCGGCCCCGAGGACGGCACCGCGTAGAGCTTGTCGTAGACGTACCCGGCCGGGAGCGTACGACGCGTCGACTCGTCGTCCCCGTTCTGCGTCGTGAGATCGACCGGGCCCGCCTCGCCGGGCGGCGCGGTCACCTGGACCTTCGTGGCGTCGACCGGGATGACCTCCGTCACCTCGGTCTCCCCGAAGAAGACGCGGACGCTCGACGAGAAGCCGTTGCCCGTGATGACGACGCGCTGCCCGCCCGAGAACGGCCCGTGGGAGGGGTTCGCGCCCGAGGTCTGGTGCGGCTCGATCGGCGGCGCGTCGGTCCAGGCGTCGGGCACCGACGCGTCGCCCTCGGGGATCCCCGCGTCGTCCTCGGTGATCGGATCGAGGGGGGGACCACCGGCGATGCAGGCGCCGAGCGCGGCGGCAGCCGCGAGCCCCAGCGCCGCTGCGAGGACGAGGCCGCGCTCGATTGTGCGGTGGACGAGCCGCATGGCGAGCACGAGCCTAGCAGCTTCCGGAGCGTCACGGGACGGGCTCACGGCGCTTTCACCCACGCGCCGCTCAGCTCGTCGTGCCGGAACACGAGCGTGGTCCGCAAACCGGGCCGCGACTTCTGCGCCGCAATGGTGAGGGCGCCCTCGATCACCTCCGCCGCGAAGACGTGGTCGCCCGCCTTGTCGTCGAGGCCGGGGAGCGGATCGAGGTCCGCCCACGTGTTGGCGGCAGCGTCGTACGCGGTCACCTCGATCGGGCCCCAGGTGTGGGGGAAGCTGAAGATGCGCCCCTCGTGCGCGACGAAGAGGTTGTCGGCGGCCGTGCCATGGCCGCCCGAGTTGGCGCCGCGCGACCAGGTGTCGGTCTTCGGATCGTAGATGTGGACCGCGTTCGAGTCGCCGAGGAGGAAGATGCGCTCGCCGACCACGACGGCGTCGAGGACGCGGTGACCGAGCTTGGGCATCGGCTTGCGAGACTCGTGTCTGCCGTCTGCCAGCGAGACCACCGAGACGGTACGCTGGGGCTTGCCGGTCGGTCCTTTGTCGAAGCTCAGCCCGCCGAAGAGGTAGAGCGAGCGGCCGACGATCACCGGCACGCGGTAGGGGGGACCCGCCGGGATCTTGCCGGCGTCGCGCCAGCTGCACGTGGCGAAGTCGAATGCCTGGATGCTGGTGACGGGCACCGTGGGGGGCAGCTTGCCTTCGTCCGGATCGTCGTCGTTGGGCGCGATGCCCCCGACCGCGAGGATGCGGTCGCCGTCTGCCAGCAAGTGGAAGAACCGGCGGTCCTTCAGCTCGGGCAAGGTCTCCCAGGCGCCGGTCTTCGTGTCGAACCGGTAGAACGTGCGGAGCGTGTTGCTGCTGTGAAAGTAGAGGTGCCGGCCGAGCGCGGTCGACCATCCCTGGATCTCGAGCACCTCCTTCGCGGGCTTGCCGCAGCCGTCGGCGGCCGGCGGCGGCGTGGGCTTCAGGGCGGCGGATGCGCTCGGGGCTGGGCCGGCCAGTCCAGTGTCGGGGGACGCGGTCATTGGCGGCACGGAGGATGGCGCCGCCGAGGGGAGTGGCGGGGCCGCGGCGGGTGGGGCCGTCGGTTCGCCGCCGCAGCCGGAGAGAGCGAGGGCGAGGAGAGCGCCGAGCCGAGCGAACATGGGTCCCTCGGTTGCGGCGCCTGCTCGGAGCCGTCAAGGCGCGGCGCCGTCCCGGACGGAGGCCTCGTGCCAGTCTTGACTGCACCCCTCCTTCGACTAAGGTGCGCGGTCCCCACGGCTTCTGCCGGGGGAAACCACAATCCGCACGCTCCGTTCGCGGCAATCACCACGAACGCAGGCTCGAGCGCAAGCGCGCTCGAGCCGGAACGGGCCCCGGTGCTCGGCTCTGGTCCTCGGACCGGCCGGGTTGGCCCCTCGGAGCGGAGGAAAAACCGGAAGGAGAACAGAATGAGTGAAGAAACGATGAGCGCCTCCGCCGAGGCGTCCCTGGGTCGTGTCACCGGCGAGATGCCGCTCCCGCTCCGCAACCTGCTCGACGCGGGCGTCCACTTCGGCCACCAGACCAAGCGCTGGAACCCGAAGATGCGGCCGTTCATCTACGGCTCGCGCAACGGCATCCACATCATCGACCTCGACCAGACGGTCCGCCTCTTCAAGCGCGCCTTCGACTACGTGCAGGAGGCGGTCGCCCGCGGCGGTCACGTCCTCTTCGTCGGCACCAAGCGCCAGGCGCAGGACATCGTGCAGGAGCAGGCCGGCCGCGCCGGGATGTACTTCGTGACGAACCGCTGGCTCGGCGGCACCCTGACGAACTTCCGCACCATCAAGGGCGGCCTCGATCGTCTCCGCACCCTCGAGCGCATGAAGGAAGACGGCACCCACGAGCAGCTCCTCAAGAAAGAGGTCGCGAAGCTCGAGAAGGAGCGCGAGCGCCTCGAGAAGTACCTCGGCGGCCTCAAGGCCATGGGCTCGCTCCCGCACGTCGTCTTCGTGATCGACCCCCACCAGGAGTCGATCGCGATCAGCGAGGCGCGCAAGCTCAACATCCCCGTCGTGGCGATCACGGACACGAACTGCGACCCCGACCTGGTCGACTTCGTCATCCCCGGCAACGACGACGCGATCCGCTCGATCCGCCTCATCACGACCCGCATCGCGGACGCGTGCGTCGAGGGTATGCAGCGCCGCCGCGACACCGGCGAGTCCCGCCGCCGCGAGGACGACAACGTCGTCGTCTCGCGCCGTGGCCCGAGGAACTGATCGCCGCGCCCCCTCTACACGAGTGGAGGGGGTTGGGGGAGGAAAGCGCGGAGTCGACCGTCTGTGCCGGGCTGAACTCCGCCAGTCTCCTCCAAACCCTCTCTCCCGCCCCTTCCTCACCCCCCCGGCCCCCTCTCCGCGAGCGGAGAGGGGGAGAAGAGCCTCCGATGAGCACCGTTACCCCCCAAGCAATCAAAGAGCTGCGTGAGCGAACCCAGGCCGGCATGAGCGACTGCAAGAACGCGCTCGTGGAGGCCGAGGGCGATCTCGACAAGGCCGTCGAGATCATCCTGAAGAAGGGCCTCGCCAAGAGCGCGAAGCGCGCCTCCGCCGTGGCGACCGAGGGCGAGGTTCGCGCCGTCGTCTCCGCCGACAAGCGCGCGGCGACGATGGTCGAGGTCAACATCCAGACGGACTTCGCGGCCCGCAGCGAGGGCTTCCAGCAGTTCCTCGCGGACGTGATGGACGCCGCGGTCAAGGCGAAGGCCGGCGACGATCTCGCCAAGGCGCCCCTCGCGGGCAAGACCGTGGGTGAGGTCGCGGTGGAGCTCACGGCGAAGATCGGCGAGAAGATCGACGTTCGCCGCTGGGAGCGCCTCGAGGTCCCCGCGGGCAAGCAGGGCCTCACGGCGGCGTACGTCCACCTCGGCGGCAAGATCGGCGTCATCCTCTCGGTCGAGACCGAGAGCGAGGCGGCGGCGAAACACGCGGAGGTGCTCAAGTTCGCCGAGGACACCGCGATGCAGATCGCGGCCATGACGCCCCTCGTCCTCAAGCGCGAGGACGTCGGCGCCGACCAGATCGCCAAGCAGAAGGAGATCTACGAGGCGCAGCTCCGCGAGGACCCCAAGCCGAAGCCGGAAGCGTCCTGGCCGAAGATCATCGAGGGCAAGCTCGTGAAGTGGTACTCGGAGATCGCCCTCCTCGAGCAGGAGTCGGTCGTCGTCCCGGGCCAGACCATCTCGCAGCTGGCCGACGCCGCCGGCAAGGCCGCCGGCGCCAAGGTCGCCCTGACGAAGTTCGTCCGCTTCGAGCGCGGCGAAGGCCTCGCGAAGAAGGAAGACAACTTCGCCGAAGAGGTCGCGAAGATGGCGAGCCAGTGAGCCACGCCCCCCTCCACCCAGTGGAGGGGGGAAGGGGGGAGGAATCCATGGCGACGGGCGACGCCGAGCAGAAGGCGTCGCCGGCCCTGGGAGGCTCTCCCTCTCCTTCAGCGCCGTCCCCGCCAATCCCTCCCCCCCGGCCCCCCTCCACTGCGTGGAAGGGGGAGGGGTTGCTCGCCGTCAGCGTCGATCTCGACGAGCTCGATCTGTACCGCGCGATTCACGGGCTGCCTTCCTCCGGGGGGGCGGCCCGTGTCGCTTACGAGGTGGGGGTGCCGCGCGCGCTCGGCTTCGCCGAGAGCCTCGGCGTTCCGCTCACGTTCTTCGCCGTGGGGGCGGACCTCACGCACCAGGCGTGTGCAGACGTGCTCACCTCTGCACGCCGGGCCGGCCACGAGGTCGCGAGCCACTCGCTCACGCATCCTTACAATCTTGTCAGGTTGAGCGCGGCCGAGATCCGGCGAGAGGTGGAGGGGAGCTTCGAGGTCGTCGAGCGCGCGGTGGGCGCGCGGCCGGCCGGCTTTCGCGCTCCTGGCTACACGATCTCCGACGCCGTCTTCGACGCGCTCGAGCAGGCCGGCGCGCGGTACGACTCGTCGGTCTTCCCTTGTCCGCTCTACTACGGCGCCAAGCTGGCCGTCCTGGGCTCGATGCAGGCGCTCGGCAGGCGATCGGCCAGCATCGTCGGCCCGCCCCAGGTGCTCGCCGCGCCCGCCGAGCCCTACCGGCTGGCGCGCCCGTACTGGAAGCGCGGCGATCGCCCGCTCGTCGAGCTGCCCATCCAGGTCACACGCGGGCCGCGGCTCCCCGTCATCGGCACGACGCTCGGCCGGGCAGGGGAGCGCGGCGCGCGCGCGCTCGTCCGCGCGTGTGGCGATACCCCGCTGCTCAACCTCGAGCTCCACGCGATCGATTTCCTCGATCGCGCGGATGTCCCGGTGGAGCTCACGGGCTTGCCCGAGCTGCGAGCCCCGCTGACGCGTCGCCTCTCGGCGCTGCGTGCGGCGGTCGGCGCCGCGCTCGCGTCGGGACGTCGCGCGGTCACGCTGGCCGCGGCCGCTGCGCTCGCGAGCTGAGCCGCGCGCTCCGGCGCTCAGAGCGACAAGCGCGCTCGGCCCAAGTAATAGGCCACCGCCGCGGCCGAGACGAGCAACGTGGCGACGATCGCGACGACCCAGCCGCGTGAGCGAGTCGCAGTCCGAGGAGCAGGCGCCGGCGCGATCTGGACGGAGCCACGTGGCCCGTCATCCATGGCGAGCGTACCCGACAGCGCTCTCGACGCCGGGCTCGCGGCCGCGTCCGGATCGTTCACCGTGGCCGCCAGGTGCGGTCGAACGGGGCGCGGACGGTCGGCGTTCGTCGCCGCGAGCGGGTTGGCCAGAGACGGTGGCGTCGTCGAGGCGAGCACGCTCGAAGGTGGATGGCTGGAGCGGCCGGCCAGCGGGACGGTGCCGCTCATGCCGCGCGAGGGCGTCGGGCGCGCGGCGAGGGGCGTGTTGATCGAAGGCGGAGCCGTGGCGGCCATCGCGCGGTCGAGGCGCTGCGAGGGCCCCGCGGGCTTGTCGATCACCACGGTGCCGAGCGGGCCCGACACCGGCGCGGGCGTCAGGCTCGGGCGCCCGGCGCCGAGCCCGGTGGCCTGGAGCGCGCTCCGCAGCTCGGCCGCGCTCCGATGACGTCGCGCGGCGTCGAACGATGTCGCGCGCTGAAGGACGGCCAGCAGCGTGAGCGGGATGGAAGCGGGGAGCTGCACCGGCTGGCCGTTCAGCTTGGCGAGGCAGATCTGCATCGCTTCTCCCTGGTAGATCGGCGCCCCGCCGATCATCTCGGCGAGCACGAGCGCGACTGCGAACAGATCCGTCTGCGGCCCCGCCGCGCCTCCGGCGAGCTGCTCGGGCGCCATGTACGCCGGCGTGCCGACGATGGTCCCCTCACGCGTCAGCCGCTGCATCGAAGGCGCCTCCTGCGCGACGCCGAAGTCGAGCAGCTTGACCGCGCCTGACGGGCTGCTGCACAGAAACACGTTCGCAGGCTTCACGTCGCGATGGATCACGTGGCTCGCGTGCGCCTCCTCGAGCGATCCCAGGAGCTCGACCGTGATCGCGAGCGCCTCCGCGATCGGGACCGGACCGCGGGCGATCCGCTGCTCCAGCGAGACCCCCTCGAGCAGCTCGAACGCGATGAAGGGCGTGCCTTCGCCGGCGTCGCCGAAGTCGAGCAAGCGAACCGTGTTCGGGTGGCGGAGCGTCATCGCGAGGCGCGCCTCCCGATAGAAGCGCGCGATCGCGTCGGTCTGCTGGAGCGACGCCCGCGAGAGCAGCTTGACCGCGACGCGCCTGTCGGCTCCGAGCTCGATCGCCCGGAAGACCGCGCCGAAGCCGCCAGCGCCGAGCAGCGCATCGAGGCGATACTTCCCCCCGACGATCGTTCCCAGGCTCCACGTTGCCGGCTGACGCTGCGGCGTCCCCACGCCGCGGAGCGTACCATCGGCGCGGGGCGCCGATCTCCCTACATGGCCTTGTACTTGATCGTCCGTTCGCCCTCGGCCTGGTTGTCCACTCGATTGATTCGCTCGGGCGCGATGCCCGAGGCCGCGATGAACTCGCGCGCCGCGTCAACCGACCCGTAGGCGAGATCGTCCGGCTTGCCCGAGGCGATGACCTGCCCCTGCACGAGGAGGAAGGCCTGGTGCGCGATGCGGAACGTGCTCGTCATGTCGTGTGAGATGACGACGCTCGTCACGTCGAAGCGCGCGCGCGTCTCCTCGATGAGGTCGTCGACCATGCGGCTCGTGATCGGATCGAGGCCGCTCGTCGGCTCGTCGTAGATGAGGATCTCGGGCTCGAGCATGAGGGCCCGGGCGAGGCCCACGCGCTTTCGCTGGCCGCCCGAGAGCTCGCTCGGCATCCGGTTCTCTTTCCCCTCCAGGCCGAGCAGGCTCAGCATCGACAGGACCTTGTCGCGCATCTCGCGCCGCTTCATCTGCTTGCGGTGCTCCCGGAGCGGGAAGGCGACGTTGTCGAACACGGTCAGCGAGTCGAGCAGCGCCGCGTACTGGAAGACCATCCCGAACTGCTGGCGCACCACGTTCAGCTCGGGCTCGCTCAGCGGTGAGATGTCGTGGCCGTCGACCCAGATGTGGCCCGAGGTGGGACGCTCGAGGGCGATCAAGAGGCGCAGGAGCGTGGTCTTGCCGGCGCCCGACCCGCCGATGATGACGGCGGTCTTGTGCCGCTTCAGGTGCATCGTCACGCCCTTCAGGACCTGGGTGTCCCCGAAGGACTTCACCACGGAGTCGACGAAGATGTGATCGTCCGGCTCGGCTCCGGGGGGGAGCTCGCGTGGAGTCGCACCGCGCGTTCTACGGGGCTCCGCCGACATTGCTAAGCTCTTGCATCGACCGTCGACGGGCCGCCAGAGAAACCGCCCGGTGGGAAGCACACGGAGTTTGGCTGGCTCGCGGTTTGCAACGATACTCCCCGCTCATGCGCCTACAGGCTTTCCTTACGGGCCTCCTGCCGTTTGCGCTCGCTCTCTCGAGCCCATCCCCGTCGCGAGCCCAGGACTCCGCCGGCGCGGAGGCGCTCTTCCGCGAAGCGAAGGCGCTCATGGGCGAGGGCAAGATCACCCAAGCGTGCCCGAAGTTCCAGGCCTCGCTCGAGCTGCAGCGCACCCTCGGCACCCTCATGAACCTCGCCGACTGCCTCGAGCAAGACGGCAAGACCGCGAGCGCGTACCGCAACTGGAGCGAGGCCGTCACGCTCGCAACCGAGCTGAAAGACGACCGCCTCGGCTTCGCCGAGGATCGGAAGAAGGCGGTCGCGCCGCGCGTGCCCAAGCTCGTCCTCGATGTGGTCGCGGGGCCCGAGGCCCTCGGTGTCTCGGTCGCGGGCGCGGAGGTGGCGTCGAGCCGGTTCGGCCTCCCGCTCGAGCAAGACCCCGGGGCGCTGAAGATCGAAGTGTCGCGTGAAGACGAGGTGCTCGAGACGATCCCGACGACCCTCACGGAGGGGCAGACCACGACGGTGAAGCTCGACCTCGCGGCCATCGCCAAGAAGCACCCGCCGAAGAAGGACAAGGTGGCCGGCCCCGAGGCTCGTCCCGCGCAGCGAATCGCGGGCTTCGTCGTGCTCGGCGTGGGCCTGGCCGGGGTGACCGCGTTTGCGGTGCTCGAGAGCGTGGCGCTCGCGAAGCGCTCCGAGGCCGATTCGGCGGGAAACTGCGTCGATCGGGACGGCAAGGCCCTCTGCTCCCCTCAGGGCTACGACCTCATCGAGGAGGCAGGCACGCTGGCCGAGGTGGGCCAGTGGGTCGGCATCGGCGGCCTCGCCGTGGTCGGGGTGGGGATCACGCTCGTGCTCACGGCGCCGTCGGAGCCGGAGGCGGAGCCAGCCGCTGCCGTGCTCCCCTGGGTCTCCCCCTACGGAGGCGGGCTGACGGTCGGAGGTCGCTTTTGAGCCAGCGCCTCGTCTCCCTGCTGCTCGTGCTCTCGACCGCGGGCTGTGATCTCGTCCTCGGGGTACCGAACCCCGACGAGGTCAGGTCGGTGCGGCGGGTCGGCGACCAGCTCTGCGGCTGCCCGACCCTGACCGCCGAGGCCACCGCGGCCTGCGAGGCGGCGGTCGAGGTGGCCACCGAAGCGGAGCTCAAAGCGCTCGCCGAGGCGGACTGCTCCGACTGCGCCAACGTCGTCGACTGCTACGCGCTCGCGACCGACGCGGGGGAGGTCGGCCAGGCCTGCGAGTCCCACGCCGACTGTCGGTCCCTCGCGTGTTGCACGACCGCCCCGGTCTCCTCCGTCGCGACGGACCCGGCGCTCCAGAGCGCGGGCGCGTGCTGCGCGACGTGCGCGAGCTGCGGAACCCTGCTCGACGGGGGCGACTGGAGCACGGTCTCCAACCTGTGCATCGAGTCGGCCGACTTCCTCGATGGGGGCGGGTCGGCCAACGACGACAACCTCATGGTGAGGGTGAGCGAGTGCCTCTGCGCGCAGCCTACCGCCGGCAGTTGCGAAGGTGATTGCGGCATGAGCTGCCTGACGGGTTTCGCGAGCGAAGCGTGCCGGACGTGCCTGCGCGCGCAAGGGGGCGACGCGTGTGCCCTCGAGATATCGACATGCCTCAGCGAGCGCGATCGACCCCTCTGAGGCTCGGGCATCGCGTCGCTGCGGTCTGGGCGCTCATCGCCGTCATCGGCGCGTGCCGCGACACGCTCGTCGGAGACTCGGAGGACGTCGCGACCGAGCTCTGCACCATCCTCGCGGACTGCGAGCCGGTCGACCCCGCCTGCGAGGCGCTCGAGCAACGGTTCCGTCAGGCTCGCGATCCCGAGGTGACGGACGCGTTCCTGCAGAACCACGCGCGGCACGACTGCCTGGCGAGCTGCTCGAGCGCGCGCGCGTGCCGCGACGTGCCGCCCGTCTGCCGCGCGTTCGCCGAGTTCTGCGCCGAAGACGTCGACTGCTGCGGCTCCACGCAGGGCATCGGCGCCTGCCGAGCCGGCACGTGTTGCGCGCCGCTCGGCGCGCCTTGCGCCGGCGAGGGCGAGTGCTGCGGCGGGGAGACTTGTGTGGATGGTCACTGCGGGCAGTTCCGCTGCGCCTTGCTCGACGAGCCTTGCGAGCGGAGCTCGGACTGCTGCTCGAGGCTCTGTCGCTCCGGGCAGTGCGAGGCCAAGACCTGCAGCGACTTCGGGGAGGCGTGTGTCACCGAGGGGGACTGCTGCCAGGGCGGGCTCACTTGCCGCGACGGGCTCTGCCTGAATCCGATCGACACCTGTGACTCGTGCTCGCCGGTCAGCGATCCCGAGAAGAACTGCTGCCTCGCGAGCGGGCTTGTCTGTTACGTCCGGGTCGACGACACCTCGTTCTGCGGCGTGGACGGCGCCTGCGCGCAAGCCGGGGTCGAGTGTGGGGGCAACGCCGACTGCTGTGCCGGCATGTGTGAGGAGTCCTTCCTCCCGCACTGCTGCTCGCCGCCCGGCGAGCCGTGCCTCGTCGACGTCGAGTGTTGCTCGCCCGGCCAATGCACGGACGGTGTCTGCCTATGACGACCCCGTCAGACTGTGCCAACCCGAGTCAGGCGGCGGGCACGAGGATCGCGCTCGAAGCCCCAAATCCCGCGCCGGACGGGCGTGCAGGGTTCTTGCATGGCAGGGCGGCATGAACGCCCGCAGGCCCTTCCTTGCGCTCGCCGCTGCCTGGCTCTTCGCGTGCGCGCCTGCTGAAGACGGCTCCGACTTCGAGGATGAGGGCCCCGGCGAGCCGCGGCCGGCTCCTGCATCCGACGAGGCACCTCCGTTCTCGAACGGCGCGCTGGGGGGCTGGGGCGATCCCACCGCCGTCGCCTGCACCGGGCAGTCGTTGCCGGTCGCCCTGGCGGCGGCGGACGCCCGGGCGTTCCAGAACGCCGCCCGCTCGGTGACCGAGATCCTCGGCGGGGCGTGGCCCGCCACGCCCCCGAGCTCGGCCGAGCTGCTCGCCTACCTCGGCCCGTTCCGGGGCCCCGACGCTGGCCGCTTCGTCGGGCGGTTCTCGGGTGACGCCATCGACACGTTCTACCTCACGGCACCCGAGATCGAGCCCGTCCACGTGATCGCCGTGCTCGATCTCGGGCCGAGCATCCGGTCGGAGGTCCCGGTGCTCCTCGGCGCGCTCGAGACCATGGCGGACCACCTGGCTGCTTCCGGCGTGAAGGATCAGCTGAGCGTCGTGGAGTGGACGGACGACGCACCCGTCGGCGTTCGCCTTGCCGCCGGGGTCGACGCTCCCGCGGAGGTGGCGGGCTACGCGGAGCAGCTTCGCGCGCGCGCCCAGTTCGGGGGCAACCCCAGCCTGGCGGTGGTGCGCGACGAGGTGATCGTCCTGGCCGAGGAGGGCGGCGTCCCGGCCCACGTGATCCTCCTCACCGACGGCAGCATGAAGACGGGAGATCCCGACTCGATCGACGTGACCTCGGCGTGGCGGCAAGCCGACGCGACCGTCTCCGTCATCGAGCTGCAGGGCTTCGATCCGGCGATCGGAGAGCCCCCGCCGATCCACCCGGGCCTCCTCGACGATCGACGGCTCGCCGACGCTGGGTTCTACGCCGCGGCGGCCGTGGTCGGAGACCCCGCCCGACCGAGCGGTCGCTCGCTCGACGTCGAGCGCCGGTGGCAGCTCGACTACCTCTTCGGAGACCGCTTCGACGATCTCTTCCGGCTCTCGACGCGACGCGCGCGCTTCGAGGTCTCGGCGCCCGAGGACCTCGGCCTGATCCCGGTTCTCTCCAGCGAGGAAGACCAAGGGCAGACCGGCCTCCGCCGGCTGGGCTCGAGCAGCGTCGCGTTTGCGCAGGCAAAGACCACCGGGGCCGGATGCCAGTCGTTCGAGGGCAAGGTTCGTGTCCTGGCGCGGTCGACCGAAGAGCCCGAGGTCGAGCTGGCCGCCGCCGAGGTCTCGTTCTCGGCCGACAGCACGTCGGCGTACGGGGCCCTGCTCGCTGCGCTGGAGGGGATCCAGCTCGTGCTCACGGCACAATCGTGCACCGCGAGCGACCTGGAGGGCCTCGGCGGCAAGCTCCAGTCGGCCGGCACCGAAGACATGGACCAGAGTGAGGCCGCAGCGTTCGAGATCAGTCGGGATCGCACGCTGCTGGTCCTCTCCGCCCTGATGCCGCTATGCAAATGACATGATTGTCTCGTCGGCCCGCGGACCTCGACTCGTCCGCGCCGCAGCTGTGGCGGCGGTCGGCGCGTGCGCGGCCTTCGTCGCCACCGCGTGCAACGACCTCATCGCCGGTGATCGGGCCAGCGTCGCGGAGCAGCTCTGCGAGCAGCTCGGCGACTGCTACGGCAGGGACGCGTACCCCTGTGGCGGCATGGTGGACCGGCTCCGCGCAGCGGGGAACTACGAGCGGGAGGCCTTCCTCGACGCGTATTCGGAGGAGGCATGCCTCGGCAGCTGTCCGCGGTCGCTCGCGTGCCTCGATCACGAGCCCTTCTGTGCGAGAGGGCCAGGGAGCGGATGCGACGCGGAGCAAGACTGCTGCGACTGGTCGCAGGGCCTCGCGGCTTGTCGCGCCGGCGGGTGCTGCGCCCCGCTCGGCGTGCGCTGCGGCGGGGAGGGGGACCTCGATTGCTGCGACTCCCTCTGCATCGACGGATACTGCGGTGGCGAGGCGTGTGTCCTCGTCGGCGAGACCTGCCGCCGCGGAGACGAGTGTTGCTCGCGTCGCTGCGAAGAGGGCGTGTGCGCGGCCAAGACGTGCGCCGAGCTCGGCGCTGCCTGCAAGTCCGATGCGGACTGCTGCAACCCGCCGAGCGGGGTCGTCTTCGCCGACGCTGCGACCACGGTCGCCTGCGATCAGGAGGCGAACGTGTGTGTGCTCGAGTCGGTCGAGACCTGCGTCGACGCGGGCGCGCCGTGTGACCCCGCCGGCTCGGGGGTTCCCTGCTGCGGCGAGCTCGGTCTCGTCTGCGTGCCGGGCCTGGACGGCGGCATCTGCGGCGCACCGGGCTGCACCGGCGCGGGCACCGATTGCGCCTTCGACGAGCAATGCTGCGCCGACCTGATCTGCGACTACTCGCTGGGTGAGCCGCGCTGCGCGAGCAAGCCTTTCGAATGTGGCAAAGCGGGGGAGGCATGCGGGGAGTGCTGCCCGGGTCGCGAGTGCCTCAGTGGGTTCTGCTCGGAGGCGAACGGCACCGGCTGCGCGCCCAGCGCCTGTCACGACCCCGAGTCGATCGGCGCCCCGATGGCCGTGGGCACGTGCTCCAGCGAGCCCTATTTCTGCTGCGCCGACTTCGTCGCCAACAACGACCCGTTCTGCGGCTGCATCGCCTGGGATGTCGTCTGCGCCGAGACCGCCAAGACCGCTTGCGCCTCGTTCTGCCCGTAGGAGCGCCCGATGAAGAACCGAACCTTGCTTGCCATCCTCTGCGCCTTCCCCTTCGCTGCGCTCGCCGCCGTGGCCTGCGGAGACAGCTCGGGGGTCGACGACGGCGGAGGCGCTTCGGACGGCGGTGACCTCCAGGGCGGCGGCCCGACGGGGAAGGCCGAGGAGCCTGACCCCGCCCTGGTCTCGCCCAGCGACGGGAACACCACCGGCGCCGTGGGCAGCGGCGGCGGCGGCGGCTCCAGCGCGATCGAGTCGCTCTGCGACGGGCTCGTCGACACGGCGACCCGGGTGGACGTCTCGTTCCACGGGCATCCGAGCACGGCGGGCGCCCAATACGCCCGCGCCCGCCTGCTGCACGTCCCGTCGCTCGCCCCCGATCCGACCTTGCTCCGCGCGGAGGATTTCCTGGCGTATTACGGGCTCGGCTACGAGACCGCGGTGGCGAACGGGCTCGAGCCGCTCCGCGTGCGCTGGTACCAGACGGGGGGCGACCCGCTCACGTCCACCTCGGGCGTCCTCCAGGCGGATTTCAGCGCATCGCCGACGGAGCGCGAAGCGCTTCGCCTGATCGTCCTCGCTGACGTCTCGCAGAGCCTCGGCTCGAGCCTGCCGCTCGTCCACGACGCCATTCGCGCGCTCGGGCGCGGCATCGAGGCGTCCACGATGCCGGGGGACACGATGGCCGTCTTGACCTTCGCCGGCGACATCGTCACCGAGCTCGACGGCCCAATCCAGCCCGGCGCCCCCTATGGCGGCCTCCCGATCGAGTCTCTCGCGCTCGCGCCTCGGGAAGGCAACGACTTCGTCACGGCCGTGCGCGAGGCCATCAAGGTCGCCTCCAACGGCGCCACGAGCGCCCACGTCGTCCTCCTCACCGACGGCGGCGCCAACGTGAGCGACGACCTGCTCGAGGAGGTCCGCACGGCAGCCTCGAAGGGCATTCGCCTCTCCGTCGCGCAGATCGGGGCCGAGCTCTCGACGGGCCCAGCGCCGCTCGCCCGCGGCTTCCTGGAGAGCGTCGCCGGAGCAGGGCGCGGAGGCCAGTTCTACATCGCCGACACGTCGGCCGCTGATCGCGTCTTCGACACGCGCTTCGGGCCGAGCCTCGCGATCCAGGCGCGCGCAGCGCTCCTCACCGTGAAGCTCCCGCCGTTCCTCCGCGCGGTGGGCCTCCCGATGCCTGTGCCGGGTGGTGCCTCGGGGCCTGCCGGCGGCGCCCTCGGTCCGGACGCCCTCCACCCCACGCGCATTGGGCTCCAGGCCACGTGCCCGGACGTCTTCACGAACCCGCTCGCCGGGACGTTCGACATGAGCGCCGAGCTGTCCGGATCCGTCGCGGGCGAGGAGAAGGTCCTGGCCAGTCTGTCGACGGATTGGCTCGAGCTCCGCGGGGAGAGCGCGTTCACCGCGCGCAACGACGCGATCCTGGCCGTCGCGCAGGCGCTCCGGACCCGCTCCCCTGCCGACGTCGAAGCCGCTCGCTCGGAGCTCGCAGCCGTGTTGCCAGACGGGAAGTTCGAGTGCCTCGAGTGCGAGCAAATGATGGAGCTCAAACAATTGCTCGAGGCCGCCGAGGCCCTCCCGTAGAAAACGGGTCCGGCGCGGCTCCCGCTGGCACGCCGAGATCGGCGCGGGTAGGCTCCTGCCGTTGACCGACGAACCGCTCAAATCGAAGCTCGCGTCGCTGCGCGAGCGCCTCCTGTCGGCGCTACCGACGGAAGGCGCGCCGAACGGGGGCGCTTCGTGGGGCCTCGCCCTCGGCCGCAGCGTCGCCCACGAGTACGACGAGCTCCTGCGGCCCGTCTTCGCCGCCGCCGACGGCAAGCCCGTCGCGCTCGCCGCGGTGGGGGGCTACGGCCGAGGCGCCGTCGCCCTTCGCAGCGATCTCGACGTCCGCGTCCTCGCGCGTCGGGTCGAGGAGGCAGAGCAGGTGGTCGACGCCGTGCTCTACCCGCTCTGGGACGCCGGCTTCGCGATCGGGCACCAGGTCCTCCTCCTGGGGGACGTCGTCGAGCTCGCGCGCACCGATCTCGCCACGGCGACGAGCCTGCTCGACTGGCGCCACCTCGCGGGCGACAGGTCCCTCTCGGACGAGGTCGTCTGGCGCGTCTCAGGCAGCCTCTTCGCGGCGTCGGAGCTGGCGCGCTTCGGCGAGCGCCTCGCCGAGGAGGTCGAGCGCAGGCACGAGCGCTTCGGCGACTCGGTCTTCTTGCTCGAGCCGGACGTGAAGAACGGCGCAGGTGGGCTCCGCGACCTCGACGTCCTGCGCTGGTCGGCCCACGCCCGGTACGGCGCGGGCGAGATCGGTGGCCTCGTGCGCGTGGGCGCGCTCGTCCCGCGCGAGGCGCTCGACCTGGCCGAGGCGGAGGAGCTCCTCTGGCAGATCCGTCATTTGCTCCACGCACACGCGGGGCGACGCAGCGACAGGCTCACGTTCGACGAGCAGGAGGCGATCTCGCGCGCGCTCGGCTACGGCGCCGACACCGACGGCGTCGAGAAGATGATGAGCGCCTACTACCGGGCCGCGCGCGTGATATCTCGCGGCAGAGCGACGATGCTCGCGCGCGCCTCCCACGAGAGCCGCCGCCGTCCGAAGGCGGAGGACCTGGGCGACGGGCTCCGCCTCTTCGACGACTCGGTCACGCTTGACGACGCGACCCGCATCGGCTCCGAGCCCGAGCTGGCCTTGCGGCTGGTCGCCGTCGCGGTGGACAAGAACCGGCCCATCCACGCGCACGCCCGCGAGCTCATCCAGCGGTTCTCGAACGACATGTCGTGGTGCGAGCGGCTCCGCAAGAGCCGGCTCGCGGCGCGCGCCTTCGTGGAGATCGTCAGCAATCGGAAGGAGACGAAGCTGACCAAAGGCAGCGCCCTGCGCGAGCTCCACGAGCTCGGCCTGCTCCTCGCGATGATCCCCGAGTTCTCGCCGGTCGTCGGGCGCGTGCACCACGACCTCTACCACGTGTACACGGTCGACGTTCACAGCGTGGCCGCGGTGGATCGCCTCGCCGCGCTCGCGCGTGGTGATCTCGCCTCGCAATACCCGCTCGCGTCCCGTCTCGCAGCCGAGGTCCTCTCGCCCACGGTGCTGGCCTTCGCCACGCTGCTCCACGACGTCGGAAAAGCGATCGGCCGGCGCGATCACAGCGAGCGCGGCGCGGAGATGGCCGACGTCATCCTGAGCCGGCTCGACTTCCGCCCCGAGGAGATCGAAGAGGCGGCGCGCCTGATCCGCCATCACCTCACGATGTACCTGCTCGCCACGCGGCGCGACATCGACGACCCCGCGACGGCAGCCGAGCTCATCGAGACCGTGCCCTCGCGCGAGTCGCTGCGGAACCTCTACCTGCTCACGATCGTGGACGTGTCCACGACGAGCCCCACCTCGCTGACCTCGTGGAAGGCGCACCTCCTCGACGAGCTCTACATCGCCGCCGACGAGGCGCTCACCGGCGCGAGCGGGGAGATCGGTCGGGCCGAGCTGCTCCGCAAGGAGGTGCTCGGCTTCGCGGAGGGTTACTCCGAGCTGGGCGCCTCGCGGCGCGAGTGGCTCGGCCGCTACCTCGAGTCGATGCCGGATCGCTACCTCCTCGCGAGCTCCGCGCAAGCGATCGTCGAGCACGCCGAGGTGGTCCGCTCGTTCCGAGAGGGTGGGGTGAGCATCGAGGTCGTGCCGTCGAGCCACCCCGAGGCGACCGAGCTCTGCGTCGTGGCGGACGACCGCCCTGGCCTGCTCGCGCTCATCTCGGCGGCGCTCACGACGTCGAAGCTCGAGGTGCTCGGGGCGCAGGTGTACACGCGCATGCGCGACGACGGGTCGGTCCAGGCCGTCGATCTGTTCTGGGTCCAGAGCCGCGTCGAGGGCTCGGAGGCCGTGCTCCGCGCGCTGTCGCGTCTTCGCCGCGACCTCGAGGCCATGGTGTCGGGGGCGGCGCGGCCGCAGATCAAGCTCGGCCCCGCCTCGCCGACCCGGCGGGGCGCCCCGAAGGTGGCGACGCGTGTGGCGCTCGATCACCGCGCGAGCCGCGAGCACACGATCATCGAGGTCGTCACCCAGGACAGGCCGGGCGTCCTCTTCGCCATCGCCAACGCGCTCTACGAGCTCGGGCTCGCCATCTCGGTCGCCAAGATCAACACCGAAGGCGCGCGCGCCATCGACGTGTTCTACGTGCGCGACGCGTCCGGAAAGAAGCTCGACGCCGGCAAGCAGAGCGCGGAGGTGGAGGAAGGCGTGCTCCGCGCGCTGGGGGAAGCACCTTCGGATGCCCGAGGGCCCGCGGGGGACCCAAGGGGGGAGGGGACTCCGGCGTCAAAGCATGATACGGGAGCGCACAATGCGTCAGGGCGGACCGCGGGCTCGTGAGGCCATCATCCTGGTTGCGGCGTTGCTCGCCGCTTGCTCGAGCACGCCTCCCCCGGAGGACCCGCCGCTCGACGCGGATCCGCCCGGCCCGGTCGAGGTCGGGAGCAAGGGCCCGAAGCGGCCTGCCGGCCTGGACGGCGCGATCGAGCTCGTGAAGGCCGGCAAGTTCGCCGACGCCGTGCCCGCTCTGAAGAAGGCCCTCGACGAGGAGCCTCGCAGCGCGGAGGCCGCGTTTTACCTCGGCCTCGCCACCGAGCAGACCGGCGGCAGCAAGCAGGAGGCGGAGAAGCTCTACAAACAGGCGCTCGCGTTCGACGCCGGCCTCGTGGAGGCCGCGAACAACCTCGCGGCCATCTACCTGGAGGAGCCGCCGCGCCCCGAGCAGGCCATCCCGGTCCTGAAGAAGGCCCTCGCGGCCGACCCGGAGAACGTGAGCCTGCTCACGAACCTGGGCTACGCCTACGGCCTCAAGAACGACGTCGACTCGGCGTCCAAGGCGTACGAGGCGGCGCTCGCGAAGGGCCCGTCGGCGCAGCTCAGCTTCTCCTACGGCGTCATGTTGTTCGAGAACAAGCGCGCGGAGCAGGCCGTCCCTCACCTCGTGAAGGCGGCCGAGGGCATCGAGGACGCGCCCACCCTCGCGACGATCGGCCGCATGCTCGGGCCGGGCAAGGCGTTCGCGGAGTGTGTGAAGGTGCTCGACAAGGCCATCGGCCTCAAGAAGGATGCGGCCGAGTTCTACGTTCGCCGCGGCGTCTGCAAACACGAGCTCGATCAAGAGAAGGAGGCCGGCTCGGACTTCGAGGCCGCCATCAAGATCGACGAGAAGTTCCAGGCCGCGCACTACTACCTCGCGCAGTCGCTCTTCGCGCAGGGCAACGGCCTCAGGGCCAAACAGGAGCTGCGCACCGCTTGGGAGCTCGGCCGCGAGACGCCCATCGGCAAACAGGCGAAGGACATGCTCGACGGCAAGAAGAAGCCTCCGCCGAAGGGCGGCGCCAAGAAAGAAGAGCCGAAGAAGGACCCGAAGCCGGCGCCGAAGAAATAGCGCGCGAGCTCTGCCGATCCTGCGTGTGGCGGACCGGCGCTCGTCGCCTCGGAGCCGCGAGCCGGCCTTTGGTCTGGTTGGGGTGAGCCGAATTCCGGAGGACCGGCCACGATCGGGGGGAAGCCACGTGTCCGCGCGCCTTCGACTCATCACCTCAGCGCCACGCGCCTCCACGGACGCGACCGAGGACGCCTCGCCCGCCGAGCGCCTCGGGCAGCTGCGGGCGCGCAGCCCGGCGGCCGAGCGCTGGCTCTTCGAGGCCTACGTGGATCGGGTCGAGCGCATCCTCGTCAGCGTCATGGGCCACCGCGGCGGGCTCGAGGACCGCGTGCAGGAGGTCTTCGTGCGTGTCTTCGCGCGCGTCGGCGTCGTCCGTGACCCCGAGGCGCTCCCGGCGTTCGTCGCTGGCGTGGCCACCTTCGTGGCGCGCGAGGGCATCCGGACTTCGCGCCGCCATCGGTGGCTTCGGTTTCTGTCGCGCGAGGAGATCCCGGATCCCCCGACCACGATGGACACCGAGAGCCGAGACGCGCTCCGCGCGTTCTATCGCGTGGTCGGTGAGATGAGCGCCGACGAGCGCGTCTGCTTTACCCTCCGCTACGTGGAGGGCATGAGCCTTGGCGAGGTCGCCGAGGCTTGCGGGTTCTCGCTGGCGACCGCCAAGCGGCGGCTCCAGAGCGCCGAGCGGCTCTTCGTGCAGCGGTGCCGCTCCGAGCCCGAGCTTCTACCCTGGCTGGAGGCGAGCAAGCGATGGGCCTGACCGAGCGGCAGCTGGAGGAGATCGGGCGACGCGCCTCGGACGCGCTCGAGATCGCCCACCTTCGCGGGACCAGGCAGGACGTCGACGCGCGGCTCGCGGCCATCCACCGCCGGGAGGGCAGGGCGCTCGGCGGGCGCGGCGCATCGCGGAGGCGTTCGCTGCTGCTGGCCGCAGCGGCGGCGATCCTGCTCTTGGCCGCCTTCGTGCTGCGCCCGCGCGACGGAGCGGTCCTCACGTACCGCGTCGAAGGCGAGCAGGTGGACGTCGGGCACTGGGTCGGGAGCGACGAGCGCGAGACCACGCTCGCGTTCAGCGACGGTTCGACGGTGGTGGTTCGCGCGGCGAGCCGAGCGCGCGTCACGGATCTCACCCCGAGCGGCGCGACGGTCCTCCTGGAGCGAGGCGCCCTCCGCGCGCGAGTCGTTCACGGCGGTGCGACACACTGGCGTCTCTCGGGCGGCCCCTTCGAGGTCCACGTCCTCGGGACGGAGCTCGACCTGGCGTACGACTCGACGACGGAGGCGCTCTCCGTGGCCATGGTGAGCGGGGTCGTCCGCGTGGAAGGGCCTTGTATTGCGCCCGGGACGCGCTTCGTCTCGGCGCCCGAGCGCCTGACCTTGAGCTGTCGCGGCGAAGCGCCGGAGCAAGCCGCGGCGGGGCCGACGCCGGTCCAGCCCTCTTCGGTCGCGCTCGCGGAGCCGGTGCAGAGCGCGCAGGCTGCCGCGCCCGCGCCGCCGAAGCGCGCGCCGAGCTGGCGTGCGCTCATCCAGGCGCGACAGGTGAAGGATGCGTTCGAGGCCGCGGAGACTGCGGGCCTGGACCACGTCGTCGACGTCGCCTCCGGAGCCGAGCTGATCGAGCTGGGCTCCGGCGCTCGCCTGGCAGGGCACCCCGAGCTCGCGACGGAGCTCTACGAGGCCACCCGGAGCCGATTCCCGCGCAGCGAGTGGTCTGCCGCGGCCGCTTACCACCTGGGAAGGATGGCGTTCGACGGGCGGCGGGCCTGGGCCGAGGCCGAGCGCTGGTTCGGCGTCTACCTCGCCGAGCGCCCGTCGGGCGCGCTCGCCCCCGAGGCCCTCGGTCGCTCGATGGAGTGCGCGCAGAGCCGCGGCGACACCTCGGCCGCCCAGGGGCTCGCGATGCGTTACCTCGCCGCGTACCCGAACGGCGCCCACGCCGCGCTCGCGCGCGAGATCCTGGGCGGGAGCCAGCCCGAATGAGGCTCGTCGCGGCGCTCTCGGCCGCCCTCGTCGCGTCGGCGCCGCTCCTGGCCCGGGCAGAAAATGACAAAATTGTCCTTGTCGTGACGGACCGGAGCGTCGCGCAGCTCGAGCGGCTCGTCCAGGAGATGGAGCTCGCCGGGCTCGGCGTGCAGCGACTCTCGCCCGGCCAGGAGCGGACCGACGCGCGCGTGGTGGTGCTGATGCCGAGCGCGGCCGGCGCGCCGATCGAGATCTACCACCAGCGAGGAGGTGCCACGTTGCTGGTGGCGTCGGTCCCGGGCGACGAGACCGAAGACGCGCAGGCGCTCCGCGTGGCCGAGCTCGCCAGGGCGCTGGCGTTCGAGCCCCCCGCACCCGAGGCGCCGTCGTCCGCCCAGCCGGAGGTCGTGCCGCTGCCACCGCTGCGCCCGCCGCCGGTCTCGCCCGCCCTCGACGCCGTGTCCCTCGACGGGCGCGCTCATGCGGGCGCCCCGTCTCGGCGTGGCCCCGCGCGCTTCGATTTCGGGCTCTCGACCGCGTTGGGGGTCCAGAGCGCCGGTGCCTCCTTCCAGATCGAGGCGAGCGCCACCTATTGGCCACATCCGCTGATCGGCGTCGCCCTGTTCGGCTCCGCGCCCGTGGTCGGCGCCGAGATCACCCGCGCCGTCGGGTCCGCCACGGTTCGTTCGGCGCTCTTCGCGGTCGAGCTCGCGACCTCGCCGACCGGTCGCGAGATGCCCTTCGCCGTCGTGCTCGATCCGGGCATCGCCCTCGACTACCTCCACGTCAGCGGGACCGCCGACGGCTCGGACGCCGGTCGTGACGGCGCCAAGCTCCTCGGCGCGGCGTACGGTCGCGCCGAGCTCCGCGCCGTGATCGCCGGGCCGCTGCGCATCAAGGTCGGCGCGCTGGGCGGAGCGGCGTTTCCGCCCGTCGACATCCTGTTCCAGAGCAGCGTCGTCTCGACGTTCAGCCCGTTCGGCTCGGTCTCGGTTGGCGTGGTGGTGGAGCCATGACGCCCCGCGTTCTCCTCGTCTGCGTGGTGCTCTCGGCGCTCGGCGCGGCGATCTCTTCCACGTGCACGACCTCCATCGACGCCATCGCGAGCGGCGGCGCACCGCCGGCCCCAGAGCTCCCGATCTCTCCAGCCACGACCACGATCGTCGTGACGGGCTGGCAGGTCGGCGAACCGAGGCCGCCATGCGGAGCGTATTTCGATCTCGGCACCTGTGACGTCGGAGACGCGACGCCCACCAAGACGACCGTCGACGAGGCGGTCGCCGCGCTCGACGGCGTCTGGCTCCGCTGCAACCCAGGCTCGGGTGGTGCCTTCCCGGTCGGCGTGAAGCTGGAGGCGGGGGGCAGCGTCAGTCGCATGCTCCGGATCGAAAACGTGTACGGCCTCGGGACGGCCACGGTCGCGGTGTGCAGCTCGGACTCGGCGGACGAAGGGATCTGGTCGATCGAAGAGGTGTTCGGTACCGGCGCCGCCGAATACACGCTCACGATCTTGTGGAACGGGGGTGAGGTCGAGAGCTTCGGGTTGGTGTTCTATTCGGACCTCCTCGGCTTCGGGCTGCTCCATTCGGAGACCGACTCGGCGGAGACGACCGAGCGCTTCATGCCCCAGGGAGAGCTGGTCCCGGGCACGCTGCCCTGAGCCGGTTCCAAGAGGCTCGGCCACTTTGCCGATAGAGCAGGGAGGTGGTCGTGCGCAGAGCTTATTACGCGGCGCTATTCGCGCTTGGTCTGGTCGTCGGTTGTGCGGATAAGGGTGCACCGGAGCTGGACCTTCCGTCTCCGCCCGGTTCGGAGTCCGTCGACTTGCTGGACGAAACCCCGCCGGTCATTGCGGCCGTTCGTCCGCCGCCGCTCTCGGGCGGAACGCTCTTGGTATCGAAGAGCGGAAAAGTCGTCGTCTCGGACCCTGATCGAGACAGAATCGTCATCGTCACGCTCCCGAGCGGACCGGCACGGCCGATCGCGCTCTCGCTGGGCGACCACCCAGGCCGCCTCGTGGAAGACGCGCGCGGGCTCGTGCACGTCGTCCTCCGCGATGGAGGCGACGTCGTCACGATCGACCCCGAGGCCGCGGCGATCGTCGGTCGTCGCTCGGTCTGCAGCGCCCCCCGCGGAATCGCCTACGACGAGGCTCGAGATCTCGTCGTCGTGGTCTGCGCTGGCGGCGAGCTCGTTCGCGTCGGCGCCGCCGACATCACGTCGGCTCGCTCCACGACCACGTTGCTCGAGCCGGATCTGCGCGACGTGGTCGTGGCGGGAGACCAGTACCTCGTGTCTCGTTTCCGCGGGGCTACGGTCCTCGTCGTCGACGCGGATGGTGTCGTCCGCGCCCGTCACCGTCCGGCCCCGGTGGACGCGAGCGCAACGACGGGGACGACCGTCGTGCACGAGCCCAGCACGGCGTGGCGGATGATCCCCGCCGGCGGAAATCGGGCGCTCATGGTCCACAACAGCTCCCGCGTGACGCCGCTCGACCCCGGCGACGAATCGGTGCCCTCCCGGTACTACGGGGAGGGCTGCGAGCAGCCGGTTCGCACCGAGATCTCGTTCATCTCCGAAGAGGGCGTCGGCGCGCAATACAACCCCGTCCAGCTCAGCGCGCTCGGGCTCCCGGTCGACGTCGCGATCCAGCCGTTGACCGGCTTCTTCGCGCTGGTGGACGCCACGAAGAGCACGGTCACGCTGTACGATCCCGATGCGCTCGCCACCGACAGCCCCTGCAAGCGCATGGACGAGCCCCGCTACATTCCCACGCCGGTCCCGCAGCCCGTCGCCGTGGGCTTCACCTCGAATCTGGACATGGTCGTGCAGAGCCGCGAGCCGGCTCGTCTGTCCATCGTCCGCGCGGCCGCCGTCATCGCGACCGTCGATCTGGGCGGCGAGTCGCGCGCCGACACCGGCTACGATCTCTTCCACGGGCAAGGCTCGGCGGCGGCCGGCGCCGGCATCGCATGCGCGTCCTGTCACCCCGAGGGGCGCGACGACGGCCACGTCTGGAGCTTCACCGACCTCGGTCCGAGGCGAACGCAGTCCGTCGCCGGGACGCTGCGCGGCACCGCACCATTCCACTGGGCGGGTGATCTCGACACCTTCGACGCGCTCGTCGACGAGGTCATGGCGAGGCGGATGGGCGCCTTTTCGCAGAGCCACGAGCGAATCGAGGCGCTTCGTACCTGGATCGAAGAGGCTGCGGTCCCGGTTCGCGCCGCGCCCGAGCTGGTCGGCGCGGGCGATCCGAAGCGTGGAAGGGCCATCTTCGAGTCGAGCGAGACCCGATGCGCCGACTGCCACGCCGGCCTTGCCTTCACCGACAACCGGACGGTGGACGTCGGGACGGGAGGGCCGCTCCAGGTGCCCAGCCTGATCGGCCTCTCCGGCCGCGCGCCTTACATGCACGACGGATGCGCGCCGACGATCGAAGCGCGCTTCGAGGAGACGTGCGGAGGAGGGGAGCAACACGGAAGCACCGCGACGCTCTCGCCTGCGGATCTGGATGATCTCGTCGCGTACCTGGCGACGCTCTGATTCGAGGAGCGATCCGTCAGCAACCGCAGTCGTTGTTCGGAAAATCGAGCGCTGCCTCGCTCGCGATGCCGTTCGGCCCCGCGACGAGGTAGCGCCCGAGCCCGCCGTCGTACAATCGCTCGGCGAAGAGCTCGATCGCGCCGTCCCCGTCGCTGTCGAAGACGCTCGTCGGACGGCCGACCCCCTCGGCGACGAGCACCGCTCGGTTGCCCGACGTGATCTCGAAGAGCGCGGTGGCCTCCCCGTTGAACTCCGCGCAACCGGCGACCACGCTGGCCTCCACGGCGAGGAAGCGCCTGCCGTTGCCCTCGAACGCGGCGACCTCGATCTTCGGCGCCCAGTCGCCCTTCTGCTGGAAGTCCTCTTCGAACGACTTCTGCGAGGCCTGGTACGAGGGCAAGCCCTTGAACGCGGCGGTCGCCGCGCGCAGCGCCGGGTCGTCGCTCGCGGGCGCGCCCTTGGCCTCGAAGAAGGTTGGCTTCGCGGCTTCGAGCGCAAACGCCGCCGCGCAGCCCTTGGGCAGCTCGAGCTCGCCGACGAGGTACGGCGTGGTCATGCCGAAGACGTTCGCCGCACGGCTCTCGAGGCTCGCCTTCGGCATGGTGAGCTGCCCGGACGGGTCGGGGTCGCCATCCCAGCGCAGCACCTCTCCGAAATGCGGGGTGCCGCCCGACATCAAAGCGATGTCAGTCACGGACGCGTCGCAGCTCTTGCCGTCCTCGTCGTAGACCTTCAGGACGCGACCTCTCCACGCGAGGGGCTCCGCGGGAGCCTTCGCGGCGGGGCGCACGACCAGAAAATCCGGGTGGGCCTCGCGCCTGGGCGCCCAGGCCGGCGGACCGCTGGCCCACGACACCTCACCTCGCGGACCGAGCACCACGTAGGGCTTGCCACCGACCTCGACGACGTGGCGGAACCCGGCGGCGTTTGTCGGGCTCGCGCCGGCGACGACCGACTGCACCATCTCTTCGCGCGCGATCTTGAGTGCCCCCTTCTCCTCGACGACGACGAGCCGCTTCGGGCCCTTGTCCTCGAAGCTCCCCTGCTTGAACCGCTGCTCGAGCTCGACCACCGCGGACGCCGCGCCCGCGGTGACGACGATGTTCGTCGCCTCGACCGTCATCGGCTTCTTGAACATCCGCTCGCGGTCCCCGAGGAAACCCTTGCGGTCGTAGCGCCAAACGCGGGGCCCGCTCCGCTTGATGCCCTCGAGCTTGGCGGCGTAGAGCTTCTCGTACGCCACGAAGTCGCCTTTGTTCTGCGCCGCGAGCCAGCCGTCGATCAACGCCCGTACGGCTTTGTCGTCGACGGTCACCGGCGCCGCCTCCGGACGCGCGGCGTCGCTCGCCGAGGACGGGGCGTTCGCCACGCTCGAGGCCGCCGGCGCCGGCGCGGCGGGCTCGGAGCAGGCGAGCAAGGTGCAGCCAGTCAGGACCAGGAAGGCTCGCTTCATCGTTTTCTCCCCGAGTACGCGCGGCGGTCGTCGGGCGTTCCGCGCGCGCGACGCTCGTAGCTTATCCTGGGTGCGTGCCGCCGCCCCGCGACTTGCACAAAGGTCTGCCCGTTCTTCCGTTCGACTCGAAGGCCTCGTGGCGAGCGTGGCTGCAGCGGAACCACGACAAGGTCACCGGCCTCTGGCTGAAGCTCGCGAAGAAGGGGACGGGCGTCCCCACCGTGACCTACGAGGAGGCCCGCGAGGTGGCGCTCGCGTTCGGGTGGGTCGACGGCCTGATCAACCGGGGTGACGAGACGTCTTACCTGCTGCGGTTCACGCCGCGTCGCCCCCGGAGCAAATGGTCGAAGATCAACCGCGCGATCGTCGAGGGCCTCATCGCTTCCGGTGCGATGGAGAAGGCCGGGCTCGTGGAGGTGGAGAAGGCGAGGGCCGACGGACGCTGGAGCGCGGCCTATGATCCGCCGTCGACCATCGCGCCTCACCCCGACCTGGCGCGAGCGCTCCGGGCCTCCCCCGCTGCCGAAGAGGCCTTCGCTGGTCTCACGCGCTCGAAGCGCTTCGCGATCATCTCCCGCGTGAACGATCTCAAGCGAGAGGAGACGCGCCGCCGCAGAGTCGCCGAGATCGTCGAGGCGCTCGCGCGCGGCGAGCTCCCCTGACCAGGGCCACGAGCCCGGTTCGATAAGACGCCCAGCGCTCAGACGCCCAGCGCTCAGACGCCCAGCGGTCAGACGCCCAGCGGTCAGACGCCCAGCGGTCAGACGCCCAGCGTGCCCAGCAGCCTGTCGAGCTCGTCCAGCGAGCCGTAGTGGATCGCGATCTCGCCCGATCCGCCGTGGTCGTGCACCTCCACCCGGGTGCCGAAGCGGCGCGCGAGGCGCGCCTCGAGATCGCGCACCGAGGCGCTCTTCCCTGCGGGCCTCTCGGGGGAAGGGCCGTCTTTGGGGCCCTCCTTCTTCTTCCGGGCGGCGCGGACCAGCTCCTCCACGCGTCGGACCGGGAGGCGTCCCCTGACGGTTTTGTCAGCGATGTCCTGCAGCGTCTTGTCGTCCGGCGCGCCGAGCAAGGCGCGGGCGTGACCCTCCGAGAGCTCGCGTGAGACGACGAGCGATCGCACCGTCGTCGGCAGCTTGAGCAGGCGCAGCGCGTTCGTGATCGTCGTGCGCTCCTTGCCGACGCGCTCGGCGAGCGCCTCGTGTGTGTAGCCGTGCTCGCGAGCGAGCCTGTCGTACGCCTCGGCCACCTCGATGGGGTTCAGGTCCGCGCGCTGGATGTTCTCCACCAGCGCGAGCTCGAACGCGGCCGCGGGGCTCACGTCCTTGACGACGACGATCACCTCGCGAAGGCCTGCGCGCTGCGCTGCGCGCCAGCGCCGCTCGCCGGCGATGAGCTCGTATTTGTCGCCCGTGGGCCCGCCGCCCGGCAGGCGCCTCACGACGAGCGGCTCGATGATGCCGTGCTCGCGGATCGACGCCTCGAGGCTCGAGAGCTCCTCCTCGTCGAAGTGCTGCCTCGGCTGGCCCGGCTGCGGGACGATGCGCTCGATCGGACAGGCGAAGACGCTCTTGTCGCCGTAGGTCGCGACGGCCGGGCTCTTCGGCGGGGCAGCCGGCAGCAGGGCGTCGAGCCCGCGGCCGAGCGCGCGCTTCTTCTCGGGGCCCATCGTCATCAGCCTGCCTTTCGCTCGGCCTTCGCCGAAGCCTTGGCGCTGCCCTTCGCGGGCCTCGCGGGCTTCGTGGGCTTCTCGGGCTCCGGCTCGGCCGCCTGCTCGGGCTCCTCGGGCGCCGGCTCGCGCGCCTTCTCCGGCTCGGGCTCCTTCTTGGGGAAGCTCTCGAGGATCTCCCGTGCCAGCCCCAGGTAGGCCTGCGCGCCGCGCGACTGTGCGTCGTAGAGCAGGGCAGGGACGCCGTGTGACGGCGCCTCGGAGAGGCGGACGTTCCGCGGGATGACCGTGGAGTAGACCCGGAAGTGATCGCGGACCTCGTCCGCCACCTGATGGGTGAGCGAGTTGCGCCCGTCGAACATCGTGAGCACGACGCCCTCCACCGCGAGGTCGGGGTTGAAGGCTCCCTTGATTCGGTCGATCGTCGCCATCAGGTGGGTGAGCCCCTCGAGGGCGAAGTACTCGCACTGGAGCGGCACGATCACGCGGTCGGCCGCGGACAGCGCGTTCACCGTCAAGAGGCCGAGCGAGGGCGGGCAGTCGAGAATGACGAAATCGTAACGATCGCCGAGGGTCTCCAGCGCGGCGCGCAGCCTCGTCGCGCGATCGGCGAGGTCGACGAGCTCGAGCTCGGCCGCGACGAGGTCCTGCGTGGCGGGGACGATGTCGAGGCCCTTCACCGGCGTCGAGACGATGGCCTCGGCCAGCGTGCACTGGCCGAGGAGCACGTCGTAGGTGCTGCGTTCGACGCTGCCTCGCGAGACGCCGGTCCCGCTCGTCGCGTTGCCCTGCGGGTCGCAGTCCACGAGCAGCACGGACACTTCTGCGGCCGCGAGGCTCGCTGCGAGGTTCACGCTGGTGGTGGTCTTTCCGACCCCGCCCTTTTGGTTCGCGACCGCGAAGATGACTGCCACGGGAAGCCAGGTCCGTACACGACAGACGCCGCGCTTTCCACCCGCACTTTGTTGGCCCGACCGAATCACCGAACTAGGTTATCCCACATGTCGGCACATGTGGGTGACAGTCGGACGCGCCGGGCGAGCTCGCTGAAGTCGAGCCTCCGGGTCGCGCTCGACGCCCCCGCGAGCGTCGGCCCGAAAGAGCGCATCCTCGAGAGCGCCTTCTGGCTCGCGCCTCGCGTCACCCCCAGCGTCGCGCCGGTTGCCAGCTTGTGGTCCCGCGCTCGCGCACCGCTCCCCCGGTCCGTCGACTGACGGCCGGCTTCGCTTCCTTCTCCTTCTTCGTTCCTCCGAACTCCACCGTCGCCCGCCCGCGCATTCCCAGCGCGAAGCGGACGGCTCTCCGCGCCCTTTCGCCTTCTCCCGAGGGAGGATTGCCATGTCGCTTCCGAAATCGTTCAAGAACTACGCCGAATTCGAACGCGAGATTCTGGCCACCGAGCGCCGCATCGGCCTGTCGCTGGAAGAGATGGTCGAAGACAACGCCTTCGACGCCGAGCTCGAGACCGACTCCGACGATCCGTTCGCCGAGATGGCCAAGGACTACTAGTTTTTGATCAAGCGCTGTCGCGCTTGAGGTCGCGCGACCTCGCCGTCCGAAGCCGAGTGCCGAGACCGATGGCGAGTACGGCGCCGGGACCGATTCAGGTGAAGCCTCGCCGATCGAGCCCAACATTCTGCTCGACCTCGCCCCGCAGAACCTCCCCAGCCAGGGGGCTGAGGCAGCCCCCTCAAACGCTGCGCGTTTTCACCCCGACTCCGCTGCAACTGCGCTTCGCTCCGTCGGACCTTGCCTGCACTCCGTCCAGCAAGCTGGACTCCGTGCACGCGGTTCGCGCTGCGCGCGGGGCCCCAACCCCGCTTGCTCGCCCCCTGAACCGCCTCACGTTCTCTCGCTTGTTTAGGGACTAGTTGGTTGGGTCGAGCGCAGAGCGCTCGACGAAGCGCACGGCCGAGGGCTCGCCGCGCATCGAAGCTCCCCAACCCCGCTTGCTCCCGACCGGAGCCGCAAAGACTTAAACCGCTCTCTTCCCGGGGAAGCGGTTGGCCCCGAAGGAGACGCCTCTCTCCTTCGGGGCCGTTTTTTTGAGCGCGGATCGCGGCGGTCCCGTTTCGCATTTGCCGCAAGGGCGCGGGTCCGGTAAAGCCTCCGCCCCCCATGCAGGTCAGTGTCGAGAAGCTCTCCCCCGTCGTCGTCGAGTTCTCCGTCGAGGTCCCTGTCGAGCGCGTGAAGTCCGAAGTGGCTCGTGCGTACCAGAGCCTCCAGAAGAACGCTCATGTCCGCGGCTACCGCCCGGGCAAAGCACCGCGCGACATCCTGATCCACCTCTACGGCCCGCGTGTCCACGCGGACGTCGCCCAGCGCCTCGTCGACGAGACGTTGCCGGTCGCGCTCTCGGAGAAGTCGGTGCAGCCGCTGTCCAAGCCGGCGATCGCGCCGAACGAACTGTCGCCCGAGGCGTCGTTCGTCTACCGCGCGCGCTTCGAGGTCCGCCCCGAGGTGAGCGAGGTAAAGTGGGAAGGCCTCGCCGTCAAGCGGCCGAAGCTCGACATCCCGGAGAGCGCGATCGACGCGCGCATCGAGGAGCTGCGTCGCGAGCACTCCACCCTGCAGGCGCCGGAGCCCGAGCGCGCCGCGAAGGACGGCGACGTCGTCGGCGTCAGCTTCGTGCTCGAGATCGACGGCACCGCGCACCCGTCCGGCGAGCAGTCGATCACGACCGAGCTCGGTCGCGGCGAGACCATGAAGGAGATCGAGCAGGCGCTCAGCGGCGCCAGCGTCGGCGACACGAAGGAGGTCTCGGTGGACTTCCCGCAGAACCACCCGGCCCAGGATCTCCGCGGCAAGAAGGGCACGTTCAAGATCACCGTCAAGGAGATCAAGGAGCGCGTCCTGCCGGCCGTCGACGACGAGCTCGCGAAGGACTGCGGCGACTACGCCGATCTCGCCGCCCTCAAGGGCAAGCTCCGCGAGGAGCTCGAGAAGGCCGCCAAGCAGCGCCAGAGCGAGGTGGTCGCCGAGCAGCTCGTCGAGCAGCTCTGCAGCGCCAACCCCATCCCGGTGCCGCCGACCCTCGTCGAGCAGCAGGCCGCGATGACCGAGCGCGAGCTCACGCAGCAGGCACGCCGCATGGGCCAGCGCATCGACCCGAACGCGCTCCGCGCGGGCGCCCGCGCCGACGCCGAGAAGAAGGTGCGCGCGGGCCTGCTGATGGCCGAGATCGCGAAGATCAAGAGCGTCAAGGTCGAGGAGGCCGACATCGAGAAGGGCTACACGGAGCTCGCCGCCCAGACCGGGAAAAACGTCGCCAAGCTCAAGGCGGAGTACCGCGACCCCAAGAAGCGCGAGATGCTCATCGCCATGATCCTCGAGGACAAGATCCTGGACCTGCTCGAAGGCGCGGCTGCGGTTACGGAAGAGTGACGGCGTCGCCGCCCTCGCCGACAGACAGGCCTTCCCTGTAGATTCCTCCCCCCCGGCCCCCCTCCGTTCGCGGAGGGGGGAGGGCGCGTCGCGGACTTCGACATCCCCCAGACCTCACGCTATATCTCCGGACCCCTCATGCGACGAATCGAGAACCGTACGCAGGCGATGCAGTTTCTGGAGGCGAGCGGAGAGCGGCTCGCCGGCGAGCACGATCAGGCGACGCGCGAGCTCGGTCACTACATCATCCCGTCGGTCACGGAGATCACCCACCGCGGCGAGCGCGAGTGGCACATCTTCAGCCGCCTCCTGAAGGACCGCATCGTGTTCCTCGGGACGGACGTGGACGACTACGTCTGCAACGCGGTCATCGCTCAGCTCCTCTTCCTGGAGAGCGAAGACCCCGACAAAGACGTGCAGATCTACATCAACAGCCCGGGCGGCGTGGTGACGGCCGGCATCGGCATCTACGACACCATGCAATACGTCCGCTGCCCGGTCTCGACCATGTGCATCGGGCAGGCCGCGAGCATGGGCGCCATTCTTCTGGCCGCGGGCCAGAAGAAGCGGCGGTTCAGCCTGCCGAACTCCCGCATCATGATCCACCAGCCGCTCGGCGGGGCGCGCGGGCAGGCCACCGACATCGAAATCCAGGCTCGCGAGATCAAGCGGATCAAGGACCTCTTGATCCAGATCCTGGTGGACGCGACCGGGAAGGACCGCGACCAAATCGCAAACGATGTCGAGCGCGACTTCTACCTCACCGCGGCAGAGGCCAAAGAATATGGCCTCATCGACGAGGTGATTCCGAAGCGTGAGAAGCTGGCCAAGGACAGCCGGTGACGAGGCGCGGCCGGCCATCGTCTTGCCGCCGTTTGGGCCGAGGTCTAGACTCTTTCCCTTGGTCCCGCCCACCTTCGGAAGAGCGAGGCCGGTGCCGTAGAGGACTGTACCGTCAGTACACCAGAGGGCAGCGTGGAGCGTAGGCGCGACGATCACGGAAGCGGAAACCTGAGCTGCTCTTTCTGCGGGAAATCGCAGAAAGAGGTCAAAAAGCTCATTGCTGGGCCGACGGTGTACATCTGTGATGAGTGCATCGGGCTCTGCAACGACATCATCGCCGAAGAGGTGGAAAAGGAGGAGCCGCAGGCAGGCTCTGCCCCCATCCCCAAGCCGGCCGAGATCAAGACCATCCTCGACGAGTACGTCGTCGGTCAGGAGCGCGCCAAGAAGATCCTCGCGGTCGCGGTCCACAACCACTACAAGCGCATCGACTCGAAGGTCGGCGCGAACGACGTCGAGCTGCAGAAGTCCAACATCCTTCTGCTCGGCCCGACCGGCAGCGGCAAGACGCTCCTCGCCCAGACGCTGGCGAAGATCCTGAACGTCCCGTTCGCCATCGCGGACGCCACGACGCTCACGGAGGCGGGCTACGTCGGCGAGGACGTCGAGAACATCATCGTCCAGCTGCTCCAGAACGCCGACCACGACGTGGAGCGAGCGCAGCGCGGCATCGTCTACATCGACGAGATCGACAAGATCAGCCGCAAGAGCGACAACCCCAGCATCACGCGGGACGTGTCGGGTGAGGGCGTGCAGCAGGCGCTGCTCAAGATCATCGAGGGCACGGTCGCCAACGTCCCCCCCAAGGGCGGCCGCAAGCACCCCCAGCAGGACTTCCTGCAGGTCGACACGACAAACATCCTCTTCATCTGCGGCGGCGCCTTCGTCGGCCTCGACCAGATCATCCAGCGCCGTGTCGGTCAGAGCGCCATCGGGTTCGGCGCCGAGGTTCGCTCCAAGAAGGAGTTCAAGCTCGGCGAGCTCCTGAGCCAGGTCCAGCCCGAGGACCTCTTGAAGTTCGGGCTCATCCCCGAGTTCATCGGCCGGCTGCCCATCCTCGCCACGCTCCACGAGCTGAACGAGGACGCGCTCATCGACATCCTCACGAAGCCGAAGAACAGCCTGGTGAAGCAGTACCAGCGCCTCTTCGAGATGGACGGCGTGAAGGTGAAGTTCTCGAAGGGCGCGCTCGTCGCGGTCGCGCGGCAGGCCCTCGAGCGCTCGAGCGGTGCCCGCGGCCTGCGCGCCATCCTCGAGAACGCCATGCTCGACATCATGTACGACGTCCCCTCGCGCAGCGGCGTGAAGGAGGTCGTGGTGAACGAGGAAGTCATCTCGCGCGGCGAAGCGCCCCTCATCGTCTACGGCAAGGACAAGGAGGCGGAGTTGGCGTAGCGCCACTCCGTTTCCTCGATGTCCGTTGTTTCTCCCCCCCAACCCCCCTCACTGCGTGAGGGGGGAGTAGGCGTAGCAGGCTGGGATGTTCTTTAAGTCGGACGGGCGCGGGCGGACGAGCGGCGACAAGAGCATTCCGCTGGTGCCGCTCCGCGACATCATCATCTTCCCCCACATGGTCTCGCAGCTCTTCGTGGGCCGCGAGAAGAGCATCGCCGCGCTCGACGAGGCGATGAGCCGCGACAAGTCGAAGGAGATCTTCCTCGCGGCTCAGCGTCACGCGAAGACGAACGAGCCGGGCTTCGACGACATCTTCACGGTCGGCGCCGTCGGCGTGATCATGCAGCTGCTCCGCCTTCCTGACGGAACCGTCAGGGTCACGGTGGAGGGGCGCCGCCGCGCGCGCATCAAGCGCTTCGTCCAGGCGGACCCGTTCTTCGCCGTCGACTGGGAGGAGATCCCCGAGGTCGTGGAGCAGGGCGTCGAGATCGAGGCGCTCATGCGGAGCGTCGCCTCGACGTTCGGCGAATACGGCAAGCTCAACAACAAGAAGATCGGCCCCGAGCTCGTCGTGAGCGTCCAGGCGATCGACGACCCGGCGCGCCTCAGCGACACGGTCATCGCCAACCTTCCCACGGTCAAGCTCTCGGATCGTCAGGGGCTCCTCGAGACCCCCGACGCCCGCGCCCGCCTCGAACGCCTCATGGAGCTCATGCAGGCGGAGATCGAGATCCTTCAGGTGGAGAGGAAGATCCGCTCCCGCGTCAAGAAGCAGATGGAGAAGACGCAGAAGGAGTACTACCTGAACGAGCAGATGCAGGCCATCCAGAAGGAGCTGGGCGGCGGCGAGCGCGACGAGTTCAAGAACGAAATCCAAGAGGTCGAGGCCACGCTCAAGAACAAGCGGATGAGCGAAGAGGCCGCGCAGAAGGTCCGCAAAGAGCTCAAGAAGCTCAAGATGATGCACCCGACGAGCGCCGAGGCGACCGTCGTGCGCAACTACATCGACTGGATCCTCGAGCTCCCCTGGTACGACAAGACCGAAGAACGCTTCGACCTCAAAGAAGCCGAGGCCATCCTCGAAGAGGACCACTACGGCCTGAAGAAGATCAAGGAGCGCATCCTCGAGTACCTCGCGGTGCAGGCGCTCACGAAGAAGCTGAAGGGCCCGGTGCTCTGCTTCGTCGGCCCGCCCGGCGTCGGCAAGACGAGCCTCGGCAAGAGCATCGCCCGCGCGACCGGCCGCAAGTTCGTGCGCCTCGCGCTCGGCGGCGTCCGCGACGAGGCGGAGATCCGCGGCCACCGGCGCACGTACATCGGCGCGCTCCCCGGCAAGATCGTCCAGAGCCTGAAGAAGGTCGGCGCGGGCAACCCGGTGTTCCTGCTCGACGAGGTCGACAAGATGTCGAGCGACTTCCGCGGCGACCCCGCGGCGGCCCTGCTCGAGGTGCTCGATCCCGAGCAGAACCACGCGTTCAACGATCACTATCTCGACCTCGACTACGATCTCTCGGACGTGATGTTCATCACGACGGCGAACTCGCTGTCGGGCATCCCGGTCCCCCTGCAGGACCGCATGGAGATCATCCAGCTCTCCGGCTACACCGAATTCGAGAAGCTCAACATCGCGCAGAAGTACCTCGTCCCGCGCCAGCGGCACGACTGCGGCCTCGACGACGTCGAGGTCGACATGAGCGAGGGGGCGATTCGCACGATCATCCACCACTACACGAAGGAGAGCGGCGTTCGCTCGCTCGAGCGCGAGATCGCCAGCGTGTGCCGCAAGCTCGCCCGGCGCGTGGTGGAGGAGGGCAAGGACCAGCGCATCGAGGTGACCGCGCGCGCGATCCCCAAGCTCCTCGGCGTGCCGAAGTACCGCGTCGGCAAGGCGGAGGAGAAGAGCGAGGTCGGCCTCGTCAACGGCCTGGCCGTGACGAGCGTCGGCGGCGACCTCCTCCCCGCGGAGGCCACGGTCTTCCCCGGCAAAGGCAAGGTCACCATCACCGGCCTCGTCGAGAAGGGCATGGAAGAGAGCGGGCAGGCGGCCATGAGCTACGTGCGAGCCCGCCTCGAGCGCCTCGGCCTCCCGGAGGACATCCACCAGAAGGTGGACGTGCACGTGCACTTCCCCGACTTCGTCAAGAAAGACGGCCCGAGCGCCGGCGTGACGATCGTCACCGCGATCGTGAGCGCATTGCTCAAGGCGCCGGTCCGACACGACCTGGCGATGACGGGGGAGATCACCCTCCGCGGGCGCGTGCTCCCCATCGGCGGCGTGAAGGAGAAGCTCCTCGCGGCTCACCGCTCGCGCATCGCGACGGTGCTCCTCCCCAAGGAGAACCGCAAGGACCTGCGCGACGTCCCGCGGCGCGTGCTCGCGTCGCTGCGGCTCGTCCTGGTCGACCACATCGACGACGTCCTGCGGGAGGCGCTCATCGTGGACGACCCCGACAAGCTCTTCGGGCCCACGCACGGCGTCGTGGAGTACCGCGGCGGGGAGCTCTACGCGGAGCCCGCGCAGGCCCCGGCGGCGCCGCAGCCCGCCCCGGGCGGAACGCCCGAGCCTGCCCCGGACGGTAGGCCCGCGGCGGAATAGGATGTCGAGTCGAGCGGCGTGGTCGAGGCGGGGAGCGGTCGTCGCTGGACCGGCTTGGCCGTGGGGCGTCGCCTGTCTCGGGCTGCTCGCGAGCGGCTGCTTCGTCGACGCGATCGGCTCCCTTGCTTCGGACGGCGGGGCCGGCGGCGCCGCCCAGACGACAAGCTCCTCTTCGAGCGCGGGACAGACCACGACGTCGCAGACGAGCACGTCGTCGCAGACGAGCGCGGTCTCCACCGGCGGCATGGGCGTCGGCGGCGAGGGAGGGCAGGGCGGCGCCCCGTGCCCCGATCACGCGCTCGAGCTCGACGGCGACGACCTCGCGCGGTTCAATGACGAAGCCGTCAACATCAGCGACGACTTCTCGTTCGGGGCCTGGGTGTACCCGATCCAGCCACCGTGGTACCAGGCGATGGACGGCGAGCTCTCGTTCGTCTTCATCATCGACCACGCCGACGTCGGGGGACATGACGGCTATCTGCTCGGCTTCGGCGAAAGCTCCGACAACGGCCAGCCCATCGCGGCCGTGTTCACCTATCCGTTCGGCAGCACGTGCACCGCGCAGGCGCCCATCGCCTGGAACAAGTGGGTCCACCTGGCTGCGCGCTACAACGACGACATCGGTGGGGACGACCTGTTCCTCTACGTGGACGGGTTGGAGGTCGAGTCGACGAACTGCTCGGCCCCGCCACCCGTCGGCTACGACGGCGACCTGGTGCTCGGCGGCTACGGCCTCGACGACAATCAGTTCTTCGTCGGCGCCATCGACGACGTGTATGTGAAGAAGGGCGGCCCAGTCGCCGACATCGACGCGCCGCTCACCTGCAACGGGCTCGTCGCTGCCTTCGATTTCGAAGCGGGGCCCTCCTCGCTTTGCGCGGCGCCTTCGATCACGCTCGCGCTGGACGCGGCGCCGGCCGATCCCGAGATCACTTGCGGACCCTGAGGTCGGCGAGCGAAGCCCTCCGAGCGATGCCCCTCACTCCGGGACGAACTCGTCACACGCGTCCTCGATGAGGCCCACGGCCTCTGCGAAAAACGGCGTGTAGTCGTCCAGCTCCACCGAGGCCTCGAGCCCTTTCGCGTCCCAGAGGCCGATGAAGTCGTGCCAACGCAGACCGGCCGCGCCCCCCGAGTAGGGCGTGAGCCCGAGGACCACCACCGCGTTTGTGTTGCCTCCTTTGGCGGCGACCACCGCGTCGTACCAGCTCTGCGGGGTGCCGGTGTCTTCGTCGTTCGGATCGTCGCTGATGAACGTGATGACGAGGATGGCGTCCGAGCGGAGGAAGCCATCGTTGCACCCGCCCGGTCCCTCTAGCTCGGGCGAGAGGGCGCCGACGATGGCCTCCATCGGGCGCTCGGACGGGTGCCCGGCGGTGCCTACCTTGGCCATGCAGGCGAACGTGGCCGCCGCGTCGGGGTCGCCCTCGATGATGTACCGGCCGCCCCCGTAGACCTTACACGGCATGTTGCTCGCGTACTCCCCGGCAGGGTGGACCACGCCGGCTCCTCGCACGCGATCACACTCCTCGAAGGTCGTGCTCTCGATGTAGGCGTTGCAGGTCTGGTGCTCCGGCGTCTCGCCCATCCAACCGTTGGCGGTGTCGCAGCGGCCCCACGCGTCCGTGTCGGCGACGAGGATGTGATAGTCGCTGCTGGCCGCGACCGTGTTCTGGATGGTGTCCATGAACCCGGGGAAGCTCGCGACAAGCGCGACCTGCTCGTCATTCATCGAGACCGAGTTGTCGATGACGAACAGGAAGTCGACCTTCGTGCAGCCTTCCTGGTTTCCGCCCCCGCTTCCGCTGCTCTGGCCGAACCCCGTTCCGGTGCTCCCACCGGCGCCCGCGGTCACCGCGGTCGTCGCGCCTCCGCCCTCGCCGCTCGGCGAGCCGCCGGATCCTCCTTGGTCCTGATTGGTCTCGTCACAGCCCATCGAGAGCGTCGCGAGCCCCGCAGTCAGGAGGAAGGTCGTCCGCCGCATGCTTGGCGCGAAGCAGGAGTCGTGCCGCTTTTCGATGAAACAAGAACTTCTCGACGTCACGAGAACCGGAGGCGCAGGTGTCCACTCCACGTTGACAGTTTCGGGTGACGACGAAACCCCGCGGTTGACACCGGTGCACGTGGCGTCCGCGGCCGTGCGCGCGACGTGAAAGCTCAGCGCTTCTTGATCTTGCGGCTCGGGTCGACGGCGACGATCGGCCCGATCTCGGCGACGTTGCGCTTGGCGAGCTTGGCCTCGAAGGCGAAGGCGCGGTCCGCCTTGCCGTCGCGATCGTCGTCGATCCAGACCACGGCGGAGCCCTTCTTGCCGGCGACGTCGTCGCTCTGCCACTGGAAGAGGAAGGTCATGGGCGTGGTCATCTTGAACCGAGAGCAGGCGTACACCGAGCTGTCGAAGTCGCGGATGCCGGGTTGGTAGGTGCCGTTCTTCAGCCAGGCCAGCGAGCTCGGGACGGCGGGCGACGTCCCGGGCAAGACGTGGATCGTCTCGGCCACACACTTCGCGAGGCCCGCTCCGAACTTCTCGAGCGCGGCCTTCGCCTCCGCTTCGGCGCCCGTCGCGGGGGCGGACGGCGCGGGCGGAGCCGATGGGGCGGCCGGGGGCGCGCTCGGTGTGGGGCTGCTGCCGGAGGAAGAGGTCGGAGCCTTCGGCTGGGACGAGCTGGAGGCTGCCGCCGACGCGAGGGCCGCGTCGGTCGCGCTCGGGGCCTTGAACGCTCGGTAGGCGTAATACCCGCCGACCACGACCGTCACCGTGGTGAGCCCGACGAGGGCGCCGAGCAGCAACGACGCGGCGCCGCTCCGCTGTGACCCAGCGGGGCTCGACTCTCCCGTCGGGTAGCTCCCCGGGCGCGGAAACGCGGGGCCCGCGTCGGGCTGCGGATAGCTCGGCAACCCGCCGACCGGTGGAGGCTGCGGCTCGTACGGGGTGGGCTCGTAGGGCGCGGGCCCGTATGGCGCGACCGCGTGGGCTGGCGCGGGCTCGTAGGGGGCGGGCTCGTAGGGGGCGACGGCGTGGGCCGGCGGGCCGCCGAACGGGGGATGGCCGGGGGCGTCCTCGGCCGCGTTGCGCGCGGCGATCGCGGCCTCCACCTCCGATGACAGGTTCGTCATTCCCATCAGCGTCGTCGCGACGGCGAGGTTGGGGTCGGCCGGGCTCGGGCTCCCGATGACCACGTGCTCCGGCGCGGGGGCCTGGGGCCAAGCGCCGCTCTGCTTGGAGGCCTCGGCAAATGGCGAGGCGGGGTTGGGCGGCGCGGCGTGGTGCTCGACGTTCATGATGAACGTGCCCGGCGCGTCGCTCGCGTCGTCGTCCCAGCTGTCGTCGATGTTCGACGTGCGGTTGCTGGGGCTGGGGAAGGCGGGCGAACGCGCCGCCGGCGCGCTGCCCCCGCGCTGCTGCGCGTCGGGGCGGTCCTCCGGTGCAATCACCAGGGTGCCACCGCCGAGGTCGTCGTCATCCTGCGACATGCCCAGGCCAGGAGCGTAGCTCGGCCCGCGCCGTTGGCCCAACTCGGGAGGCCCTCGGCGCCGGCCGCCACGCGCCTCGACCGATCAGTGGCGGAAGTGCCGGGCGCCGGTGAACACCATCGCCGCGCCTGCCGCGTCGGCAGCCGCGATGACGTCTGCGTCCTTCACGCTTCCGCCGGGCTGCGCGATCGCGGTGACCCCGTGGGAGAGCGCCAGCTCGAGGCCGTCCGGGAAGGGGAAAAACGCGTCGGAGGCGAGCACCGAGCCCTTTGCTGCGTCGCCGGCCTTGCTGCAGGCGATGCGGACCGACTCCACCCGGGACATCTGCCCGGCGCCGACGCCGGTCGTTCGATCTGCGCGGCCGAGCACGATGGCGTTCGACTTCACGTGTTTGCAGACGAGCCAGTTGAAGGCGAGGGCCTCGAGCTCCTCCGCCGCGGGGGCTCGCTTGGTGACGACCTTGGCGTTCTTGACCTCGTCGGGGCCGCTCGCGTCGCGCTGCTGGACGACGATGCCGCCCGCCACGCGCTTGTAGACGAGCCCCGGCTCGCCTGCGCCCGGGACCTCGCCGGTCGCGAGCAGCCGCAGGTTCTTCTTTCCGCGGAGGATGTCGAGGGCACCCTGTCCGAACGAGGGCGCCACCACACATTCGAGGAACGTCTCGGCGAGGGCCTTGGCGGTCTCCTCGTCGACCTCGCGGTTCAGGGCGACGATCCCCCCGAACGCGCTGACCTCGTCGGCCGCGCGCGCCGTCCGGTACGCCGCGACCAGCGAGCCGGCGACCGCGACGCCGCAAGGGTTCGTGTGTTTGACGATAACCGCCGCCGGCCTTCCGTGCTCACGGACCGCTTCGAATGCGGCGTCCACGTCCACGAGGTTGTTGAAGCTCAGCTCCTTGCCGCCCGCGCCAAGCGACTCGGCGGAGGCGATGCTGCCTGCGGGCGCCGTGCGGTCACGGTAAAACGCGCCCGACTGGTGCGGGTTCTCCCCGTAACGAAGGCCGTAGACCTTCTCGAAGGGCAACACGAGGTGCTGCGGGTAGGGGTCGGGCGAGGGCGCGTCGTGATCCTTCGCGTCGGCCGGGATCGAGCTCAGGTAGCCGGCGATGGCCGCGTCGTAAGCCGACGTCCTCGCGAAGGCTTTTGCGGCGAGGCGGCGGCGGGTGGCGGCGGTCGTCGTGCCCGATGCCTCGAGCTCGGCCAACACGACGGCGTAGTCGTCGGCGTCGCAGACCACCGTGACGCGCGCGTGGTTCTTCGCGGCGCTGCGGATCATCGAGGGGCCGCCGATGTCGATGTTCTCGATGAGCTCTTCGAGCTTGGCCCCTTGTTTCGACAGCGTTTTTTCGAACGGGTAGAGGTTCACGCAGACCAGGTCGATGACCTTGCCGCCGATCCGCTCGAGGTCTTGCAGGTCGATGTCCCCGCGCATGAGGATGCCGCCGTGGACGCGGGGGTGGAGGGTCTTGACCCGGCCGGCCATGACCTCCGGGCTTCCCGTGTAGTCTTCCACCGCAACGACGGGGATTTTCTCGTCTTTCAGCGTCTTGAGCGTGCCGCCGGTGGAGAGGATCTCCACGCCGCGGGACGCCAGGGCGCGGGCGAATGGGACGAGGCCGGACTTGTCGGAGACCGAGATCAACGCGCGCTGAGCCATGGGCGCGGCTTACCCCTCGGAGGCGGGGGCGCCAAGGACGGTTTCTTGGCCCGGCGCCCGCGGACGTGATTCACACGCCGAAGCCCCGAGCTCGGGGTTACGAGCGGCGCCCGGGTGGTGCGGCTCACAGGAGGCGAGCGTGGCCATCCGAGAGACTTGCAGCGTTTGCGAACAGAGCTTCGAAGTGCAGTTCCGCTACCAGATGGAAGAGCGGGACGGCGGCTTCTCGTTTTTCTGCACCCAGAAATGCCTCGAGCAGAGCCAGGCCGGCCAGAGCGCCGGCGGCGTGACCTGCGAGGCGTGCAGCAAGCGGTTCACCGTCGGCCTCGCCGCGCAGGTCTTCTACGTGAAAGGGCGGCGCACCTACGCCTGCTCGATGCCGTGCCGCTCGCAGATCATCCGCGAGTCGCAGGGCGCGCGCCTCGGCGAGATGCTCTCGGCCGGCGAGCCCGAGCCGCAGACGAGCCGCAGCGCTCCGGAGCCGGCCGCGGCGCCGAGCCCCGCCGTCGTCGTGCCCGTGATGCCGTCGCGCCCCGCCCAGCCGGCCGCAGCCGCGGCCGCCCGCCCCGCCGCACGCGATCCCCGCGCGCCCGCCGGGATCGGCGAGGCCCCCCGCGTGATCGCGGTCTTCAATCACAAGGGCGGCACCGGCAAGACGACGACCGCCGTGAGCGTGGCCGCGGGCCTCGCGATGAAGAACAAGCGCGTGCTCCTGGTCGACACGGATGCCCAGGGCAACGTCGCCGTCTCCCTCGCGGCGACCAGCGAGCGCTCGCTCTACCACGTGCTCGTCATGGGCCTGCGCGTGCAAGACGCAGTCAAGACGGTGCGCGACCGGCTCGACCTGCTCCCCGCGAACGAGACGCTCGCCGCCGCCGAGCTCTACCTCGCCGGGCGTCAGAGCCGCGACCGCGTGCTCCGCGACCGGCTCGCCGCCGCCACGGCCGACTACGACTACGTGGTCGTCGACTGCTCGCCGAGCCTCTCGCTGATGAACCAGAACGCGCTCGTCTTCGCCGACAGCGTGCTCGTCCCGGTCGCCTGCGACTACCTCAGCCTCGTCGGGGTGCGCCAGGTCATCAAGACCGTCAAGAACGTCAACTCGCTCCTCCACCACCCGGTGCAGATCTGGGGCGTCTTGCCGACCTTCTTCGACGCTCGCGCCAAGATCTGCCACGAGGCGGTGGCCACGTTGAAGGGCCACTTCGGCGACAGGTGCCTCGCGCCGGTGCGCGCCGCCATCAAGGTGAAAGAGGCCCCGGCGCAGGGCCAGACGATCTTCGAATACGCGGCCGGGATGAGCGCCGCGGAGGACTACGCCGTGGTCGTCGATCGAATCATCGACGCTCGGCGCGCCGCGACCTCGGACAAGCCCGAGACGCGCGGGAGCGTGCGTGATCAGACCGACGACCGCGCTGCGGCGTCCGCGTAACGAACCGGAGAAGGAACCATGCGGGAAGATGAACAGACGCGAGGTTTCGACCTCTACGACCGGGAAGAAGTGGAAGGGGTGCTCTCCGGTGCGTTCTACTCGCCGGGGCCGTCCTCGGCCGCGCCCAAGGCCCAGCCGGAGTCGAAGCCGACCCACTACAAGGTCATCTGCATCTCGGTCTACAACGACGATCTGAAGAAGCTCGACGACATGGTCGACAGGCTCAAGGCGCGCGGGCTCACCAAGGCCAACCGGAGCGCGCTCATCCGCCATGCGCTCGGCCTCGTCGACGTCGCCAAGGTCCCGCGCGGAATCTGACGGAGGCGTCAGATGAGCCGAGCGCTCGCGGAGAGCGGGATCAGCTCGGCTCGACGGACGCGAGGATGCGGCTCACGTGCGGCTCGGCCGCGCCGGGGAGATCCGAGCCGCCGACGCACGTGAGCACGAGCGGCTCGTCTTTGTCGTGCAACACCGTGACGTAAAACGGCAGATCGCCGAGATCGCCGAGCAGCTCGGGGGAGGCGAGGCCGCGTAGCTTCAGCGAGCCTGCGGCCGCGACGCGTGAAGGATCGGGCCCACCCGACGACGCCACGAGCCGGCCGTCCAGGGTGCCGAGCGTCATCACCTGCGCCGCGCGCCGGGACCGCTCCGCCACCAGGAAGAGGGAAAGCGCCGTCACCGGGTCATGGCTCCGCGTCGTTCGTCGCTCGTTCATGGCGCGGATCCTTCCTGGACTCGAACGAGGCGGCCAACTACGGCGCACCCCGGTCGGGTGGTTTCGGCTCCACGGGCGCTTCGAGCGCGTCCCAGAAGGCGCGCAGGTCTCCGGCGAGCGGCGACTCCACCCGCACCCGGCGGCCTTCTTCGAACGGGTGCTCGAGCTCGAGCGTCTGGGCGTGCAACGCCTGCCGAGGGAGCTCGAGCGCTGCGAGATCCGCCTCCGTGAGCTTGCCGTCCGCGCTCCGGGCGTGGAGCCGGTCATCATCCCCGTACAGCTTGTCGCCGACGAGCGGATGGCCGAGCGCGGCGAGGTGCACGCGGATCTGGTGCTGTCGCCCGGTCTCGAGCTCACAGCGGACCAGCGCGTAGCGGCTGCCCGTCTCCGGGTGCTCGCGCCGGCCGAGCACCGCACACACCGTGCTCGACGCCATGCCCGTGCCCTCCTTCGCGATGCGCATCTTCACGCGGATGCTGTTGGCCGAGTCCTCCTCGAGCGGCAGGTCGATGCGGAACGCGTCCGCCTCAGGCCAGCCGCGCGCGATCGCCAGGTAGGCCTTCTCGACGAAGCGCCGGGGGGATGGGCGGCCCGTCCGTGGGTCGATCCCGGCGAACTGCCGCTTCACATGGCGATCCGCCTCGCTCGTCCGGCTGAGGAGGAGCACGCCGGTCGTCTCGCGGTCGAGCCGGTGGGCCAGAAAGAGCCGCTCGCCTGGGCGCGCGGCCTCCAGCATCTTGGTGACGGTCGACCGGTAATAACGGGCCGTGGGGTGGACAGGGATGTTTGCAGGCTTGTCGATGGCGAGTAGCGCCGGATCCTCGAACAAGATCGGGAGCTCGCCCTCGGGCGGGGTCTCGTCCCACGGGGCGCGCCAGAGCATGATCCGTTGCTCGGCCTGGACGCGGTCGCCCGGCGAGAGCCGCCGCCCGTCCGACCCATAGGCGGACGCGAAGATGATTGCCTGCGTCTTTGTGCGGCTCGTCCGCTTCAGCTGGGACTGGACGAAGCGATCGATCCGCATGCCCGCCGCCTCGGGCGGCACTCGCAGGACGGTGACCACCGCGGCCGGGTCCACCCCCTCCGGGCGCTCGGGCCTATCGGCCTGGTCCGACACACGAAGACGCGTCATTGTCCGGGCGCCACCCTAGCTGTGCTACAGGGCGGCGGCACATGGAGATCCTGTTCGTGACCTCCGAGCTCGCGCCCCCGGTGAAGGTGGGCGGGCTCGGCGACGCCGTCTTCGGCCTGAGTCGGACGCTGAAGAACCTGGGCTACAAAGTGACCGTGGCGCTCCCTCGGTACGAGGCGATCGAGCGCTCCGGGATCTTGCTCGCTCGGCGGCTCACCCCGCTGCCGTTGCCCGCGCATCCGGGCGAGACGGCCGCGGGGCCGGCCACGGAGGCGACGCTCTACGACGGCAGGCTCGGCTCCGGCGTCGACATCCTCGCGATCGACGCCACCGTCGGCGGAAAGAGCCTCTACTCCGGCGCGGCCGACGCCTCGCCGCACGACCCGGGGTCGATCTACGAAGGCGCCGACGTGGGCGAGCGGTTCGCCGTGTTCTGTCGCGCCGTGGTCGAGCTCTGCCGCCGCCAGGCGAAGAGCGGTCAGCCCTACGACGTGGTCCACCTGCACGACTGGTCGGCCTCGATGGTCGCGTACCTCATGCGGCTCTACCCGGAGCTCGAGATCACGCGGAGCGTGCTGACCATCCACAACGCCGCTCACCAGGGGCAGTTCGAGGGGGAAGCCGCGAAGCGCGCGCTCGCCGCGCTCGGCCTGGGCGAGGGACACTTCGTCCCGTCTCGCCTCGAGTTCTACGGCGGCATCAACTTCCTCAAGGGCGGCCTGCTCGAGGCCGACACCGTCACCACGGTCTCGGAGACTTACGCACGCGAGATCCTCACCACCGAGGGCGGGCATCGGCTCGACGGCGTCCTCAAGAGCCGCGGCACGCCGCCGGCCGGCATCCTCAACGGCGTGGATTACTCGACCTGGAACCCCGCCACCGATTCGGTCATCACCGCCCGGTACGACGCGGACGAGCCCTCCAACAAGGGGCGCTGCAAGAGCGCGATCGCGGCGGAGCTCGGGTTCGAGATCGCCCCGGAGCGGCCGCTGTTCTTGTCGCTCGGACGGGTCGTGCACCAGAAGGGCTCGGACGTGCTGGCCGCAGCCCTGCCGAAGATCCTGAAGAACGACGTCGCGTTCGTCGTCGCCGGCTCGGGCGACCCGGCGATCGAGCGCGCGCTCGCGAGCGCCGTCGAGCGCTACCCCGAGCGAGCGAAGCTGCTCGGGCGCGTGCCGGAGGCGATGGCGCACCAGCTGCTGGCTGCGGCCGACTTCGTGGTGCTCCCGTCTCGCTACGAGCCGTGTGGGCTCGTGCAGATGCACGCGCAGCGCTACGGCGCGCTCCCGATCGCCACGCGCACGGGCGGGTTCATCGACACCATCGTCGATCTCGACAGCCAGCTGGAGACCGGGACCGGCTTCTTGTTCCCGAAGCCCACGGAGGAGGACCTCCTCGGCGCGATCGGGCGTGCGCTCGCGGCCTACGTTCATCCGCGCTTCGGCGCGCTGCGCAGGCGCGTCATGCGGCTCGATCTCGGCTGGGAGCGGGCGGCGCGTCGGTACGCCCAGATCTACAAACACATCTCGGCTGGATAGGGCTCGGTGGCGCGCGCGGGGTCGATCGCCTGGGTCTCTTGCTTCGTGCTCGCCGCGTGTGTGGTGGACGCGACGGGTGAGGGCACCGATCGGCCTCGCTGCAAGGAGGACGCCGAGTGTCCCGCGCCGGCCGACCCTTGCACCAGCGCCGTCTGTCGCGCGAACTTCTGCTACGAGGAGCCAGGTCAGGACGGACCGCTGGCCGACCAGACCGCGGGGGACTGCGCGCTGCTCGTCTGCGAAGGCGGCTCGCTCCGGACGGTCGCGGACGGGGCGGACGCGGCGGACGCCGATCCGTGCACGATGGACTCGTGCACCGAGGCGGGCCCCAGCCACCAGCCCGCGCCCGAGGGCACGAGCTGCGCGAACGCGGCCGGGCAGAACGGCTCGTGTATCGCCGGCGCCTGCGTGCCGGAGTGCCTGGTTCCGGCGGACTGCGAGCACACCCCGTGTGAGGAGGCCATCTGCGAAGCGAACCGGTGCAAGCAGAAGCCCGTGACCGGCGAGCCGACGCTCCCGGTGGACGACGCGCCCGGCGACTGCCAGCGCCCGATCTGCGCCGCCGGCACGCTCACCACCGAGGCGGACGACGCGGACATCCCGGAGGACGACAACGTCTGCACGGAAGACACCTGCGCAGCGGGCGTGCCCTCGAACGATCCGCTCCCTGCAGGGCCGGCCGCCGGCTGCTCGGGCGAGTGTGATGGCGCCGGCGTCTGCCTCGCCTGCGTCGTCGACTCGCACTGCGTCGCCGGCTCGCACTGCGAGAACAACGTGTGCTTCGCGTGCGACAACGGCACGATGGACCCGGGCGAGACCGGGGTGGATTGCGGGGATCCGGTCTGCGGCGCGTGCTTGGGTACGACGTGCCTGACGGGAATGTCATGTGCCAGCGGCTTCTGCGTCGACCTCGTTTGTTGTGACGTCGCGGTATGCGGCGAGTGTCAGACCTGCTCCCCGAGCGGGAGCTGCGCCGGCGTGGCGGACGGTCTGCCCGACGACTCGTGCACGCCGCTCGAGACGTGCCAGGACATGGGCTGCACGCCCTGACCAGGTGGAAGAGCAGTCACGAGCGCGCATGACGATGTCAGGTCGCCGTCCTTTCACCCCGCCGGCCCCCCTCAACCGAGGTGAGGGGGGAGCTCTCGGTAGGTCGGCCTGGCTCTGCATCGCGCTGCTCACCGTCACGGCCTGCGAGCATCATGACCCACCCGGCCGAGTCGGCCTGACGGCTGCGACCGCCACGTTGCCACGTCCGGTCGCCGTCGAGCCGACGCCCACCGCTACCGCGAGCGCCAGCGCGAGCGCCTCCGCCGCGGACGCGGAGCCGGGGCACGGCGCCAAGCTCGCGAGCATCGCGATGCGGACCTGGATCTACGATCAACCGAAGGCGCGATCGAGCAAGCTCGGCTACCTGCGCGCCGGCGCGCTCGTCGACAGGGCCGAGGCCTCCGCGGGCACCGACGGCTGCGAAGGCGGCTGGTACCGCGTGGCGCCGCGCGGCTACGCCTGCATCGGCAAGGGCGCGAGCCTGTCGCTCGAGCACCCGATCGTCCAGGCGTCGCCGCGCGGGCCCGCCCGCGGCTCGCCGCTTCCTTACCGCTATGTCATGAGCGACAGCCCGCCGCCGCACCTCTACTTCCGGCTGCCGAGCGAGGCCGACCAGAAGCGCGTCGAGGGCGCCACCTACCGGACCAACGTCGCGCTGCACGCGCAGGCGCTCGAGGCCATCCCGACGGAGGAGCCGCCGCCGTTCTTGCTCGCCGGGCAGCCCCTCCCGCAGCCCTACGGCAGCGACAAGAACCTCGCGTATTCGGTGCATCGAGGTCGAGCGCGCGAGAGCTCGGCCTTCGGCCTCATGCGTGTCCTCTCCTGGACCGACCGGAAGTTCGGGCTCACCACGGAGCTCGACCTCATCCCGCTCGATCGGACAAAGCCGGTGAAGGAGAGCGCCGTGAAGGGGATCGTCCTCAAGACCGGCGGCACGCCTGCCTTCACGCTGCGCTCGGGCACCTCGAAATACGAACGCACGGGCAAGCAGTTCCGCGAGATCGGCACCGTGCCGGGCCGAACCGGCCTCGAGCTCACGGGCGAGAAACACGGCGGCGACAGCGGCCTCCTGGAGACGACCGAGGGCTTCTGGGTGCCCGCCACGGGGCTCGTCGTCGCGGAGGTGAAGGACGACCGGGCCCAGCACGCGGAGCAAGGCCGCAAATGGATCAGCGTCTCGATCAAGAAACAGCTCCTCGTCGCCTACGAGGGCAAGACGCCTGTCTACGCGGCGCTCGTTTCGACGGGGCGCGGCGGTATGTCCGATCCGGAGGAGACGAACGCCACCGTTCGCGGCACGTTCCTCATTCGCGCCAAACACGTCTCGGGGACGATGGACGGCGACGAGGGCTCGGACGAGTCCTTCGATCTGCGCGACGTGCCCTACATCCAGTACTTCCACGAGGGCTACGCGCTCCACGCCGCTTATTGGCACGATGATTTTGGCAAGGAGCGCAGCCACGGCTGCGTGAACCTCGCTCCGACGGACGCCGCCTGGCTCTTCGGTTGGACCGATCCCCCGGTCCCCGAGGAGTGGCACGGCGCTGTCGCCCCACAGGGCGGAACGCTGGTCTACGTGCACAAGTAGCGGGCGCCGCGCGCTACTCGGTCACTTCGCGACCGAGCAGGCTCAAGAGCACGCCCGGGTTGTCCTGGAGGAACTTGAGCAGGTCGGGCGCCGCGATGCGGAAGGCGTGGCCGTCCGTGAGGACGCGCGCGGTCGTGTCGTGCGTCTGGCCGTCGCGCATGGCCTCGACGTTGGCGAAGAGCGTGGCCTGTCCGTACGGATCGCTCCGGATCTCTTCGCCCTCTGCGGGCGCGGGCCGCTCGAGGCGGATGTGGCCCTCGTCGAGGACGAAGGCCGCCTCCACCGGATCGCCGGCCTTCCAGAGGACGTCGCCGGCCTTGATCTCCACGCGGTCGACGTAGGTCTGCAGCTGCGTCTTCTGGGGGCCCGAGAGCTGCCGGAGCGCGGAGTTCAAGCTGAAGAGCTCGATCGTGCGCGCCTCGCGGGCGCGCGCGAGCCGGACGAGCCGCATGGGGATGTCGGTCCCGCGGAGGAGGTAGAGGAACGCGTGACGATCGAGCGTGAGCAGCTCGACCGGCGTGCGGGCGACGACGTCCGCCGTGCGCGGCTGGTTGAGCACCAGCGCCGTCTCCCCGAAGTAGTCTCCCGAGTGGTAGCTCTTCAGGTACTGCCCGTCGCGCATCACCGAGACGGAGCCCTGCACGATGACGAAGAACTCGTGGCCCTCCGAGTCCTGCGAGATGATCGTCTCGCCCTGCTCGACGTTCCGGCGCTTGGCGAAGAGGAGCAGCTCCCGCGCGCGCGGCATCGAGAGCTCACGGAAGAAGTCGATCGAGCAGAACACGTTGAGCACGTCGATCGCCTCGGCCTGCGCGGGCATCTCGACGTCGATGCGCATGGTCCGGTCGAGCCCGACCTCGGCCGACTTGAGCCCCGACTCCTTGGGCACGTCCTTGCGGGCGATGTGGACGAGGTAAAGTCGCTCCTTCACCTCGGGAGGAAGCGCCGCGAGCGGGGCGACGGGCGTGTGCAGCGGCGGGACGCCCGCCTCGTGGAAGATGAGCGAGTGGTGCCAGGGAAAGTCGATGAGGGCGTCGCGCCGCTCGGGCGTGATGACACCCAGCTCACACATCTTCCGGATCGACTCGGGCTCGTAGAGCGTGTCGCTCGAGAACGCGAGGCTCTTGCCGCCGTAGAAGGCCTCGAACCCGATGGTGGGGATCGAGTGGAGCGTGTAGTGGAAGATGAGCTCCGCGCCGTTCAGGGGAATTCCCTGGCCGATCTTGACGGGGACGAACGAGAAGGTCCGCCGCAGGGCGTCCTCGTCGATGCCCGAGAGCGCGGAGTACTTCTTCAAGAACGAGGCGAGGATGGTGGGCGTCGTGATGAGCCGCGTCCGCCCTTCCTCGAGGAGCTTCGCGAAGACGCCGCTGTCATGATCGGCGTGGCAGTGCGTGAGGATGACGCCGTCGATCGTCTTGGGCATGACGCCGGCGTCCCGGAGGTGCATCGTCGTGTCGACAGGCGGGTCGATGAGGATGCCGCGCCGGCCGATCCAGAGGATGTAGCCGGTGGTCTTGCCGTCGGGATCGAAGCCGTGGCTCGCGCCGAGAACGGTGAGGCCGAACGCGGGCGGCTCGAAGGCGGCCACCCGCGCGCTCGACGGCGTGATCCGGTCGGGGATCTCGATCGTGGCGGGCGTCCGCGCGTGGTCTTCGCCGTCGACCACGAACACGTATTCGTCGCCGCGTTTCTCGACGCTCAGGCGGTCGGACACGACGGCGCGCTCGCCCGTCATGACGCAGAACTCGACCAGGTCGTCGACGTCTTTGCACTTGCCGTCGGGGCCGCGCCGGAAGTGGTCCGTCTCTTTGAGGAAGTCGGGGCGGGCCTCGACGGGGTAGGAAGACGCGAACTCTTCGTGGTTCGTGGGGCGCCGGGAGGCGAAGAGCGACTCGCGCATCATCGTCCGCAGGCGCGTCGCCGTGTTCTCGGTCTCGACAACCAGCCGAGCGCGGCGCTTGAGGACGAAGTAGTTGAAGTAGGCCGGAAACTCGATCTCCGCGAGGGTGAGCCCGCGGCGGCGATCGAAGAGGTCCGGGGGGATCACGAAGACGTCCGGCAGAGGAATGCCGAGCGCCATCGAGTCCTTGATGGTCTCGGGCGGCACGCCGACCTGCACCGGGCCCGCGGGCGTGGGCAGGTAGATCCCTCCTCGCGGGAGCTTCACGGAGCGCGGGCCCTCGGACACGATCTGCATCCTAAACGCGCGAGCGCCCGAAGAGCCAGCGGACGACGAGCGTGGCCAGCGCGGCCGCCGCCATGGTCAACGCCCAGGCGCTGTGGAGACGGCTCTGCATGAACAGCCCGGAGACGGCGGGCCCGAGAGCCGTGGCGAGGCTGGAGAGCGATTGGGAGGCGCCGAGGACGACCCCGCGGTCCTGCTCGCCGACCGAAGCGGTGATGAGGGTGGTGAGCGCGGGGCGGACCACGGCGGACCCGGCTCCGCCGACGGTCAGCGCGACGCCGAGCAGGGGCAGGGTCGTCGCTTGAGAGAGGATCGCGAAGCCGATCGACATGACGAAGATCCCCGCCGCGCTGAGCCGCGCCTCGCCCATGCGGGAGGCGAGGCGGCCGAGGCCTCCCTGCATGACGACGCCGACCAGACCCGAATAGGCGAAGGCCCAGCCGACCTTCGCCTTGTCGAAGCCGAGTCGGTCGGCGAGATAGAGCGCCAAGCCTCCGGTCATCATGGTGAACGCGAAGACGTACACGAAGTACTCGAGGAGGCGACCACGCGCGGCGGGCTGGGTGGCGACCCGCCGGAGCGCCGAGAGCCCGCGTTCGGTCACCACGGCGGTGGGAGGCGTTCGAGGGAGGAGCGTCGCGGTCAACACCACGCTGGTCAGGCTGAGGCCGGCCGCGAGGAGGAAGGGGGCTTGATTGCCGTACCGCGCGGCGACGATCCCGGCGAAGGCCGGGCCGATGAGGAACCCCAGGCCGAACGCGATCCCGATCAGGCCGAAGGCGCGCGTGCGACGCTCCGGGGCCGTCACGTCGGCGATGTAGGCCTGCGCGATCGACAGGTTCCCTGCGGTGAGGCCGTCGAGGATGCGGCCGGCGAAGAGCCACTCGATCCGATTCGCGAACGCGAACATCAAGAGGCCCAGGAACGTGCCGAGCTGGGACGCGAGCAACACGGGCTTGCGGCCGAGTCGGTCCGAGAGGCCCCCGAGGAGCGGGCCCGCGAAGAGCTGGCACACGGAGAAGCTCGCGAACAGAATGCCCACCATGAGCTTCGAGGCGCCCAGCTCCTGCGCGTAGAAGGGCAGGAGCGGCTGCACGATCGTGAGCGCGAGGACGTCGACCAGGACTGTCAGGAAGATCGGAAGAAGCGGGCCCATCGTCGTCAGCCGGGCCGAACGGTGGCCTGCCGCTCGACCAACCCCACCACCAGGTCGATCCCGATCTTGTTCTCGCCCCCTTCGGGCAAGATGACGTGGGCGTACCGCTTGGACGGCTCGACGAACTGCAGGTGCATGGGCCGCACCGTCTTGTAATATTGCTCCCGGACGCTCTCGAAGGTGCGGCCGCGTTGCTCGATGTCCCGGCGGATGCGGCGGAAGGCGCGGATGTCCGCGTCGGTGTCGACGTAGACGCGGACGTCCAGCTCCTTGCGGAGCGCCTCGTCGGCGAAGACGAGGATGCCCTCGACGATCACGACGGGCGCCGCGGCCACCCGCCTCGTCTCGGCCGCGCGCCGGTGCGTCTTGAAATCATAGACCGGGACGTTGGCCCCATCCCCACGGCGCAGCGACCTCAGGTGCTCGACGAGCAGCTCCGTCTCGAGCGAGTCGGGGTGGTCGAAGTTGAGCTTGCAGCGCTCGTCATACGTGATGTCGGGCCGGTCCCGGTAGTAGGCGTCGTGCTCGATGATGACGACTTGCTCGCGCGTCGGCGCGGAGGCCTGGAGATCGGCCCGCACCCGCTGGGCGATCGTGGTCTTTCCGGAGCCGCTGCCGCCAGCGATTCCGATGATGAGGCTCGTCACGGGCGCCAACCTAGCACTTCCGCCCCCCGCCATCTCGGGTTGTCGCCGTGCAGACACGTGCCCATCAGGTGACCGAGTTTTCCGACAGCTCTGGTATGGTTCGCTCGCATGGACTTCGTCCCGGGCGTCATCGTCGCAGGGCGCTTCCGTCTGTCCCGAATCGTCGGCTCGGGCGGCATGGGCGAGGTCTGGGCAGCGGACGACCAGAAGTCAGGCACACGCGTCGCGTTGAAGCGGCTCCTGCCGGCCGCCGCGAAGCACCACGAGGTCGTCGCGCGGTTCAAGCGCGAGGCCTTCCTGCTCGGGCGCGTGAAGAGCGACTACGTCGCGCGGGTCATCGATTTCGTCGAGGACGAGCAGTTCGGCCTCCTCCTCGTCATGGAGTTCATCGAGGGGCCCAGCCTCGCCCAGATCCTGGAAGAGCGCGCGCTCAGCGTGGAGGAGGCCGTCGACCTCGCGGTCGATCTGCTGCACGCCCTCTGCGATCTGCACGACGTGAAGATCGTCCACCGCGACCTCAAGCCCGGGAACATCATCATGCGGCCCCTGCAGGGGCGGCCCCGGGCGGTGATCGTGGACTTCGGCATCTCGCGGCTCCTCGCGACGGAAGGGGAAGAGGTGACGGGGATCACCCGCGCCAACATCGCCCTCGGCACGGTGGAGTACATGGCGCCCGAGCAGATCCTCAGCTCGCGCGACGTGACGCCGATCACGGATCTGTATGCGGTCGGGATCATCCTCTTCCGCGCGGTCAAGGGCCACCACGCCTTCGGCGATCGACGCGGGGAAGAGCTCGCTCGCGCCAAGCTCATCGAGGAGGCGCCGCCGCTCGAGACGGGCCGGACCGACGAGATCGCCCTGGGTCTGTCCGCCTTGGTCGCGCGCGCGCTGAAGAAGCGGCCCGCGCAGCGGTACCCCTCCGCGAAGGACATGCTGAACGAGGCGCTCGAGCTCGAGTTCAAGGCTCAGCGCGAGGACGACCTCGACGACACGACGAGCGACTCGGGCGCGACCGCCGTGCGCCCGTCGCCGCTGGCGGCCGCGCGGCCGTCGATGCCGCAGCTCCCGGCCCCGCCTCCGCCGACCTCGAGCCGGGAGCCACCGCGTCCGCCGCTCCCATCCATCCCCGAGGTGGCCGCGTTGGTCGCGCCGGGCCCGCGCTCATCGATGCCCAGCATCCCCGAGGGCCTCCCGCCGCCGATGGCGCGCGCGTCGTTCCCGTCGATCCCCGAGGGCGTGCTGCCCACCATTCCGTCCGACCGGCGCCCGCCGCCCCCTGCCGAGCCCACGGGGAGCCTCGAGCGCGGCGGCGTTCCGAGAGGCACCGTCGCGCTCGCGGTGCTCACCGCGTTCGCCGTCGGCGCGGCGGTGGGCCTCGTGCTCGCGCCGACGAGCGCGCCCGCCGTCAAGGCAGCCGAGCCGACCGCGTCGGCCTGTCCGCCGTGCCAGAGCGCGGCGCCGACGAGCGCACCGGCCGCGGTGTCGCTCGAGGTTCCGGCGGTGTCTGCCCAGGCCGAGCTCGCGCCGAGCGCCTCGGCGAGCGCGACCCCGAAGCCGGCGCTGACCGGCAAGCTGCTCCCCGCGAGCTCCGCGGCCGGACCGAAGCCGAGCAGCGCTCCGAAGCCCACGGCTGCGCCCTCGAGCCCGCCCGCTGCGCCCGAGGGCGGAGGTGAGGAGCCTGACTCCTTCGTCCCATGAGCCTCGGCGAGACGCTCCGGGAGCAACCGGGCGAGCGGACGGTTCAATGTGTGGAACGTGTAGAAGTTCAGCTTCATCGGAAGTGCCCCGCTGACAACGAAGCGCCGACCGACTAGGGTGTCTCCACGCTCGCCCGGCGCGCGGACCAAGGAGCAGGTTGCGGATGGCGTGGCTCGTCGCTCTCGACGGAGGTCTGGCAGGCAAGAGGTTCCCCCTCGACGCCACCTTTCTCGTCGGACGAGGCCCCTTCAACCACGTCGTCCTCGACGACGTCCGCATCTCGCGGCAGCACGCCAAGATCTCGCCGGAGGCCGGCGGTCACGTCGTCTACGATCTGAACAGCGCCAACGGCACGTTCATCAATGACGAGCCCGTCACGCGACACCGCCTCGCTGCCGGCGATCTCGTCCGCTTCGGCCCGTTCCGCTTCCGGTTCGAGTCCGATCCCGACACCGACGTGCGGCCCCGGTATCGGCGCCGCACGAGCGAGGAGCTGACCCGCCCGGGCTTCGATCCGCCGACGAAGATCGTCGGCGAGACCGACGCGCAGGTGCCGCGCACGCTCATCATGACCGGCGGGCTCGCCGATCTCGAGCAGGCGGACCGCAGGCTGCGCACGCTCTTCAGCTTCGTGCAGTCGATCGCCACCACGCTCGACACGGCGGAGCTTCTCGACCGCATCTCGGAAGGACTGCTCGACGCCTTCCCGAGCGGCGCCGTCTCGGTGGTCTACCTGCTCGACCCGGTCACCGAGACGATGGATCCCAAGCGGGTCCGCGCGCGCGACAAGCGTCAGATCCCGAACCCGCCGCTGCCGGCGGAGCTCTACCTCGACCTTGTCCAGCGCGGCAAAGCGGTGCTCTCCGCGCCCATGTCGCTCGCGTTCGAGCACGACGAGGAGGGGAGCTCCGGCCTCGCGATGCACGCGCCCATGGTGTTCCGCGGTCGCGTCGTGGGCGTCCTCAACGTCCGGTGTGATCCCGGCGCGGGCTTCTCGCAGGGCGATCTCGATCTCCTCACCGCCATCGCGTCACACACCGCGCTCGCACACGAGAGCTCCCAGCTGCACCAGGCGTCGCTCGCGCAGCAGCGCATGCAACACGACCTCAACCTGGCCCAGCAGATCCAGAAGAGCTTCCTCCCCTCCAGCCTGCCCACGCCGCCGGACCTGTCGTTCGTGGCGGAGTACCGGCCCGCCTACAGCGTCGGCGGGGACTTCTACGACGTGTTCTGGCAGGGGCGGGACCGCATCGGCTGCGTGATCGGCGACGTCTCGGGCAAAGGCGTCGCGGCGGCCCTCCTCATGGCGCGTGTCTCGAGCGATCTCCGTACGGCCATGTTGACCGAGCGCGGCCCCGCGGGCGCGCTCGCGCGGGTGAACCGCGAGCTCGTCGCGCGCGGGCAACATGACATCTTCGTCACGGTCGTCGCGCTCAGCCTGCACGTGCCCACGCGGACAATCACCCTCGCCAACGCGGGGCACCTCCCGCCGTACATCCGCCGGGCGGAGGAGGGGGAGCTCGTCCGGGTGGACGACGCGACGAGCTGCCCGCTCGGGCTCTTCGACGTGATCGAGTACGAACAAGCCGACGTGCGGCTCTTGCCCGGCGACACGCTCGTCCTGACGACGGACGGCGTGCAGGAGGCGACGAGCGAGCGCGGCGAGCAGTTCGGGTTCGGGCGCGTCGAGACGGCGCTCGCGCATGGGCCGAGCGCGCCGGAGGCGATCGCCTCGCGGCTGCTCGGCGCGCTGCGCGCGCACGTTGGCGCGGCGCCCCAATACGACGATCTCACGCTGCTCTTGTGCGGCTCGAAGGGCTGAGCGCCATGGGCAGAACAGCGCGGTCTCGCGTCGCCCTCGGGCTTCTGCTCGCCGTCCTCGGACTCTTCGTCCTCGCGCCGCTGCCGCTCTTCGCGCAGCCGGCGCCCGCGGCCTCCGCCTCGGCCGCGCCCAGGCCCAAGCTGCCCGCGCCGGCCGTCCCGGAGGACCCGGCCCGCGCGACCCCGCGCCGTGCGCTCTCGGGCTTTCTCCGCGCCGCCCGTGAGAGGGACTTCGAGCGCGCCGCGACCTTCCTCGATCTGCGGGCGCTGCCGCGCGGCCGCGAGAAGAAGGAGGGGCCAGAGCTCGCGTCGATGCTGGCGCGCGTGCTCGAGTGGCGCGTCGAGCTCGATCCCGACTCGTTGCCCGACGAGCCCTCTCCGCCCGGCGTCAGCTCGGAGGGCTTCGTGCTCTCGGTGGCGGAGATCGGCGGGGAGTCGTACGTGCTGGCGCTCCAGCAAGTCCGCGATCCGAGCGGCGCGCTCGTCTGGGTGTTCCCGCGGTCGACGGTCGCCGCCGTGCGGCCGATCTACGAGGCGAACCAGCGACGCTGGCTGGAGGAGCGCGTCCCCGATTGGCTGAAACAACGACCGGGAACGACGCTTTATCTCTGGCAGTGGCTGGGCGCGCTGGTCCTCGGTCTCGTCGCCTACGGCGCCGCTCGCGCGCTCGGCGCGGCCGTCGTCGGCGTCGGAGCCCGCCTCGCGTCGCGGCTCGACGGTCCCTTCGCCGAGCTCGTCCGCGCGCTGCGGCGCCCCGTCCGGCTCACCCTGGCGGCGCTCTTCTTCGAGCTCGGCGTGCCTTACCTCCTGTTCCCGGCGGGCGCGGAGAAGGCCGCGTCGCGCGCGACGAACATCCTCTACATCGCGGCAGGCGCCTGGGCGGTGATCGCGCTCGTCCGTGTGGGGACGGTCACCTGGGAGAGGCGGCTCCCGGAGGACACGGCGGGGCAGGTGCGCGGGCTCCGCACCCGGCTCACCATGATCCGCCGCATCGTGGCGGTCCTCGTCGGGATCGTCGCGGCCGGCCTCGTGCTCATGCAGTTCGAGGTCGTCCGGAGCGTCGGCGTCTCGCTCCTCGCCTCTGCCGGTATCGTCGGTGTGCTCGTCGGCTTCGCTGCGCAGCGCACGCTCGGCGGCGTCATCGCCGGCATCGAGATGAGCATCACGCAGCCGGTCCGGATCGGCGACATCGTCGAGTTCGCGCCGGGCGAGGTCGGCACGGTCGAGCACATCTACTTCACGTACGTCGTCGTGCGCTTGCTCGACGACCGGCGGCAGATCGTCCCCGTGACGCGCGTGATGGCCGCGCCTTTCGCGAACTGGACGCGCTCGAGCCTCGAGCTCCTGGTCCGCGTCGAGCTCTTCGTCGATCACCTCGCGCCGATCGAGCAGCTGCGCGCGGGGTTCTTGGAAGTGTGCCGGGCGAGCGAGCGGTGGGACGAGCGGATCGCGCGCGTCGAGGTCATCGACGTGACCGACAAGGCCGTGCGCGTTCGGGGCACGGCCTCGGTGGGCAAGGCCACCCACGCGCTCGAGCTCCAATCCGACTTGCGCGAGCGGTGGCTCTCGTTCGTTCAGCAGCTCGAGGGGGGCAAGTACCTGCCCCACGGAAGGATGGCCCCAGCCGCGACGAACTCGCCGGACTCGGCGGGGACTTCCTCGACGGCCTCGTCCTCCTCGTCGTCCACGACCCCGCGCTCCTGATACCGGAGGGCCGCCCGGATGCGCGTCTCGATGGCGATGCAGTCCAGCATCCAGCCGAGCTCCTCCTCCGCGTCGGCGAAGGTCGGCTCCTCTTCCACGCTGGGCGGCGGCGGGAGGGTCATGACGGGGGGTCCTACTGTGAAAAAGCCAGGGATCTTCCTCGGATCGCCTGCAAAGCAGGATTTTGGTCGCACCTCGGGGTGGATCCTCGCCGCCCGCGCGCGGCGCCCCCATTCAAGCCCCACCCCGAGCGGCGCGCTCCGGCTCAGCGCTCGAGGTCGGGCCGCCGGTCGCCCATCCCGACGGCCCATCCCATCGAATAGCGGGGGTTGACGTCGCATCGCGGGTTGAACCGCGTCTCGGCGCCCCAGGCGTAGCGAAACGCGTCGACCCCGAACGGGCCGAAGTAGCCGAGGCTCGCAAGCGCGCGGGCGGTCTCCGCGAGGCTGGTCGCGAGCGCCTGTCGTTCGGTCGCGGACAGGGCGTCCATGTGGGCGCGGGCCGAGCGCTGCCAGGCGCCGCCGCGGTTGACCGAAGACTCGCAGACTTCGCCGCGGACCAGCGCTCCGTCATCCCCGAGCCAACCGTGGAGCGAGAAGTCGCCTCGTCGCTCGACCCAGGGCTCGACCAGGACGCCCCCATCGGCCACGGCGCGCTCGACGAAGCCGCGGGCGTTGTCGCGCACGGGCGCGCCCGCCTCGGCGACGAGCCGTCCTCTCCCGGCGAAGCCCCAGGATCGCCGGAGGAGCCATCGGCCGGATGGCGTCGGCTCCTGGAGTCGGCCGAGCGCGGCGCCGGCGTTGGTCGTGAGCAGCGCGCCGGGCAACGTCAGGCCCACCTCGTCACAGAAGCGCCTGCTCATGGCCCGCTGCAAGGTCGCTGCGGCCGGCGCGCCCGGGGCGGAGGCGCCGCTCCGCACGAGGGCGTCGCGCGCGCGGGGCGTCGGCGCCCACGCGAGGCCGCGGCACCCGTCGGCGCGATCACGAGGCGACCCGAGGACGATGTCCCCCTCCGGCACGAGGCCGCCGAGCCGCGACACGAGATCGGGCCGCTCGCTCACGGCGCGAAGCGGGCTTCCGTAGCTCGATCCCCGGAAGAGCTCCTCCTCGGCGTCGAGGTTGAGCAGCCAGGCGCGGCGGCTCGTCACGGCTTGTACCGAGCGAGCGCGTCCACGAACGCCGCGTCGAGGCCGGCTCTCTCTCGCAATGCCCTCGAGAGCGGCTCGCCGCGCATGAGGATGGGCGATAGCGGCGGAGGGAGGCTCGCGCGCCACGCGTCGAAGAGCGGCTCACCGCGCGCGACGCGGGGGGAGAGGCGCGCGAACCACGTGAGCGCGAAGCGAACGTGCGACACCTCCTCTCGGGCGATCAGCTCCTCGAGCGCGCCGCCCTCTTCGTCGCCCGCTTCGCGGAACCGCTCGGCGAACCGGCTCGCGTGATCGAGGTTCGCTCCCTCGAGGCCGAGGCCCATCGTCGCCAGGAACGAGACGACGTCGGGGCACGCGGGCAGCCGCTCCCAGAACCAGTCGCGCACGGGGAACGAGCCGGGCCGGTACCCGCGCGCGCGCAGGTACCCCGCGTAGAGGTTCATGTGTCGGACCTCGTCTCCGAGCACGCCGAGGATGCCGCGCCGGAGCGCCGGCGGCGCGTCCGCGAAGCGAAGGATGGCCCACGCCATCAGCTCGGCCGCTTGCAGCTCGTGATGCAGGAACGTGTGGACGAGGCGCGCGCGGCGCTCGGCCGACTTGAGCGCGCTCTTTCCGGTGCTCTTCTCGCCGTGGCTCGCGACGGCGAACGACGCCCCGCGACCGGGACGAGCGGGCGGCTCGATCGTCTCGTCCCCGAAGCCCGACGGCACCGGCGGCGGGGCGAGCTTGGCCTCCCAGCTGTCCGCCAGGATGTAGTCGCGCGCCCAGCGCTCGATGGTGGAGCTCTGCGGCGTCGGGCGGGTGAGGGTGGTCGGCTCGGGGTCCATTCGTTTCGCGAGCGGGGCGCGCCCGGGCTATACCAGCCACCCGATGCGGACGCTCGGCCTCGTACTCTCCGTTTCTGTCGTCGCTTGTGCAAGCGGGCCCGCGCCCGCCACGAATGACCCGCCGCCGGTCTCGACGAGCGCGCCGGCTCTCGACGCCAGCGCCGTCGCGCCGGCCGAGGTCGCGTCGGCGGCCCCCGTCGCGTCGGCCAGCGCGTCCGCGGCGGAGGCGCCCCCCGCGAAGGCTCCGGCCGAGCCCTTGCCCGCAGGGCTGAAGGTCCTCGTCATCGGAGACTCCTTCGCCGAGGCGCTCGGCGTCGGGCTGAAGGCCAAGGAGAAGGACACGGGCATCAAGGTCACCCTGAGGGGGGAGAAGGCCACGTTCATCCCGGAGTGGGCTGGGCCCAACAAAGGCGTCGCCGTGCTGGTGAAACAATACCAGCCCGATCTGGTCGTCATCGCCCTCGGCGGCAACGAGCTCGCGATGACCACGCCGGAGATCCGCGCGCCCAAGGTCGCCAAGCTCGTCGGCTTGCTCGGCGAGACGCCTTGTGTGTGGGTCTCGCCGCCTCTCTGGGGCAACAAGGACAACGGCCTGCTCGGGATCATTCGCGACAACTCCAAGCCCTGCCGCCACTTCGACTCCAACGTGCTCGCGCCGGACCTGCCGCGCGGCTCCGACAAGATCCATCCGACCGCCGAGGGCCAGAAGAAGTGGGCGACGCACCTCCTGGACTGGCTGGCGGGCGAGCGCGACACCTCGGCCGGCAAGTTCACGCTCCGGCCTCGGCCAGCAGGCGAGTGAGTCGGGGCTCCGGGCCCGGAGCCGACGTCACGAATCGTTCACACGGAGTCTCAATCTTCCCTTGCGCCCGGCGCCGGATGGACCCCACGATGACCGGCGTTGAGCGCGGGCTTTCGACCCGGCAGGAGCGAAGAAGAGTTGAGCGTGACCACCCCGTCCGGTAGCACACCGGACCCTTCGCAGAACGGCGTTGCCGGGGCAGCGGTTCCCGATTGGACGATCGACGACGCGCGGGACCTCTACCTCGTGCGTCGCTGGGGCGCGGGCTACTTCGACGTCGACGAGAGCGGGAACATGGTCGTGCAGCCCGAGGGGCCGCGCGGCGCGAAGATCCCGATCGCAGACGTGGTGGCTGCGGCCAGAGGAGAGGGCCTCGGCACGCCGGTGCTCGTCCGCTTCCAGGACATCCTCCGCCATCGCGTGCGCAAGCTGACGTCGGCCTTCCAGTCCGCGATCGAGGAGAACAAGTTCCGCGGCCGTTACCGCGGCGTCTTCCCGATCAAGGTCAACCAGCTGCGCGAGGTCGTCGAAGAGATCCTCGACGCCGGCCGCTCGGCTCATTTCGGGATCGAGGTCGGCTCCAAGCCCGAGGTCTACGCGGCGCTGTCGATCCACAACGACCCCGACTCGCTCATCGTCTGCAACGGCTACAAAGATGACGGTTTCGTCAGGACTGCGCTGCTCGGGCGCAAGCTCGGCAAACGCGTCATCCTCATCGCCGAGAAGCTCTCGGAGGTGCGGTCCATCGTGCGCCTCGCCAAGGAGATGAACGTGGAGCCGATGATCGGCCTCCGCACCCGCCTCGTCTCGAAGGGCGCGGGCAAGTGGGCGACGAGCGCGGGCGAGCACGCCAAGTTCGGCCTGACGACGAGCGAGATCCTCCAGGCGATCGAGATCCTCAAGGCGGCCGGGTTCGCGAGCGCCTTCAAGCTCATCCATTTCCACATCGGCTCGCAGGTCCCCGACATCCAGATCATCAAGCGGGCCGTCCGCGAGGCCGCGCGTCACTACGCCAAGCTCCGCAAGATGGGCCAGCAGATCGAGTACCTGGACGTGGGGGGCGGCCTGGCGATCGACTACGACGGCTCGCGCTCCACGTTCCACTCGTCGATGAACTACTCGCTCGAGGAGTACGCCCGCGACGTCATCTACAACGTCGGCGACATCTGCGACGAAGAGAAGGTGCCGCACCCGGACATCATCAGCGAGTCGGGCCGCGCGGTCGTCGCGCACCACTCCGTCCTGGTGGTGGAGGCGTTCGGCTCCATCGAGCGCCAGCCGGTGGCGGATATCCCGGCGGACGTGGCGAACGAGCACAAGCTCGTGCAGGAGCTGGCGGACGTGGTCGATCGTCTCACCCCCGAGAGCCTCGGGGAGTGCTGGAACGACCTGCACGCCGTCAAGGAGGAGGCCGAGAAGCGCTTCGAGCTCGGCTTGCTCGAGCTGCCGGTGAAGGCCCGCGTGGAGGAGCTCTTCTGGGGCATCGCCCGTCGGATGCTCGCGCTCGCCAGCGCGACCGAGGGGGTGGAGGTTCCGGACAGCCTCCAGGACCTGAAGCCGCAGATCGCGGATCAGTTCATCTGCAACTTCTCCGTCTTCCAGTCGCTCCTCGATCACTGGGCCCTCGGCGCGCTCTTCCCGATCGTGCCGCTCTCCCGCCTCGCGGAGCGTCCGACGACCGAGTCGACGATCGTCGACATTACCTGTGACTCGGACGGCAAGGTGTCGAAGTTCATCGACCTCCAGGACGTCCGCGACACGCTGCCGCTCCACTCATTCGATGGGCGCCCGTACCACCTCGGGATCTTCCTGACGGGCGCCTATCAGGACATCATGGGCGACATCCACAACCTCTTCGGTCGCGTGAACGAGGTCCACGTCTTCCTCGATGACGACGAAGACTGCGGCTACTACATCGAGGAGACCATCGCGGGGAACACGATCAAAGACGTCCTCGCGATGACCCAATGGGACACCCACGATCTGGTGGCGAAGGTGAAGGCGCAGGTCGACAGCGCCATCAAACAAGACCGGCTCAAGCCGACCGAAGGCATGCGCCTCGTCGCCGAGTACGAGCGCGGCCTGAAGGACCAGACCTACCTCACGCTGCAGGAGCCCACGCCGAAAGAGGGCTGAGGCGCGCTCAGCCCTTCCGGACCTTGCCCGGCGGAACCGACGCGGCCTTCGGGACGATCCCACTCGTCGTGCGCGAGATGAGGTTCGGATCGACGGCGCGCATGCGGACGGAGCCGGAGCGGATCCGCATCTGGTAGAGGCGATAGGCCCGTATCCCGTCCGCGTGTTCGGGGTTCACCTCGAGGAGTGTCCTCAGATCACGCATCGCGCTCTTGTGATTCTCGAGGCGCGTGTGGAGCTGCGCGCGGTAGTAGAGCGCGTCCTGGCAGAGCGGATCGATGACGAGGGCGCGGTCGAGCGCTGCGATCGAGTCGAGCACGCCGTCGACGTCGTTCTGCCCGACCTGCAGCGCCGCGACCCAAGCAAGCAACGCGAGCGGGTACGCGCTGTCGGGGTCGGCCTGCCGCGCCGTGTACGCGAGGCGCATGGCCTGACCGAGATCGTTGTTCGAGAGGCAAGCCTTCGCTCGTTCGTACGTGGACCGCTCGCGCGGGGCGACGGGCGGCGACGTGATGGGCGGGGCGACCGGCGGCGCGACCGCAGCCGGCGCCGCCGTGCGCGACGCGTACGTCGCGATGTGGGGCGCGACGACGGTCGGCGCCGAGCGCAGCGCGTACGCGGAGGGCGCCGGCATCGCGGGGCGCGACGGGGAGGCCGCCTGGACGTTGCCCGCCACAGGCTGGATGTTCCCGGTGAAGAGGAGGCAATAGAGGAGCAAGCCGAGCGTCGACGGCGGGAGCGTGCCGAGCGCGTGGAGCTCCGAGACGGTCATCGGCTTGATGCGGAGGCACTCGACGAGCGCGCGCTCGTCCGCCTGGAGCGCGAGGCGCTCGACGGCCGCGCCCGGCAGCAGGCGGTAGCGGGAGCCGCCGAGCCGCGCCAGGATCGATCGGATGCGATCGATCGGGACGCTGTCGCGGATGCTCCGCCAGATGGCGGGCATCGGGTCGACCAATCCCCAGTCGGCCCCGCCGTAAGAGGGCAGGTGATCCGTGTCCGGGTGAAACGCGACGGTGCTCTCGGTCCGCAGCGCGAGCAGGTGCGTGAGCTTGCGCAGGACCTGCTCGCGGAGCGCGGCGGCCAGCTGGGCCTGGCTCAGCGCGCGACGCTCGAGGAGCACCTGGCCGTGTGGCATCTTCGAGCGCGACAGTGCCAGGAGCGACGCGTTGAGCTCGTCCGCGTCGATGTAGCCGAGCTCGTACGCGACCGTTCCGAGGAAAGCCACAGGCGCCCCCGTGCGAAGCTTCGTGATGCGCCCGCGGATCACGACGATCGTCGCCCGCTCGGCGTCGTCCGTCGAAGACAGCTCGAGCGTCCCCGAGAGCCGCTCGGAGAACAGCCGGAGCAGGAGCCGCGCGAGCGGTGCCTGCACCAAGAGCTCGGCGCCCGACAAGCCTACGATCGCTGCCATCACCTCCGATGAGAACGCAAGCGTGGCAGCTTTGTAATGTTGTCCGGAGGCATCACGTAGGCCGGCGTCGGGCGTTGTGCTCCGCGTGGTCGCATCAGGCGAGATCGGCGGCCGCGTGAATCAAACGCTCCGATCGCGCGCATTGCCACGCGATCGGGCGGTCCGTGCGCGCGTCAGAGCCGCTCGATGACGGCGTCGGTGAAGGCGTCCGTCCCGAGGTCTCCGCCGAGATCGCGCGTCTTCTTTCCGTCGGCCAGCGAGAGCTCGTACGCGGCGCGGATCCGCGCGGCCTGGCCCAGCAGCTTCGCGTCGTCCTTCTGGACGCCGATGTGCTCGAGCATCATCACGCCGCTCATCAGGAGCGCGAGCGGGTTCGCGATCCCTTTGCCGACGATGTCGGGCGCCGAGCCGTGCACCGCCTCGAACACCGCCGTGTCCGCGCCGAAGTTGGCGCCGGGGACGACCCCGAGCCCGCCGACGAGGCCGGCGCAGAGATCGCTCATGACGTCGCCGTAGAGGTTCTCCAGAAGGAGGATGTCGAAGCGCGTCGGGTCCTGCACGATCTTCATGCAGCCCGCGTCGATGATCATCTCGTCGTACTCGATGTTCGGGTACTCCGTCTTGTGCACCGTGCGCGCGCACCGGATGAAGAGGCCGTCGGTGAGCTTCATGATGTTGGCCTTGTGCATCGCGGTGATCTTCTTCCGCCGCCGCTGGGTCGCGAAGCGGAACGCCCAGTGGGCGATGCGCTTGCACGCCTCTTCCGTGGCGACCTTCATGCTCATGACCACGCCGGGGATGACCTCGTTCTCGACGCCGCTGTAGAGGCCCTCCGTGTTCTCGCGGATGATGATGATGTCGACGTCCTGGTAGCGGGTCGTGACGCCGGGGATGCTGCGGACGGGCCGTACGGCAGCGTAGAGGTTCAGCCGCTTCCGGAGCGCGACGTTGACCGACCGGAAGCCCTCGCCCACGGGCGTGGAGCAGGGACCCTTCAGCGCGAGCTTGTGGTGCTCGATCGCCTCGAGGGTCTCCTCGGGCATCACGTCCCGGCCTTTGGTGAGGGCGGCCACCCCGGCGACGTGCTCGTGCCACTCGATGTCGACTTGCGCCGCCGCGAAGATCTTCCGGACGCTGTCCGCGATGCTGGGGCCGATCCCGTCTCCGGGGATGAGGACGACATGATGACTCATGGGACGCGCAGACTAGCAGGTGATCGAGGTCCGCTCTTCTGCTATCGAGACCCCGTGGCGAAGCACGACATCGTCCGCGCGGGCAGCCCGGTCCTGCGTGATCGCGCCGCAGAGGTGCCCCCCGAGGAGCTCGGGACGAAGCCGCTCCTCTCGCTCGTGCGGACCATGGTCGAGGCCATGCGGCGCGCGCCGGGCGTGGGGCTCGCCGCCCCGCAGATCGGTGTGGCGAAGCGGGTCATCGTCCTCGAAGACGCCGAGCGGCTCATGGCCAAGCTGGGGCCGGCCGAGCGCGCGGATCGCGAGCGCGCGCCGTTCCCGCTCCGCGTCGTCGTCAACCCCGTCCTCACGGTGGTCGACGAGGCTCCGCGCGTGTTCTTCGAAGGCTGCCTCAGCGTCCCGGGCTGGTCCGCGCTCGTCTCTCGCGCGCGCGAGGTGGAGGTCGCCGGGACCGACGAGCACGGCGCGCCGGTCTCGTGGCGGGTGGCCGGCTGGCCGGCGCGTATCCTCCAGCACGAGGTCGACCACCTCGACGGCACGCTGTACGTCGATCGGATGCTCACACGAACGTTCAGCCACAACGAGGAGGCAGCCGCCCACTGGCTCGCGCTGCCCGTGACCACCGTCCGCGAGAAGCTCCGTGCGTGACGAGGACCGCCTGCCCGACGTGCGGGACGGGCTGACGCGCGTCGAGCGGGTCGTCCTCTGGCAGCTGTCGGTGCTCGAGAAGGAGCTCGGCGGGCGGATGGTCCCGACCGCGATGCTCTACGGTCGCGTGGTCGAGCACGTGGACCTGAGGCCGGAGGAGCTGTCGCGCATCCTCGCGCGGCTCGGGGCGAGGCGCGGCTGATCGGCGTCAGCGCCACCGCAGGTAGAAGAAGTCCCGCTCGGTCGGCTCCTTCCAGTATTCGGCTCGCGGCGCCTTGAGGTCCTTCAGGAGCGGCGACGTGGCGCGCAGCTCCCCGCCCGTGCCGTGCTCGTAGACGATGAAGCGCGTGTACGAGTAGTTGATGTCGAGCTGCGCCGCGGCGGTGATCCCCGCCGCGAGCAGGCCGTCGGCCAGCCACTCGGCCGTCGCGTAGTCGGCGATCGCGAAGTAGAGGACGCCGGGGTCGGCGCCGAAGCCGACCGCGCTGCGCCGGATCTCCTTGTTCCCGTCCTCCGCGCCGCCCCACTTCTTCGCGCGGTACTCGCTCGACAGGTCGGGGTTCTTGGCGCCGCCCTCGATGAGACACGGAGCGGTCTGTCGCAGCCAGTCGAGCTCGCCGGCCTGCGCGGCCATCGTCGACCACGTGCCGAGGCGGAACGCGCCGCCGCTCGTCTTGGCGAACGTGCAGAGCTCCGGCTTGGGCGGGACGAGCTCGGCCCCCGCAACGGTGATGCCGTGTCCGCCGTGGCGCTTCTTGAAGCCGCCGTTCGTCACGGCGACCAGCCGCTCGAGATCGGCGGGCGCCACGAGGCCAGGGCGCTTCTCGATCGGCACGTCGGACCCCTCCGGCTCGGCGATGCCGCCCACGAGCTGCATGTCGAGCCTCGAGAGGTCGATGGCGACGATCTCCACGATGACGAACGGGCGAATCTTGTGCGGATGGATGACGGTTCTGTAGACAGGTGACGCCTCGCCGCTCGCCTTGTGCACCGCGATCGGTGACCAGACGCCGTCCCCGGCTGCCTTCGTTCGCTCGACCGGGGGCGTGACGGGCGCGGGCGGGAACTGGGCCGGCTTCGCCGGTGGAGCGGACGGTGTCGCCGGCGCGCTCGGCCCGGCGGCGGGCGGGCAGGGCGGACAGCCCGGCTCGTTCCCGCAGACGCAGCTCGGGTCTGCCGCGGTGGGGACGGGGCCCGGCTGGGCGCGCGCTTCGCTCGTCGGGACCGGCGCGCGCGCCTCCTCCGGAGGGCCGGCGCACGCGGCGGCGAGGACGAGCGTCAGCTTGAGGAACGAACCGTGCTTCACCACGCCCGGGCTTAGCACGGTCGCCCGCGCGCTACCGCTCGGCGAGCCCCAGGACCGCCCCGCCGCGCGCCGCCGCCGGGGGATCCACGCCGAGGAGCGCCGCGAGGGTCGCGGCGTAGGCGCGGTGGTCGACCGTCCGCCCGGTGTCGAGCGCGCCCGAGCGGCCCTTGGCCGGAGCGCGCGCGGGCCGGGAGACGATCGGCACCGTGCGATCGAAGAGCCAGTGTGTCCCGTGGTTGACCCCGTCGCCTTCCACGTAGTTCGTGTCGATGAAGCTCCCTTGCTCCATGACGAGGAAGAAGTCGCCGCTCGCGCCGCGCCGCACCGAGCGACAGACCAGCGCGTCGAGCGACTCGTCGGCGAGGGGAGGGCAGACCTCCGGCACGCGCAGGGCGGGGTAGACCCGGAGCACGCCGGGCAGATCGTCGAGCGCCTTGGCGACGGCGTCGATCAGCGCGTCGCGTTTCTTGGGCGGGAGGTCGCGCGCAGCTTGCGACAGCTCCACGTAGGGCTCGTTTCCGCCCAGGACCCAGCTGCCTTTGCCCGCTGCTCGCTCCGCCGCTGCTTGCGCGGTCTTGCCGAGCTCATTCTCGAACAGGCGCACGGGGGTCGTGCATCGTCGCTCGAACGGATCGGCGGTGGTCTGCCCGCAGAAGCGAGCCTTCATCACCTCCGGGGTCGGCGGCACACCGTGGTCCGAGGAGAGGACCACCGCGTAGCCGTCCTTGCCGAAGGTCGCGTCGAGGTGATCGAGGAACCGGCCGAGCAACGCGTCGAGCCGGAGCATCTGGTCCCAGGCCTCGGGCGCGTCCGGCCCGAAGACGTGTCCGACATAGTCGGTCGACGAGAGCGACACCGCGAGCAAGGTCGGCCTGTTCATCTTGGCCGCCTCGTCGGCGGCGCGCGTCGCGAGATCGAGCAACATGGCGTCGGCGAAGGGGGTCGCGATGAACGCCTTGGGCGCCGGATCCGCCTTCTCGAGATCGTGCGGGAAGGTGGCGCCCAGGTGGTGGAAGTCGCCCTGGCCCAGATCACCTCCTTCGAGGTGCCGCGCCTCGAGCCAGCGCGGATCGAGCGGTGACCAGGGCTTCGTGCGGTACCTGGCGCCGGCGCCGATCTCGGTGAACGCGCTCGCCCAGGCCGGCGTGCTCGTCGCGAACGCGGTCGACGTCACGAAGGCGTCGGCCTTCGCGTCGAACCAGAGCACCGCGTCGGGCTGCTTCCCGCCGCCGAACAACGCGCCACGGTCCTTCATCGAGAACGCCATGACGAGCGCGTCAGGATGCGCCTCGCGCAGCGCGTCGGCGACGGTCGGCACGAGCAGGGCGCGGAGCGACGAGCCGGCTCGTTCGGCGACGCCTCCGCCGGTGACGACCTTCGTGGCGTCGTCGGAGAAGAAGCTCAGGTACTGGCCCTGGCCCGCGAGCTTCCCGTTCGCGACGATGCCGGAGTCGTGGGGGACCGCCCCCGTGAAGAGCGACGAGTGCCCCATCGCCGTCGCGTTGTGGGCGTACGGATACCGGAGGATCGCGCTCGCGCCGCTCTCGCGGATCAGCTTGGCGAAGCCGCCCGACGCGGGCAACGTCGGCCAGCGCTCGATCGCCTGCCATGCGGCGAGCTGATCGACGACGAGCGCCACGACCACCGGCGGTCGCGGCGCCGCCGCGGGCGGTCTGGCCGTCGAGGCGGGAGGCGCGCCGCCCGCCGAGGCCCGAGGGCCCGGGCTCTGGCCGCCGCACCCGGCGGCCAGGGCTGCGAAGAGGATCCAGGCCCGGCCAGCCGTCACGGGACGTTGGCGCCGCCCGGCGTGGGCATCGAGGCGAGCGCCCAGTCGACCGAGGCGTTGTCCGTGTCGGACCCGTTCGGGAGGCGCGACAACGAGCCGGCCCCGATGTCGCTCGCGGCCGTCGCCGTGCCCTCGACGAAGTTGACGATGCCGACGCCGGACACGTTTCCGGCGGTGATCGAGCCTTCGTACGAGAGGACGTCGACCGCCGCGCCGTTGGCGAACAGGCCGACCGCGTCGGGCGCGCCGTTCTGGATCGACGTGAGCTCGAGCTCCAGCGCGCCGTTCGAGATCTGGCCGAGCAACGTCTGCGAGCCGACGACCAGGTATTGCCCGGGGGCGAGGCTCCCTGCGGGCGCGAGGTCGATGACGTCGTACTCCTGGTTGTTCGAGCCGTTGATGAAGACGAGGGTGTGACCCGCGAGCGAGACCGGGCCCGCGGTCGGGTTGAAGATCTCGACGAACTCCGTGGTGTCGGTCGAAGGCTGATCGTAGTCGACCTCGTTGATGACGAGGCCGCCGGCCTGGACCACGGTGACGGCCGCGCTGTCGCTCAGCCCGCCGGGGGCGGTCGCGTCGAGCGTGGCGCTCATGGCGACGCCGAGATCGACGTACGAGAAGGACGCGCCGATCTGATCGGCCGGGATGAGGACGGTCGTGGGGACCGTCGCCGCGCCGCCGGGCGTGACCGCGAGGCTCACGAGCACGCCGCCGGCGGGCGCCGGAATGTCGAGGCCGAGATCGACCTGCGTCATGCCGCTCTGCGCGACCTGGATCGCGCTCGGCGAGATCGTGAGCGTGCTCGGCTGCTCGTTCGCCGCGAGGACGCGCACCGTGACCGTGTCCATGTCGGCCCCGAGCGTCGCGGTGAGCGTGATGTTCATCGCTGGCGATACGCCGGAGAGGAGCACCGTCGCCGAGGTCTGCCCGTTGGGGACGGTCACGCCGCCCCCCGTCACGGTCAGCGCGCCGGCGCCGCCGGTGATGCCGACGAAGGTGTCTCCCTGCGCGGGCGCCGTCAGCTGGACGGCGAGGGGGACCGGGATGCTCGGCGCGTTCGACTGCCCCACGCGGACGAAGGTGGAGGGGATGGAGAACCCGGCGAGCGTGGGGTTACCGAGGACGAGATCCGCGGCCGAGCGCGGGTTGATCTTCTGGTTGCCGTTGCGGAAGTCGAGCACGCCGGTGATCGTCGTGTAGCTCGCGCCGACGGCCGGAAGCGGCGTCGTGAGGAACAGCAGGTCGTTTACGCGCAGCGTTCCCTCGACCACGAACTCGTTCGTGGGGGCCGCGTCGCCCGGGCCAGGCGGCGGGTTGTTGCTCGTGACCTGGACGTCGCTCACCGTGGCGAGGACGGCCTCGTATGCGTTGGGCATCGTGCCCGACGCCTGAGCGGCGGTGAGCGCGACCGGGGTCGGGGCAGCCTCGCCGGTGGAGGTCACCGTCGCCGTGGCGTTCGTCAGCTGGATCTGGCTGAAGAACACGCTGACCGTCGCCGTCGCGATGTCCACGCGGGCGCCGGCCGGGGTCGTGGTGCAGTTGACCGCGGGGTCGTAGACGAACACGCCCGAGTGCTCCGCGCCGGCGTAGGCCGCGTCGCCCATCTTGTGCTGCACGAAGTAGCCGCGCGTCGGCGAGCAACCCGTCACGATCACGTCGTCGATCGCCACCGCGCCGGTCGCGAGGCCCTGCTTCACGTCGTAGATCGTCGCCGGGCACGCGCCGTTGCCCGGGTTCGGATCCATCGGGCAGGCGTCGCAGGCGTCGCCGATGTCGTCGTTGTCTGCGTCTTCCTGGTTCGGGTTCGGATCGCCGGGGCAGTTGTCCATGGCGTTCGGCACGCCGTCCGCGTCGGAGTCGCCCGGCGTGATGGCCGTGCACTGATCCGTGTCGGGGTTGAGCGGGCAGACGTCGCACGCGTCGCCTTCGCCGTCGTCGTCGGCGTCGCTCTGGGCGCCGCCGTCGAGCGGGCGGATCGGGTTGAAGACGTCGGGGCAGTTGTCGGATGCGTCCGCCACGCCGTCGCCGTCCGCGTCGCCGGCGGTGGGCCCGCCGTAGATGGAGGAGCCGTCGACGCTGACGGGGCGGGAGGGCTCACACGAGGGCTCGTTGGACGGCGCGCCGCAGAAGAAGGCCGGGTAGACCTCGCCCGAGGCCTTCAGCGAGGCGAAGCTCTTGCCGATCTCGCTCTGGGTGCAGAGCTGCTTCTGCGTGCCGCACACGTCGATGGCGTCGCAGCCGGCGCCGGCGAGGCTCGAGACCACGTTCGCGTCGCCGTAGATCGCCTCGCCGCCGCGCATGACGAGCGCGACGCCTGCCGGCTCGCCGTCGATGATGGCGCGGTAGTCGGCCTTCGTCTTCGCGTCGTAGACGGCGATGTCCGCCACGGTCCCGACGGCGAGCACGCCGATCTTCTGCTCCTGGTGGAGCGCGCGCGCCGCGTTGAGCGTGACCATGCGCCAGAGGTCGCGGTCGGTGAAGTAGCTCGCGTAGTGGTCCTGGTTCAGGCTCGCCGCGCAGGTGAGCTCGCGGAACAGGTTCATCGAGCCGGTCGGGATCCAGTCCGTCCCCAGCGCGATGTTCACGCCCACGCGGTCCGCGACGGTGACGACCGCGGTGTCGCCGTAGAGCGTCACGTTGGAGCGCGGCGACCAGATGAGGCTCGTGCCTTCGGCCGCCATCTTCGCGTAGTCGCCGGGCAAGAGGCCCACGCCGTGGATGTACGCGCTCTGGGGCTCGAGCAGATCCTCGTCACCGGCGCGGCCGCCGAGGCCGTCGGTGCAGACGAACTCGTTGCGGGCGTTGCCGTCGATGCCCTCCGCGATGTGCGGGAGGTAGGCCTCGTCCGAAGCGATGTCCGCGTTCGTGTCGCCGCCGGGGTAGGAGCAGCTCGCGTCGAGCTGCTCGCCGCCCGAGTCGCCGAGCGGGAAGGTGGAGAAGTGGACCGGCTCGATCCCGAGGCCTTCCTGATCGTTGCGATCCAGGTTGCGGAGGAAGCCCGTGGCGCTGCCCGAGCCGACCAGCGAGGTGGCGCCGGACATCATGAACCGGAGCTCACCCCAGCGGACCTGGTCCGCCGAGGAGCTGCCCGAGGCGTTGATCTCGGTGTGCCCGTTGGCGCCGACGCGCCAATCGTGGCGGTGCTCGTAGCGCTCGCCCGTGTCGTTGTACGGGACGTTCTTGGCGAACGTGATGTGCTCGTGTGTGTTGATGAGACCGGGTGAGATCACCGCCTCCGGACACTCGACGCGCGTCGCGGTGGGCGCGTCGCAGTCACAGCCCGAGCAGGTGATCGTGCCGCTCGCATCCACCACCACCGCGCCGCCGCGGAAGATCGTGTACGGCCCGAGCACGTCGCCCAGGATGATCGTCTCGGCGCCCGACCCGGCCGTCACCTCGCAGGTCCCGCTCGCGAGCGGGGTCAGCACCTCGCACTCGATCTCCTCGGGGGAGACGGTGCAGTCATTTTCGCAGCCGTCGAAGGGGATCGTGTTGCCGTCGTCGCAGGCCTCGTCGCCTTCGACGATCTGGTTCCCGCAGACCGGCATGCCCTCGCCCGTGCAGGTGGCGGAGCAGCCGTCGCCGCTCTGGGTGTTGCCGTCGTCGCACTCTTCCCCGTCGTCGACCGCGCCGTTGCCGCAGAGCGAGGCGCTCTCGTTCTGACAGGTGGCGGAGCAGCCGTCGCCGCTCTGGGTGTTGCCGTCGTCACACTGCTCGCCGTCGTTCACCGCGCCGTCGCCGCACGCTCCGCTCGAGGTCTCGTCCTGGCAGGTGGCGGAGCAGCCGTCGCCGCTCTGGGTGTTGCCGTCGTCGCACTCCTCGCCGGAGCCGACCTGGCCGTCACCACATGTGGCGCAGTTGCCATCCTCGCAGTCAACCGGCTCATCGTCGCCACAGCCGAGCGGCGCGAAGGCGAGGAGCAACAGGGTCAAGCCAAGGCCATGAGACGCGAGACGGCGAAGCGGTGCTGACACGGGTTACCTCACGGAAGAAGGACGTCTCCCCATACCCCTTCCTTTCTCGAGCCACATGGCCCAACGCGGCCTGTTCGCGAAGATTTTCCTGGTTCGTCACCGGGGCGTATCCGCCGGGCCGCGTCGCTGCCTTCGTGCTGACTTGCTTCGGCCTGGTTTCAAATTTGCGATGGGGTGTGTAGCAATTCGATACATCTTGCTCTTGGAGGTGCGAGCGCCTCCGAGAAATTCGCTCGAACGAGCAGAGCTCGGTGGCTTGGCACGAGACTTGGAGAAGTGGGAGGCCGAGGCGCCTGTGACGGTTCCCCCCCCCGCCGTCGAACAGGCGCTTCGCTTTTTGTCTCTCCGATGGGGACCTGACACGCGGCGCGCGGTATAGGCGAGCCCGCCATGGCACTCGAAGTCGGCATCGTCGGCCTGCCCAACGTGGGCAAAAGCACACTCTTCAACGCCCTCACCGCGGTCGGCGCGGCGGCGGAGAACTATCCGTTCTGCACGATCGAGCCAAACGTCGGCGTCGTCCCGGTGCCGGACGAGAACCTCGACACGATCGCTCACCTCATCAAGAGCGAGAAGGTCATCCCGGCGATGGTGCGCATCGTCGACATCGCCGGCATCGTGCGCGGCGCGAGCCAGGGCGAAGGGCTCGGCAACAAGTTCCTCTCGCACATCCGCGAGGTCGACGCGATCCTGCACGTCGTTCGCTGCTTCGAGAACGCGGACGTCGTTCACGTCGACGGCTCGGTGGATCCGATCCGCGACATCGAGACGATCGACACCGAGCTCATGCTCGCGGATCTCGAGACCGTCCAGGCCAGCCTCGATCGGACGAAGAAGCAGTCCACGCACAACAAGGAGCTCGTCCCCACGGTCGAGGTCCTCGAGAAGTGCGCCGGGGCGCTGAAGGCGGGCAAGCCGGTGCGCGCGCTCGGCATCTCCGATCCGGAGCAGCTGAAGATCGTCCGGGGCTTCGGCCTCATCACGGCGAAGAAGGTCCTCTACGTCGCCAACGTGGACGAGAAGGACCCGCTCGGGCAGGGACCCCTGCCGACTCGCGTGCGCGAGCACGCCGCGGTGGAGGGCAGCGGCGTCGTACCCGTCTGCAGCAAGCTCGAGGCGGAGCTGTCGGAGCTGTCCAAGGAGGACCAGAAAGAGATGCTCTCGAGCCTCGGCATGAAAGAGCCGGCGCTCGCCTCGCTCGCCCGGGAGGCGTACAGGCTCCTCGGCCTCGGCGTCTACTACACCGCCGGCCCGAAGGAGATCCGCGCCTGGCAGATCCCCGCGGGCTGCCCCGCACCGAAGGCCGCCGGCGTCATTCACTCGGACTTCGAGAAGGGGTTCATCCGCGCGGAGGTCTACTCGGTGGAGGACCTCGTGAAGCTCAAGACGGAGGCCGCCATCCGGAGCGCCGGCAAGCTTCGAGTCGAGGGCAAGACGTACGTCATGCAGGAAGGCGACGTGGTCCACTTCCTCTTCAACGTCTGAGCCGTGAGCGCGATCACGCTCTCGAATCTGGGGAAATCCTTCGGGGCGCGAACCCTGTTCGAGGGCGTGAGCCTCCACCTCGAGCCGGGGAACCGATACGGGCTCGTCGGCGCCAACGGCTCCGGCAAGACGACGCTCCTGCGCATCCTGAGCGGGCTCGAGCAGCCGACCGAGGGCACGGTCGGCATGCAGAAGGGCGCGCGGCTCGGCGTGCTGCGCCAGGACCGCTTCCTCGACGAGGAGAGCCCCATCGCCGACCTCGCGATGCAAGGCGACGACGTCGTCTACAAGGCGCTCGTCGATCACGATCGGCTCTCCCACGAGGGGAAGGTCGAGCAGGCCGCCGCGCTCGAGGACGTACTGCGCCTCTACGACGGCTGGGCCCTCCGTGCTCGCGCGGGGCAGGTGCTCGAGGGCCTCGGCGTGGAGACGAAGTACCACGACCGCCCGATCAAGACGCTCTCCGGCGGCTTCAAGCTTCGCGTCCTGCTCGCGCAGGTCCTCCTCGGTCGGCCCGACCTGCTGATGCTAGACGAGCCGACGAACCACCTCGACATCGTCTCGATCCGCTGGCTCGAGAAGTTCCTCGCTTCGTACCCCGGATGCGCCGTCGTCGTCTCACACGACCAGCGTTTCCTCGACAACGTCGCGACCCACGTGCTCGACGTCGATTTCGAGACGATCACGCTCTACCACGGCGGCTATTCGGCCTTCGAGGTCGAGAAGGTCCTCCAGATGGAGCGCAAGCAGATGGAGGTCGAGCGGACGGAGGAGCTCGTCGCGCAGAAGATGGCCTTCGTCGAACGGTTCCGCGCCAAGGCGACAAAGGCGCGCCAGGCGCAGAGCAGGCTCAAGCAGGTCGAGAAGATCGAGATCGAGGAGGTCAAGGCGACGAGCCGGCGCGAGCCGCGCATCAAGCTCGTCCCCGCTCGCCCGAGCGGTCGCGACGTGTTGCGCGCGGAGGGCCTCTCGAAACGGTATGGAGAGAAGCGCGTCCTCACCGGCGTCAGCCTGACCCTGCGCCGGGGCGAGCGCCTGGGCGTCATCGGCGCCAACGGCCTCGGCAAGTCGACCCTCCTCCGCATCCTCGCCGGCCGGCTCGAGGCGGACGCCGGCGAAGCGGTCTGGGGCCACGAGGTGAGCCTCGGCTACTTCCCCCAGGACCACAAGGAGCTCTTCCCCGAGCCGAAGAAGACCGTCCTCGACTACCTCTGGGACCTCTGCCCGCTCGAGCCGACGAGCAGCGTGCGGGGGCAGCTCGGCGCGGTGCTCTTCTCGGGAGAAGACGTCGAGAAGAAGGTGGAGAGCCTCTCGGGCGGGGAGGCGGCCCGGCTCCTCTTCGCGCGTCTCTCGGCGCTCAAGCCGAACGTCCTCTTGCTCGACGAGCCCACGAACCACCTCGACCTGGAGTCGGTGCGCGCGCTCGCGTCAGCGGTCAAAGCGTTCGAAGGGACGACCATCTTCGTCTCCCACAACCGCTGGTTCGTGTCGGAGCTCGCGACGCGCATCCTCGAGATCAAGCCTGACGGCGTCGTCGACTTTCCGGGCGGCTACGAGGACTACCTGGCGCGGTTGGGGGACGACCACCTCGACGCGAGCGTCGCCCTCAGGCAGGCGAAGCAGAAGACGGCGGAGGAGCCCTCCGGTCCCTCGCCCGACTGGGAGGAGCAGAAGCGGCGCCGCAACCGGGCGAAAGTACTGCGCGACAAAAGCGAGAAGCTCCAGGTGAGCATCGAGAAGAAGGAGGCGCGCCAGAAGGCCATCGCCGCCGGCTGGTACGAGGAGGGCTTCTTCGAGAAGACCCCCGCGGACGAGGTGAAGCGCCTCCAGGACGAGGAGCAGGCGCTCGGGAAGGAGCTCGAGGGTCTGCTCGCCGAGTGGGAGGCCGTCGAGACGGAGCTCTCCACCCTCGCCGACACCTGAGCCCCGCGCGCGTGCGTGTCGCGCAGCCTCCGCGCGTGCCCGCAGCCATTTCGTGGCGGCCGTGCCCCCGACCACCCGGGATCACCACCTCTCGCCACGCCGGTTGCGCTCGGCATGGTTCTTGTGTGCAACCTTCGCGCTGCCATGCGCGGCATCCGCAAGGAGCGTCTCGGTGGAGAAGGCGGGTGTATCGGAGAGCGGGGGGATCGAGCGCGACCTGTTGGACGCTGTTCCGGCGCACGTCGCCTTGCTCGACCGAGACGGCCGCATCGTCGCGGTGAACGCCGCTTGGGAGCGGTTCGCGCGCGACAACGGCGTTTCCGAGGTTGCGATGGTCGGAGTCGGCACGAACTACCTCGCGGCCTGTGTCCCCGCCCTCGAGGATCGAGACGCGGCGGCGGTGTTCGAGGGGATCTCCCGCGTTCTGCGCGGAGACGCCGCGCGGTTCGAGCACGAATACCCCTGCCACGGCCCGCTCACCGAGCGGTGGTTCCTCGCCACCGTGACGAAGACCGAAGGCGGCGCCCTCGTCGCGCACTCGAACGTGACGGGCTTGCACCAGGCCGAGCGTGTCCTCGCCCACCAGAACCGGGTGCTCGCGCTCGTCGCTTCGAATGCTGCGCTCGAGGAGATCCTCGGCGGCATCTGCGAGCTCGTCGGGGTGACGGTGCCGGGCGCGTACTGCTCCATCCTCCTCGCGGTCGGCGACCACCTGGAGCTCGCCGTCGGGCCCACCTTGCCGGCCGCTTACAACGAAGCGCTCGGGCTGGTGCCGGTAGGCCCGCGGAGCGGCTCCTGTGGGACGGCGGCGTTCCGCGGCGAGCCGGTCATCGTGCACGACATCGCCACCGACCCGCTCTGGGAGGACTACCGCGGGCTCGCGCTGTCGCATGGGCTGCGGGCGTGCTGGTCGTTCCCGATCCGCACCGCACAGGGCAAGCTCGTCGGTACGTTCGCCGTCTACCGCAAGGTCGTGAGCACGCCGGACTCGTACGTGGCCGACGTCATGGCGAACGCCGTGCACCTCGCCGGGCTCGCCCTCGAGCACGACGCTTCGCGGACCGCCTTGCAGGCGAGCGAGGAGCGCTTCCGGCTCCTCGTCGAAGGCGTGAGCGACTCGGCGCTGTTCCTCGTCTCCCCCATTGGCATCATCGTCACCTGGAATCCGGGGGCCGAGAAGCTCTTCGGGGCGACGGCCGCCGAGGTGATCGGCGCGCACATCGAGCGGCTCTTCCCGGACGACAGCCGGGAGCTCGCCGAGCTCGAGCTCGCCCGCACGAGCGGTCATCACGAAGGCGAGACGCAGTGCATCCGCAGCGACAAGAGCCGATTCCGCGCGCAGGTCAGCTCCACGCTGCTTCGGAACGCAGACGGCTCGGTGCGCGGCTACGGTGTCCTGGTGCGAGATCTGTCGGAGCGCGAGATGCTCGAGCGCCAGCTGAGGCAGGCGCAGAAGATGGAAGCCGTGGGGCAGCTCGCGGGCGGCGTCGCACACGACTTCAACAACATCCTCACGGTCATCGGGTGTTGCACGGAGGCGCTCGCCGCCGAGCTCCCGTCCAACGCTCCGCTGCAGGAGATGGTCGTGGAGATCCGGCACGCGGCCGAGCGGGCGACCAGCCTCACGAATCAGCTGCTCGCCTTCAGCCGGCGCCACCCCGTTCGACCCGTCGTGCTCGATCTGAACGAGGTCATCGAGCAGTCCGAGGCCATGCTCCACCGGCTCCTGGGTGAGGACATCGTGCTCGAGACCTCCTTCTCGGCGCGCCAGTCCCACGTCCGGATCGATCGATCGCTCGTCGAGCAGATCATCATGAACCTCTGCGTGAACGCGCGGGACGCGATGCCCCACGGAGGGAGGTTGTCGGTCGCGACGCGCGACACCTCGCTCGAGGCGAGCCGCACCGAGACCGGCGATCTGCCGCCGGGGGACTACGTCGAGGTCTCGATCACCGACACCGGCCCCGGCATCCCGGAGAGCATCCGGGGGCGGATCTTCGAGCCCTTCTTCACGACCAAAGGCACCAAGGGGACGGGGCTGGGGCTGGCCGTCGTCTATGGCGCGGTGAAGCAGTGTGGCGGCGGCTTGGAGGTCCACTGCCCGCCCGACGGCGGCACCACCATGCGCGTCTTGCTGCCGGCGAGCACGCAGCCAAAGAGCGCCGAGCCCGCGCCTCGCCGGTTGACGCCCGTGGGGGAGGGTGGGCGCGTCTTGCTCGCCGAGGACGAGCCCGCGCTGCGCGCGCTGATGCGCCGCACGCTCGAGCGAAACGGCTTCGAGGTGACCGACGCGAGCGGAGGGGAGGTCGCCCTCGCGATCGCGCAGCGCTGGAAGCCGGACATCCTCGTCACGGACGTGGTCATGCCCAACATGAGCGGTCGTGTGCTCGCGGTCCGCCTGCGAGCGCTCTACCCGGACGTCCCGGTGCTCTACATCAGCGGCTACACGGACGACGCCGTCCTGCGCCACGGGATCCTCGAGGACCGCGATCAGTTCATGGTGAAGCCGTTCTCGAGCGTGGCCCTGGTGGACCAGGTCAGGCGCATGCTCGCCTTGCGGCGGAGCGCGCCCGCGGAGGCCTGAGCGCCGCGCAGGTCTGAGCGCCGTGCAGGTCTGAGCCCGAAGCAAGCCTGCTGGGCTCGAGGCGCCGGAGCTCAGCCCGTGCGCTGGATGATGTGGTAGCCGAACTGGGTCTCGACGACGCCGCTGACGCCGCCGACAGGGAGCGCGAAGGTGGTGTCCTCGAACGCCTTCACCATCTGCCCGCGACCGAAGGAGCCGAGATCGCCACCGCGCGCCTTCGAAGGGCAATCCGAGTGCTGCTTCGCGAGGGAAGCGAAGTCCGCCCCGCCCTGGACCTGGGTGAGCAGGCCCTGGATCTGCTGCTGGGCCTCTTCCTTCGAGCGGGTCGCGGTCGAGCGGTCGGAGCCCTTGTACATGAGCAGGATGTGCGAAGCGCGGACGGTGGACATGCGCGGAGGCTACACCTCAGCTCTTCGCCGCTTCAAGCACCGCCGCGGCGTGCTCGGACGGATTCACCTTCGGCCAGACCGCCTTGATCTTCCCGTCTTTTCCGATGAGGAAGGACTGGCGCGCGGCGAAGCCGTTGCTCACCGGGACCTGGAAGGCCTTGGCGATCGATTGGTCCTCGTCGACCACGAGCGGGAAGGGCAGCGAGTGTTTGTCGATGAACGACTGATGGGAGCTCGCGCCCTGCGTGGAGACGCCGTAGACGACGATGCCGGCCTCCTGGAACGTGCTCCACGCATCGCGGATGCCCTGCGCCTCCACGGTGCAGCCGGGCGTGTCGTCCTTCGGGTAGAAGTAGACGAGGACGAGCTTGTCCCTCTGTTCGGCGAGCTTGACCTCCTTGCCGTCGTGGAGCTTCAGCGCGACGTCGGGCGCGGGGTCGCCCGTCTTGAGCCCCGCGGAGGCATCAGGCGTCTTCTTGCCGGTATCGGCCGGCGGTGTAGCGCTGCCGGACGCGGCCGTCGGAGCAGGCTGGTCCTGGCACGCGGCGAGCGCAAGAAGGGCGGTGGCGAGGACGAACGAGCGCATGCACCTCGCTTCCCACGGAGGCGACGACTCGGCAAGGACCTGTCAGACGGGGACCGGGCGCAGGACCACCACCGAGTACCCGACGGCGGTCCCCGTCCCGATGTTGGCGTACCCGTGGCGCTGATCACCGCGGAAGACGACCACGTCCCCCGCCGCGAGCACGAACCGTTCGCCCGAGGCCATGAGCTCGATCGTGCCTCGCTCACACGCCAGGTACTCCCGCGTGCCGGCGGTGTGGGGTGTGCCCGACATACGCGCCGCGGGCGGAAGCTCCAGCCGCTCGAGCACCATGTTCGGCACGCGATGTGGCAAGAGCGACCGAACGACGACGCCGCCCCGCTCGCGAACGGCCAGCGTGTCCCGCGCGTAGTGGCGCGCGGCCGGCGAGGGGCTCTGCAGGAGCTCTTCGAAGGGGATGGCGAGCGCGGCGCTGACCTTGTGGAGCACGCCGAGGGTCGGGTTCGCCGCGCCGGACTCGAGGTTCGCCCAGGTCGCGCGAGGCAGCCCGGACGCCTTGGCCATCTGCTGCTGGGTGAGCCCACGAGCCTCGCGGAGCGTCCGGATGTTGTGGGCGAGCCGCGCGGCGAGCTCGCCTATCTCGACCTCTTCCATCGCCCGGCATTCTGCCAACTCGTTGGCAGCCGCGACAGCAAAATAGCCGGCGTTGCCGGACGTGACAGGGACCCCAAGGCGAGCGAAACTCGCCGCGTGACGAACGTGCCGGGCCCGATCGACCCCGAGCGCACGATCCCCGACGGGGGGCCGCGCTTCGACGCCGACAAGACATCGGCCGGCTCCGAGGACCCGACCGTCGAGCCCCCGACGCGGGCGCGGCCCGAGCCCCAGCCCGTGCACACGGGGCCGTTTGGGCCCCAACCGAGCAAGCTCGAGGAGCTGCGCGAGATCGGGAAGGAGCTCCTCAAGAAACACGAGAAGAAGATCTGGTGGCTCCACACCGCCTACGCGCTCAGCCTGGGCGCCTTCGTGGCGACCTTCGCACAGAAGGGCTTCGAGCGAGCCCGCTTGCTCACCCTCTCGCTCGTGGCGGCGTGGCTCCTCGTCGTCTTCTTCTTCCGCTTCTTCGGGACGGGCGCGCAGCAGGACTTCATGACCGCGTGGCCCGGGATGCGCCGGCGGTTCTTCATCATGAGCTACCTGATGAAGAACCTCTTTCAGGGCATGCTCTTTTACCTCCTGCCGTTCTACTGGAAGAGCACGAGCCTCGACGCGAAGACCACCCTGCCGCTCTCGCTCCTGGCTGGCTGTGCCGTCATCTCGACGCTCGATCTGGTCTTCGACCGCGTGTTGCTCCGGTTCAAGCTCATCGCGTCGGCTTTTTTTGCGATCACGCTCTTCGGCTGCGCCAACGTCTTCATCCCGGCGCTGATCCCCAACGTCTCGGCGCTCGTCACCCTCCTGGTCGCAGCCGCGCTGTCGGGGGCGACCTTCATGCTCTTCCACCTCTCGCTCGCGAGCCTGCGGCGTCCGCTGGCCGCCGGAGCGTTCGTGTCCTTGATCGGCCTGTTCGTCCTCGGCGCTTACCTCGGCCGCCGCACCATGCCCCCCGTGCCCGTCTACGTGAAGGAGGGCGGGGTCGGCACGGGTCTGCGAGAGGACGGCACGCTCGACGTCGAGGTGCGAGCCGTTCGCTCCGGGGTCAAGGAGCTCTTCTGTGTGACCGACGTGCAGGTGTTCGGACGTGGCGATTCGTTCCGGCACGTTTGGCGCAAGGACAGGAAGGTCCTCCAGCACGCGGGGACGGACGCTCCGGCGTCGAAGGAGCGCAACGTGGTCCGTGTCGCATCGAAGCTGCCCGAGATGCCCGAGGATCCGGAGGGAAGGTACTCGGTCGACGTGGAGACGGCGTCGGGACAGATCGTGGGTCGCGTCGTGTTCGATGT